>DATCUQ010000001.1:0-30023 GCA_036567345.1 Lutibacter sp.
GTTACTCCGCACGTAAGGGTCTCGCACCCTCTGGAAAAATATTCACACTTAATCTTGCTTTTCTAAATTCAAATTTGCATTTTTGAATTTTTTCATTTAGCTTCACTAAGTGTGAGCGCTGCTCATGCAGGGCACACACAATGCGCATAAAAAATTGCTAAATCCAACTAAATAGAATGATTCTAAAACTTAATAACACTAAATTTAAACATCGGAAAATTGCGTTTTCAAAAGCGCAACTTTTCATGCTCTAAACCGTTGCAAAATATAGCGGAATCGAATTTTGGCGGAGAAAAGTTCTTTAAAATTAAATTGAAATTACCAAAAAAAGCAAGTTGAATCGGTAAGATTTTGAGCAAAAAAACGGAAAACTAAAAAAGAAAAATTTGAATAAACCGAGAAAAATTTTTGAGTTTTCAATCATTTCGGAATTGAGCAATTGAACTAAAAACCAAAACAGAAAAATTGGAACAAACCGAGAAAGATTTATGATTTTGAGCAAAATGGCGGAATTGAGCAACGAAACGGAAAAACTAAAATAGAAAATTAGAACAAACCGAGAAATATTTGTTAGTTTTATAATCATTTCGGAATTGAGCAACAAAACAGAAATTCTTAAAAACAAAAATTGTAACAAGCTGAGAAAAATCCACCAGATTTGGTTTTGAACTAAAGAACAAAATATGAACTAAAAGCAACATTTTGCAACACCTCATAAAATTTATGCTCAAATCCGATTTAGAACAAACTGACAAACATTCAATAAAAATTTGCTACGGCGGAAAAATCTCCGATTTTTACGTCGCACAAATCTTATAAAAACTCGTTGCAAAACATTCAACTACTGAAAAATTATAATATGGCAGAAAAGGAAAAAACAGAGAAATTTACAAACGAAGAAGCGATAGAATTAGTAGAAAGATTTAAAGTATTAGTCGGAAAGTATAAAATGAAAAACGGATATTTAATTCAACGTCTATTCGCTATTCCGACAAGAGATTATTTAAGATACGAAAAGCAAATGGGCTTTGAATATATTTGGAAAATATTAGAATCTTGCGATAACGACACTCTTTCTGACGTAGATTACGATGTTGTTGTTTTACACAGGGTGAGTGAAAATGAATTTTATTGGTCTAATGACGTTACTTATCTTGAGGAATTATTTTGTCAACATTCCAAATTACACCAAGCCGATAATCTTGACTATCCTCTTTAAATATAATACGGAAATGTGATGCAAATGGATATTTTTTTTGATAGGATAAAAATTGAGATTCTAAAATGTGAAAATCCCTTTCAGATTTTTTTGACATTTTAAATCTTAATTTCATAAGTTCAGATTCAGGCAAACGTTTTGCAACATTTGGTAAAAACAATAGCTTAATCCAATTTCTTAGTTTGTGTAAATATGCTAATATAGCAAATCGTGATTTTGAAAATTGAGTTTCGTTTCCGCTACTTTTTTTACCATTCAAAGTTGTGGTTTATTGCAGAGGAAAATTTTTTTAAACAAGAAACTAAGACCGTTGCAAAAGAACAATTTCAGTTTTTTAGGTTAATTCGAGAACACTTTTTTATAAATTCAATTTTTTTAAGTTCCTTAATATTGATTTTTTACTGTTTTTAATTGTCATATAAGCTTTTTTCTTTGTGTTTTTTCCTTAAATTTTACAATTAGACGCAATTATCCCCGGACTTCGATATAAATTGTAACACATCGCCTCCATCAGGTTTTGTGTGTGCATTTTTGCGATGCCTCTATATCTTGCAATCCCACCATTAAACCATCGTTTTATTCCCCCGAAAGTACGCTCTACTTTAAATCTTGTTTTGCCTATGAGTTTATTGAATTTCTTTTCCCACTGGGTTAAGGGTTTGTTCTTTTTGGCTTTTTTTAAAATGTGATTTTTGAGCTTTCTTTCTTTTAACAGTTTTTCATTCTTCTCGGATTGATAGCCTTTATCTGCCTTTAATGGGATATTTTCGGGCAAATCAGCCGTATCCAAAACTTCTTCTAAATTTGCAATCTCATTTACGCTCGCTTTGGTTGTTAACACCCCTAAAACCAAACCTTCATTATCTGTTACGTGGTGCTTTTTGTAGCCAAAATGATATTTCCCTCGCTTTTTTAACCAACTAGCGTCTTTGTCCACACTTTGCGCATATTCTTTGGTTACTTCATTTTCCAGCTCGTCTTCCCTGTCTTGGGTTACTTTATGGGTCGTTTTTCCTTTGGGTTTTAAAGGCGTTTCAATCACGCTGGCATCTACAATAACCCCCGTTTTTACGATGATTTTATGTTGTTCCAGTTGACTGTTTATCTCCTTGAATAATTTTTCATACGCACCAGCTTTAGTCATTGAAGTCCTAAATCGGCTTACGGTGCTGTGGTCGGGCGCTATTTGCTCTAATGTTAATCCACAGAAATAGCCAAAAGATATACTGTCATTTACCCGGTCTTCTACTTCATAATCGCTTAATCCATACCAAGTTTGCAATAAACACATTTTAAACAACAGAAGACCATCATAACTTGGGCTTCCCGTTGCACTTTTTCCTTTTGTGTAATGGTTGTCTATAATACGGCTTATTTTATCCCAGTCTAAAAGTGTATTGATTTGGTTGAAAAATACCGTTTTGATCTTTCGTGAACGTAAATCACAAATGCTGTCTGCTAAAGTTGGGTTTTTTACTAGTTTCATAGCCCTAAAATACAATTTAATATCCTTATAGCCAAATGGTTAACCCTGTTTTTTTTGTCTTTTTTTGTAAAAATTTACCGTGCAACGGTCTTATAACTTCTTTGTCTGAGTTTTTTACTTACCTTTAAAATTCGAAATTAATTAATTGCTAATTACACAAATATTATGACAAAAATTTCAGGACTTGATTTGGGCACCAACTCCATTGGATGGGCTTAAAAACAACGAACCCCCAGTAAACTGAGGGCTCTATTAAGGTACCTTACGGATAATTCCTACGGCTATCTTGTAAACAAGTGCCTTATTGTGATTTGATTAAAACAAATGTAATACTATTTTTATAAATATAAAGATTATGAGTAAAATAAAACTTGGGCTTGATTTAGGAACTAACAGTATTGGTTGGTCAGTATTAGAAAAAGACAACGGTAAATATAATTTTTTAGAGTTTAAAGGAGAAAATGATAATTTAATTCCAACAAAAGGAAGTTATATTTTTCAGAAGGGAGCTGATGCTAAAGAAAATTCAAAAGCTGCTGAAAGAAGAGGATTTAGAGGGGCAAGACGAAGATTGGAAAGAATAATATTAAGAAAAATCGCAACGTTGAAAGTTCTTAATGAATTTGGATTGTGCCCACCTTTTGATGAAGGGGAACTAAACAAGTGGAAAAACAAAAAAATATATCCTTGTGAAAACGAAAAATTTATTGAATGGCAAAGAACCGGGAAAAAGAAAGGAAATAGTGAAAACGAAAAATTAAAACAACCATATTACTTACGCCACCTTGCTGCAACAAAAGATGGTTTAATGGAGAGCAAGGAAGGAAAAATGCAACTTGGCAGGGCTTTATATCACTTGTCACAAAGAAGAGGCTACCTTTCAAATGGAGATGAAGAACAAACAGAAGATAAATTAGACTTGTTTAAAACTGAAGTGTCTAAATTATTGGAAGAAACAAATGATGCTGGAGCTTTTATAGAACCTTTTCAAGTATTATTCGAGAATCGGAAAGCAGACAAAAAAGTAATAACATTAGGAAATAAAATACAAAAAGAACTTAAAAAGGAAATAGAATTTGAGAAAGTAAGAAGCTTTATAATCACCGAATTTGATAAACCAGAGAATTTAGGTACAGTAATGAAATCTATTGGTGAACTTTCCGAAGCAATAAATAAAAGTGGGCAGCCAACAATGGGAAGTTATTTCTATACTATTTATGCCAAAGCTGATAAAAAGACAGGTTTAATTACTAAAATTAGAGGAAGATATACGCATAGGGAAATACATTATAAACAAGAATTTTTGTATATCTGCCAAAAGCAAAATATTAAAGGTGAATTAAAAGATAAACTGTACAATGCAATATTTTATCAAAGGCCTTTAAAAAGTCAAAAAGGTTTGGTGGCGATGTGTCCATTAGAACCTAAACGAAAGAGAATAGCTATTTCTCATCCACTTTTCGAGGAATTTAGAATGTGGGAATCCATAAATAGAATTAAAAGGAAAGATGAAGGACAAAAGCAACTTGACTTTTTAACCACCGAAGAAAAGGAACTTATTAAACCGCTTTTTCTTCAAAAAACCGAATTTGAGTTTAATAAAATAGCAAATAAACTTAGTGGCGAAAAAATGTATTGCTACATAAAAAAACCAAATGAAGTGTTTTATAAAGGCAATTTAATTGAGGGTGGCGTTGCTGACTTATATTTTAATTTTCCATTGGATAAAAAGTTTTCGGCTTGCCCTACACTTTCTGTTTTAATCAGGTTTCTTGGAAAAGAAAAATATAATGAACTACCGCTTTTAAATACTGGCTTTAAAGATGAAAAAGGCAAAACACAAATTAGTATTGAAGATATTTGGCACTGTTTGTTTTTAGACACATTTGGAAACAAGGATAAGAAACAAGGAAGAAAAGAATTTGCAGAAAAACATCTTGAACTCAATTTAAAAGGTGTTGAAGATTTTCAGAAGATTAAATTAGATAAAGGCTATGGAAGTTTAAGTAAAGCCGCACTCAAAAAAATAGTGCCATTTCTTAAAAAAGGAGAAATTTATTCTCACGCAGTATTTTTAGCGAATATTACCAAAGTTCTTAGTAGAAATTTAAATGATGATGAACAGGAAACTATTGCCAAAAAAATAAGTGAAGCATTAAATATTCATAAAATTGAGAAGCAAAATGATGGGATTATAAATAATTATATCAGTAGGTTAAAGGAAAAAAATGAAAATCTTGGAAATAATTCATTTAGTATTGAAGCCCATCAAAAATCTTTAAAAGAAGAAATTTTAAGTTGGGTAGGTGAAACTCAGTTTAATATTATGACCGAAAAAGAAATAGCAGAAATTTTTGATAATTGTTGGTATAAATTTTCAGCTTCTTCATTGGATAAAAATTCAAAGGACATCCCATATCTTTCAACTAAAACAATACCTGAATTTATTTTTGAAAAATTATCAGAAGTATTTCCAACAGATAAAATTGATGTAACAAAATTATATCATCCTTCTGCGATGGAAGCATATCCAATTGCTCATAAAAAATTAGGAAACCCCGAAATTAGTTCCATAAAAAACCCAGTGTTTAATAGATCGATGCATCAAATCAAGAGGTTGTGCAATGAGTTAATTAGACAAGGGATTGTTGACAAAGATACCGAAGTGAATGTGGAAGTTGCTGGTGAAATAAATAGCGCAAGTTATCGCAGAGCCTTATCTCAATGGCAAAAAGAACAGGAAATTATTAGAGCTTGGGCGAAAAATGAGATTATAGACACCTATCCAAAAGATTGTAGACATGAAATTAATCCGACTGATACAGATGTCATAAAATTTGTTTTATGGAAAGAGCAAAATTATCAATGTATTTATACCGGAAATCAAATTTCAATTTGTGAATTTTTAGGAGGTAAAACAACTTATGATATTGAACATACCATACCAAGAAGTAAATTTCATGACAATTCTTTATCTAATAAAACACTTGCCGATGCTGAGTTTAATCGCAAGGTTAAAAAAAATATTTTGCCAGGTCTTTTAAATGAAAACTATAAAGGAAAATCAATAACTAAAGAATCAATTATCCTTAATAGAAATGCAAATCTCAAATCATATTCATTAAAAAATAATGTGCCAACTTGGAACGTAAGTTTAAAAATGCTAGAAGAAGATTTTAAAAAGTATACAATCGCTGCAAAGGCAACAAGTGATCCAATTGCGCATGGTGAGTTTAGGGAAAAAGTACATTATACAAAAATTAAGTTAGATTATTTAAGCAGTAAATTCAAAAATTTTGAAAATAAGGAAATAACAAATCAATTTACCAATGCCAACCTTGTTGACACAAGAATAATTGCAAAATATGCAAGAGCTTATTTAAATTCTTACTTCAATAAGGTGAATGTTGTAAATGGTAAAATTACGGATACATTACGCAAAATGTGGGGATTGGAAGGTGAATATGCCGTGAAAGACAGAAGTAACCATATTCATCACTGTATTGATGCCATAACATTGGCCTGTGTTGAGAAAGGTACGGCAAATTGGATTTCAGAAGCTTTTCATTTGTATGAAAGTGATTATTTTAAGGGAAATGATAATCCAAAATATAAGCTTAAGGAACCGATGGATAATTTTGCCGAGCGAATGCACAATCTTCATCAAGAAGTTTTTATTTTTCATAAACAAACAGATAGAATAAAGCCTTTATTGGAAGCTTTAAAAAAAGAAAATCCTAAAAAACAGAATCTTAGAGGAAAACTAAACAGCCAAAATCCTTACGCTCATATTAAGAAGAATGATGAATTCATTTTTGCCCAGCGAAAACCTATTACTTCGATAGGAGGCGGAGATATAGAAAATATTATTGACGAGGGAATAAAAGTTAGATTGTTAAAGTTAGCAGATGATAAAGGCTGGGTGAAATTAATGGATTTTCATGTAAAAGATGATGAAAATTCAGAGGAAAAGGAATTAGAACATAGAAGGACGATAGCCTATCGTGTTTTTGAAAAAATCAGAAAATATGACAAGAAAAAAGAGATAGTTGTTCAAAGTGTTACAAAACAAAATATTTCATCCGATTTTACTGATTTAAAAGGGTTTGTTGCATCATTATTTAATACAATAATTAAAATAGATGTTGACGAAAAGAAAAGAGTTTCCTATAAAGAAAAGATTGAAAATGAAGTTACCAACCTAACACGTACAAAAGGACTTGAATTGTTATTAAGTGAAAATAAGGAAAGCGAAGGCGCCATAATTCTCCCAGAATATTATGATGAAAAAAATAAAAAGCAAGTAGGAAGAATGGTTATTAAAAAATTAAGGTTAAAATCTTCTAAAACTAACTTAAAAGATTACAAAGAAATTAGAAAAATTGATGAATCGAAATTTGAACACAAAAGAGATTATTATTTTGATAAAGATAGTTATACAAATTATGAAGCACAGATTTTTGGTGATTTAATACCCAATGAAAATGGAAAATTAAAAAACAGAAAATATAAATTGATAAACCATTACAATATTGTTAAAAACATATTTGAACAAGAAACAGAAAAACCAATATTGAAGCTTCATCAAGACGATATGTTTTTAGTTTTTGATAAGATGCCTAACGATGAAATTAAGTGGGAAAGCAAAAAGGATTTGCAAAACCGACTTTTTAAAATTGTTAAGTTTGATGAAAATGGTATTCTTGTATTGGTTAGACATAATTATGCTTCAGGAAATGTTGATAATGCTAAAGCTATTAAATCAGAAGGTGATTTATCTAATTTATCAGAAGTAGTTTTAAGAAGAAGTCCATCAACAATTAGAATAATTCCTGTAAAAATTGATACTTTGGGAAATATTGATATTGAATTTTCTAAAAAGTTTATTGAATTAAATTTATAAAAAATATGCAAAAAAATATGCAAAAAAATATAGACATAGATAAGGGCACAATAAGTAAACTAAAATTACTTTCGGCTTTTGAAAACAATAGCGTAAAAGGGTTGATGGAAGAAGCTGTAGGCTTGTTTGTGGCTGAAAAAGAAAAACAACTTTTTAAAAGTTTAACTATAGAAGAAAAAGAAGATTTGGGTTTGTTGTTGTTAATGCAACAAGCTAATAGACACAATATTGAAAGCAGGAAAGAAGTTATGGATATTTTGAACATAGAATAAAGCCTGTAACGTAACATTTATAAGGTCTTTCCTCAAAAGATTAAGAAGTTCTTTGACATCATGGTTGTCAAACCTTAAACAGCCAAACCACAACGAAAAATCGTTTTCCCGATTTTTCTAGTGACGATTTTTCGTTGTGGTTTGATTAAAGATTAGAGAATACGATATTAATCGAGTTCTTTGCCTGCTTTTTGTTTGTGTTGTGGTTTGATTAAAGATTAGAGAATACGATATTAAGAACTGGCCAAAGATTGTCCACGCGAAAGTTGTGGTTTGATTAAAGATTAGAGAATACGATATTTATGCCGGGCAATTTATGCCAACACGAATGGTTGTGGTTTGATTAAAGATTAGAGAATACGATATTAAGAAGTAATTTAAGCGTTGAGCAATTAGTGTTGTGGTTTGATTAAAGATTAGAGAATACGATATTAATATTTTTCGGTTTACTTTATCAACCCTAGTTGTGGTTTGATTAAAGATTAGAGAATACGATATTCATCGTTTTGTGGATATGAAAACAAGGGTTGTTGTGGTTTGATTAAAGATTAGAGAATACGATATTAAGCTATTAAATAACACGTGTAGATTGCAAGTTGTGGTTTGATTAAAGATTAGAGAATACGATATTAATTATAAAGGTTGATTTTTTCATGTCTTGTTGTGGTTTGATTAAAGATTAGAGAATACGATATTAAAACTCCATTGAAGTATCTTAGCTCAAAAGTTGTGGTTTGATTAAAGATTAGAGAATACGATATTGACAAAGCTAAAAGAGAACAGGCTACTACGTTGTGGTTTGATTAAAGATTAGAGAATACGATATTAAAGCAAAAAAAACAACTTAAGGAACTGGCGTTGTGGTTTGATTAAAGATTAGAGAATACGATATTTTGACGGAAGTAAGGCAACGTACCGGAATGGTTGTGGTTTGATTAAAGATTAGAGAATACGATATTCTCGCTCCCAAAAAACAAAAGTATTTTAAGGTTGTGGTTTGATTAAAGATTAGAGAATACGATATTTCTTTTTCGGATGTACCAATTATGAGTACAGTTGTGGTTTGATTAAAGATTAGAGAATACGATATTCAGCGGCTTTTAATCGTGTTTTTCGCAAAGGTTGTGGTTTGATTAAAGATTAGAGAATACGATATTCTATGTTTCAAGCCAACTTTAAATTTAATGTTGTGGTTTGATTAAAGATTAGAGAATACGATATTATTTAGAAAAATGGGAAGTTATTGATGTTGGTTGTGGTTTGATTAAAGATTAGAGAATACGATATTACCATTAAAGATTTAAGCTATGGATTCTTCGTTGTGGTTTGATTAAAGATTAGAGAATACGATATTTTTAGATGTTCAGGAAAGTGTTATAGCCGCGTTGTGGTTTGATTAAAGATTAGAGAATACGATATTCAAAACTTAATGCAGTCATCTATTGATCTGTTGTGGTTTGATTAAAGATTAGAGAATACGATATTAAATAAATGCAAATATTGCATATTTTAAAGTTGTGGTTTGATTAAAGATTAGAGAATACGATATTTTGAAAGTTATTGTACTGAATGGAATGAGGTTGTGGTTTGATTAAAGATTAGAGAATACGATATTTGAAAAAATGGATTTAACATTAACTGCTTGGTTGTGGTTTGATTAAAGATTAGAGAATACGATATTGTTTGGAACTAAAAGGTTATCAAGGAAATTGTTGTGGTTTGATTAAAGATTAGAGAATACGATATTTGACGTACTTCATTTGGCGTGTAAACACCAGTTGTGGTTTGATTAAAGATTAGAGAATACGATATTCGTTGGTTTTATTGCATCCAAAGATGGCGAGTTGTGGTTTGATTAAAGATTAGAGAATACGATATTGCTGCCGAATTAAAAGCAACTGAAATGCAAGTTGTGGTTTGATTAAAGATTAGAGAATACGATATTAATCGAGTTCTTTGCCTGCTTTTTGTTTGTGTTGTGGTTTGATTAAAGATTAGAGAATACGATATTAAAAATGTAGTAAACAACGACCTCAATTATGTTGTGGTTTGATTAAAGATTAGAGAATACGATATTAATCCGCCTACAATTACCGACACTCAAGTGGTTGTGGTTTGATTAAAGATTAGAGAATACGATATTTATTAAATTATTTGTACTCGCATTACCTGGTTGTGGTTTGATTAAAGATTAGAGAATACGATATTCAGTAATAAATCAATAGCGAGCTACATATGTTGTGGTTTGATTAAAGATTAGAGAATACGATATTCCGCACTTTCGGAACGTCCTTGATCATCGCGTTGTGGTTTGATTAAAGATTAGAGAATACGATATTATAATTTTAAAAAAAATCTATTAAAAATCTGTTGTGGTTTGATTAAAGATTAGAGAATACGATATTAAAAAACTCGGTCATTAATACTTTATCATAGTTGTGGTTTGATTAAAGATTAGAGAATACGATATTAATGGTTGCTCAAAACAGAGCGACACAAGAGTTGTGGTTTGATTAAAGATTAGAGAATACGATATTACAAATGACAAATGGAAAGTTTAGAAATAAGTTGTGGTTTGATTAAAGATTAGAGAATACGATATTTTTAATTGAATTGTATATTGATGCTAATGTGTTGTGGTTTGATTAAAGATTAGAGAATACGATATTAGTTGCTCCTAAAGCTTCTAATAATCAAGAATTTAAAGAGAAATATCGTAAATAAAAACGCTCCTTTTTTGTACTGATAGTGCAAGATTGGGGCATTTTTTTATTTCTAAGGTGGTTTACAAACACCTCATTTTATTTTTTTGGTGTGTTTGTGAATCGAAAAACAGGAAAATTTTGGATTTATTTCGGCATTTGGGTGGTTTTCCGATTTGATTAAAGATTAGAGAATACGATATTAGTTGGCTAGTTACCTTCTAATAATCAAGAATTTAAAGCGAAATATTGTAAATAAAAATGCTCCTTTTTTGTGTTTTTTGGCCAAGATTGGGGCATTTTTTTATTTCTGTGTTGCCAATTATGATTTCATTTCAAAATTCCGGGAATATTGGTGCGAAAATAATTGCGTAGGGACAGGTCGCGACCTGTCCGTACATGATATTTGCGGGAATGATGAATTTATTCCGAATCAAAAATTTCGGCATTATTTATTTTGATTGCAATGATGATTTTATTCCGAATCAAAATTTCGGCAAAATTGGTGCGAAAATGATGGCGTAGGGACAGGTCGCGACCTGTCCGTACATGATATTGATAAAAATTGTGATTTCATTTTGTATCAAATTTCGGAATAATTATTTTTTGAATGATGGTTTCAAATTGGATTTTTCATTTTTTGGAATCAAAATTCCGGGAATATTGGTGCGAAAATAATTGCGTAGGGACAGGTCGCGACCTGTCCGTACATGATATTTGCGGGAATGATGATTTTATTCCGAATCAAAATTTCGGCATTATTTATTTTGATTGCAATGATGAATTTATTCCAAATCAAAATTCCGGCATTATTTTTTATGATTTCAATGATGAATTTATTCCGAATCAAAATTCCGGCATTATTTAATTTGATTGCAATGATGAATTTATTCCGAATCAAAATTTCGGCATTATTTATTTTGATTGCAATGATGATTTTATTCCAAATCAAAATTTCGGCATTATTTTTTATGATTGCAATGATGAATTTATTCCAAATCAAAATTCAGGCATTATTTATTTTGATTTCAATGATGAATTTATTCCGAATCAAAATTTCGGGAATATTGGCGGGAAAATGATGGCGTAGGGACAGGTCGCGACCTGTCCCACGCAATGATGGGCACGGAAATCATTGGCTTTTTCGCAATGATTGCCACGGAAATGATTTGATTTTCGCAATGATTTTCTTTTCCGCAATGATTTTCTTTTCCGCAATGATTGGCTTGAAAATAATTGCCACGGAAATCATTGGTTTTTTTGCAATGATTGGCTTACTTGCATAATTTGCGCGATTATTTAATAAATTTGAAATCGCATTTTAAATATTTAAATATTTCAATCATTTAAATTTCATCATTTCTTGAGCAATATCACTTGGGACAAGTCGCGACTTGTCCGTACTGCTAAAAATTATTGTATATTTATGGTTGTTATGAAAAAGAGAAAAAGAAATAGGATGGTCGGATATGATTATTCGATGAATAATTTATATTTTGTCACTATTTGTGTCAAAAATATGGAATGTTGTTTTGGCGAAATCCTTTCCGCTTATTCTGAATCAAAATCCAAAAAAATGTATTTAAATGAAATTGGGGAGATTGCAAAAATCCAATGGGATTGGCTAGAAAATCAATATCCATACATAAAAGTGCATACATTTATTATAATGCCAAATCATATTCATGGCATTATTGAAATTGATAGAAATTTAATTATAAATAAAAATATTAAAATCAAATCATTGTCGTCATTAATGGGCGCCTATAAAATGACAACGTCAAAATTAATCCATTTATCTGGATTTCATGATTTTTCTTGGCATCGTTCCTTTTATGACCATATTATAAGGAGTGAAAATGCATACGAGAATATTTTCAATTATATTAAGATGAATCCTGATAAGTGGGTTGATGATAAATATAATACCACCCAAAAATCATGAGAAATTAAAATAGCTCTAATTGTGAAGGCTGGGGTTCTTTTGGGATCTCAAATTTTCCCCAAAAATTAAGAATATTCCCAAATTGTTTGTCCGTTATGCGCAGCACACTCACTTTTCCCAATGGCGGCAATAAATGGTTGATGCGTTTTTCATGGACATCGGCACTTTCACTGCTGGCGCAATGCCTTGTGTAAACAGAAAACTGCATCATCGTAAATCCGTCTTTAATCAGGTTTTTTCTAAATTGCTGGGCGTTTCGCCTGTCTTTTTTCGTTTCGGTCGGTAAATCAAAAAACACAAATAACCACATAATTCTGTAACCATTTAACTCCATAAACCGGGATAGTTAATTTTCCGTGCCGTACCTGCATAACATTGCTGCAGCGAATTTGTGGTTCTTGTTAAAGCCACCATCAGCGGACTTTTGGTGTCTTCAAAATAAACGGTTTGCGTTAATACATTCAAAAGTTCTGCCTTTATGGGTGTTGTTAATTCTTGTTCTGGAAAAGTATTTATAATTTCAATTACTTTGGCATCAACTATTGGCCTATAAGGTTCCATAATATCATCGGCCAAACAAAATGCATTGTATTTATTGTGATGATGAATTCCCAAAGTGCTCAATAATCCGCTTCCGGCTATGGCTCTTGCAACTGCCGCCCTTAAAATAATATAGCCGTAATTTAAAAACAGATTTGGGTAATCGCCATAACGTTCTCTTTTAAAATCGAAATCGAAAATGTGTTTCCAATAATGGGCGGCCGCAACGCCTTCTCGGTTTTCGGTATCGCCACTTAATACTTTAGATTCGTGAAAATTCAGAACTTCAAAGGGTTTATTTAACAATTGTAAATGCTGTGCCTGATGTTTAATTTTTGTTTTGATCACTTGCTGCCAAAGTTGCTTTTTTAATGGTTCGGAAGCGTTAATTTGATTGGTAAATAATTCTTGCTGAATATGATGGTTGTCTAAATTTAACAGCATACTGCAGGGCATATGCTTTGCATCGCAAAAAATAACAGCCACATTGTTCTCGGTCAGTTTTGTCAATGTTGGGATGGATACATAAATTTCAGGATGCTCCATCACCACAAAGCCAATATCTTCAATGGGTATGGTGGCATTTCTAATCTCCGATTTAATTAGGAGTTGTTCGTTTTGAGTTGTTAAAGCGCATTTATTAGAGAAGAATAATGTTTTTTTGAGCATTTTTATTTAAAATTAGCGCTTTTTTTCAGGTTATTTGATTTCCTGTAAAAATTTAAAACCATTCTAAATAAAAAAAGCTCCTGATATTTTCAGAAGCTTTTTAAATATTTTAGTGCTTATTGTTTAATCATTATCTGCTGCGACTTCATAATCCCCTTCAAATTCAAGTGCAGGGAAATCAGCGTCTTTCAGTAGATTTTCTGAAGCAATGAGTCTAAAATTGCTATTGTCTTTTGATTTTAATTCCCAGACAATGCCTTCGGCTTCAGGAAAAGGAGCATTCTCATCCATTTGTGCGGCAAACAATCGTTTAAGGATATTTCGGTCGGAAAGTCCGCTGCTAAATAATTTAAGCAAAATTTCTTTGGTTATTTCAACCTCAGAATTTGTATCAACCGGCGTGATGGTACAGTCAATTAATGTGGCATTTGCGGATGGAAAAACTCCGTTGAAGGCTTTATAAAGCAGTTGGTTACAATTAAATAAGGCATATTGCAATTCAATTTCCGGATATTCTTCACAAACCTTGTCGATCAACATTTCATTTGAAATTTGTTCAATTTGCCCTTTGGTTAAATGTTCCCCCAATTTATGGTCAAGCACAATCACTGCGGCTTCTTTGGGTTCAAAATCGGTGATGGCCATCAACAACAATTCATATAAAGTATCTTTTTTGGCAGTTTCGGCATCGGGAAAATTAAACTTTTCCAACAGTTGGATATAATCTTCCGTGGTCCAGTAATCTTTTATTTCATCAACAGTTTTTATGCTGTTTATTTTTATGTTGTATTTCATCTGTTTCTTATTCTTAAATTGGTTATTAATGTTTTTATTATTTGTCTTGCGGTCTTGCGGTTTGTTTTTGTTTCAAGTTTCAAGTTTCAGGTTTCAAGTTTCAGGTTTCAGGTTTGTCGATGCCTAAATAACGTTGACCGAATTTGACATTTTTAATTCTAAAATCGTAAATCAAAAATCGTAAATTGATCCGCGTTAGGGACTGAAGTGAAAACCTTTTGCGCTTTTTAGCGATAAAAGTTTGGAACAAAAGGCCCGACCCGCAGGGGAACGCCCAAAATATTTTTTGGTTAATTTAACAATTTATAAAAAAAATGTGAATAAAAAAAGGACAGGGTTTGTGCCGCGTCCTTTTTTCATTCAAATAATTTAAATAATATTCTATAACAAGTTATGGAATTTAATTAGGTTTCAGTCATTTTAAATTGATGACAAATCAATAATGGCTTATAATATAATGATTAAAAGCAAAATGATGATAATGGCGCCAACTGAAATGTAGATACCGTTTCCGGAAGATTTAATTTCGGTATTGATTGCGCGAACTTCTTTGCGCAGTTCTTTCTTTTCAGCACGATTAAGATCGGATTTGTCCATGTCTTTAATTTCTTCCAAACGATTAAGCATCACTTGAATTTCTGCCGGGATTTCTTTTGCAGCTGTTGCAGGATTTTTTTCAGAAGCGCTCACTGTGGTAAATGCACCTAATGATAACATCATTATCATTAAGTAAAGTCTTGTTTTTTTCATTTTTTGCTGTTTAAAATTGTTAAATTAGTTATGTTGTAAATTTGCAATTAAATCACGCTTAATTTGTTACATATTTTTTTTAATAAATTACATAATTCACACATCCTAAAGTTAAGAAAAAAAAATGACAGGGCAAAACCCTGTCATTTTCCATTTCAAACAACCTTCTATAACATTTATAGAATTTATTTTTGTGATACAACATCAATAATAACGGTACGGTTGTAAGATCTTTCTTCTGGAAGTGTATTTCCGAAAGGAGCTGCACTTTCATTTTCACCATTTCCGGTTACTTCAAATGTTACACCAGCAGTGCCTAATTTAGTTACGCTGTTTTGTAAAGTTGTTTTAACGTCATTGGCTCTTTTATCAGACAATGTTTGGTTGTAAGCTTCTTCACCAATAACATCAGTATGGCCATGAATAATCACTTTTGCGTTGGCCGGAATTTTAGGCGCCACAACTTCTGAAAGATATTTGTCATACATCGCAATTGCGTTTGCATCATCAAATTCATAAATGATACTGAATCTCATTCCTTCTTCAACTTTAGAAGGCGTCCAGGCTACAATGTGCGCAGTAGATTCTTTGGTTACAATTTCCCCGGTTTTGTTTGTACCGATCATTTTCACTTTGTAATCTCCTTCAGGATTGGTTCCTAAAATAGTGTTTCCGGAAATACTCACTTCTTCTTGTGTATAAGGGCCATAATTTTGTACTAGACCATTTTGATCTGTAATTTCCATTTTCCAAGTGCTGAATGCTTCATCTGCTCCGTCAACTTTAAAAGTTACGTAACTTGCAATTGGCGCTTCTTGCACTGAAATAATTTGTACTGGTTTCAAAGGAGCGTCAGGGCCAGATTGAAATTCCATTAACAAGGCTGGAGAGCTGCTTTCAACAGAAACTCTGCGGTCACCTTCTCTAAGCAAAGCCAACTCACGAGTTGCACCTTCTTTTTCTGCAGCGATTTTAGGTTTGTTTCTTCCTTCAATAGCTATTCTTGTAGCATCAATTGCGAATACATCAACCAAATATTTCTTAACAGATTCTGCCATCAATTTTCCTTCAGCCGGTCCATTTTCTGATGATCCAACCAAAACAATTGTTGAGCCAGGATTTTTTCCCATACGGTCACCTAAAATATTTAAAATATTGTAGTAAACGGTCATTTCACGTTTTGAACGACCTGCAACTGCTGTATTAGGCGCAAACACTTCAACTTGATCTTCTTTAAAGTCTTTTACCTGATCTTTGTTCAACAACACATAACGTTTTGAAATATCTGTTGATTTTTCATCGAAATAGATATAGTTACGCAATGGGAATGTTTCGGTTACCATTATTTCTCCAGGAACGTTTAAAGGAGAATTAACCACAAATCCTACTGCAGGAACAACTACTTCTACTTTTTCTGGTGAAATTTTATGGCCGCTGCCAATTTTAAGCACAACACCTGCTCTTACGGTGGTTAAATTCCAAGTTTCTATGGAACGTGGATTTTGTCCGAAATAAGGATGAAAAGCTACAAATGGTGAAAGCACCAATTGTGTTTTGCTGGTTGGTTTTGACAATTGCATATCGTAACCCATACCAATTTGTGCAGAGATAATTGTTTTTTCAATACTGCTGAAATCACCTTCTACATCTGCAGGAGCCACTTGATTAGGAAAATCAGGGTTTATTCCTTGTTGGTAAGTAAATGCTTTGTCTTGGTTGAAAGCAAATCTTGGTCCTGCATATAAATAGAAATTTCCTTTGGTTGGCGCAAAACGCAAACTTGGTTCTACAGTAATATAACTTAGGTCGGTTGACAAGTCGGCCGGACAATTACAATCGGTTAATTGTTGATCGAAATCACCTTTACGGCTGTCTAATCCTGCTTGAATAATAAATCCGAATCTTGTGTCAGGTTTGTGAAATTCTATGCTTGGCGCAAGAAACAATCCGATACCTGTACCTTTATGAAAAGTGGTAGGCGGTGTGAAAGCTGCATTCAACTGTTGGGTTGAACCATCATAGAAGTTAAAGTTTGCACCACCGGCAATACCAAAATACCAAGAAGGTCTAGAGTATTGTACTTCCTGTGCTTGAAGCGGAGATTCAATCCCTGTTAAAATTAAAGCGCCAACAATAAGGCCCTTCAGGGTTTGTTTTAAGGAGCCAGCAAAGCGCGATCCCTCGGTTAAAGTTATTTTATTTCTCATTTTATTTTATGATTTAAAGTTTATCTAATATTGGTATTTTTAAAATATTCCCCCCGAAGGGGGAACATTTCTAAATTTAATTAAGGTTTAACAACAGTGGCTGCATTTAAAGTAACTGCAGTTTGTGCTAATAATCTACCATTAATTGTAGCTCCTGTATTCAATGAAATCAAAGTTTTAGATAAGATATTTCCTTGGAATTGAACAGTTGTACCAAGTTCAGCTTTTGAACCGGCAACCACCCAGAAAATATTATCAGCTTTTGCGCCATTTGTTAAAGTTATAATTGCACCATCTCCAACTGTAAGGTCTTGACCAATGATGAATACAAACTTCGCACAATCTTGACCACCACCATCTAAGGTAATTCCATTTGTGATTGAAAGTCCTGTACCCCATTTATAAACACCTGTAGTTAAAGTTTGGCCATTAAGATTTCCAGCCAAATATTCAGTTACATCTACAGCCAAACCATTTGCGGTAGTGAATGCAGTGTGCATATCATTTACAGCTGTGTTTAAATTGGTAGGTGTTGGAACCGCATAACTAGGTGCGTAAATTTTTCCAGTTACCAAACTTGAAGTTGAATATGCAGCACCGGCTGTAAGAATTAAATCAAATCCAGTGATGTAAGTTGCTTCTAAAGGAAATATTCCCATATTGCCTGTTACTGAAGTTGTTCCAGTTGTTGAAATTCCAGATTCTGCCAATATTGCATAATTTTTAGCTGTTCCTAAATCAACTGCAGGAGTGGCACAAGCACCACCAGCATTTGCAATTAAAATAAAGTTTGCTGTGATATTTTTATTGCCATTCATAAGTACAGTCAACGGATTGTTAGTTCCTGTTGCATCACCTGTCCAGTTAAGAAATTCATAACCTGAATTTGGTGTTGCAGTAAGTTCTACGTTAGTTCCATTGGTGTAAGTTGCGTTGTTAGGATTTTTCACAACAGTACCGTTTACTGCAGTTACATTTAATGTATAAGCATTTTCTGTAAAATTAGCAACTAAGGTTTTGTTTGCATTCAATACAAATGTATAATTTGCATTGGTTGAAACTTGAACTCCGGCCAATGTCCAGTTCACAAAAGTGTATCCGTTATTTGCAGTTGCAGTAACAGTTACATTGCTTCCTGTATCATAGGAACCTGATCCGGTTGTTGATCCGCCCGCAACTGGCAATGCCGATGCATTTACAGAAAATTGAGCTGGTGGTATTAATGTATAATTAGCCACCAACGTTCTGTCTCCAATTAAAACAAACTGATAGTTTGGACTAGTAGAAACTTGAACTCCGTTTTCTGTCCAGTTGGTAAATGTGTATCCAACATTTGGTACAGCTGTTACAGTTACCGCAGTGCCTTGGTCAAATAAACCAGCGCCAGCTGTTAATCCGCCAATAGTAGGACTTGATGATACTTCAACAGCATATTCTGGTAAAGGAAGCACAGTAGTAAATGACCATACATAATCTTCTTGTAAAGCATTTCCTCTTTCATCTTTAGCCAATGTAGTAATGGTTCCTGTATATTCCGTGTCTTCATCAAGAGGTGAAGAAGGTATAAATGTTGCAGTTAAACCGTTATAAGAAACTGTTCCATCTATCAATGCGCCATTTGCGCTTACAGTAAATGAAGTTTCAGTAATTGTTGAAGGATTCATTTTCTCATTGAAAGTGGCAGTGATTACCTGGTTTAGAGGCACATCGAAATCCCCGTCTTCAGGGACTGTTGAAATAACAAGCGGGCAAAGACCATCAACTTCATTGAAGTCATCCTCTGCACAACCTGAAAATAATAAAACAAATGCAAATGCAATTGTAGTAAGTAATTTTTTTGCGATCATAATTTTAGGGTATTTAGGTTTATAATTTTTGTTTTGGGTGTGTTAAAATTTTTCATAGAACAAAGGTGAGTTCATATAATAAGTAATGTATTACATAATTATGCATGATAGTTGCATAATTCACACATGGTGTTTTTTATTGATGAAAAATTACTTTTTATGATGGAAACCTAACCTTTTAGAAAATCAATTTTTATCAGAAAGAAGTTTAGTGGCTAAATAATTTGAAGAAAGTTTTTCACAAAAAAAATACCGGTTTAAGCCCGGTATTTTTATATAAAAATCGATTGTAATTTTTTAAAGAATCTTTCTTCCTTGAATAACCCTTAAAATTACTGCAATAATGGCGAATACCAATAATATATGTATGAGTCCGCCCAAATTATATCCCAAATATCCAATGGCCCAAAGTATGATCAGGATAACTGCAATTATGTAAAGTAGATTTCCCATGAGTATTTAATTTATATTTATTTTTAGTATGAAGTTTTAACGGCGACTTCCAAAAAGCATATTTTAATATTTTTAAATGCTGAATAAAATTGATTAAGTCACCAATATTGACATAAAATTAGTGATTACATTTATTTTATGATTTGATTAAAATCAGTTTAAAAATTGATTGTCCTCAGTTTATGCTGAAAAAAAAATTTAACAAAAAAAAATACCGACAAAAAAATGTCGGCATTATGAGGTAAAAACAGACTGTAATTTTTTAGAGGATTCTTCTTCCTGAAATTAGTCTTAGAATAACTGCAATTACAGCGATAACCAATAAAATGTGGATTAGGCCACCCATACTGTATCCCAAGAATCCAATAGCCCAAAGAATTACTAAAATAACTGCGACTGTGTAAAGTAAATTTCCCATGATTTTTATTTTTTTAGTTTATATGATTATTTGTTAATGTGTTTACTCGTTTTTAACCGTAAAGTTTTTGAAGGCTTCTCCTAAATCATCCATATCCTTGTTAAACTCTGTTTTGAATGTTTCCCAGTTGTCTTTCCCGGATATTTCATAAGCATCCAATTTTTGTTTCATGGCAATATTTTTTTGTTCCAATTCCGCGATTTGCTCCTGATAGTAAACTTGGGCATCTTTTTTTGAAGTTGCTATTTTTACTTTAAAGCTGGCAATCATTTGGTTATTGGCGTCAATCTTCGCTGTTATTTCTTTTTTGAAATTTTCAACATCTGCCAAATATTCTTCTTTGGCAATATTGAAATCTTCATCGGCTTTAATAGACTTGTCTTCAGCTTTATTTACCTTTTCAGCGGCAGTGTTGCAACTTGTGAAAATAGCGCCTGTTAACAAGACAATTGCGCTAAGCGTAAAAATTAATTTTTTCATTTGTATGTTTTTAGTCGTTTCTTTTAATTGTCTGTTTTACTATAAGGTTGCAATAATATTAAGAATCTCTTCTTTTGATTTACCTAGTTTTACCTGAAGTTTTTTCACCACCTCATCTTGTTTTCCTTCCACAAACAACAAATCATTGTCGGTTAGCTTGGCAAATTTTTTCTTCAGCTTATCTTTGGTCTCATGCCAGTTTTTTCTTAACTCTATTGGATTCTTCATATTTCTACCGGCTCAAATTGTTCAATAATCTTCATTTGGTAAAGGTAGTCCAGATGAATAGTTGGGTGCTTACATGATTTTTTATAAAAGTTACATAATTCACACCTTAAATGAATTTTTGCTAAAAATGAAAAATCATGATTCCAAACTTCAAGTGATTTTTAGGAATGTTTTTATTGTTTTGCTTCCTTAGCGGCTTCTTCCTTTTTTTTCTCGGCTGCTTTTTCTTTCTTTCTGAAATAACCTCTCAAAAGAAAATTACTTTTTGCAGCTTCCATATTTTCACTCAGCCCTTTACTGCTTTTTTGAAGGTTTCCCATTGTTTTGTTTAGACTTTCAGCCATCGTGGTATCCTGTATCAACATCCCAAGCGTTCCTTTTCCCTGATTGATGTCATATAAAATTTCTATCAATTGTCCCGAAATAATCTCCGCATTTTGCGAAGTAATATCCAAACTGGCCATAATGGCATCAGTTTCAACAGGTTCAACCGATGATAGAAATTGTCCGCTTTTAACTGATTTTGTTTCGGAACTTCCCTGGGTAATAATTAAAACCCGGTCGCCTATAATTCCTTCTGAGCCGATAAGCACCATGCCGTCTGTTTTAATAAATTTTTGCACGTCTTTTTGAACAACCATATTTACCAGAACTGTTGAATCGTTGATAATTTTAATATTGTCAACCGTTCCAACATTGATTCCTGAAAATCGAATATTGTTACCAACCTGCAATCCGCTAACATTATAGAATGTTGTAGAGAGACCAAAAACTGGATTAAACATGTTTTTTTGGCGGCCTATCAAAAATATCGCAATGGCAAAGATTACAAATCCTGCGGCCACAAAAAGCCCTAATCGAACTTTGAATTTTGTTGAGTGTGTGTTCATATTATTTTTTTTAAATTGTTGTTGTTTGAATTTGGTTTTGTTGAATTTTTCTGATTTTTTTACTATTTGAAGAAGGACATAACCAATGGATCATCCGATTTTTCGAACTCTTCAAGTTTTCCTTCCGCATAAACATAGCCTTCGTGCAACATAATAATGCGGTCGGCGGTTAAACGAACACAGGCAATATCATGGGTGATAATAATGGAAGAAGTCTGGTATTTTTTTTGAACAGAATTGATAAGTTCGCTGATTTCATCCGAAGTTACCGGGTCGAGGCCAGTTGTTGGTTCATCATATAACATAATTACCGGATCCAAAATAATGGAACGCGCCAAACTTATTCGTTTTCGCATGCCGCCCGACAGTTGTGAAGGCATTTTTTCCAACACATCCGAAAGCCCGACATTTTCTAATACTTCAATTACTTTTTTGTCAATTTCCTCCTCATTTAAACCTCTTTTAATTCTGCGAAGCGGAAATTCTAAATTTTGTTTTACCGTCATGGAATCATACAAAGCGCCACTTTGGAAAAGAAAACCAATTTTTTTTCTCACTTCCGATAATGCTGCGCCTTTTATGGAACCTACGTTTTCTCCAAGAAGATTAATTGTGCCGCCATCAGGATTTAACAATCGCACAATGCATTTTATCAGCACAGATTTTCCCGATCCCGATTTGCCGAGAATAACCAAGTTTTCGCCATTGCGAAGTTTTAAGGAAATATCTTTAAGCACTTCCAGTCTTCCAAAAGATTTCTTTAGGTTTTTAATTTCTATCAATGTTTCAGAAGTAATTTTTTCTTCTGATGTAGTTTCTGCGCTAATTTCTTGTGAATTTTTCATGACAACATATCTGTTATTTGTACCGCAATCAGATCAACAATAATAATAAGTAAGGACGACAATACCACTGCGGCATTTGCTGCTCTTCCCACACTTTCTGTACCTCTTCCGGCGGTGAAACCTTTATAGCAACCTACAATGCCAATGACGGCTCCAAAAAGGAAAGTTTTTATTAAGGCAGGAAAAAAATCAAAAAAAGTGATGGATCCAAATGCCTGAAAAATATACAGTACCAGTGACACATTTCCTTTAATATTTACGCCAATCCAGCTTCCCAAAAACCCGAATGCATCAGCAAAAAGCACCAAAATCGGCAACATCAATGTTGCTGCAAGCACCCGTGTCACAACGAGATACCTTATAGGATTTGTGGCAGAAACTTCCATGGCGTCTATTTGTTCCGTTACTTTCATCGAGCCTAATTCTGCGCCCATTCCCGAACCAATTTTACCCGCACTAATTAAAGCGATAATAATGGGACCAATTTCCCTGATAAGCGATACGGCTACCATTCCGGGCAACATGGTGACTGCGCCAAATTTTGCCAATGCCGGCCTAGATTGAATGGTAAGCACAAGACCCATAATGATTCCGGTAATGATAATAAGCGGCAACGATTTATTGCCTATTTCATAACATTGGCGCAAAAATTCCTTGAATTCGAAATTGCGTGAAAAAGTTCCCTTAAATATTTGTTTTATGAAAAGGGACATATCGCCAACTTCTTTCAAAAAACCGTTTGCCCTTTCTTTTTGTTCCAGCGTATCTTCGCTGAGCTTAATGGAACGCGCAGTAGCTATACTTTGTACCTTTTTTATGTTTAGGATTTTTAATTTTTTCATACTGTATTTTTATTAGTGCCTTTTGATGTTTTAAATAATAATGCCAAGGTGTCAAGGTATTTAAATCTGTCTTGTTGCATCTTTTGTTAATCTAATTATTCAAAACATTCAATTAGTAAAGGTAAGTTTATAGGATGCTGATGTTGTTACATAACTATTTAAAAAAGTTACATGATTCACATATTGATTTGGGTTTTTTCTAAAATGTTTTCTTCAAAATCCTTAATTTTTCCAGTTCTTTTTGTTTAAGTGTTAATTTTTTTAATTGCTGATTTCATTTTCTGTGAACGAATATCTAACGCATAAAAAAAGGCAACCCAAAGAATGAGTTGCCTTTTTAAAAATTTATATTGTTCTTAATTGTTTTTAGAACCTTCCTTCATCCAATCCAGAATCTTGTTAATCTCAGCAGTTGAAATACTGGTTCCTCCGGGATGGCCACCATTCAATTTACTATAGATTTTACTTGAAGTATAATTTGTTGGATTTACATAACCTCCATTAACAAGGTTTGTATAATAAGTGGATGCAACTGTTGAAGTTGTCCAAGGGTGCGTATGGCAATTATTGCATTTAGCCAATGTTGGCATTACATCAGTTGCAAATGACAATCCGGCTGGAACAGGCGCAAGGGTTGTGAAACTCCATACTTTTGCCACTGCAATTGCATTTCCGGCAACGTCTTTAGCTCCAGTGGTAATGGTTGCGGTATAAACCAAGCCGCCGGCAAGATCACTGGTTGGATTGAAAGTAGCGGTATTGCCTGAATAAGAAACTGATCCGGCAACATTTGTTGTTCCTTGTTTTAAGGTAAATGTAGCGGTTGTAATTGTTGACGTATTCATTGCCTCGCTGAAAGTTGCTGTAATGTTTGAGCTAACAGCAACTGAAGCAGCATTATTTGCCGGATCAATCGAAAGAATTGTTGGTGCAGTTAGGTCTAAAGCGTTAGGTAAAAGGGTTGTAAAAATCCAAATTTTTTCCACAGAAATTTCATTTCCGGCAACGTCTTTAGCTCCAGTGGTAATGGTTGCGGTATAAACCAAGCCGCCGGTAAGATCACTGGTTGGATTAAAAGTAGCGGTATTGCCTGAATAAGAAACTGTTCCGGCAACATTTGTTGTTCCTTGTTTTAAGGTAAATGTAGCGGTTGTAATTGTTGACGTATTCATAGCTTCGCTGAAAGTTGCTGTAATGTTTGAGCTAACAGCAATTGAAGCAGCATTATTTGCCGGATCAATCGAAAGAATTGTTGGTGCCGTAATATCAGCAACAACACCATCCCCGCCAGTTGTAAAACTCCAGATATAAGTGTTGGATGATTGCTCATCATCATCATCACCATCATCATTATTGTAGTCTCCATCATCATTATCATCGCCATCATTGTCTTCATAATAATGATCATCATCATCTTCATCATCATTCTCGCCATCATTATTGGCGTTAATGGTAATCATCCCTGTATATAAAGTATTCGTTTCTAAATTGCTTGTTGGAATAAAAGTGGCAGTTTTATCGGAATAGGTTAAAGAGCCTTCAACTTCTGTTGTTCCCTTTTTTAAGTTAAACATTACTGATTCAATCATTTTAGATTCCATTTTCTCACTGAATGTTATCGTGGGATGTATGTCAAACGCAACGCCAGTGGCACTATTTAATGGAGTTACTGAAACAACTGAAAACGCTTTCTGATGATGATGGTTGCCTGTTCTGAACGTCCAAGAATGTTCCTTTTCGTTATCTTTAGAGGAACCATCCTTTAAATTTGTTTTTATTGTTGCGGTAAATTGAGTATTGGGTGCTAAGTAACCTACCGGCCTAAAAGTAGCTGTTGTGCCTGAAAAGGTAACGGTTCCGGACACTGGCACTGTTCCTTGTTTTAAGCTTAATTCAGATGCTGCCACTTCTGATGGAATGGCAGTGCTTTTGAAATTTACGACGATTAAAGGATTAACCGCCACCGTGTCTGCAAGATTTTCTGGGAATGTTTTTGCCAAACCTGCGGCTTCAAGATTTACATCAGATTGTGTTGTGCCTACTGTGTCTTCATCAGTTGCACAACTTGTCATTAAAATTACACATGCTATTGTAAGTGTTGACAATAAATTTTTTAATATTTTCATGTTGTTAATTTTTAATTAAATAATTTTAGGTGAAAAAGCTAATAATCTTCATTTAAATGAATAATATTAACACGTATGATATATTTTCAGAGTTAAAATTTATTTAATTGTTTATGATCCATTTATATATTAATAACTACCATACATTATACATAACAAGTAGTTTGTATATTACCCTACCATTAATTAAGTATTTTTAAATATATTTTTTCCCTACTAATAATAAAAGTCTTATAAGTTCTTTTTGTTGTAATTAAATAGTCAAATGGCGAAGGTAAAATTCTTTATATCTTAAAGAATTAGGCAACTTTTTATATAAGTTGCATGAATTACATATAATAAAAATTCAAATTAGGCAATAAAAAAAGGCTGTCCGAAAAGACAGCCTTTTAAAAAGGGTATATTGTTTAAATTTATTCTGGTTTTGTAACCGAATTCATTTGTAAAGTTACTGCTGTTTGGGCCAACATTCTTCCATTCATTGTTGCCCCTGTTTGCATATTGATACCAGTTTGTCCTAAAATGTTTCCTTCGAAATGACTTGTTGTTCCAAAAGTAACTGCATCAGAAACTACCCAGAAAATATTTTTTGCCAAAGCACCGCCTTCTAAAGTAATTCTTACTCCAGAGCTCATTTTTAAAGTTCCTGCAACTTGGAAAATAAAGATGTCTGTTGGGCTACCAGAAATGTTGATGTCTGTTGGGATGTTCACTGAACTTGACCATTTGTAAAGTCCAGGTAATAGTGTCATTCCACCGATAGTTCCAGCGCCTAAATTCAAGTAATCCGGATTTGATCTTCCTGCAGCGTCAGTATAGGCAGTTTGCATATCGCCAATGGCAGAGGTTAACATAGTGGCACTTGTAGTTTTACAACCAGGACCGGCAGCATCTACTGAAAATATGGAGCCCGTTACTTCTGCACAACTTAATACCATTGCGGCACCTGTAATCGGACTTGTTCCAATATCACCTATAATTGAAGATTTAAACACACTGGTAATTCCAGTTTTTGAAAGAATTACAAAGTCACCTGCAACGCCTAAATTTACAGTTTTTAATTCTTCGCCTTTTGATTGTTCAAAAGAAATTTCCTTACCTAAAACATAAGAATCTTTTTGTTCAGAGACTTCGTTGGCTAAAGTAGCGTCTTGGTCGTTTGTGCAACTTCCCAATAATACGAATAACAGCATTGCTGCCATTTGGGTTATATTATTTATTTTCATTATGATGATTTTAAACTGTGGCTTAATTGTCCCAGCTAATAATACATCAAAGTTGACTTCTTATACTTCGGAAAAGGTTACACAATTTTTTAAAATAGTTACACAATTCACACATTTACGGACAATAATTGCCAATAAACGCTATAAATTACTGGTATGAAGCACTTTATGTTTCTGAATAATTGATTGGACTTTTATTAAATAAATCAGCATCACTTTTTGAAAAGTGATGCTGATTTATAAAAAATATTGAAAATTAATGTCTCATATAATAGTTGTTATTTATGCATCACTAATTCAAAACTTATGGCGTATAATTGATAACCAACTACTTTTTCTTGTCAATGGCAACAAGCACAATTCCGCCAATTAGCAAAACAACGCCTATAATTGGAGACCATTGTACAGGATGATTTTTTTCCATGCTCATTTCCATCGGACCTAAGTCGATTACTTTTTCGGTGGTTACATAATTGAACCCGGTATAAATAATCATAAGTACTCCTATAATGGCAATTACGATTCCTAAAGTTTTTGTTTTCATATTATTTTATTTATATTTTGGTTTGCTGTTTTTTTGATGACTTAAATCTACGAACAAAAAATTATTAAAAAAAATGTTCTTGGTTTATTGTCTTTTCTGCAACTCATTTTGTTGCTGCATGAATAATTTAACGCTTCGAAATCTGAATGCTTTTAGAAGCTGAAACGGATCCTTATGATTCGTCTTTTGTGATACGTATTAGGGCAATGGTCGCAATAAAAAGCAGGAGACCAAGTGTGCCAAAAATGATGAGTGCTTTAGTGGCAAATTGTCCGCCGGAAGAATTTGCAAACAAAAATGCGGGATAGCTAAGGCCACCGATTACAAGTGCGATAAGTATGGCTTTAAAGATTTTTAAGATATTCATTGTCATTGGATTATGGGGTTTGTCGCTTGATTTTTTGTCTATGCTGTCTCTATTTTGTTTTAATTTCGTTTTCTTAGTTAACGTTTATATTAACATTGCGGTATTTCCTGCAGTAATTTTTCTTTCAGATCAATGCGATAGGGAAGGGTGAAATAAAACCTGGCAACTTCACTTTCATCGCTTTCTGCCCAAATTTTACCGCCAAGCAACGCTACATACAATTTGCTTAACGCCAAACCCAATCCGTTCTCTTGCTTTGTCACTTTATTTTGAACAAGGCCATTTGATATTGCTTTTTTAGGGTTTTTTAAAACCTTAGCGCCAGTGTGTTTCACAAAAAATGTTAATTCCGTTCTGCGGGTTTTAGTGGTTGTCCCGCCATACCCAAATTCTATAGAACCTTCATGGGTATTTTTAACGACATTTTTTATAAGATGGGTAAGAACGGCATATATTTTTTTAGGGTCTGTCAGAAAAAAGGCTTCCTTTTTAGGCAAACTATTTTTGAAGAAAAATTGGATTCCTTTACTTTCAACCTCTGGTTTTAAGAGCGTATAAATTTTTTCGATTTGCTTGTTAATGTTTGTCTCCTTAAGATTAACCTTCACTAAGGCTAAGGCATTGTCTTTATTGCCAATGATTATATTTGAAGCCCCTTCTTTTTTAATTTTGTTCTGATTTTTCATAATTGTTTAATTAAATAATGAAATTGATTTTTTTGTTGAATTACCGAATGGGGTTCTGTTTTTTAAGCATTTGCTATATTAAAAGTCCTGGCAAATAGAAATATTTGTTATGCTTCGTCTTTTGTGGTACGTACAAGACTAATTCCTGCAATAAAAAATACGATACCCAACACACCAAAAACAACGAGTGATTTAATGGCATAATTGCTGTCATTGCTATTTACAAATAATACGGCGGTATAAATTAAACCGCCAATTCCGAGGGCGGTAAGTAATGCCCCAAAGATTCTTTTTAAATTCATTTTTTTAGTTTTAAGATTTGTTGTGAAAAAAAACATTGGAGATTCAGGCTGACGTCCAGACCAAATAACCAATGTTTTTATGTTTAATTATTTAGCTGTTAGAATTGGTATTTAACTCCTACTGCAATATCAGAAGCATAACTATCTTTGTAATAACCATTCCCGCCAAATTCAGGTCTAAAATCTAAAGAGATTAACAATGGAATATCAAAATTATACTCAATTCCTATGTCACCTGCAGCAAATGCAAATGTATCGTTATAATGATCATTGTTATAATCATCATAACTATAAGTACCTAATCCACCACCTACACCAACATACCAGTTAAAACCACTGTCGATGTTCATTACCCATTGGTATAAAGCAGCTAACTTGATAGCATCATCATCATAACCGTTATTATTGAAGTCTTTTCTGTTTCTCCAACCTAAATCAAGCTCAAGTCTGTTGTTGCCTCCCAAAGCTCTTTGGTAAGTGATTTCAGTTCCGAAACCACCGCTGTCTCCTAAACGTAAACCTAATGCATTTTTAGAGATTTCCTGGGCTTGAGTGCCAAATGCCAATCCAATTAGCATAATTCCCGATAAAATTAATTTTTTCATTATTAAAATTTTAAATTTATTCCTTGCTTTTTATTGCCCTAACCAATTACCCTACAGTTATCAGATGTTGTATAACCAAGCAAGCCGTTTTTAAAGTGGGTTCTGGACTCCACTATTTTTATTTGTATTTTATGCAAATTTTTATCAAATAATTACTGCTTAAACTACGATGTAAAGATGCACAGTTTCAGAAAGAGGTGTGTTACATAATTTTGCGAATAAGTTATATGATTCACACATTGTACTGGCTAATCTTGTATTCCTAATTTCAAACTTTGCGCTTTTTGACGTTTATTATTTAGTTCGATTAGAATAAATTTTTCAATTGTTAGCCTTGCCATCAGGTAACTTACGGTTGATTCTGCGCCCTGGTTAAGGTTTACGGAATTTTCTTCCAATCCGTCATAACAACCACCGGTGCAAGGGTTATAAATAACTCACCTTACGCAATACCCACCTCAAAAAACATTGTTTTAACATTTGCATTGTTAACAACTTATATTTCATAAAACTCAGCACTAAAAAAAATAATTACGCAGCCTTTCTTGGTTTGGTCAATATTTCTAATTCATTATGTGCTGCTTTTTGAGCCGCTAAATAGATTTGAGCTTTCATTGCAAAATGATTTTTTTGTGTCCTTTGTTTAAGCCATTCTATTTTTACGTAGGCTACAATA
>DATCUQ010000002.1:0-19841 GCA_036567345.1 Lutibacter sp.
TCTTTTTGCCATTATTTATTAACCTTATCGCTCTTTTACGAATGGCATATCTAGTGGGTTCCGCTATTGTTCTAAAATCTTCTCTTTCCATAGAACAAATATACAAAATATTTCCGTTATATTAACGCTGGGTTAATAATCCCAAGAGAAGAATTAACAAAATTAATAGCTGTTTTTTCATAAAAATAAATTTGGTTAATTAATTAGGTTTTTGCTAAAGAATTGATTTTTTAGCCCTAACAAGATGGAAAGAAAAAAGCAGTTATTAAAATTGGATATATATAATTGTAAATTGATATAGTTATCCCTTAAATCGTTCCCAGCGAATCAACATAAATTTATCGCCAAGCTCTGTGACAATAACGCCTGCACCAATTAAATTTTTATTGTTTGAAAAGTATTTTGCCAGTTCAACGGCATTTAAAATTTTATAAGTTGAGTGGTATTCAAAGCTATATGGACGCTTTACATTGTATTTTCTTACCCAATTGCTGATACTCACGTGCGAAATCCCTAAAATGCGTTCAATTTCCCGATAGCTCAAACCCTCCAAATATAACTGAAGTGCTTTGTTTACATAATAAGAATCAATTTGCTTACCAACTTTATTTACAGTGAAGTAATAATCGCATTTCTTGCATTTATAGCGCTGTCTGTCTTTTATGACACCACTTTTGACATACGCATCGGAATTGCAGTTTGGGCAGCAGGTAATTTTCATATATATAGTATTTTTGCATAAATATACTTTTTTAGCAGATTAAATCAAATTATTTTAATCAATTTAACATCAACTTCCCAATACATCCTTTATTTTATTGGATATTCACTAAAATAACCAAGTATTCTATAAACTAAACACAATTCAATAAAAATTATTTTAAAATCCATTTCATCCTAAAATCTTCTTGAATAAACGCAAGGCTAAAAATGGCATTATTTTGTTTTTTATGCTGAAAAATATAAAAAAATTAGACTCAAAAAACATTTTGAATTGTCAGCAGCATCAATATCCATTGTTAAATTATGAGTTTTTTAACCTAATAATTAGGTATTTCATTATTTTTAAAGTTCTTTATGTTTTTAAGGCTTTATTACAACGTTTTCGTAATTTTTTTATACTAAACTCAACTTTTGTCTTATTTTTGTAAAAATACATCAAACAAATTAAATGAAGAAACAGGGGTTATATTTACCGGAATTTGAAAGAGATAATTGTGGTGCAGGATTTATTTGCAATTTGAAAGGAGAGAAATCGAACAAAATAATTCATGATGCTTTAGAAATCCTCATTAAGCTTGAACACCGTGGCGCGGTGAGTTCTGATGGTAAAACAGGTGATGGCGCGGGAATACTGATTGATATTCCCCATGAATTCTTTGTAAAAAACACCACTTTTAGCTTGCCAAAACCAAAAGAATATGCTGTGGGAATGGTTTTTTTGTCCCAAAATGAAAATCAGCTTAATTTTTTCAAAAATTGTCTGGAAACAGCAATAAAAAATCAGGGATTGGCGGTTTTGGGATGGCGAAAAGTTCCTGTTGACAAAACTCATCTTGGAAATATCGCAGCCAAAAATGAACCAGCCATTGAGCAAATATTTATTGGAAAAAACAGGCTGCCGTTGACTGAAAATCAGTTCAATGCAAAATTATTCGCCGCACGTAAAATTGCGGAACATGTAATAGAAAACTCAAAATTATCCGACAGAAAAAAATTCTATCTGCCAAGTTTATCAACTACTACACTTATATATAAAGGACTTTTAATTCCTGAAGACATCAGAAATTATTATACCGACTTATCAAATCCTGATTTGGTGACCCGTTTGGCTTTGGTGCATCAGCGATTTTCAACCAACACTTTTCCGTCCTGGGATTTGGCTCAGCCATTCAGGTATATGTGCCACAATGGCGAAATCAATACGCTGCGCGGCAATATCAACAGAATGAAAGCGCGTGAGGAGTTGATGAAAAGTCCGATTTTTGGCGATGACATAAAAAAATTATTTCCCATTATTTTGGATGGAAAATCAGATTCTGCCTGTATGGATATGGTGGTGGAATTATTGCTGATGACCGACCGTTCCCTGCCCGAAGTGATGATGATGATGGTTCCTGAAGCCTGGGAAAAAGACCCTGCAATGTGCGATGAAAAAAAGGCGTTTTATGAATACAATTCCTGTATTATGGAACCTTGGGACGGACCTGCATCGATACCGTTTACAGATGGAAATTATATTGGTGCCTTATTGGACCGAAACGGATTGCGACCTTCACGATACACAGTAACAAAAGACGGAAACGTGGTGATGTCATCAGAAACAGGTGTTTTAGACATCAAGCCAGAAAATGTGGTTCACCACGGAAGATTAGAACCTGGTAAAATGTTTTTGGTGGATATGAATGCAGGGCGAATTATCAATGATGAAGAAATAAAACAAAAAATTGTTTCTGAAAAGCCTTACAGAAAATGGCTCAATAAAAATTTATTGTCCTTGTCTGAAATTCCGTACACCGGCAACAATACGCCAAAAGAAGAAATTGATTTGGTGGCACGACAGAAAATATTTGGCTATACCCTTGAAGAAATCGACACCATCATTATGCCGATGGCCATTCAAGGCAGTGAAGCCATAGGCTCTATGGGAAATGACACGCCTTTGGCCGTTTTATCGGATGAACCGCAATTGTTGTTCAATTATTTTAAACAACTTTTTGCGCAAGTTACAAATCCGCCTTTGGACGGTATTCGGGAAGAAATTGTCACCGATTTCAGTTTGGCCATTGGAGGCGACAGAAATATTTTTGATATTTCGGATGAGCAATGCAAGAAATTGAAGATTCAGAATCCGGTAATTTCAAATGCGGATATAGATAAGTTAAAAAGTATCAACCATCCCGATTTTAGATCTGTTTCAGTTTCAACGCTTTACGATATCACAAAAGGCTTAAACGGCATTGAAGCTGCCTTAAAAGTGATGGTCAAACAAGCTTATAAAGCCGTTTCTGATGGATGCAATATTGTCATTTTATCCGACAGAAATGTGAATGAAAATTATGCGCCAATACCAATTTTGTTAAGTTGTTCCTACCTAAACAGTCAATTGAGCAAAATGGGGCAGCGCTCAAGTTTTGGAATTATCATAGAATCTGCTGAACCGCGAGAACCACATCATTTCGCCACTTTATTTGGTTATGGCGCAAGTGCCATCAACCCATATATGATCAATGAAATCATTCGACAGCAAATTGAAGACGGTGAAATCACAGGCATTTCCGAAGAAAAAGCGACTCAAAACTTCAATAAAGCCATTGCAAAAGGTGTTTTGAAAATTATGAATAAAATTGGAATTTCCACATTGCATTCTTATCGTGCCTCCCAAATTTTTGAAATTTTAGGTTTAAACACCGCTTTTACCGAAGAATATTTTCCAAATACGCCTTCGCGTATTGAAGGAATCGGTTTGTATGAAATAGAAAAAGAAATTTTCTTGCGTCACCGAAGCGCCTTTCCTCCTATTGAAATTGCAGGAAACCTTCCTTTAAATATTGGCGGCGATTACCGTTGGAGACGAAATGCGGAACGCCATATGTTTAATCCGACCACCGTTTCAAAACTGCAGCAGGCCGTGCGAACCAACAGCTATGAAAGTTATGAAGTTTATGCCAAAGCCATCAACGAGCAAAGCAAAAATTTGATGACGCTTCGGGGAATGTTTGAATTTAACAATTTAGATCCGATTCCTTTGGAAGAAGTGGAACCTTGGACAGAAATTGTAAAACGTTTTAAAACCGGGGCAATGTCCTATGGATCTATCAGCAAGGAAGCCCACGAAAATTTAGCGATTGCCATGAACCGTATTGGCGGCAAAAGCAATTCGGGTGAAGGCGGTGAAAACAAAAATCGCTTCAGAAAAGATTTAAATGGCGACAGCCGAAATAGCGCCATTAAACAAGTTGCATCGGGCAGATTTGGTGTTTCCACCAATTATTTAACCAATGCAAAAGAAATTCAAATTAAAATGGCGCAAGGCGCAAAACCGGGTGAAGGCGGCCAATTGCCTGCCGATAAAGTATTGCCTTGGATTGCAGAGTGCAGAAGTTCAACACCTTATGTTGGATTAATTTCACCGCCTCCACATCACGATATTTACTCCATCGAAGATTTGGCGCAGCTGATTTTCGATTTAAAAAATGCCAACAGAGAAGCCAGAATTAATGTGAAACTCGTTTCTAAAGTGGGCGTTGGAACCATTGCTGCCGGTGTTGCAAAAGCAAAGGCCGATGTGATTTTAATTTCTGGTTATGATGGCGGTACAGGAGCATCGCCTTTAACCTCGCTAAGACATGCAGGATTGCCTTGGGAACTTGGCATTGCAGAAGCACAGCAAACTTTGGTGCTGAACAATTTAAGAAACAGGGTAGTTTTGGAATGTGACGGACAGTTAAAAACCGGTCGTGATGTTGCGATTGCCTGTTTATTGGGTGCCGAAGAATTTGGATTTGCCACAGCGCCTTTGGTGGCTTCCGGATGTATTATGATGCGCAAATGCCATTTGAATACTTGTCCGGTCGGCATTGCGACACAAGATCCGGAATTGCGCAAAAACTTTAAAGGAACGCCAGAGCACGTCATTAATTTTATGTATTTCGTTGCCAAAGAATTGCGCAAAATTATGTCGGAATTAGGTTTTAGAACCATCAACGAAATGGTTGGCCAGAGCCAAAAAATAAACGCCAACAAGGCCATTACCCATGCCAAAGCAAAAGGAATTGATTTATCGCCAATTTTGCACAAACCGGAAACAAAAAAGCCTTTATACAATACGGAATCCCAAAACCATGAATTGGAAAATGTGCTGGATTTTGACATCCTAAGAATGGGGCATCCGGCGATTTACAGAAAAGAAAAAATGTATTTGGAATTTCCGATAAAAAATACGGACAGAACCGTTGGCGCCATCGTCAGCAACGAATTATCGAAAATATATGGTGACAATGGTTTGCCGGAAGACACGTTAAACCTTAAATTCAAAGGTTCGGCCGGACAAAGTTTTGGCGCATTTGCCACCAAAGGATTGACCATGCAAGTTGACGGAAACACGAACGACTATTTGGGAAAAAGCTTGTCGGGCGCAAAATTAATCATCAAAACACCCGATGAAGCCACTTTTGCTTCAGAAGAAAATATTATCGTGGGAAATGTATCGCTCTATGGCGCCACCAATGGCGAAGCGTACATTAACGGCATTGCAGGCGAGCGTTTTTGCGTACGAAATTCAGGCGCCATTGCGGTTGTTGAAGGTGTTGGAGATCACGGATGTGAGTATATGACAGGCGGCAAAGTGGTGATATTAGGCAAAACCGGAAGAAATTTTGCTGCAGGAATGAGCGGCGGAATTGCCTATGTTTTTGATGAAAAAGGAAAATTCAGAAATGGATTGTGCAATATGGAAATGGTCGCTTTTGAAGAAATTTCTTCAGAAGATCAAATCGAATTAAAACAACTGATAAAAAACCACTTTAAGTACACCAACAGCGATTTGGCTTACAGAATTTTAGATGATTGGGAAAATAGTTTACTCAATTTTGTAAAAGTGATGCCTACTGAATACAAAAAAGCATTGATAAGACTTGAAATGGAAAATAATATTAAAACAGCAACTGTTTAGTTATGGGAAAAGTTACCGGATTTAAAGAGTTTGAAAGACAGGGCGAAGCATACATTTCTGTAAAAGAAAGGGTTCAGCATTATAAAGAATTTACAGTTCCGTTAAAAACCAACGAAATTGAAAAACAAGGTTCTCGTTGCATGGATTGCGGCATTCCATTTTGCCACAGCGCTTGTCCGCTGGGAAATTTAATTCCCGATTTTAACGATATGGTTCATGCAAAGAAATGGGAAAAAGCATTGGAAATTTTGCATTCCACCAATAATTTTCCCGAATTTACAGGAAGATTATGCCCTGCACCTTGTGAACAAGCCTGTGTTTTAGGAATTGTAAATCCGCCAATAACCATAGAAAATTTAGAAAAAAATATTGTTGAAAAAGGATTTGAGAACGGATGGATTACAGCACAGCCTCCAACAGTTAGAACCGGTAAAACAGTGGCGGTAGTTGGCTCCGGACCTGCAGGTTTGGCAGCGGCTCAACAGCTAAATCGTGCCGGACATTCGGTGACCGTTTTTGAAAGGGATGATGCTTTGGGCGGATTGCTGCGTTACGGTATTCCGAATTTTAAATTGGAAAAAGAAATTATCGACAGGAGAATTGCTATTTTAAAAGAAGAAGGCATTGAATTTAAAACAAACGTAAATGTTGGCGTAAATTACCCTGTTGAAAAATTAAACGATTTTGATGCCGTTGTTTTATGCGGTGGCGCAACGCTTAGTCGGGAATTGCCCGCAAAAGGCGCTGAAATTAAAGGCGTTGTGCAAGCCATGACCTTTTTAAAACAGCAAAACAAACGAAATGCGGGAATCAAAATAGAAGATGAAGAAATCTTTGCCACCGATAAAAATGTCATCGTAATTGGCGGCGGCGACACTGGTTCCGATTGTATTGGAACTTCAAACCGTCACGGTGCAAAAAGCGTGACCAACTTTGAAATTATGCCAAAACCTCCTGAAAAGAGAAGTGAATCAACACCTTGGCCATTTTGGCCGTTGAAACTCAAAACTTCAACTTCCCACGAAGAAGGCTGCGACAGAAACTGGCTCATTTCAACCAAAGAATTTATTGCGGATGAAAAAGGAAACCTGAAAGCCTTAAAAACTGTAAATGTTGAATGGGTGATGAAACCGGGAGAAAGACCTGCTTTAAAGGAAATTGAAGGCACCGAAAAAATTTGGCCATGCGAATTGGTGTTATTGGCAATGGGATTCACGGGTCCGGAAGCGACTTTAAGTGAACAATTGGGTTTAAAAACTGACTTCAGGAGTAATTATCTGGCATCAGAAACTGAATTTCAAACAAATGTGCCGCATATTTTTACTGCCGGCGATATGCGCAGGGGACAATCCTTAATTGTTTGGGCAATTTCTGAAGGAAGAGAAGCAGCAAAAAAAGTGGATGAATTTTTAATGGGTTACAGCAATCTGCCAACCAAGGGAAAAGGCGATTTAGTTGGTGTTTAAATTTCTTGAAAGAAACACTTTCCTAAATAATCATAATAAAAATCACCTATTGCTTTGGCTTAGGTGATTTTTATTTTGTAAATTACAAATCGATTTTTGATTTACGAATTACGATGTTGAATTTTGAACTTTAGGTTTGGCTCTCCGTCTTCGGTCCTAAATCAAACAACAACTAACTAATTGAATTAAATAAAAATAGTCCATGAAAAGCAGAAAATTATTGATGATTCCCGGCCCAATTGAATTTGAACCAAAAGTTTTGCAGGCATTGGGCGCTCCAACCACCAGCCACGTGGCACCAAATTTTATCGAATCCTTCGGGAATTGCATAGAATTGATGCGGAAAGTTTGGCTGACTTCAACCGGACAACCTTTTATTGTAGCGGGAACCGGAACTTTTGCCATGGATATGGCGGCAGCCAATTTAATTGAACCAAACGACAACGTTTTGGTGGTTTCAACGGGTTATTTTGGAGAACGCTTCGCAGAAATTTCAAAACGCTATGGCGCAAATGTCACTATTTTAGCTTCAGAAGTGGGAAATATTGTTGCTTTAGATGACATTGAAAAAGCGCTTTCCGCCAAAAAATATAAATTAATGACCATCACCCATGTTGACACCTCAACAGGCGTTTTGGTAAATCCGAAACCCATCGCTGAATTGGCCAAAAAATACAATGTGCTTTCAATTTTAGATGGTGTGTGTTCGGTTGCCGGTGAAGAAATACAGCAAGAAGCATGGGGAATTGATGTGGTGCTGACCGCCTCGCAAAAAGCAATTGGCGTTCCTCCGGGTTTGGCCTTGCTGGTTGTTTCCCAAAAAGCAATGGAAATATTTAAAAACAGAAAAACACCTGTGGGTAATTACTATGCCGATTTTAACAATTGGCTGCCAATTATGCAGGCCTATGAAAACCGACAAGCTTCTTATTTTGGAACGCCACCAGTAAATTTGATTGCTGCCTTGGAAGTGAGCCTGCAACAAATTGTTGCTGAAGGTATGGAAAATAGATTTTCACGACATAAAAAAATTGCAACTGCTTTTCGCGAAGCCATGATTGCTTTGGGATTGAAACTATTGCCTGTTCAAAAAAACTTGTCGGCCAATACGCTTACGGCGGTTTATTTCCCCGAAAATATTACAGGAAGCACCTTTTTGGGACATATTTCAAAGAACGACGTTATTTTAGCCGGCGGATTGTTGCCTTCACACAAAACATTGTATTTTAGGGTTGGACATATGGGAAGCGTAAACAATAACGACATTATTGCTGTAATTGCAGCCATTGAAAGCGCTTTATATGCAAGTAAATTTCCTTTTGAAATGGGAATTGGTTTAAAAACCTCACTAAAAATATTGAATAATTAGTTTATTTTAGAATATAGAACAGAGAATAGAGAGAAAAGACTTTTAAAAATTTCAAATTACAGATTTTCTATCCAAAATTTAAACAGTTAAAATATTAATCTATTCACTGTCAACAATTACCTTAAAATTGCCTTAAAATCAGTTATAACTGATTTTAATCATTATTTATTTTGGCAATCACACCTAATTTAGAGGCTATATTTTAAATATACGCGTTTAATCTAAAAATAAAGTGATGAAAAAAATTGTATTCGTTTTAGTGATGGCACTTGCCGTAATTTCCTGTAAAACTGATGATAAAAAAGCGGGAGCTGCAAATAAAACTGCCGAAACTGCTGAAATCCCATTTTTGGCCTTGGGAGAATTTGATGCAAAAGCCGGGGAATTTCTAAATAAAGAAGTGAAAGTTAAGGGAATTGTAGACCACGTTTGTAAGCACAGCGGAAAAAAAGTATTTTTAGTCACCGATAAAGGTGATGTTCATATAAACGGAGAAGAACGATTTGACGAAGCTTTAACGGGCAATGAAATTACATTTACAGGAATTGTTGTTGAAGAAAGAATTGATGAAGCCTATTGCCTTAAAATGGAAGAAGACAATATTAAAAGTCATAAAGAAGGAGCTTCAAATAAGGATCAATACGATGTAAAAATGAAAATGATTCAAAAGTACAGAGATCAAATGAAAGCTGAAAATACGGATCATATCTCAAATTATTCCATTAATTATATTTCTCATTCAGCAGTAGAATAACCGCGTTTTTGTATATGAAAAATTTACGAAAATGGAGCAGAATACTTCATAGGGATTTTGGTTTCTTTTTTATTGGCACCACCTTAATTTATGCTATTTCAGGTATCGCGCTAAATCACCTGAGCGACTGGAATCCGAATTATTCTGTTGTAAACAAGAATTTTACCACTGAAATCAATTTAGAAAATAACGCTTCAGTTAAGAACAATATTTTGTTATTATTGGATAAAATTGACCATCGGGAAAATTACAAACAGCACTACTACCCCAATGCCCAAAATCTTAAAATATTTTTAAAAGGAGGTTCTTCAATTATGGTGGATGTAAAAAGTGGAACCGGAAGGGCTGAATATTTGAAAAAACGGCTAATGTTTTATGAAGTCAATTATTTGCACTACAACCCGAACAAAATTTGGATGTGGTTTTCTGATATATTCGCCGGCGCATTAATTTTGTTTTCCATCACTTCCTTATTTATGGTCAAGGGAAAAAAAGGCGTGATTGGCCGCGGCGGAATTTATTTGGTGTTGGGGATTGTTATTCCAATCCTGTTTTTGGTGTATTATCTTTAAAATAGACAATGTTGAATGTTGAATTTTGGATTTTAGATTTTCTACGCAAAAAATAAACGATTAAACAATTAAGCTAATAAAAGAAAAACACACCCCTAACCCCTCTCAAGAGGGGAATTCTTAATTATAACATTTATTGCTATGACTTCTTATAAGAATTCAGCAACATAAAATCGGTTAAAACCATTGCGGCCAAAGCTTCAACTATTGGAACGGCACGTGGCACAACACAAGGATCGTGGCGGCCTTTTCCGTGCATTTCAACAATATTTCCTTCGTTATCGATGGTTTGTTGCGCTTGCATAATGGTGGCGACTGGTTTAAAAGCCACCCGAAAATAAATATCCATTCCGTTGCTGATGCCGCCTTGGATTCCGCCGGAAAGGTTTGTTGTGGTGGTTCCGTCGGCATTAAAAATATCGTTGTGTTCGCTTCCTTTCATTTTTGCGCCACAAAATCCGCTCCCGTATTCGAAGCCTTTTACCGCATTGATGGAAAGCATCGCTTTTCCCAATTGGGCGTGTAATTTATCAAAAATAGGTTCGCCCCAGCCAACAGGCACATTTTGAATAACGCAGGTTACGGTTCCTCCTATTGTATCGCCCTGTTTTTTAATTTCATTGATGCGAGCGATCATTTTTTCGGCAGTTGCTGCATCCGGGCAACGGACATCATTGCTTTCAATATTGCTGAAATCAACTTCCTGATAAGGTTTTTCCATAAAAATATCGCCCACCGAAGAGGTAAAAGCATTGATTTTTATGTCGGAAATCACCTGTTTTGCAACAGCGCCGCCCACAACCCAATTTGCAGTTTCACGGGCAGAAGTGCGCCCGCCGCCGCGATAATCGCGGACGCCATATTTTTTGTCGTAGGTATAATCGGCGTGGGAAGGACGATAGGCATCTTTTATATGCGCATAATCATTGGAACGCTGATTCGCATTTTTTATGATAAATCCGATGGAAGCACCCGTGGTTTTTCCTTCAAAAATTCCTGATAAAAATTGCACTTCATCAGGTTCTTTACGTTGGGTCACAATTTTGGACTGGCCAGGTTTTCTTCGATCCAACTCTTTTTGAACAGTTTGCAGATTCAATTCAATACCGGCCGGACAGCCATCTATAATTCCGCCAATTGCTTCGCCGTGAGATTCCCCGAATGTTGTGAGTGTAAATATTTTACCAAATGTATTTGCCATCGTACTATTTTAGGTAACAAATGTAAAAAAAAGAATTTTAAGGAGGATTTATTTATCCGTTGAAATAAGCGGCAAATGCAAAAATTCACAACATTCGTGAATTTGAAAAATAATTGAATTTTGTTTTGACGGTAGGGCTTTGGATTGAAGGCTGTAGGTTAAATTAATAATTGTGGTTCAATTTGCGCTAGGGATTGCAGTGGAAATACTTTTTTGATTCGCCTTTTGGCGAAGTAAAAAAGATTGAAACGTAAAGCCCGACCCGCAGGGAAGCGCCCAATCAATTTAAAAAAACCAAAGTTTTATTGCCATAATGACCACCATCACAATCATAAATATTTTAACCACACCATCACCTTTTTTTACGGACCAACGGCTGGCAAACCAGCCTCCCACAGCGCTTCCTGCGGCAAGAAGCAAGCCGTATTTCCAATTAATTTTGTCGTTCGCCAAAAAAATCGCGAGGGAAGCCACCGTAAAAACCAAGGTTACGGTGACCTTAATGGCATTGCTTTTTACCAAAGAAATATTGTTTACGGATGACAGCACCAACAACATCATAAAACCAACGCCGGCTTGTATAAATCCGCCATAAATGCCCACAAAAAAGAACAGTAAAACACTGATCCACAAATACTTGCCGGTAGTTCGCTCCAATAAATTTATTTGTTTGTATTTATGGTTTAAAACCATATAAATCACCACCAAAACCATCACAATAGCCAAAATTCTATTGAATGTTTCACCTTTGATGTCGACGGCAATTTGGGCGCCAATAAGCGCGCCAATTAATGCGGAAATACTGACGTAAATGCTAAACGGAAACGTGAGAATCCCTTTGCTTTTGAAGCCGGCCGTGGTGGAAATACTTTGAAACAAAATGCCGATTCGGTTTGTGCCATTTGCCACATTTGGCGGCAATCCCAAGAAAATTAGGATGGGTAAGGTTAATAATGAGCCTCCGCCCGCAATGGTATTTATAACACCTGCCACAAAACCGATAACAATTAACAGGACTATTTCTAAAATTGGATTCATTTGATTATTTAAGTACTCAAATGTACTGAAATAATTGCTGAAAAATATCCTAAAAAAAACACTAAAAAGTTTCAGAAAAACAAAAAAGGGTTCTATATTTGCCCTCGCTAAAGGAGAAATGGCAGAGTGGTCGATTGCGGCAGTCTTGAAAACTGTTGAGGGTCACACCTCCGGGGGTTCGAATCCCTCTTTCTCCGCTGAGAGAACATCAAATCTCAACAAAAGCCCGTAAACATTATGTTTACGGGTTTTTTAATTTCCTCAAAATACCATATAAAACCATATAAAACCAACTAAAAAGGGGCTAATTCGGTGTCCGTTGAAAAAAAATCTCAACTGACACCGAATTTTCTTGGAGCCATTGATTTTATTAGGCCTCCGAGAGGAAACTTTATTTATTTTTTTGTATATTTATGATACAAAAAATTGTTTAGACTATGGAAAATTCATTCAACCTAATTTTTTACATTAAAAAGACCAAAGCAGATGCAAGCGGAAAATCAATGATTTATATGAGAATCACTGTAAATGGCAGGCGTTCAGAGCTTAGCATCCAGAGAAAAGTCGATATTCTTAAATGGAATAATCAAGCCGGAAAGGCCAAAGGATATTCCGAAGAAGTGCAAAAAATTAACCAGTTAATAGATACCATTCAGAATAAGATTTACAAAATTCATCATAATTTTGTTGAAAAGAACATCCCCTACTCTGCATAAAAAATTAAAAATCAGTACTTAGGCAAAGGAGAAAACCAAAAAATGTTATTAGAAATCTTTAAAGAACACAACAAACAAGTTGAAAAACTGATTGGAAAAGATTTTGCTGCAGGAACCGCCGAGCGTTACAATACCGATAAAATGCACGTGGAAGATTACATCAAAAAGGATTATGGACTAAATGATATTCCTATAAAAGACGTGGACCATAAATTTATCACCGGTTTTGAGTACTATTTAAAAACGGTGCGTAATTGCAGCCACAATACTTCCGTTAAATACATCACCAATTTTAAAAAGATCGTCCGCATTGCCTACGCCAACGACTGGATATCCAAAGATCCTTTCTTCAATTGGAAAGGAAGATTGAAAATTGTGGACCGGGAATTTTTAACGGAAGAGGAAATTCAAACGATGATGAATAAGGAATTGCACATCTTAAGGTTAGACCAGGTAAAAGACATCTTCATTTTTTGCTGTTTTACTGGATTGGCCTATGCGGATGTAAAGAAACTCTCGGAAAATAATTTAGTGATTGGTATTGATGGTGAAAAATGGATCAATATAAAACGTACCAAAACAGATACAAAAAGCAATATTCCTGTACTTCCAACAGCAGAAGCAATTATTGAAAAATATGCCAAGCATCCGGAAGTGACCAATGGAAATAGGCTACTCCCTGTCCTAAGCAACCAAAAAATGAATGCTTATTTAAAAGAAATTTCCGATTTGTGTGGTTTTACAAAAAACCTGACCTTCCATTTGGCACGTCATACTTTCGCGACTACGATAACATTAACCAACGGAGTGCCTATAGAATCCGTAAGTAAAATGCTTGGCCATAAATCCTTAAAAACCACCCAACAACTGCCAAACCATTATAGAAAAGTAAGTCATCATCTGAATTGATTATAAAATTTGGTGTTCTGTCCGAATATTTTGGAAAGAACATTTTGTTCTTTATTTTCTCTAAAGATTGGGTGCGTCCATAGGCAAACCAATTTTCATAGTTTCCATTTCCCTTGTCTCTTTTGTCTAATATCTTTCGTTTGTTTTCAAAATATCTGTAAGCTTCTGGATATTTATCTTTAATTGATTCTTCAGATAAAAGTTTGGGTTTTTCTTGTTGGTCATAAGGGAAAATCACTTTTTCCTTTAATGTGTTTAAACTAACCTCTCGGCTTAACTTGTTCGAGTTTACGATGTCTTTACAAATTCCTTTTTCTATTTTATATAAACTCCCGTTTTGTAGATAAAAATAGTTCTCATCTTCGTCAACTGGCCTGAAAATATAAATGTCATTTTTTAGTGTTGCTATTCCATGTCTTGTTTGGTAAAGTTCACCAAATGGAATGCCTTTAGATTCAATTATTGAGATGGATTTATTGTCCTTTAAATTCCAACCCATTTTAGAATCTAACACACTATAATTTATCTTCTTAAAAGATTTCCTGTTCTTTAAATTAATGCTTTCTGATGAAGAGTATGAAATGAAATTTTGATTTCTATTTTCAATAAAACAAATACAAGTATAGGTGTTTTTTGATTTGAAAATTTGTTCAGAACCAAAATCAACAATGCTAAAAGCCAATTCCTTTCTTTGAAAATAAGCTCTTAAAGTCCTTCCGTTCAAACTCTTAAAAAATAAGCTTACACAAATCATACTATGAATTACAATTTCTAAAAGCTTATTCAAGCTGCACCAATAAAAAATAAAATGGTAAGCAGCTTAAAAAGATGGGTCGCCTAGCGACAACCCTTATAAATCAAATATAGCATAATTATTTTTATAAATGCTTCATTAGTTGTTATTTTTAAAACTTAAAAATCTATCTCCGCCAATTTTAACAAAAATCCACCATTCTATTTATTACCCCATTTTTTTTAGTTACTTTTAGCATCGTTTGATGAATCTTTCACAATCAATTGCTAAAAAAATAAAATGCCATGGTTATAATTGCTATAATTTTATCTATTGTTTATACACTAATACTGATCAATTTTTTATAAGAATTACCTTAATTATTGAGTAATATAAGATGAAAACAAAATAAAGTCTTAAAAAAATCCTAAGAAATAATGGAAACAAACATATTAATCTTCATTTGTATATTGTTGATTATAACAATCTTACTAATTATAATTTTCAGAAACAAAAGCGGCAAGGAATTGCCGGATTTACAAAACAAAGTGATTGAACTGCAAACCAGTCTGTCAAAAATCGAAAGCAATTTAAAAGAAGACTTCCGCAACAACCGGGAAGAAAATGCAAACATATCCAAGGATAACAGAACTGAACTTAATGAAACATTAAAGGATTTCAAAAAGGAATTATCGGAAACACTTAAAAACATTACGGAGCAAAGCCAAAATGCCCTTAAAGAAATTAATACCACTTTGGCAGATAAAATTGAATTGCTGACCAAAAAATTAGATGATAACAATAAAACCAACCGTGATACATTAACTGCAAACCTTAAAGATTTTACTTTAGAACAACGCACAAAGTTTGATGAACTGAAAAAAGAGCAAACCGACCTAACTAAAAAAACAGTAGAGCAGCTTGAGAAAGTTTCCGGCAAAGTTGAAGAAAAACTAAAAGATTTAAATGATCAGGCAAAAGCCGATGCAACACTAATGCGTGAATCACTTGAAACTGCCTTCAAGGGATTTGGAGCCAATTTTGACAAAAACATAATTTCCTTTAATGACCTTCAAAAATCAAAATTTGAAGAATTAGAAAAAAGGCAAAATGAGTTGATTAAAAATACTGAAACGAAACTGGAAAGCATACGGGTTACCGTAGAAGAAAAATTAGAAAAAACACTGAGCGAACGTCTTGGACAAAGTTTTGAAACCGTTGGCAAGCAATTGATTGAAGTCCAAAAAGGATTGGGTGAAATGCAAACCATTGCAGCTGATGTTGGCGGTTTAAAAAAAGTATTGAGCAATGTAAAATTGCGCGGAGGTGTTGGCGAAGTGCAGTTGGCAATGTTATTAGAGCAAATCTTGGCACCCAATCAATATGAAGCCAATGTTAAAACTAAAAAAGGAAGCAGCGACAGTGTTGAGTTTGCAATAAAATTGCCGGGAAGAAGCGAAGACGAAAGCAGTATCGTTTATTTGCCTATTGATGCTAAATTTCCAAAAGACACTTATGAGCATTTAATCAATGCTTATGAAAATGCCATTCCTGATGATATTGAAGCAGCTTCTAAAAAATTAGAAATTACCATCCGTAAAATGGCAAAAGACATTTGCGATAAGTATTTAGACCCGCCAAACACCACTGACTTTGCCATTATGTTCCTGCCGTTTGAAAGCATTTATGCCGAAGTAATTAGACGTACCACTTTGGTTGATCAATTAAGGGATGAATTCAAAATTACGGTAGCAGGCCCAACAACCCTAATGGCGATTTTGAACAGTTTGCAAATGGGCTTTAGAACTTTATCCATTCAAAAAAGAAGCAGCGAAGTGTGGAAAGTTTTAAGTTCCGTAAAAAAAGAATTTGATAGTTTTGGCGGTTTATTGGAGAAAGCTCAAAAAAACATACAAACAGGCCTCGGACAATTAGATGATGTAGTAGGCACAAGAACCAGAGCCATACAACGCCAATTAAAGAACGTAGAAACAATACCGACAATAGAAGAAAAAAATATTACGCCTGAAATTATTTTGGATGCCATTGAAGATATCATTGAAAAATAGCAACGAACAAACACAACACTAAAAAAATAATAGCAAATTACCAATACAATATGTCAAAAATATCCCTATCAAAACTTCAAGTATTTCTTAAAACACAGTGTGATGATCTAAGAGCAGCAGGATTAGACGCCTCTGAATATAAAGATTACATCATAGCAATGTTATTTCTGAAAAGAGTCAATGATATGTTCGATGTTGCACAAGTTGTAAGAGCAAAGAATTTAAAAGCGGAGCACCCAAATATAACTCAGGCACAACTTGATCGGGAACTTGAGATTGAAAACGCCACCGAATATGAATTTTTTGTGCCTGCAGATGCCAGGTGGAAAGATTTGCAAATGCTTACTGAAAATATTGGTGACGGATTAACGGTAGCTTTAAATTCTATTGAAAATTCACGTAAGGAAATTCTGGAAGGTGTTTTAAGCGGCACAAAATTCAATGCCCTAAAATCAAATGGAGATAAACTCCTTACGGATGAAGTGCTTAAAGAACTGCTGGACAATTTCAATGGGGTTGAACTTAAGGATGAAAATTTTGAATTCCCTGATTTGTTGGGCGCTGCCTATGAATTTTTAATAAAACATTTTGCGGAGAGTGCCGGTAAAAAAGGCGGTGAATTTTACACGCCTAATGAAGTGGTGCAATTAATGGCTTATATCTTACAGCCTGGCGAAAGAGCAACAATGTGCGACCCTACTGTTGGTTCGGGTGGTTTGCTGATCAATTTGAGAAATTATGTGGAAGCTCGATACGGCAATGCCCGTAATTTATCCATTTATGGACAAGAACTTAAAGAGGGCATCTACAAAATGTGTAAAATGAATATGATTTTTCACGGCATCAAAAATGCCAATATTAAAATGGGTGACACGCTGGCAAATCCTTTACTTCAAAAAGATGGCATATTGCTGAAATTTGATATTGTGGTTGCCAATCCTCCCTTCTCTCAGAACTATAAAACAGAGGGAATGAAGCATAAAGAGCGCTTTCAAAATTGGACAAGCACAAAAAAACAAGCAGACTTTATGTTTCTGCAACACATGGTTTCCACTTTAAACAATGATGGCCGTATGGCTGTTGTGATGCCGCACGGCGTTTTATTTCGTGGCGGTGAAGAGCAAAAAATTCGCAAACGCTTAATTAATGCAGGATTGATTGAAGCCATTATTGGTTTGCCGCCTGCCTTGTTTTTTGGAACAGGCATTCCTGCAAGTTTAATTATTATAAATAAACACGGTGCCGGCGAACGTAACCACGTACTTTTTATCAATGCCGACAAAGAATACAAAGAAGGCAAAAATCAAAACAAACTGCGTTCTGAAGATATTGATAAAATCAGTTTTGTGTACCGTAAAAAAATCCAATTGGACAAGTACAGTAAACTGGTACATAAAGATGATATAGAAAAAGAAGAATACAATTGCAACATTCGCAGATACGTTGACAATTCTCCTCCTGCCACAGCGCACGATGTGCACGCCCATTTAAAAGGCGGTATTCCTTTGGCGGAAATAAATGCCTTGGATACAAATTTTGAATGTTATGAAGGACTGAAGCAAAGCTTGTTTACTTCGCTCAAAAATGGCTACGACCAATTTGTGCCGGCCATTGACAGCAAAGAAAAAATTAAAGAATTTATAGACAGCAGTGCGGGTAAACAAAAGGCCTTTGCCAAATATACTTTAAAAGTAAATGAGTTTTGGAAAAAAGTTTTACCGAAAATAGAATCCTTGCCTGCCGATAAAAGCGTTTATGATTTTACCAAATATTGTACCGGCGAGTTCTCTGCCATTTTAAGTGGCATTGCCAATCCCTTACTTTCTGAATTTCAATTGCGGGGTTCTTTTGCGCAATACATAGAAGATTTGAAATACGACTTTAAAAGTGTTGGCGCCAGCGCCTGGAAAGCCGAACTGATTCCCGATGATGAAATTTTGGAAAGCCAGTTTCCTGAAGTATTGGCCAGTTACCGAAATGCGTTGGCACGAAGAGATGAGTTGGAAGCCTTGTTTGAAACAGTGAACGATTTGGAAGAAGGTGAATGGAATGAGGACGATTACGAAGCCATTCCTAAAAAAATAATTACCGAAATAAAGGCTCAAATTAAACTCAACACAAAGCAAAAAACTTTATTGGCGAAAGATTTGGCTAAAATAAGCAAGCAGATAAAAGCCTACGAAAAAGATTTAAAGGCTAAAAACCCAATACCGGAGAAAGTAGCGATTGCCAAAAATGAAATTGAACAATTAACTTTCAAAGCCAATGAAATTTTAAATGAAATAACGCCTTTTGAGGAAGCTGTAAATGCTGATACCAACAATATAAAAAAGCATTTAGCTTTGGAAGAGGAACTAAAAAAATGCAGAACCGAAGTAAAAGAATTGGAACGCTACAAAGCTACTTTGGTTGAAGAAGCCCGAGCTAAAATAACAGTAGATGAAGCAAAAGACCTCATTATCAAACGCTGGGAAAGAAATTTATACACACTTATTGATGGATACCAGGAAATTCATACCCGCAATTTAATTAATGCGATTGAAGCATTATTTGAAAAATATGTAACCACCTTAGATGAAGTTTTAATTTCAAGGGAAAAAGAAACCGAATTGTTAAATACTTTTCTAATTGAGTTGGGATATGAATAAGTGGAGAAAAGAACCTATTGGGAAATTAGCAGAAACTTATTCGGGCGGAACACCAAGTAGGGCGAGAGATGATTATTTCAAAGGCTTAATACCTTGGATTAGTTCGGGGGAAGTCAACCTTCCTTATATTTCAGATACAAAAGAAAAGATAACTCAAGAAGCTTTAGAAAATTCAAGTGCTAGGTGGATACCTAAAAATTCTGTTCTCGTTGCAATGTATGGTGCTACGGCAGGAGTTGTTTCAAAATTATTAATTGATGCTACTTCTAATCAAGCAGTATTGGCATTAATTCCTAAAAAGCAATTAATAGACGTTGATTTTCTTTATCAGCAAGTAAAAGAGAATAAGCAAGCAATTTTATACTTAGCACAAGGTTCAGGTCAACCAAATTTAAGTAAGGATTTAATAGCTAATTTTGAAATTAATGTTCCTTATTCTGTGATGGAACAACAAAAAATCGCCAAAATCCTCAACACAGCAGATACCGTAATAGAAAAAACCCAAACCGCCATTGCCAAATACAAAGCCATTAAACAAGGGTTGTTAAATGATTTACTCACCTTACGCAATACCCACCTCAAAAAACATTGTTTTAACATTTGCATTGTTAACAACTTATATTTCATAAAACTCAGCACTAAAAAAAATAATTATGCAGCCTTTCTTGGTTTGGTCAATATTTCTAATTCAT
>DATCUQ010000003.1:0-1984 GCA_036567345.1 Lutibacter sp.
GAAAAATTAAAAGAAAATTTAGAAAACCATATGAATATGTTGGTTCAAAATCCTGAAAGAGTAAAGAAATATTTTAGACATAATGACATAAAATATGCAGCAGCATAATAAATTTCCGTTATTAATCCGTCAGGTTAATACCAATAATCGCATTGCGTTCTTATTTATTAATTATTTACAAATTACGGCACACAATGTTAATTAAAGGTTAATCACAGTTTACTGTTTTATAACCTAAATGTTAAGATTTCCAAAAAAGTAGCCTTCAAAAAAATATAAATTATTAAGTATCTTGCACCAAATATTTTACAAAGGAAATGAACTGGAGCCAATTATTGTCGCTCAAAAGATTTGGGGACACACAAATACGACCGCGCAAAGAACAGGACGAAACCCGATTGGGTTTTGAAGTTGATTATGACCGAATTATTTTTTCTGATTCCTTTAGAAGTCTGCAGGATAAAACACAGGTGGTTCCGCTTTCGAAAACCGATTTTGTGCATACACGGCTTACCCACAGTTTGGAAGTAAGCGTTGTGGCGCGTTCTTTAGGCAGAAAAGTTGGCGAACAAGTGCTTAAAAATCATCCTGAATTGGTTGAACAAGGCTATACGATGAACGATTTTGGCGCTATTGTGGCCACTGCAGCTTTGGCGCACGATATTGGAAATCCGCCTTTTGGCCATAGCGGCGAAAAAGCCATCGGAGAATATTTTAAACATGGAAACGGACAACAATACGAAACCCATCTTACCAAAAAACAATGGCAAGATTTTATCGATTTTGAAGGAAACGCCAACGGTTTCAGAATTTTAACCGAAAGTAAAGCCGGAATGGAAGGCGGCTTGCGATTGTCTTACGCCACTTTGGGAACTTTTATAAAATATCCGAAGGAATCTTTGCCAAAAAAACCAACTGCACATGTGGCCGATAAAAAATACGGCATTTTTCAATCGGAAGTTCCTTTTTTTGAAGCTGTTGCCCAGGAATTAGGATTGGCTTCAAAAAGCGAAAATTCAACTTATCACAGGCATCCTTTGGCTTATTTGGTGGAAGCCGCCGACGATATTTGTTATACCATCATCGATTTTGAAGACGGCATCAATTTGGGATTGATTGAGGAAGATTTTGCGCTTGAATATTTGATTAAATTGGTAAAAGACACCATTGACACAAAAAAATACCATCAGCTGCAATTCAAAAAAGACCGTTTAAGTTACCTGCGCGCCTTGGCCATCGGAAATCTGATCAATGAAGCCGCCCATGTTTTTTTAAAACAGGAAGACGCTATTTTAAAAGGGGAATACCAACACTCTTTATTGGATAAATGCATTTATGAAGCCCAAATTAATGACATCATTAAACTAAGCGTCGAAAAAATTTACAAAAGCCGGGAAGTTATTGAAAAAGAATTGGTTGGCTATAACGTCATTGCCACATTACTGGATGTTTTTGTTACCGCAAGTAACCGGAAGCATGAAAATTCATTGACAAATTATGATAAACTGATTTTAAATTTATTGCCTGAAAGCCTTCAAGAACCAAAGGAATCTTTGTATTTAAGAGTTTTATCCATTTGCGGTTATGTGGCAAGTTTAACCGATGGCTATGCGCTGGAACTGTTCAAAAAGTTGAAGGGTTGATAAAAATTAGTGCCTAAAGTTTGGAGTCCCTTGAGTGCCTTAAGTAAATTGGTTTTATGCTCAGCAACTCATTTAAAATGATAGCTTTTTTAATCTTTTTTCAAAAAAGGTTGATTATTAATCTGGTTGAAACTTTTTTATATCTTAAAACGCATTTTTTTTAACTTTAACTACTCCAAACTTTAGGCACTCTAAGTACTGATTATTAACCCAGCGTTAATATAACGGAAATATTTTGTATATTTGTTCTATGGAAAGAGAAGATTTTAGAACAATAGCGGAACCCACTAGATATGCCATTCGTAAAAGAGCGATAAGGTTAATAAATAATGGCAAAAAGA
>DATCUQ010000004.1:0-103641 GCA_036567345.1 Lutibacter sp.
ATTTACCTGAATTCATAATTTTACACTTTTAAATGTAAAATCATAAACTTTCAAATCAAATCAAAAAATCAAAGAACGTCTATATGCTTATATAAATCAATACCTTGCAAACAAAAAAATAAAATTAACGCACCAGTACTATTTTGAAAACTTTTATTTGTAAACTTCTTTTACAAACTCTTCATAGTTCACTTCTTTTGTTTTAAAAGTAATTTTTTCTTTGTAGAAATTCAGTAATTTTTGGCTTACCAATTGCTCTTGCAAACGTTTTGCTTCATCTTTGTTGGTTAAAACGCGTTGAACAATGTCATCCAATTCATTTTCTTCCGGATTGAATTGTCCGTATTGCGCCATTTGAACTTTCACAAAACCTTTGGTAAAATCTTTCAATTCGTCAAAAGTTACGAAAAGGTTGTTGTCTTTTAAAATTTTGCCTTCAATTAATTGATAACGCAAGCCTTTTTCCGATTTTTCATATTCTTCTGAGGCATCTTCCGGAGTCATTGGTTTTTCACCGGCAACAACCATCCATTTTTTCAGAAATTCAGCAGGCAAATCGAATTTTGTGTTTTCAACTAAATATTCGGTTACCGCGTTCAATAATTGTTGATCGGCTTGGGTTTGAAATTGTTTTTCGGCGTCTTCTTTTATTTTGGCTTTTAACTCTGCTTCAGATTTCACCACATCGGCACCAAAAATTTTATCGAACAATTCCTGGTTAATTTCCGCAAGTTCATTGGCGTTAATTTCTTCAATGGTAAAAGTTACCGGAATTTCAATCCCGTGAATTTCATCGTGGCTTAAACCTAAAGCGCCCATTAATTTATGGTCGTCATCAAACAAACCTTTGGTATTTAATTCAACAACATCCCCAACTTTTTTTCCAAGAAATTTTTGTTGGTTTGCTTTTCCTTTTACTGATTCTAAAGCAATGGTAGATTTTTTGTTGATTTCTTTTTCTTCATTCACAAAAGTTCCTGCAATATTCACGCCTTCTTCAACGGTTTCTTTAGGAACCAATTTTCCAAAACGCTTTCTTATATTTTCAACTTCTTTTTTTAACAATTCTTTGTCTGCAACAATATTGTATTGGGTAACTTTATTTTTTGCGTCAAGATTCACCTCAAATTCTGGAGCCAGCCCCAATTCAAATTCAAAGGTATAATCTTCTTTATCCCAAGAAAATTCCTCTTCCATTTTAGGCAATGGATTTCCCAAAATATCTAATTTTTCTTCGATTAAAAAATTGTTTAAAGCTTCTTGCAACAGTTTGTTGACTTCATCAATCATAATAGATTTTCCGTACTGCTTTTTAACCATTCCCATTGGCACTTGCCCTTTTCTAAATCCGGGAACATCCGCTTTTTTACGGTAATCCTGTAAAATTTTCGCTACTTTTTCTTGGTAATCGGCGGCTGTAATTTCAACCTTCACCACTGCATTTAACGCATCAATATTTTCTTTTGTAATATTCATTTTATGCTGTTTTTATCTTAAATCATTCAAAATTGGGTGCAAAAGTACTATTTTTTGCGCATCTAACAAATATTTAATCCGTTCAAATTCAACTATTTTCTTTCTATTCGTCTAAAAATGAAAATAAAATAGATTCAAATATGGAGAGTATGAGACTAAATAATAAGGCAATCCAAAAGCCAGTTACATTAAAACCATCAATAAGATTGTCGGCCAACAAAATAATTAAGGCGTTGATAACCAGTAAAAACAAACCAAAAGTTACGATGGTTACCGGTAATGTTAAAATAATAAGCAGCGGTTTTATGGTAACTCTCAACAATGCCAAAACAACTGCCACAATCACGGCACTGGTGAAATTTACCACCGAAACTCCCGGCAAAAAATGGGCAATTACCAATACGGCAACTGCGGTTAACACTATTTTTAAAATGAAGTTCATGGATTTATGTTTTAAGTGAATTATAAAATTAACTAAAATTATGCCAACAAACTAATTAGGTTAAAAAGTTGATGACCTCCTCATAAAACTGATCAGGATTCTCGGCGTGAAGCCAATGGCCGGCATTTTTTATGGTTACAATTTTTGAATTCGGAAAATGAGCTTCAATTAGAGGAATGTCATTTTCCGTAATATAATTTGATTTTTCGCCTTTCAAAAACAGTGTTTTTCCCTCAAAATGGGTAAAAGAAAGCAGCGCCTCGCCCACTTCGCTGTTATGTTCCATCAAACTTTGCAAATTGAAGCGGTAGGCCAATTCCCCTTTTGATTTCCAGTAAACATTTTTGAGCAAAAATTGCAAAACACTTTCGTCTTTTATGTAAATTCTTAATACGTCCTCCACTTTTTTTCGGGTGTTGTGAAGCGAAAAATTAACCGCGTTCAATGCAGCCAAAATATCTTCGTGGTGGGGTTTGTAAAACCTCGGACTTATATCCGCAACCATTAATTTATCGACCAATTCTGGATAGGTAACCGCAAATTGCATGGCCACTTTTCCGCCCATTGAATGCCCAAGCAATATTAAATATTCCAAATGATGGTGCTGAACATAGTTGTACAAATCTTCCACCAGCAATTCATAGTCAAATTCATCGGAATGAAAACTTCGTCCGTGATTGCGCTGGTCAATTAAATGCACCTCAAAATTTTCGGAGAATCTGGCGCCCAACGATTTCCAGTTGTCGCTCATTCCAAAATAACCATGCAGAATTAGCAATGGCTGTCCGCTTCCCAAAATTGTTGAATGGAGTAATTTCATTAATTAGATTTTTAAGAATAAAGAATTTTCAGCTAATAAGAATTAATTCCCCCTTCCGAGCCTGTACTGAGCGGAGTCGAAGTAGGGGTTAGGGGGCTTTTTAATTTATTTTTATACATATTCACCACATTTTCCAGGCCCAAATACAAAGATTCCGTGATTAAGGCGTGACCTATGGAAACTTCCAATAAATTTGGAATGTTTTGGGCAAAAAACTGAATATTCTGTAAACTTAAATCGTGGCCGGCGTTAATTCCCAAGCCTATTTTATTTGCCAAAACAGCGCTTTCAACATAGGGTTTTATGCCATTTTTATTTCCCAAGCCATATTGTTTGGCAAATTCTTCGGTATATAGTTCAATTCTGTCTGTTCCGGTTTTTGCGGCGGCTTCAATCATTTTTAAATCTGCATCAATAAATATGGAAGTTCTAATGCCTTTCAAATGAAATTCATCCACAATTTCCTTTAAAAAAGCATGGTGTTTTATGGTATCCCAACCGGCATTTGAAGTAATGGCATCAATGGCATCGGGCACCAAAGTAACTTGTGTGGGGCGAATTTCCAATACCATATCAATAAATTGCTGAATGGGATTTCCTTCAATATTAAACTCGGTGGTCACAATTTTTTTTAAATCGAAAGCGTCCTGATAACGAATATGTCGCTCGTCCGGTCTTGGGTGAATGGTAATTCCTTCTGCGCCAAAATCTTGAATATCGGAAGCCACTTTTACAACATTTGGATAATCTCCACCGCGCGAATTTCGTAACGTGGCAATTTTATTTACATTTACACTTAATTTTGTCATTCTTGAAAAACCTTTAAAATTTATTTGATGGCACAAATTTACGAAGTAAGAAGCTGTTTTTGGATTTATTTTTGATTAATTTTGTGGCGTAACGGCAAACAACATGGAAACAACCCCTTATATTTTAAAAGAATTTCAAGCATTTTCAACGCACACAAAAATTGCAGACGTAAAATTGCTTTTCAGTGAAAGTGCTTATTCTCATTTCCCTATTGTTGAAAAAGGCCATTTATTAGGATTGATAGCTGAAATTGACATCCGAACTATTTTTGAAGACGAGAAGGAACTTGGCAATTTTCAATATTTATTTCAATTTTTTTTCACGGAAGAATACAGCAATTTATTGGAAATTCTGAAAATTTTTGCCGCAAACGAAACAAATTTAATACCGGTAATTAACAATAAAAAAGAATATTTAGGTTATTGTGATTTGGTTGATATTTTACATGTGTACAACAACACGTCATTTTTAAAAAATGAAGGCACCGTTTTAGACATTGAAAAAAATGTGAATGAATATTCTTTTAGCGAAATTTGTCAAATTGTGGAATCCAATAACGGCAGTGTATTGGGTATTTTTATTTCAGAATCCGACCCAACATCCGTAGAAATTACGATTAAGTTTTTTGCGCAAGATGTGAATGAAATTATTCAATCCTTCAGAAGATACAACTACAAAGTGCTTTCTAAACACAAGGAAGATTTTTATTTGGAAGATTTAAAAGAACGCTCTAATTACCTTCAAAAATACCTAAACATTTAAGGATGAAACGAGCATTACAAATTTTGATACACAAAGAAATGATTAATGGCGAACAGCATCTGTTACAATTAAAAAATAAAATTTAAACAGATGAAAATTGCTATTTACGGACAATATTACAAGCCTGAAGATAAAATATACGTTGAAGAATTGTTGCAGGCATTAAAAATTCATGAGATTGAATTTGTGATTGAACAAAATTATTATGTAGGGTTAAAAAAACACATTCCTGCAATAAATGCCAAAACTTTTTCTTCAAATACAGAATTGGACACCACTTTTGATTTTATGTTTACCATTGGCGGAGACGGAACAATATTAAGGGCCGTAACCTATATCAGAGACTCCAATATTCCAATAGTCGGCATAAATACAGGCCGATTGGGTTTTTTGGCCACCGTAAAAAAAGAAGAAATAGCTACAGCAATTGAATTGATTCTGCAAAAAAAATACTTAATTCATAAACGCACTTTATTAAGCGTTACCACAACACCCACAAATGTTGGCTTGGCTTCCCTTAACTTTGCTTTGAACGAAGTTTCCGTAAGCAGAAAAAATACGGCCTCCATGATTACCATTGAAACTTATTTAGATGAAGAATATTTAACTTCTTATTGGGCCGACGGTTTAATTATTTCAACACCAACAGGCTCAACCGGTTATTCTTTGAGCTGTGGCGGGCCAATATTGATACCTCAGGCAAAAAGTTTTGTGATAACGCCAATTGCACCCCATAATTTAAACGCAAGGCCTTTGGTAATTCCCGATGAAACCAAGATTAAATTGATGGTGAGCGGCCGGGAAGATAAATTTTTCTTGTCACTCGATTCAAGAATCACAACCATTAACAGCAAAACGGAAATTTTTATAGAAAAATCGAGTTTTACCTTAAAAATGGTAGAAATTAATAAACAAACTTTCCTTAAAACCCTGCGTGATAAATTACTTTGGGGCCAGGATGTCAGGAATTAGGCAACCGGCCAAATCACAAAATAAATGGGGAATTAAACCTGCAATAATTTCATTTAAAATCAGTTAATCAAAAAAGACGTTGCTAAACCCTAATAAGCAACTATAATTTTTTATATTTGCTGGCTATTTTATTTATGAAAAAATTTGTTCTATTCACTGCAATCATCTTTATCACAATGACTTCCAAAGCTCAGATTAATGAAGTTGGATTGTTTGTCGGCGGCAGCAATTATATTGGCGACATTGGTCCGGAATATTATATAAATCCCAATAATATTATGGGCGGCGTTATTTATAAATGGAATTTGAATCCCAGAATCGCTTTAAGGGGAACATTTACCTTAACAAATATTTCTTCTGATGATGCCGACGCCACAAATAAAGCACGTTTTAACAGGGGAATGCGGTTTACAAACAGCATAAAAGAATTGGCGGTTGGCGTTGAATTCAATTATTTTGAATACAACTTAGACGATTACCGAAAAACGAAAACACCTTATTTACTGGTGGAATTTGCTGCTTTTAATTACAATGTAGTTTCAAAAGAAACCGCACCATTTCAATACAATTATGAATCAAAAACATCCTATGCCATTCCTTTTGGAATAGGCTATAAAACAAAGCTGGTTAACGATTTCGCCATCGCACTGGAAATTAGGGCACGCTATACTTTTGTAGACGATATAGATTACAACAATCAAGAAATAGATTCACTAAAATTTGGAAATCCGGACAGCAACGATTGGTATATGTTAACCGGCATATCGCTTGTTTACTCTTTTGGCCGTCCACCTTGCTACGCAAACCCCAATTAATGGAAGATTTTAAATCCCAAATAAATGCAGACAATCTCCCAAACCATATTGCAATCATTATGGACGGAAATGGCCGTTGGGCCCAACTGAAAGGAAGACCAAGAGTTTTCGGACATAAAAACGGCGTAACCTCCGTAAAAGATGTTATTGAAGGCTGCCGAGAAATTGGCGTCAACTATTTAACGCTTTATGCCTTTTCGACCGAAAACTGGAACAGGCCAAAACTGGAAGTAAGAACTTTGATGGCTTTGTTGGTGTCTTCTTTACGAAAAGAATTAAATACGCTGGTAAAAAACAACATCAAATTAAACACCATCGGCAACATAGAAAACCTTCCGGAAAAAGCGCAAGCGGAACTTGCGGAAGTTGTTGAAAAAACGAAAAATAATACCTCATTAACATTAACGCTTGCTTTAAGTTACGGATCAAGGGAAGAAATTGTTAATGTTATCAGAAATATATCAAAAAAAGTTGTTAATAATCAAATTGCCATTGAAGAAATTAACGAAAATATTATTAATAATCATTTATATACGTTTTCTTTGCCGGACGTTGATTTATTGATTCGAACGAGTGGCGAAAAAAGAATCAGCAATTTTTTATTATGGCAAATTGCTTATGCCGAATTGTATTTTACCAATACGCTTTGGCCCGATTTCAGGAAAGAAAATTTGTTTAATGCCATAGTAGATTATCAACAAAGAGAAAGACGATTTGGTAAAACCAGCCAACAAATTGAAAAAATCAATGACTAAATTTAAAATAGCGCTATTACTTTTTACAATTATTTTATCATCTAATGCCGCAACAGCGCAAGAACTGCCAAAAAATAATTCAGAAAATATCCAAATAAAAAATGATACCATAATTAAGGATGTCATTGTTAACGACACTATTATTCCCCTAAAAACAAACAATGTTTTTGTTAAGGAAACCAATTACGAACTTGGCGGAATTACCGTTAAAGGACTTCAAAAATTTGAAGAAGAAACCGTTAAAGTATTTACCGGTTTGGTTGTTGGACAAGAAATTAAACTTCCCGGAGACAAATTGACCAGCGCCATTAAAAAATTGTATGAAACCAAACAATTTAGCAATGTGGAAGTGTATGTTTCCAAAATTGACGGGAATGTAGCCTATTTGGAATTTGAAGTTCTGGAATTGCCGCAATTGAACAATGTTACCATAGAAGGCGTTAAAAAAAGCAAGGCAAAAGATTTGCAAAAAGATGCCGAACTTAAAAAAGGCGCCATGTTGACCGATAACTTAATGGTGACTTCAAAAAATTATTTTAAAAAGAAATATCAGGAAAAAGGTTATTTAAAAGCCAAAGTTACCTTAGACACCAAACCAGATACCTCAGGCGTAAATACCGTAAATATGTTGGTTTTTATCGACAAAGGAGAAAAAATAAAAATAAAAGACATCAATTTTGAGGGCAATGAAGCTTTTAGTGATCATAGACTTAGAAAGTCGATGAAAAAAACCAAAAAAGCAATGTTTGGAAAATTTTGGAAAAAATCAAAATATATTGAAGCTGATTTCAATTCCGATCTTGAAAATATTGTAACTGCTTATAGTGAAAAAGGTTATAGAGATGCCCGAGTTCTTGATCATTCATTAACTTTTAATGATGACAACACCATAAGTTTAGACATTAAGGTTGAAGAAGGAAAAAAATACATTTTTGGTGATATCCGATTTTTAGGAAACACCAGATATACAGCCGATCAACTTCAAAGTATTTTAAGAATAGAAAAAGGAGATACCTATAACGGAAAAGTATTAAAAGAGAGAGTTTCGGGTACCGGAAAACCGGATTCTGACGATATCACTACCTTATACCAAGATAACGGATATCTTTTTTCAAGAGTGTTGCCTGTAGAAACTAGAATAAACAACGATTCAATCGATGTTGAAATCAGAATTTATGAAGATGCGCCAACACGTATTAAAAAAGTTACCGTTAATGGAAATGAAAGAACCAATGACCACGTAATTTATAGAGAAATTAGAACCAAACCAGGTTATTTATACAGCAAAAGCGATATTATCAGAACCATCAGGGAAATTGGGCAATTAGGATTTTTTGATGCGGAAGCAATTACGCCAGATTTAAATCCAAATTACCAGGACAAAACAGTTGACATAGATTATACTGTTGCAGAAAAAGGTTCAAGCCAAATAGAATTGCAAGGTGGTTATGGCGGTGGCTCCTTTATCGGAACATTGGGATTGTCATTCAATAACTTTTCAGCCAAAAATATATTTAACCCAAAAGCCTATAAGCCGCTTCCAATGGGTGATGGTCAAACCTTAGCGTTACGACTTCAAAAAAGCAGGTATTATACAACTTCCAGCTTTTCGTTTACCGAGCCTTGGTTGGGTGGCAAAAAACCACAATCATTGTCGTTCTCAATATACAACTCTAAACAATTTAGATACGATTACACTACCAATAAAGTTGACAAGGACCAACGCTTGAACATTATTGGCGCCACTGTTGGTTTGGGAAAACGTTTAAAATGGCCAGACAATTATTTTACTTTGTCACAAAGCATCAGCTATCAATTATATGATTTGAAGGAATATGGAATGAGAATTGGGAACTTAACTTTAAGCAACGGTAATTTAAACAACTTATCTTACAACATTACTTTGGGAAGAAGTTCGGCGGGTTCAAATCCGGTTTTCCCAACTTATGGTTCTGATTTTAGCATTGGCGCCAAATTAACATTCCCTTACTCTTTGTTAGAAACCAAGGATTATTCAACAATTGAACTTGCTGAAAAATACAAGTGGCTGGAGTATTACAAAGCCAGCTTTAAAGGGAAATGGTACACCGCATTAACAAAAGATTTGGTGATCATGTCAAATGCCGAGTTTGGCTTCTTGGGAAATTATAATAAAAAATTAGGCGACTCTCCTTTTGAAAGATATTTTGTTGGTGGAGACGGAATGGCTTCTTACCAATTGGACGGAAGGGAAACTATCGCTTTAAGAGGTTACGAAAACGGACGATTGTCAACAATAGACGGCGGTACCGTTTACAATAAATTTCAAATGGAATTGAGATATCCCATCACTTTAAAACCTTCTGCATCTATTTATGTTTTAGGATTTTTAGAAGCCGGTAATTCGTATGAAGGATTTAAAAACTTTAACCCTTTTGTATTAAAACGCTCTGCCGGACTTGGTTTGAGAATTTTTATGCCTGCCTTCGGATTGTTGGGAATTGACTTTGCACACGGATTTGATCCATTGCCAGGAGAAATGGTAAAATCAGGTTGGCAAACGCACTTCATAATTGGGCAACAATTTTAACCAAAATCAGTTATATTTGTGTATGAATAATTAGTGGCACGATTTTTTCTAAATACATATAAGTTATGACAAAGAAGATCTTTTTATTTGCGTTTTTAATTTTGGGTTTTTCTTCAATAGCACAAAAAGCTCAAAAAATCGGTTTTGTTGATTTGGAATATATTTTAGAAAATATTCCCGAATATATGGAAGCCCAAACAAAGATTAATGCCAAAGCGGTAAGTTGGCAAAATGATATTGAACAGCAGAAAAAAGAAATTGAAGCTTTAAGAGCTGGATTAAATAATGAAAAAGCGCTCTTGACAAAAGCGTTAATTGAAGAAAAAGAGGAAGATATACAAATTAAGGAACTGGATTTAAAAAATTTACAAATTGCGCATTTTGGCACGAATGGTGATTTGTTCTTTTTAAGGCAACAATTGGTAAAACCGGTTCAAGATATTGTGTATAATGCAATTCAGGATATTGCAACAAAAAGAAAATATGATTTTGTGATGGATAAATCGAGTTCATTGCTGATGTTGTACACCAATAAAGAATTTGACATTAGCGAGTTGGTATTAAACAGCATTACAAGATCAAAAAAAGAAGATGCCGTAAAGGAAAAACAAAGTAAGAAAGAAGACAAGGTTGATATAAATACAGATGAAAATGTTGAAGTAAATACCGAAATCAACAATGAGGCTTTGCAAGAAAAAGCAGATGGCCGTGAAGCAAAAAAAGAAGCCTTAAAAAAGAAAATTGAAGATCAAAAAGCAGAAAAATTAAAGAAAAGAGAAGAACAAAAAAAAGCTATTGAAGAAAAAAAACAACAAAGAATAAAAGAAATTGAAGAGGCCAAAAAAGCCCTTGAAGAAAAAAAACAAAATAATTAATTTAAACAAAAAACAAAAAAATGAAACATTTTAGAACCTTATTATTAATCGCAATAGTTACTTTAGGATTCAACACTATGCAGGCGCAACAAAAAATTGGCCACATCAGTACCGATTTATTAATTAGCCTTATGCCAGAAACCATCGCTTTAAACGCCGAGATTGAAAAATTAAGCAAAACTTATGAAACTGAGTTAAAAGCTGAAGAAACAAAATTGGAAGCAAAATTAAAAAAATATGATGCTGAAGCCGCTTCTCAAACTGATGAAGTGAACCAACAAAGAAGTGCTGAAGTTCAAAAAGACCAACAAAATTTATATCAGGCATCTCAAGTTGCAAGAGAAGACATTACTAAAAGAAGAAATGAAATCTTAAAACCTATTTTAGAAAAAGCAAAAAAAGCAATTGAGGATGTTGCCACAGCACAAGGTTTTACTTATGTTTTAGAAGCTTCTACTTTAATTGTAGCCAATGGAACAGATTTATTGCCAGCAGTGAAAACAAAATTAGGCCTTAAATAATAAAAAAATAATTAGCTCAAAAAAAATCCCGCAATCGCGGGATTTTTTTTACTTTTATCTTAATGAAAGACCCATAATGGGCAATTAAAAAACAAAGGCCAGTTTTTCCCAATAAATTAAATGTTGAAAATTTTGAGCTCTCTTTTTTTACTATTATGAAAAACAAACCCATCGGTTTATTTGATTCTGGTATTGGCGGCACTTCTATTTGGAAGGAAGTTGTTAAACTGCTTCCGAATGAAAATACCATTTATTTGGCCGACAGCAAAAATGCGCCTTACGGCGAAAAGTCTTCCGAAGAAATTATTGCTTTAAGCATTAAAAATACCGAATTCCTGCTTTCAAAAGGATGCAAATTAATCATTGTTGCCTGCAATACTGCCACCACCAACGCCATTGATTATTTAAGAAAAAATTACGCGGTTCCGTTTATTGGCATTGAACCTGCCATTAAACCCGCAGCCCTTTTAAGTAAAACAGGCGCCATTGGCATTTTGGCCACAAAAGGAACGCTCTCAAGTAAACTGTTTGAAAAAACGACCAAGGAATATACCAAAAATATCACGACGATTGAGCAGGATGGCGAAGGATTGGTTCCTTTAATTGAAGAAGGTAAATTAAATTCTCCTGAAATTAATCAGTTGCTTTCAACCTATTTAAAACCAATGCTAAATTTTAATATTGATCATTTGGTGTTGGGTTGTACGCATTACCCCTATTTAATTCCCCAAATCAAAAAAATAATTGGTAAAGACATTACCATTATTGATTCTGGCGAAGCGGTTGCAAAACAAACCAAAGCCATTTTAGAGAAACACAACTTGCTTTCAGCTTCAACAACCAAAAGCCATCATCAATTTTATACCAATTCCGAAACAAAAGTTTTAAAAGAAATTTTAAGCGATGTTTCTGTTAAGTTTACTGTTGAAAAGATGGATTTTTGATTTACGATATAAGATTTACGATTTCTGAATTTTTTACCTATATCAATCAGGGAAGTACAACCTATAATGTACAACTTGTAACTTTCTGGAAATTCCCCCTTCGGGGGTTAGGGGGCTTTATACCAACCGGCATAAGTAACATAGTTATCGGCAATTCTGTTTATTTCGCCCGAAATTAATTCCTCGCTGATGTCCTTAATTTTTTTCGCAGGCATTCCCGCATAAATACTTCCCGATTTAATGTGTGTTCCTTTTGTGACAACCGCGCCGGCCGCAATAATCGAATTGCTTTCCACTATGCAGTCGTCCATAATAATGGCACCCATTCCTACCAACACATTGTCGTGAATAGTGCAGCCATGAACCATCGCATTGTGGCCAATGGAAACGTTGTTCCCAATATTTGTTGGTGATTTTTTAAAGGTGGCGTGAATTACGGCTCCATCTTGCACATTCACCTTATTGCCCATTTTTATGTAATGCACATCACCTCTAATAACGGCATTGTACCAAATGCTGCATTGGTTACCCATAATCACTTCCCCAATAATTACGGCAGTCTCAGCGATAAAACAATCCTCCCCAAAAATTGGTTTTATTCCGTTTAATTCTCTAATAATCATTTTTGTTTGTTATTTTAAAAATCCGTAGCAAATTGGTTTGTAATTTTTTGAAAACCTAAAATTCGTAATTCTTAAATTCTAACTCGTAAAATTAGAATGCGCCGTTTATGTTAGGGCAACCGCCTCTTTTTGGCGCTCTGCAACCAAAATTGAGCCCCAAAGAAATTTGATGGTATCCGGCATCATCAAATAAAATTTCACCTGATTGTTTGGTATAGGTATAAGAAACCATCATATTTTTGTAATTAACACCAACGATTGGCGTTAAATAGTTGAGTTCTTCCGTATCTGCGTTGTCAAAACCTTTTCTGTATGAAAAAGCCGCCCAAAGCTGTGCGTCCGCAACATCTTTATAAACTTTTAAGTTAAAATCCACAAACTTCTCCCCTGTTCTTTCAATCGTTTGCATCATTACAGAAGGTTCCAACTGCAAACTTTTCGCTTCGCCATAATAATAGCCCAATGTTACCAGATACCTTCTTAAATTCAATGATTCATAGCGATCATTATACAAATTTCTGGCGGTGAGCATAATATTTTTTGCCGTAAAATAAGAGAAAAATCCGCCCACATGGTAGGCCGCCCCAAAATCGGCATTGAAATAACTCTCGCTTTGAATAATTTGAGAAATTACTGGATCAGGAATCACAAAAGAGCTTTCGTCCACACTATTATTGACTGCCATTAAGGAAAGTCCGAACGACAATTGATTTACTTCTTCCATTCTTCCGAAGTTCAAATGATAGGCATAGGTGCCCTGAACGCCTTGTTGGGAATGATAACCGTTTTTATCATTGAAAAGAATGATGCCAACGCCCATACTTTCACCAATTCTTGTATGCGCACTCAACGTTTGTAAGGAAGGTGCGTCTTCTATTCCTGCCCATTGGCTTCTGGCGGTAAGCCTTAATTTTCCGCAATTTCCAATGCCTGCAGCCGCAGGATGCACCAGATATACATTATCCGATAAATAATCGGAATAAATTGGAAGTGTTTCCTGTGATTTTACTATACTTGGAACGCTAAAAAATAAAATTAAAACAACTATTTTAAGTGTTTTCATTGATAAAAAAAATAATCTCAAATATATCATAATTATAGCTAATAAATGTATTGATCAACATTTTATTGTAAGCAAAACTAAAAAATGTAGTGTGTCTTGATATCTTTTTGTTCATCCAAAAGGGCGTTTTTGCTGTTTTAACAAAATATTAATTGAGCACTTTAAAATATTTGTATCTTTGTAACTCATTATGAAGCAATTATTAAGGAAAATATCGGCAATTGTTATGGCATTTGTAGTGTTGCTGTCTACCATGTCATTTACTGTGAGTGAGCACTATTGTGGTCATCAATTGGTTGATATTGGATTGTTTTCTAAAGCTGAATCATGTGGAATGGAGTTACAAAAACCTTCTTCCTACAATGATTGTGAACTTAAAAAAAGCGATTGCTGCAAAGATGAAGTTAAACAATTCACTGGGCAAAACGAATTAAACACCAGCTTTTCCGCCTTAAATTTTGAACAACAGGTATTTGTTGCTTCTTTTGCTTACTCTTATATTAATTTATTTGAAGGATTTGCGGTAAACATTATTCCTTTTAAATATTATACTCCGCCATTGCTGGTCACGGACATACACGTTCTGTACCAAGTTTTCCTTATTTGATTATTTAATGATTTTTTTAATCGCCAAAGTCCTCAACTTTAGGCGTTAAAGCATTGTTATGATTTTTTTAAATCATTTCTGTATGTCTTTTTTAAAATCAACTTATAAAATAATCAAAAAAATGTTTAACAGACTTGTAAAATTTTTTCTCGAAAACAGGCTCATAACTTTCATCTTCCTTATAACTTTTGTGGTATATGGAATGGTTGTAATGCCTTTTAATACTGAAACAGGCTTTTTACCACGTAATCCAATTCCTGTAGATGCTATTCCAGATATTGGTGATAATCAACAAATTATAGCAACAGAATGGATGGGGCGATCACCCAAAGATATTCAGGATCAGATTACCTATCCATTAACAACAGCTTTGTTGGGAATTCCCGGTGTGCAAAATATACGTAGCACCTCCATGTTTGGAATGTCATTCATTTATATCATTTTTGATGATGATGTGGAATTTTATTGGAGCCGATCTAGAATACTTGAAAAACTAAATTCTTTACCCAGAGGAACTTTGCCACAAGGGGTCCAACCTGCCTTAGGACCGGATGCAACAGCCTTAGGGCAAATCTATTGGTATACTCTTGAAGGGCGTAATCCGGAAACTGGAGAACCAAATGGAGGTTGGAATCCTCATGAATTAAGAACTGTTCAAGATTTCTATGTAAAATATGGACTAGCTACTGCTAAAGGAGTTTCTGAAGTGGCATCAATAGGAGGATTCATCAAAGAATATCAAATAGATCTTAATCCTGAGGCACTGAAAGCTTATGGTGTTACGGTGATGGATGTCATGAATGCCGTAAGCAAAAGCAATTTAGATATTGGGGCAGAAACTATAGAATTGAATAAAGTTGAATATATTATTCGAGGTTTAGGTTATGTCAAAAATCTAAGTGACATAGAGAATTCAGTAATTTCTGCACGTAATAATGTTCCCGTTCGCATAAAAGACGTGTCCACAGTTTCATTTGGCCCTGCAACAAGGCGTGGTGGCTTAGATAAATCGGGTGTCGAAGCGGTTGGAGCCGTTGTGGTTACTCGTTTTGGATCCAATCCGATGGAAGTGATTAATAATTTAAAAGAAAAAATTAAAGAAATTGAACCGGGGTTACCTCAAAAAACATTGGCAGACGGCAGTGTTTCAAAGGTTACCATTGTGCCTTTTTACGACCGTACCGGTTTAATCAAAGAAACAATAGGCACACTTGAATCGGCACTCTCGCACGAAATATTGATTAGTATCATCGTAGTTATTATACTTGTTATGAACCTAAAAGCTTCATTTATAGTGGCTGGTTTACTGCCCATAGGTGTGTTGATGACCTTTATTATGATGCATTTTTTCGGGGTTGATGCCAATGTAGTTGCCCTGTCGGGTATTGCGATTGCTATCGGTGTGATGATTGATGTTGGGATTATTGATGTTGAAAACATTCTCCGGCATTTGGAGATGCCAGAAAATAAAGGCGTTCGCGGAAAAAAATTAATGATGGTAATTTATAATGCAACTACAGAAGTAAGAGACGCCATTGTAACATCAATGGCAACCACTATTGTAAGTTTCTTGCCTGTATTTGCGATGGAAGCTGCAGAAGGCAAGCTTTTTCATCCGCTTGCCCTAACAAAAACCTTTGCGTTATTATCAGCATTTATACTCGGTATTGTGGTGTTGCCAACCTTGGTGCATATCCTATTCAACATAAGATTTGATGCCAAAAAAATAAAGAAAATTTGGAATTGGGCCCTTATGATTTCAGGGATCTTAATTCTTGTTTTTTGGTTCTATTGGCCTGCATTTGCCTTAATTGCAATCGGCATAAATAATTTAAACGCGCATCGTTGGCCAGAAAACAAAAAGGAGTTTACCAACTATATCAATGTTGCCATCACTGTTTTGGTTGCCGTATTTTTCTTATCGGAAGAATGGCTTCCATTAGGTGCACAAAACAGTCTTTTTATTAATTTCTTATTTGTCGCCACAATCATTTCTGTTATTCTTGGAGCTTTGATGTCCATGGTTTATTTCTATGAGCCTATTTTGCGATGGGCTTTGGGCAACAAAAAGAAATTTTTGTTACTTCCTGTATTTACGCTACTCTTTGGATTTTTAATTTGGATTGGTTTTGACCAGACTTTTGGTTTTGTGGGAAATGGATTTGAAAAAATTGGATGGAAGTCCGTTAGGCAAACAAGTTTTTGGCAAGCAAGCGTCAATAAATTTCCAGGAATCGGCAAAGAATTTATGCCTTCGTTAAATGAGGGGTCTTTTCTTCTGATGCCAACCAGTATGCCACATACAAGCATTGAACAAAATCTTAAATACATTGAAACGCTTGATAAAAGGTTGTCGGTAATTCCCGAAATTGAGATTGCTGTTGGGAAATGGGGACGCGTAAATTCTGCGCTTGACCCAGCTCCTGTCCAAATGTTTGAGAATACCATCAATTATCGTTCTGAGTATATTTTGGACGAAGATGGCCATAAACAACAATTTAAAGTAGATAAAGAGGATAGCTTTATTTTAAGAAACGGCAAAAAATACAATCCTAATAAAGAAGCATTCAGGATTATTTCAAAAGACAGCTTGATTGCGGATTCAAATGGAGAATATTTTCGTCAGTGGCGGCCTGAAATAAAAAACACCAATGATATTTGGAACGAAATTGTTAAAGTAACCAACATTCCTGGATTAACTTCAGCCCCAAAATTACAGCCTATTGAAGCTCGTTTGGTAATGCTTTCAACAGGAATGCGTGCGCCCATGGGTTTAAAAGTATACGGGCCTAATCTTTCAACTATAGAAACGGCTGGTCTAGAGTTTGAGAAAGCATTAAAAGATGTTCCAACCGTTAAAGCTTCCACGGTGTTTTATGACCGTGCGGTGGGAGCGCCTTATCTCGAAATAAAGCTCAATCGCGAAGCAATGGCGCGTTATGGCATGAGGGTTAGCGATGTTCAGGAAGTGTTGCAAGTTGCCGTGGGCGGAATGACTTTAAGCAATTCTGTTGAAGGACGTGAACGTTTCCCAATACGAGTACGTTATGCACGTGAATTGAGAGATAATCCTGAAGATCTTAAAAGAATCCTTATTCCTTCAATGAACGGAGTTCAAATTCCTTTAGAAGAAATCGCCGATATCTCCTACACCAAAGATGCACAAATGATTAGAAGTGAAAACACATTTCTTTTAGGCTATGTTATTTTTGACAAACAGGATGGGAAAGCAGAAGTGGATGTGGTGGAAGATGCCGCTAAAATTTTAGAAGAAAAAATAGCATCTGGAGCGCTAGTGCTCCCTAAAGGTGTTACCTATAAATTTGCGGGAAATTATGAACAACAAGTGAGGGCCAGCAAAAGACTGGCGATAGTAATTCCTATAAGTTTACTTTTAATATTACTGCTGTTATATTTTCAATTTAAAACCGTCATTGCATCACTAATTCATTTTTCTGGGGTATTTGTGGCATTTGCCGGCGGTTTTATCATGATTTGGCTTTATGGACAAGACTGGTTTTTAAATTTTGAGGTATCAGGAATCAATCTTCGGGACATGTTTCAGATACATCCAATTAATTTAAGTGTCGCGGTATGGGTTGGTTTTATAGCATTGTTTGGAATTGCAACAGATGATGGTGTGATGATGGGAACCTACATTCATCAAACATTTGAAGAAAAGAAACCGTCAACGGTTCATGACGTTCGAGAAGCTGTAGTTGAAGCAGGCAAAAAACGTGTTAGACCCGCAATGATGACGGCTGCTGTAGCAATTATAGCTTTACTGCCTGTATTGTCCTCAACGGGAAAAGGAGCGGACATTATGATTCCAATGGCAATCCCAACATTCGGTGGGATGATTATTCAAGTAATGACCGTATTTGTTGTCCCTTTATTTCAGGCAATGTGGAGAGAATGGGCTGTTACGCGCGAACCCAATAAAGAAATTCAAATAATTGAAAATACATAGTATGATGGACATATATAAAAAAATAGCGTTATTGTTTTTGGCACTTTATAGTTATACAACAGCTTTTGGCCAAGAAAAAGATTCCTTGATGTTTTATCTGGGAGTTGCCGCAAAAAACAATCCAACTGTTTTGCAGAAATATGCAGAATATGAAGCCGCTTTGCAAAAAGTGCCACAAGTTGGGAGTTTGCCAGATCCAGAATTAAGTGCCGGAGTTTTTTTAAGCCCAATGGAACAAATAGGAGGCAATCAATTGGCGGATTTTCGTTTGATGCAAATGTTTCCTTGGTTTGGAACCTTAAAAGCGGCAAAAGATGAAATGAGCTTGATGGCAAAAGCCAAATATGAATCATTTCGTGACGCAAAACTACAAGTGTTTTTTGAGGTGCAACAAACTTGGTTTGAGCTGTATAAAGTTCAGCAAGCAATTGAAATATCACAAAAAAATATTGAAATTTTAAATACGCTTGAACGACTTTCCCTTATCAAATTTAAGTCGGCATCCATTAGTGGAACAAGCAGTTCTTCATCAGCCAGTAATATGAAGAATAACGTTTCCCAAAACAGCTCATCAGGTTCTTCTGGAATGCAGACAATGGGAGGAAATTCTGCCAATAGCAATAACAATGCAGGGCAAACTTCTGGTTCTATGCAAAATAAAGCTATGAATTCACCGGGAGGAAGTGGATTAACGGATTTATATAGAATTCAAATTGAGATTAGTGACTTAGAAAATAACATCGCTTTTTTAAATGATCAGAAAAATACTGTTGTTGCCCGATTCAATAATGTTTTAAACAGACCTGTGCAGGAGACTGTAAAAATTCCTGATACCATAAAATCCAATGCTTTAAATATGCCTTTATTATCGGTTGCCGACAGTATTTTGGTTCAAAATCCTATGCTGGCTATGTTAAATTATGAAAAACAATCGCTTGATGCAAGAAAAGAAATGGTGACCCTAATGGGTTACCCAATGATTGGATTGGGTCTTAATTATTCCTTAATTGGAAAAAATCCAATGTCCAATTTAGAAATGAATGGCAATGATATGATTATGCCAATGGTTACCCTTACGCTTCCAATTTACAGAAAGAAGTACAAAGCAATGAAAACTGAAGTAGATAAGTTAAAAACGGCAACCGTACAAGAAATTCAGGTAACATCGAATTCGCTTAAGAATGAGTATTATGAAACTGTTCAAAATTATGAGGATGCCCAGCGTAAAATTTCACTTTATGCGAAACAATATAGTTTGGCAAATCAATCGTTAAGGATTCTAATAAAAAGTTTTTCGGCTTCCAGTGTTGGTTTAACTGACATCTTAATGGTCCAGCAACAAACACTTGATTACGAATTAAAACAAGTACAAGCTGTTGCAGATTTTAATACGGCAATTGCAAAATTGCAAAGATTAATGGCTAATTTACAAATTCAATAAAAACTAAAATGATGAAAATATTTTCAAAACAAAATATCCGTTACAGCCTATTTGTGGTTATTGGCCTGTTTTTTGGATGGCTCTTTTTCCACTCATCCACTACTGCTGAGAATAAACAAAATCATTCGGCAGATGAACATAAAACGGAAATTTGGACCTGTTCTATGCACCCTCAAATAAGAATGGACAAACCGGGTAAATGTCCAATTTGTGGTATGGATTTAATTCTGCTTAACCAAAATTCATCCGTAGGAATGGATCCGGATGCCATTTATTTTACCAAAGAAGCTGCACAATTGGCCAATGTTATGACTTCTGTCGTTTCAAAGCAACAGCCAATTAAAGAGATACGTCTATATGGGAAAGTTCAGGCAGATGAACGATTGTTGCAAAGTCAGGTTGCCTATATTCCTGGTCGAATAGAAAAATTATACATCAATTTTACGGGTGAAAGTGTGCGAAAAGGTCAGATATTGGCCCTCATTTATTCTCCAGATTTAATTACTGCCCAACAAGAATTATTAGAGACTGTTAAAACAAAACAAGCATATCCCGAAATTTATGAGGCAGCAAAAGAAAAATTATTGCAATGGAAATTAAGCCCTAACCAAATTGCAACGATAGAAAGTTCGAAAAAAGTGAAATCAAATGTAGAAATTTATGCAACTTCTAGCGGTATTGTTACAACCAAACAAGTTAATGCAGGAGATTATGTTGGACAAGGTACCGTGTTGTTTGAAGTTTCCGATCTTTCACGTGTTTGGCTAATGTTTGATGCCTATGAAAGCGATCTTCATTTTCTTAAAAAAGGAAGTAAAATGGATTTTACAATCCAAGCAATCCCAGATTCAGAATTTAATGGAATTATCAGTTTTATTGATCCTATAATTGACCCAATTACCCGTGTCGCTAAAGTTCGTATAGAAATAAACAACCAAGAAGGAAAATTAAAACCGGAAATGTTTGCCACTGGTTTTGTGAAAGCCAATCTTGACCAATACCAAAACAAAATGGTAATTCCTAAATCAGCGGTAATGTGGACAGGTAAACGCTCCATTGTTTATGTCAAAAAACCAGGTGATGAACCAATATTTAAAATTAGAGAAATTGAAATAGGCCCAATGCTTGGAAATAGTTATGTTGTTTCAAAAGGCTTAACAGAAGGTGAGGAAATCGTTACGGAGGGTGCATTTAGTGTTGATGCAGCAGCTCAACTTGAAGGAAAACCAAGTATGATGAATCCCAAAGGAGGAGTAGTTGTAACCGGCCATGAAGGAATGGATATGGGCGATGACAAAAAGAAAATGAGCGATGAAGAAATGAAAAACATGGATGCACCCAAAACAAAAAATAACACCAACCATTCCAAAATGGAAAAAAGAATTGCCGTTTCTAATACCTTTCAGAATCAATTAAAAAAAGTGTTTGAGCAATATCTACTTCTAAAAGATGCCTTGACAAATGATGATAACAAAGCGACCCAAAAATTTGCTTCTATACTGGTGAATAATATGGCAAAGATTGATATGAAATTGTTAACCAATCAAGGAGCACATAATCATTGGATGTTGATTAGCAAAGAAATATCTGCTTCTGCAACTTCCATTTATAAAACTTCAGATATCGCAGTTCAACGAAATCACTTCAAAATTTTGTCAGATCAACTAATAAAAGCCGTAAAATTATTTGGCGTAGGTCAAGAAGTCTATGAACAATTTTGTCCGATGGCCAACGATAATAAAGGCGCTTATTGGTTAAGCCTTTCAAAAGAAATAAAAAATCCATATTTCGGCAAAGCAATGTTTACTTGTGGAGAAACTAAAACAACCATAAAATGAAAGATTGCTGCAAAACAGGATCAGAATCACGCTCAAAAATAGAAATCTGGGCAAAAAGAGCGCTTTGGGGTATTATTGCGCTAATCGTTATTGGAGCAGTACTTAACCAATTATTTAACACTTAAAAATTAATAACTTAAAATAATTTAAAAATGAAAAATTTAAAAATAACTTTGGCAATAGTTTCAATGGGACTATTAAGCCTGACCGCATATTCTTGCAAAAACACTGAAAAAAATGATGTCCAAAAAAATGAAAACCACATGGAAATGAACAATGACTCCATGAACCGCTCAGGCGATGAAAACATGGAAATGAACCATCAAAACATGCAAAATGATGAAATGATGGATGGAGATCAAAAAACCTCAAAAACCACTGCAATTTTAGATAATTATTTACAGCTAAAAAATGCTTTGGTGGCAGACGACAGTGAAAAGGCCGCAACGGCCGGTAAAAGATTATATGATGCTTTTGCCCAATTTGATAGCTCTTCCATTGATGAGGCGCAAAAACAGGAGGTAACTGAAATTATTGACGATGCCCTTGAACACGCTGAGCATATTTCAGGAAACAGCGGGAAAATGGAACACCAAAGGGAGCATTTTGAGATAATTAGCAAGGATATTAAAGATCTAATAGCCATAACCGGAACTGACAGGAAGCTTTATCAAACCTTTTGCCCAATGTACAATAACAAAAAAGGCGCAATATGGTTGAGCGAAACCGAGGAAATTAAAAACCCTTATTTTGGAAGCAAAATGATGACTTGCGGTTCAGTTCAAAAAGAAATTCAATAATACATGAAGGTTTTAAAAATCATACTATTAATAATGTTGTTGGTTTTTGCGGGAATTCAGTTTATTCCCACAAACCGCAACCAGAGCGATATTGTGCCTGCTACAGATTTAATGGAGTTTTACAATGTTCCTGAGAAAGTGGAAGTGATTTTTAAAACATCCTGTTATGATTGCCACAGCAACAATACCGCTTATCCGTGGTACAATAATATCCAGCCTGTAAGTTGGATTATGCAAGGCCACATAAAAAAAGGAAAAGAAGTATTAAATTTTAGTGAGTTTGGTTCCTATTCTGGAAGAAAAAAGAAAAGCAAGTTTAAGTCAATTTTAAGTCAAGTAAAAGACGGTGAAATGCCTCTAGCCTCTTATGCATGGATCCACAGGGATGCAAAACTTTCAGAAAATGAAAAAAAAGACATAGAAGACTGGATAAACAAAATATTAGCATATTAATAAATAATTTTAAAAACAACAAAAATGAAAACAAAAATTTTAATTGCAATTTTAACAGTGGGCGTTTTTACAGTATCAACCGTAAAAGCACAAGAAAAAACAATGAAAATGAAACAAGATACCATGAAAATAGATCATAGTAAAATGATGGATAAAAATAAGGAAATGGAAATAAAACATGAGCTCATGGAAATTGACAGCATGTACACTTGCCCAATGCATGGAGATATAAAAAGTGATAAACCTGGTACTTGTCCAAAATGCGGAATGGACTTAAAAAAGATAGAAATGAAAAAAGATTCCATGAAAATGAATATGGATCATTCTAAAATGGAAATGATGGATATGAAAATGGATCATTCTAAAATGGAAATGAAACATGACTCTATGAAAATGGCCAAGGCTTATACTTGCCCGATGCATTCAGACGAAGTAGGTGACAAACCGGGTGAATGCTCAAAATGTGGCAAGACTTTAGTGACAAAACAAATGAATTTGAAAAATAATTCAATAAAATCGAAACATGCTAAAGTTGTTGAAACCTATTTTTGCGATATGCATCCCACCGAAGTAAGTGACAATAAGGGAAAATGCCCAAAATGCGGAATGGACTTAAAAAAAACAGATGTTAAAGAAAAAGATATCCCAAAAAAACATAAACATCAATAAATTAATAAAAAGTCCTGATGTTAAGAAAAAGGAATGTACCCCGTTAATAATGATTCTCCTAACTAATTATTTTTAATTTCATTCCTTTTTCTTACGCAGGCACTATACATAACTTTTAAAAAATAATATCATTATGAAAACAAAAATTTTAATTGCAGTGCTGTCAATAGGACTATTTACAATGTCAACCGTTAAAGCCCAAGAGAAACCAAAAATGAAAGTTGAACAAATGGAAAAAGCAGCTTTTGCCTGTCCAATGCAATGTGAAGGTGAAAAAACTTACGAAAAAACAGGTTCTTGTCCGAAATGCAAAATGGACTTAAAAAAAGTGGAAAATGCTAAAAAACCAGCATGTTGTGCCGGAATGAAAACGGAATGCGACATGAACCATGATAAAATGGATAAAGCGTATTCTTGCCCAATGCATGCCGATATTAAAAGCGACAAACCAGGCACTTGTTCAAAATGCGGAATGGATCTCAAAGAAAAAAAAATGGAGATGAAAAAAGAAAAATAAAAAACCCAAAATAATAGTAAAAACCCTAAAATTATGAAACAAACATTTAAAATTAATGGTATGTCTTGCGGCAGCTGCTGGCAAACTGTAGAAAAAGCTTTACTTGTTGTAGATGGCGTCAGTTCATTGCAAGTGAGCCTGAATCCACCAGAAGCTATTATTGAAAAAGCTGATTCTGTTACTTTAGATCATCTTAATTCAGCATTATTAAAAGCCGATAATTATAGTATTGGGATATGTGAATCTTATAACTTTTTAACTAAATAGTGTACCATAAAATATTATTAGAATAGATACTTTTGATAGAAACATTTTTTACTAAAACTAAAAATTAAAAATATGAATTACTATTTCTCAAAATCACTCATAAACGTAACCTTTGATGAAGCCATTCAAAAAGTTACGGAATCATTAAAAGAAGAAGGCTTTGGCATATTGACAGAAATTGACATTAAAGCTACCCTAAAGAAAAAACTGGATGTGGATTTTTATAATTACAAAATCCTTGGCGCATGCAATCCGCCATTTGCCTACAAAGCTTTATTGGCTGAAGATAAAATTGGCACAATGTTGCCTTGCAATGTAATTGTGCAGGAAAAAGAAGCAGGCTACGTGGAGGTTTCTGCAGTTGATCCTGCCGCATCTATGCAAGCGATAGAAAACAAAGATTTGCAAGCTATTGCCAATGAGATAAGAGCCAAGTTACAAAAGGTAATTAAAGCTTTATAGCATAAAACTTCGATATGCCAAAAATATTTTCTTTAACAAAAAGCTATATCAAATAATTTGGAACCAGAGTAAGCGTACAAGAAGGCTTTAATAATTCAAATGAATACTAACATAAATAAATTTATAATGAAAAACGCACTTCTGTTTTTTATATCCTTTTTGGTTTTAAATGTCAGCTTAAAAGCTCAAACGGAACCGTCTATAGAAGGAAATATTGACAATCTGCCAGTTCATGAATACACGCTGGAGATTAACGAAGAAATGGTGAACAAAGCCGGTAAAGATGTGATGGGAATGACCGTTAACGGAAGCATCCCCGGACCTACCCTGGAATTTAATGAAGGGGAATATGCAGTAATTCACGTAAAAAACAATATGGATGTGGAAACTTCCATTCACTGGCATGGAATATTATTGCCCAATTTTTATGATGGCGTGCCTTATCTTTCCACACCACCCATAGCGCCCGGAAAAACCCTTAAATATGAATTTGCCATAAAACAAAATGGAACGTATTGGTACCATTCCCATACCATGCTTCAGGAACAAAGTGGCGTATTTGGTTCCATTGTAATCCAGCCAAAGGAAAAAACCCTGGACTATGACAAGGAATTGGTCTTGATGCTTTCTGACTGTACCAACGAAAAACCAACGGATGTCCTTCGGTTTTTAAAACGAGGTACAGAGTGGTATAATATTAAAAAAGGAACCGCTACGCCATTAAATCAGGTTATCGCCCGGGGAGCTTTCCGCGCACAACTCGATTTTTGGAGACAGCGAATGGAAGGTGCCGATATTGCCGATATTTATTACCCCGCTTTTCTCATTAACGGCCAACAAACCATGGAATATCCCGATTTTAAGCCCGGAGAAAAAATCAGGCTGAGAATCATAGACGGCGCAGCCTCGACTTCTTTCTGGATGACTTTTGGAGGCGAAACTCCTAACCTGATTTCGGCAGATGGAAAAGACGTGGTTCCGGTTAAAAAAAATAAAACATTTATTGGGGTTGCAGAAACTTATGATTTTATAGTGACAATTCCGCAAAATGGAAAGATGGAATTTCGGATTACCGCCCAGGACGGCTCGGGTACAGCTTCGGCATATCTTGGCAGCGGGGATATTATCGCTGCACCCACAGTTCCAAAACCGGATAAGATAGCCATGATGCAAAAAATGGCAAAGATGAATATGAAGATGGGCGCACCAGCATTAAAGTTTAATCCAAAGAAAGATGAACCCTATAAAATGAAAGAGAAATGGGGAATGAAGATGGAGAAAGGAATGAAGATGGAAGATACCGAAGGAATGAACCAAACCCCAGAAGTCCCCAAAAAGGATGGTATGGAAGGGATGGATCATTCCAAAATGGAAATGCCGGTCGATTCCACAAAAACTAAAGAGATGAATCATTCTATAATGAACCCTGAAATGGAAGAAACACATAAAATAAAAAAGAATGACGATGCAATGCAGGGGATGGATCTGTTTACTGAATACAATTATGATTATTTAAGATCCCCAGTGAAGACCACTTATGACGAGGATATTCCAGTAAATGAGATCCTTTTAAATCTCACCGGGAATATGTCAAGATATATCTGGAGTTTAAACGGGATCCCCTTATCTGAAACCGATAAAATCAAAATCAAAGGAAATCAAGTTACAAGGATTACTTTCAATAATCTTACCATGATGCACCATCCAATGCACCTTCATGGTCATTTCTTTAGGGTGATTAATAAAAACGGCGAATATTCTCCGTTGAAGCACACGGTAAATGTTCCGCCAATGCAGGAAATAACCATTGAGTTTTATGGAAACGAGTATGGAGATTGGTTTTTTCATTGTCATATTTTGTATCATATGATGGGCGGAATGGCGAGGGTTTTGAGTTATGATACTCCCAGGGAACCTAGGTTAAAAGAATATCCTGTGTCAAACTTAATTAAGGAAACCAATCAATTCTATACCTGGGGAATGGCAGAGGTTGCTTCTCACATGACAGGCCTAAACCTAGTTTCTTCCAATATCAGAAATCAATTTAATCTTTCTGCCGAATATGGCTGGAATCAAAATATAGAGGTGGAAATGAGCTATGAATATTATCTCAACGACTGGTTTCGGGTATTTGGCGGGGTAAATATGGAAAATGAAGTTGAAGATAGTATGGATCAAATCAATACTACAGCAATTGCCGGAATTCGATATTTCACCCCTTTTATGTTTAATTTAGATGTGCGAGCTGACAGTAAACTGCGTCCGCAAATAAGTTTGAGCCGAGCCATAACTATTTTTCCAAGAACAGTCATCTTTGGAAGATATGAATATCAGGCCGATTTTGGTTGGGTAGATGGTTTGCCACAGGGAGATAACTTTAAAAAAGACGTGACTTGGAGTGCCGGAATAGAATATATAGTATCAAAAAACTTTTCATTAATGGGAAGTTATGACACTCGCTTTGGAGCCGGAGGAGGACTTTCAGCCAGATTTTAAAAAACACAATGAATATTAACTTAAATCACAGCATTTAACAAGTTAAATTTTTGGAGACTTTTCAGTCTAACTCCTATTGAAAGATATGAAAAAATACAGTTGAGAATGGATGATAAAAAGGATTCAAAAAAATAATTTTTAATTATAATATAAATAATTATGAAGCACACCTATAAAATATCCGGAATGACCTGCAATGGTTGCAGAACCAATGCCGAAAACACCTTAAATAACATAAAAGGCATCATTAAAGCCACTGTTAATTTAGAGGAAGGAAAAGCAGAAGTTGAAATGGCACATCATATTTCAACAGAATCGCTTCAGCAAGAATTTTTAAAAGCCGGGCTGCATTATACCATTGCTGATTTTGACCCAAACAGCGACAATAAAAAAACAGAAAAACCCATCCCCATTAAACCAATAAAAGACGGAAACGGCGTATTTTATTGCCCTATGCATTGTGAAGGCGAAAAAACGTACGACAAGGCAGGCGATTGTCCCGTTTGCGGCATGGATTTAATTGAGCAGCCAAAAGCCAATCAGGCAACACAATATACTTGTCCGATGCATCCCGAAATTATAAAAGATGCACCGGGCTCATGCCCAATTTGCGGAATGGATTTGGTGCCGATGAAGCCAACAGAAAGCGAAGAAGATAAAACCTATCTGAAATTGCTCAAAAAAATGAAACTGTCGCTCATTTTTGCGGTTCCCGTTTTTATTATTTCAATGAGTATGCATCTTCCTTCAAATCCGCTTATGAAGCTAATGCCACAAATTTATTGGGATTGGTCACAATTTATATTAACGCTTCCTATTGTTTTTTATACTTGTTGGATGTTTTATGAAAGAGCATGGAAATCAATTATTACCTGGAATCTAAATATGTTTACGTTGGTGGGAATTGGTACCGCGGCTGCCTTTTTGTTTAGCATTGTCGGACTTCTATTCCCCAATGTTTTTCCGCAGGAATTTAAAAGCGACATGGGTGGAGTTGACCTGTATTTTGAAGCAACGGCGGTTATTTTGACTTTGGTTTTATTGGGACAATTGCTGGAAGCGCGCGCACACAGCAAAACCAGCGGTGCCATTAAGGAATTGTTGAAACTGGCACCTTCGGAAGCAACTTTGGTGGTGGATGGCAAGGATAAAATTGTATCGATAAATTCCATAAAAAAAGACGATTTATTGCGCGTAAAACCGGGAGAAAAAATTCCTGTTGATGGTGTAATTGTCGAAGGAAACAGCAGCATTGATGAATCCATGATTTCCGGAGAACCTATTCCTGTTGACAAAACTGTTGGTGATAAAGTAAGTTCGGGAACCATCAACGGCACAAAATCATTTGTGATGAAAGCGGAACGCGTGGGCTCGGAAACCCTTTTATCCCAAATTATTAAAATGGTGAGCGATGCAAGTCGGTCCAGAGCGCCTATCCAAAAATTGGCGGATACCATTTCAAAATATTTTGTGCCAATAGTTGTGGGAGTTTCCATCATAACCTTTGTTGTTTGGGCATATTTCGGACCTGAACCTGCGATGGTTTATGCTTTTGTGAATGCCGTTGCCGTATTGATTATCGCTTGTCCGTGCGCCTTGGGACTGGCCACGCCTATGTCGGTGATGGTTGGTGTTGGCAAAGGAGCCCAAAGCGGAATTTTAATCAAAAATGCCGAAGCGCTTGAAACCATGAACAAGGTAAATGTTTTAATAACAGACAAAACCGGAACGCTTACCGAAGGAAAACCTTCCGTAGAAAAAGTTGTTGCTTTGGAAGGAGATTCAAATGATTTATTGCAGCAAATCGCTTCTTTAAACCAATACAGCGAGCATCCATTGGCGCAAGCCGTTGTGAATTATGCCAAAGAAAAGAAAACAGCACTGACTAAAGTTGATGATTTTGAGGCGGTTGCCGGAATGGGTGTTACAGGCACTGTTGCCGGATCTAAAGTGGCTTTGGGCAACAAAAAATTGATGGAAAAAACAAAAGTATCAATTCCAAAAGATTTGAAAACCCAAATTTTAGCGGAACAAAAATTGGGAAAAACAGTTTCCTATATTTCCATTGGCAATAAAGCCTTGGGTTATGTGAGTATTACAGATGCCATTAAAAAAACCAGTATCGCAGCCGTTAAAACTTTAATGGATCAAGGCGTTGAAGTTATCATGCTCACTGGCGATAATGAAAATACCGCGAAAGCGGTTGCCGACAAATTGCATTTAACCAACTTTAAAGCGGGTTTTTTGCCTGAAGACAAACTAGAATTTATTAAAAAATTGCAGGCCGAAGGCAAAATAGTCGCTATGGCCGGCGACGGCATCAATGATGCGCCTGCGCTTGCCCAATCAAACGTTGGCATTGCCATGGGAACGGGAACTGATGTAGCCATTGAAAGTGCCGCAATCACCTTGGTTAAAGGCGATTTACAGGGAATAGTCAAAGCAAAAAATTTAAGTCACGCCGTGATGAAAAACATCAAACAAAATCTGTTTTTCTCCTTTGTTTATAATGTTTTGGGCGTACCAATTGCCGCAGGGGTTTTATTCCCAATATTTGGATTGCTATTGTCGCCCATTATTGCCGCATTAGCGATGAGTTTTAGCTCTGTTTCGGTGATTGCAAATGCCTTGCGTTTGAGAAATTTGAAGCTTGATAAATAGGTATACTTATTTGGCAAATATTTTAAGATACGATCGCTATAATTGAAAAAAAACACTTTCCATTTTACCGGAAAGTGTTTTTTTTATTTATTATGATAAAGCGTGTCCTAAACTCTAATTTTGTGCCTTACAAATTCGCCACCAGCCAATTCCCTACTTCACTTGTTTTATAGGCCTTGTTTTTTTCTGATAAATCTTCCGTCACGATGCCCTGCTCCAAAGATTTGTTGACAACTTCCCTGATTGCTTTTGCTTCTTCTTTTAGCTGAAAGGTGTCTTCAAACATCATGGCAGCTGATAAAACTGTTGCCAGCGGATTTGCAATATCTTTTCCTGCTGCCTGCGGATAAGAACCGTGTATTGGCTCATACAAGGCGTTTTTTTCTCCTACGGAAGCCGAAGGCATCAAGCCCATAGAGCCAGAAATTACGGAAGCTTCATCGGTTAAAATATCTCCAAATAAATTTTCGGTGATCAAAACGTCGTAAGAATTTGGCCATTGCACCAAACGCATGGCAACCGCGTCAACAAACTCGTAGGAAACGGTGACTTCCGGATAATCTTTTTCCATGGACTGTACGGTTTCTCTCCATAATCTTGAAGTTTCCATCACATTTGCCTTGTCCACACAACACAGTTTTTTGGTGCGTGTCATCGCCAATTCGAAGCCTTTTTTTGCCAGTCGGATTACTTCTTCCCGGGTGTAAGTGCAGGTGTCAAATGCGGTTTCCCCTGCGTCTTTTCTTCCTTTTTCCCCAAAATAAATGCCACCGGTCAATTCACGCAGAAAAACCAAATCGGTGCCTTCAATGCGTTCTCTTTTTAAAGGAGAATTGTCTATCAATGAAGGAAAAGTAAATGTGGGTCTGATGTTCGCGAACAATCCCAATTTTTTGCGCATTTTAAGCAAGCCCTGTTCCGGACGCACTTTTGCGGATGGATCATTGTCGTATTTCGGATGTCCGATGGCGCCAAAAAGCACCGCATCGGCGTTTAGGCAAATTTCATGCGTTTCATCGGGATACGGATCGCCAACGGCATCAATGGCCGCAGCGCCGGTAAGGGCAGGTTTCCAAGTTATTTCATGGTTGAATTTAACCGCAACCGCATCACAAACTTTTACGGCCTGCGCGATTACTTCCGGACCAATTCCGTCGCCGGCTAAAAGTGCTATTGTTAATTTCATAAATAGATCTTTATTTTTTTTGAGAAATTATAAATTTTGCCCTTCGACTTGCTCAGGGTGACAAATTTTGAATTATTTAAATGCAAAGTTCGCAAAGGTAAAACCGCAAAGTGCGCTAAAAAAATCATTATCCAATTTAAATTATTCATCATTAATTTTTAATTATTAACTCAACCCGCGTTAAGGATAGAGCGGCATGTTTGAGCAATTTTTAGCGATTTTTCATCGCTAAAAATTGCGAGTAGCGAAAGCCTGACCCGCAGGGGAACGCCCACCAAAAAAAGGCGGGCAGGCCCAAACTTTTATTGTTTTAAACATTCAACATTTTTTGGGTGGCTTTAATTGCCGAAACCGTTTGGTCTGAATCCAATCCTCTTGTAATAAACCTTTTTTCCTTGTTTTCCCAAGTGATAATGGTTTCGCACAAGGCATCGGAAGTGCTTCCCGGCGGAATCCTAACGGCATAATCCACCAATTTTGGCAATGCTTTTTTCTTTCTTTTGTATATTTTGTGGAGCGCATTCATAAATGCGTCAAACTGCCCGTCGCCATACGCGTGCTCTTCATACAATTTTCCGTCCATTTTTACGGCAATTGTGGTGGAAGGTTTTAAGCCTTTGGAATGTGTTAGAACATAGGATTCTATGATAATTTTTTCCTGATACAGATTGCTGTTCAACACATCGGAAATGATATAAGGCAAATCTTCTTTGGAAACCAGTTCCTTTTGGTCGCCCAGTTCAATAATGCGCTGGGTCACTTTTTTTAAATCTTCCTGGTTGAGTTCGAGCCCCAATTCCTGTAAATTCTTCTCAATATTCGCTTTTCCCGAAGTTTTCCCCAAGGCATAAGCGCGTTTTCTTCCGAAGCGCTCAGGCAACAAATCGTTGAAATATAAATTATTTTTATTGTCGCCGTCAGCGTGAATTCCGGCAGTTTGGGTAAACACATTTTCGCCTACAATCGGCTTGTTTGAAGGAACCCGAATGCCCGAAAAAGCCTCAATCAATTTGCTGACAGAATACAAAGAAGTTTCTTTCACCGAAATTTTAACCTCATTTTTATAGAAGTCGTTGATGACCGCAACAACGCTTGCCAACGGTGCATTTCCGGCACGTTCACCCATTCCGTTCACGGTAAGGTGCAATCCTTTTGCGCCGGCGTCGATGGCTTGCATAACATTTGCCACACTTAAATCATAATCGTTATGCGCGTGAAAATCGAAATGCAACTTTGGATATTTTTCCGTTATTTTTGAAAAATACTGGTAAGTTTCTTTGGGCGTTAAAACGCCAAGCGTATCCGGCAATAAAATTCTGGCGATGGGTTGTGTGGCTAAAAATGCCAAATATTGAAAAACATATTCTTGTGAATTTCGCATTCCGTTGCTCCAATCTTCCAAATACACATTGGTGGCGATTCCTTCTTTTTGCGCCAATGCAATCGTTTCTTTTATTTCCGAAAAATGTTGCTCCGGTGTTTTTTTAAGCTGGTGCGTAAGGTGATTTAAGGAGCCTTTTGTCAATAAATTTTGGACCTTTGCGCCGGCTCTTTTCATCCAATCTATTGATTGTCCGCCATCAACAAAAGTTAAAACTTCAACCTTATCTATATAACCATGATTATTTGCCCATTCCGTAATGTTTTTTACCGCCTGAAATTCTCCTTCTGAAACTCTTGCCGAAGCAATTTCAATTCTGTCCACATGAAGTTCTTCCAGTAAAAGCTTTGCAATGGTCAACTTTTCTGATGCCGAAAAAGAAACTCCGCAGGTTTGTTCCCCATCGCGAAGTGTGGTATCCATGATCTCAATTTTTCTTTTTTTCATGTCGAATCATATTTGTGGCCATTTTTACTGCGGATGAAAAATAACGGGAATTCACTTAGTTTATAAATTATTGATTTAAAAAGGCCTTGCTTCCGCAAACTCCTGAATTTCCGCTTTCATTTTTGTTAAATAATCAATGTCGTCATAGCCATTCAGCATATTTTCCTTTTTGTAGGAATTGATCTCAAATGATTCCTGATCTCCGCTTTCCAATAAAGTAATGGTTTGTTTTGGCAGATTCACTTCAATTTCCGTATCTGGATTTGCTTCAATCGCCTTAAAAATTTTGTCTAAAAATTCGGCGCTCACCTGCACCGGCAATACCCCAATATTTAAACAATTTCCCCTAAAAATATCGGCAAAAAAGCTTGAAACCACGCATCGGAATCCGTAATCGTAAATTGCCCAAACGGCGTGTTCCCTTGAAGAACCCGATCCGAAATTTTTGCCGCCCACCAAGATTTTTCCTTTATAAACGGGATTGTTCAGCACAAAATCCGCTTTTGGCGAATTGTCAGGATTGTATCTCCAATCCCTAAAAAGATTGTCGCCAAAACCTACACGCTCCGTCGCCTTTAAAAAACGTGCCGGAATAATTTGGTCGGTATCCACATTTTCAACCGGTAAAGGCACTGCGGTGCTTTTTAATATTTCAAATTTATCGTAAGCCATCTTGTTTATTTGTTATGTGTTGTACGTTATGAGTTATATGTTGTTGATTTTGTTTCAGGTTTCAAGTTTCAGGTTTCAGGTTTCAAGTTTCAAGTTTCAAGTTTCAGGTTTCAAGTTTCAAGTTTCAAGTTTCAAGTTTCAGGTTTCAGGTTTCAAGTTTCAGGTTTCAAGTTTCAAGTTGTCAATGCCTAAATAACGTTGACCGAATTTGACAATATTTTATAATTATTGAATTTTCAAAAAATCATTTTCCGTTCCCTTAATAATTCCCCCTTCGAGCCTGCCTGCCAGCAAGGCAGGGGTTAGGGGGCTTTTATAATAAAGTTCTCGGATCTGTTAAAACACCTGTAACTGCGGTTGCCGCTGCTACCAATGGACTTGCCAACATGGTTCTTGAACCGGGACCTTGTCGTCCTTCAAAATTTCTGTTTGACGTGCTTACCGCCCATTTTCCGGCAGGAACTTTATCGTCGTTCATCGCCAAACAGGCAGAACAGCCGGGCTCGCGCAATTCAAATCCAGCTGTGGTGATAATGTCAAGCAAACCTTCTTCTTTTATTTTCGCTTCCACATCATGTGAGCCGGGAACCAGCCAAGCGGTAATATTATCCGCTTTTTTTCTTCCTTTCACAATAGATGCAAACGCCCTAAAATCTTCAATTCTTCCGTTGGTGCAACTTCCCAGAAACACAAAATCCACTTTTTTCCCAATCATTTTGTCCCCTTCATGAAATCCCATATATTCTAAGGATTTTCTATAAGATGCAACGCCGCCTTCAACGGATTCTGCTTTTGGAATATAGTTTGAAATGCTTGTTCCCATGCCCGGATTTGTTCCGTAAGTAATCATCGGTTCAATATCGCTGGCCAAAAAATTGATTTCTTCATCAAAAACGGCATCTTCATCGCTTTTAAGCGTTTTCCAATAATCCATCGCTTTGTCCCAGGCAGCACCTTTTGGGGTAAACAATCTTCCTTCCACATAACTGAAAGTTTTTTCATCAGGGGCAATAATCCCGCCTCGGGCACCCATTTCAATGCTTAAATTACACACGGTCATTCGGCCTTCCATACTCATATTTTTAAACACATCACCGGCATATTCCACAAAATAACCTGTGGCGCCCGATGCTGAAAGTTTAGAAATAAGGAACAAAGCCACGTCTTTTGGCGTAACCCCAAAACCCAGTTTTCCGTTCACATTGATCCGCATTTTTTTGGGTTTTGGCTGCATAATGCATTGTGAAGACAGCACCATTTCAACTTCCGAAGTTCCAATGCCAAAAGCAACCGCGCCAAAAGCACCGTGGGTTGAAGTATGCGAATCGCCGCAAACAATGGTTGCGCCGGGAAGCGTAATTCCGTTTTCCGGTCCAACCACATGGACAATTCCGTTTTTTTGATGACCCAATCCCCAATGCGTAATTCCCCATTCGGCAGCGTTTTCCGACAATGCTTTCAATTGATTTGCGGATAAAGGATCTTCAACCGGCAAATGTTGGTTGATGGTTGGCGTATTATGGTCGGCGGTTGCGAAAGTTCTGTTAGGATACAACACTGCGTTATTTCTGCTTTTTAATCCCAAAAATGCTACCGGACTCGTAACTTCATGAATCAAATGGCGATCGATAAACAACACATCCGGTCCGTCGTTAATTTTTCGGATTACATGTGAATCCCAAACTTTATCAAATAATGTAGTACTCATTTTTACTTTTTTTTTTAGTCAATTTCTTATTTGTGGCCAAATTAAATATTTATGGTTGCAAGAACGGGTGCAAATTTATAAAAAACAATAAAAGTGTCAATCTGAATATTTACAAACTACGATACCCAAACTGGTTTTTGCATAACTTTTAATTTGGTTTTAATGATTTGTGATTTATCTGGAATGTTCTGATTTTATTTTAATTTTTTTTGATGTTGTTTGCAGGCAAATTGACATTTACATATTCGATTATTTAATTGCTGATTTATTTCTGAAAAGAAGCAAAAATATTAGTCATTATTCAATAAAAATCAAATTTTATTGAATAATTAGTAGCATTTGTTTCTGTTTATAATTTTAAAAATGATTTTTTTAAGTGCCAATTTGACAAAAATCGCAACAAATTTTCTAAATGACCTTCCTTTTTTATGATAAAATACTACGACATCCAAAAAATGAAGCTTGCATTTATTTACATATTTTAGCAATAATTATCATAAAATAGCACCAAACAGCATCAGATTTATTTAACCATTTGTTCTTATTTTAAAGATGGTTTTCAATTAAAATCCTTGATGATAATTTTGCTTTCGATTGCCGAAATTCCTACCTTTAAGGTGAAATTAACAAAAACGCCATGAAATTAATTTCTGAACTTTTTATTTTCATGCTTCTTATTTCCTGCGAAGAAAAAGTGCAGCCACCTAAAGTTGTGTTGCTTCCTAAAGTTGAAATTACGGAGGCCGGCAAAATTATCCCCATTGATTCCGCTATGATTGCGAAAATTAAAGATTCTATCGTTATTGCTTTTTATGAAGCCACCAAAAACAACACTTTTTGGATAACAGATTCCAATCGAAAAAACATCACGGATCTTTTCAACAATGTAGAACAAGAAGGTTTGTTCCCGAAGGATTTCGACCTAAAAAAAATAGAAAATTCTGAAGAAAACTTTGAAAATTTATCGAACCAGAAATTGATGGATTATGATATTTTACTCACAGAAAATTTAAGCCGCTATGTTCAAAAAGTTTCAAAAGGAAGTTTAAATTCGAATAAACTTTACAGAAATTGGGAGTTAAAAGAAAACAAAATCGACTTTAAAAAATTGCTGCTCAATTTTCAGAAAAAAGATTCTTTTAATTATGCGGTAAATGCGGCACCGCCAAATCACATTGTTTACAAACGATTAAAAACCGCCCTTGAAATTATAAATGCGTTGCCAAAAGAACCTGTTAAAAAGATTGAGAGTAAAAATAAAATTGTTTTAAACGACTCCAATCCGGCAATGGTTGAGATCAAAAAAAAATTAATCTATTGGGAAGATTTGAAACCTTTAGATTCCATAACTGCCATTTATGATGAAGCGACGGAATTGGCTGTAAAAAAATTTCAAATGCGCCACGGACTTGGGGTTGACGGCGTTATTGGTGGCGGCACTTTGCAGGCTTTAAACTTCACCAAAGAACAACGGAAAAGGCAAATTATCGCAAATATGGAACGATGGCGCTGGTTTCCAAGAACATTTGAGCCGGAATATCTCATCATCAACATTCCCGATTATTCTTTGCGCGTTGTAAAAAATGCGGATACTTTAAGGGTTCACAAAGTAATTATTGGCAGGCCATCAAGAAAAACACCAGTATTGTCGTCAAAACTAACGCATTTAATTTTCAATCCAACTTGGACAGTTCCGCCAACCATTTTAAGAAAAGATGTGGTGCCTGCCGCCATTAAAAACCGAAATTATTTCAGCAATAAAAATATTACCATTTATGATTCCAATAATCGTGTTGTAAGTCCTTGGCAATGGAACGCCGGCAGGTCGAGAAGTTACCATTATGTTCAAAGTCCGGGCGCCACAAACTCGCTTGGCTTGGTGAAATTTAATTTTCCAAACCGATTTACCGTTTATCTTCACGACACCAATACCAAAGGTTTTTTTGAAAAGGATATTCGCGCATTAAGTTCGGGCTGCATTCGGGTTGATAATCCCTTTGTGCTAACAGAATATTTATTGGATGATCCGGAAAAATGGAATTTGGAAAAAATTATGGAAACCATAAACACCGGCAAAACATCACAGGTGCCAATAGAAAAGGAAGTGTTTATCCATATTTTATATTGGACAGCCTGGAGTGAAAATGGAAGTCTGCAATTTAGAGATGACCTTTACAATTTGGATATGGATTTGTACAAAAAATTGGATTGATTGAAATTTTAGTACTTAAAGTGCCTAGAGTTTGGAGTACTTAGAGTTAAAAAAATTAATAAATGGTGTTGTCTGTTTCTTTTTTTGATTTGAGCACAGTTTAAATATGGGCAAGTAAAACAAGAATAAAACTTTAACTTAAAAAGAAAAACATAAAGTTAAAGAGTTATAAAAAACTTTAGGCACTCTAGGCACTCCCAACTTTAGGCACTCCTTGTTATTGCAAAAAAAGTAAGAATTTTATGATGAAGGATAATAAACAAATAAGCAAGATTTGTCTTTAATGGTATTGATAACTTCTTTTGTAAGACCTTGTTTTAAGGCCAAACAACCCAAACTTCTGCCCAATCTTCCGTTTTGTTGGGCAAATTTTTCAGAAACATAATCTGCGCCGTGCACAACAATGGCTCTCGCCCGTGCGTTGCTGTTCACTCCTTTTTCCAAACCGTCCAATCGCAATGAATAACCATGTTTGCCAAAATAAGTTTCACCGGTTACAAAAAATCCCAGGCTGCTTTGATAAGATTCCGGTTTATCGGAAAATTTGGCCGCAAATTCATTTCCGGAATTTCTTCCATGAGAAACCAACGACTGAAATAAAATAATTTTGTTTTTTAGGTCGATGACCCACAACCTATTTTCTTTTGAAGACAAAGTATAATCAACAAGGGTTAAAATATCTTTTTGGATAATTCCATTTTCCTTAAATTGAAAATAGCCTTCCATCGCTTTAGTGAAGCTTTTCTTTGGCGGAAGCATAAAGTTATTGGTGGCCAAATTGTTGTAAACGGCTTCTGCTTTGGCTTCAATACTGTTATTGACAGTAGTTTCGGTTAATTTTGTGTTTTCAGGTTTATGCGAAAATTCGGAGCTAATTGTAAAGGAAAAGAATCCGATTAACAATAAGGATATTGTTTTATAAATCATTGTAAATCATTAGGTTTAATATTAAACTTTAAGAAGGCGCAATTTAGGGCTTTATAATTGAGTTGCCAATTTATCCCATAAATTTAAAAAAAGTTTAACATTTTGTGTTTTTGTGTGGGTAAAAAAACAACAAAAAGACGGTCATTTTGAAATTTAAAACAATAAAAGAACTTAAAAAAACTAAAATTAAAGAAATCCTCATATATGGCCTTAATTTTATATGGAGCGTTGTATAGGTTTTATTTACAAAAAAAGGCGATTTAATTTTAAAAATTAAATCGCCTTTTTTTGTCGGCCCCGTGGGTTTCGAACCCACGACCTACTGATTAAGAGTCAGTTGCTCTGCCAGCTGAGCTAGAGGCCGAATTAGCTCAGTAAATTTACTGATAATTATATTATTCCAAGACAATTTTATCAATAACCATTTCAAAATTTTCATTCACTTTGTTTCTGATCATAAACCCAACTTCTTCCAATTCTTCTGCAGGAAAATTAGGCATATTTAATTTTCTTCCCCTAAAAGTTGGTTCAAGCGCAGAAAGCATTATTACAATAGTTTGCCATTCTCCAGTAGTTTCAAAATAGGAAATATACGCCTGCTGATCTTCTTTAGTTGATTTCAACCTAAACTGATAGCGCTTTCCGTCGCCCTTCAAGTGTATGATTACTTTTTTGTAATCTTCAATATTCATCCGCTTAAGACGATGTTTTAAAGATGCAAAACCACCGTTATTTTCCAAAGAAACTGTTCCTGTAAAAATACCAAGGCCTTCCTCATTTAAATAAAATTTGCTGCTGGATTGGCCACCCATCACTGCATCGTTCACAATTTTCCAATCGGAAATATCACTTTCTTTGTTAAAATCAAATATTACCATACTGCTGTTTATTGCCATTGAAACCATTAAAATTAAATGCGTTAAAACCATTGTATCTAAAATTCATTTGAAAATTTAATTGTTCAGATAAACATAGGCATTTAAAGAGCTCGCCACAATGAGCCAAATAAAATAAGGAACAATTAACCAGGTTTTTTGTTTCATGACATTTCTGAAATTCAGCAAAAAATAACCTACCACAACCGTTAACAACACAATCACCATCAATCCCAATAAAACCATATGCTGATTAAAAAAAATGTAATTCCAGGAAGTATTTAAAATGAATTGCACAAAAAACAGCAGCAATATATTGGTGGTGGATTTTGCCTGAATTAAATAAGCCATATAAATCGAAAAAGCAATCATAATAGTGGTCCAAGCCACGCCAAAAAACCAGCCTGGCGGCGTCCAAGGCGCTTTATTAAGCGCTGCATACCAACTGTCTTGCGGCCCGTTGTTCATCAACAAAACCCCAATTCCTAAAGCGCCAAAATTAAGCGCTAAAAAAACCAATAACCAAAGCGCTTTTTTCACTAAAGTTGTTTTGTGATTTTAGAACTCATAGGATTTGTTAAAGAAAAATAATAATCAATAAAATTTCCTTGTTCATCAATCAAATATTTTTGGAAATTCCATTTTACCGAACTGCTTTTAACGCCGTTCAATTCCTTTTTTGTAAGCCATTGATATAATGGATGTTGATTGTCACCTTTTACATCAACTTTCTCGGTCATTAAAAAGGTAACGCCGTAATTTACTTGGCAAAACGATTGAATTTCTTGCGCATTTCCGGGTTCTTGTCCGCCAAACTGATTACACGGAACGCCAATAATGACCAATTTATCCTGATATTTTTCGTGCAATTTCTGCAAATCGGCAAATTGTTTTGTAAATCCGCATTCTGACGCCGTGTTCACAATCAGTATTTTTTTTCCTTTAAAAGTTGATAAATCTATTTTTTCACCCATTAAACCGGTGATGGAAATATCATAAATAGATGGCTTAGAATTCATAATTTGTGAATTGGGCGTTGTTAAAAATGTGACGAAAAACAAACTTATTGCAGTGACTAAAGTTAAAGCTATTTTCATTTTTTAAATTGATAACCGCAAGTTTAATCGTTTTTCAATTTTCTGTTTGATTACCGTCAACCTTTTCATCAAATCCATTAATTCCGGATTTTTTGTTGTCTTATAAACTTCATTTAAACTTAAAATTAACGATTTAACTTCTCTTGAAGCCAAAATACGTTCATTCGTTGTTTTTAAGATCATTTTACGTTGTTCAAATTCTAAGGCGTTTTGTACTAATTCCATATGTTTTTATTTTAAATAATGCTGTAATTGACTATTTTTTAAAGGTTTATTAAGAATATCAATCTGAATATTATTACCTATTTGTCCATTTGAAATGGCTATTCTTAATAACTCCATAATAAAATTAAACTCTTCTGTTTAACTTTTAAAGTGTAAATTTAAACAATATGGGCGTTTGCATTAAATTTTTATGATCTTAAATACTTATAGTTAAATAAGCATTATAGATACTGTGGTAAAATATACCAAATTATTGTCTGTCAAATTTTTTGGACGATTTAAAATACAAATTTATACGCCTATTTATATTCCTGATTATATTCCAGGTAAGAAATAGAGATTCGTTTTATCAAAAAAAAGAGAACTTATTTCTAAGTTCTCTTTGTAGTAGCGGGGACTGGTCCGCTAAAGCCTATATTTGAAGTCTGAACAAGGGTTTTTCTCCAAAAAACAACTGAATAAATTGATTCCAACAATTAAGTTCTCGTACCCGATAATTACCATTGTACTTTTTCACAATTTTTTCAAACTCATATTTATTTACAAAATCTAATAATTGGGAAAAAATATATTTACCTGAATTCATAATTTTACACTTTTAAATGTGAAATCATAAACTTTCAAATCAAATCAAAGAACGTCTATATGCTTATATAAATCAATACCTTGCAAACAAAAAAATAAAATTAACGCACCAGTATTAATGGAAAATAAATAATTTTTTATAATTTTTGTTGTTTTTATTACCATGGTAACATTGCCTTTTTACTTATAAAGTATTTCTTATATTTGCATAAATTCAAATGAAATAATGGCTTATAAAAGAATTCTATTAAAACTAAGTGGTGAAGCACTTATGGGTGATCGCCAATACGGTATAGATCCAAAACGTTTATCGGCCTATGCTGAAGAAATCAAAAAAATTGTGGACAACGGCATTGAAGTCGCCATAGTGATCGGAGGCGGAAATATTTTCAGAGGTGTTTCCGGCGCCAGTAACGGCATTGACAGGGTTCAGGGAGATTATATGGGGATGCTGGCCACCATTATTAACGGATTGGCCTTGCAAAGTGCCATTGAAGCAATTGGCATAAAAACAAGATTGCTTACCGCCATAAAAATGGAACAAGTTGCAGAACCTTTTATCAAAAGAAGGGCAGTTCGCCATTTGGAAAAAGGTCGCGTTGTGATATTTGGAGGAGGTACAGGAAATCCGTATTTTACTACAGATACTGCTGCCGTTTTAAGAGCGATAGAAATTAGTGCCGATGTAATTTTAAAAGGAACACGTGTTGATGGAATTTACACCTCAGACCCTGAATTAAACAAAGACGCCATCAAATTTGACAGCATTTCATATCAAGATGTGATGGATAAAGGCTTAAAAGTGATGGACATGACAGCATTTACACTAAGTCAGGAAAATAATTTACCCATTATTGTTTTTGATATGAATGTGGCAGGAAATCTGGAAAAAGTGATTTCCGGAGAAAATATAGGAACAAAAGTTGATAAATAAACGTATAATTTATTTTAAGCAATTATGAATGAGGAATTAGACTTTATTATAGACGGCACAAAAGAATTAATGGAAAATTCAATTGTGCATTTAGAAAAAGAGTTCAGAAATATCAGGGCAGGAAAAGCAAGTCCGGCCATGTTGGGGAATGTGAATGTTGATTATTACGGTTCGCAAACACCATTGTCGCAAATTGCCAACGTAAGCACCATGGACGCACACACCATTACTGTGCAACCATGGGAAAAACAAATGTTGCACCCCATTGAAAAAGCTATTATGTTGGCCAATTTAGGATTTAATCCTATGAATAACGGAGATATTATTATTATCAATGTGCCAGTTTTAACGGAAGAAAGGCGAAAAGAGCTTTCCAAACAAGCAAAAGTTGCCACTGAATTTGCAAAGGTGAGCATCAGAAATGGCCGCAGGGAAGCGATGGGCGAAATTAAAAAAGCAGAAGCTTCTGAAGACGAGAAAACAACTGCTGAAGCCAGCGTTCAAAAATTAACGGATTCCTTTATCGCGCAAGTTGACAATCACTTTAAAATTAAGGATCAAGAAATCATGAAAGTTTAATTTTTTCATAAAAGTTAAACTTATCAAAAAAAATAAAAGCACTCACCGAGTGCTTTTTTATTAACATATATTTGTTTTCGCATATCGAAAAAAAATTTAAATGAAGAAGCTCCTATTTTTATTTTTACTCATTCCTTTTATGGCTATTTCACAAAATCAAATACAGGGAATTGTATTGGACAGCAAAAACAACCAGCCATTGCCGTTTGCCACGATCACAACTTCTTCAAATTTTGGAACACTGACCGATATTGACGGAAAATTTACAGTAAAATCCGAAAAAAAAGTAACCCAAATCAGCATTTCATATGTTGGTTATGAATCTGTTATTGTTCCAATTTCCAAAAATGAGAAGTTTATAAAAATATCATTAACTCCAAAAATTGAAAGCTTAAAAGAGGTTCAAATAGTTGCCAAAGAAAACCCTGCCTTACAAATTATCAGGAATACCATAAGAAATAAATCAAAAAATAATATTGAAAAATCGCTGAATTCCTTCAAATTTAACACCTACACCAAAATTTTGGTTACCGCCAATCCCGATTCTATCAGCGGCAATATTGATACTGTTTTTGTTTTAAAAGATGGCCAAAAAGAATTTAAAAATTTGGATTCTTCCAATTATAAATTCAAAAAAGAAATCGACAAACAGCACTTATACATTTCAGAAAAAATTTCTGAATTTCAATTTGAAAAAGGAAAAAACAAAACGGAAGTGGTTTTGGCTTCAAGAATGGCAGGTTTAAAGCAACCGATCTATGAATTTTTGGCGATTACATTTCAGGATTTTTCATTTTACAATGAATTCTACGTCCTTGCCGGAACAAAATATATCAATCCGATTGCCGATAACGCCCTAAAACATTACAATTACAAAATATTGGATACCGTAAAAACGGAGTCAGGAAATTCAATTCTTATTTATTTTAAACCGAAAGAACTTAAAGAAACTTTAGGAATTGAAGGTGTTTTATATATTGACAATCAAAATTTTGCACTTACAAAAGCCATCGCCGAACTAAAAGGTGCTGTAAATGTGAAAGCAACCCAAAATTACAGCTATATCAAATCTAACAACCTTTGGTTTCCCCAAGATATGGATATTGTTTTGAAAAAGGGTGACAATAATTTGCCGGTTTCTTTATTTGGATTTGGTGGCTCCGTAAAATTTGGTGAATCCAAAAAAAATGATTCCATCATATCCACCAAAACAAAAAGTGAGGGAGATCTTGTTTATTTTATTTCAAAAGCCATTAATTCAAATATTGAAATAAATAAACCAATTAAAATAAAAAACACAGCGCCAACCATCCAATTTAGCGATGACGCCTACAAAAAACAAGATGATTTTTGGAACAAGTACAGAACGGATTCTTTAACAAAAAGAGGCGAGAATACTTACAAAATGATAGACAGCGTAGCGGAAATTGAAAAAGTTGACAAAAAAGTTAATTTTGCCAGAAATTTGTTAAAAGGCGTGTTTCCTACAAAATACTTCAATATTAGTTTGGGAAAAGTGATTAATTTTAATAATTATGAAGGGTTAAGATTTGGTTTTGGCGGTGAAACAAATTCGAACTTTTCCAGTACCCTTAAGTTGGAATCTTACCTGGCCTACGGAACAAAAGACCAAGATTTTAAGTATCACATTGCGCCCTCCTTTCGACTGGCCAAAAATACAAATACCTGGATTGGTGCAGCTTACACAAATGATTTAACAGAAGCTGGATCTTTAAATTTTATTGCTAAAAACGCATCATTTTCACCACTAAACCCAAGAAATGTAAATATTGATCAGTTTTACAATTATAATACGGTAAGTGCATTTTTAAAACATGACATCCGTTCCAATTTAGAAGCAGTGCTTCAATTAAGCACAGGTGATTACAAAAATACGTTTGATTATCAATTTATTTCTCCCGATAAAAATGTATCAGGATATATTTTGTCAACAGCCATTTTTGGTTTTCAATACAATCCCAAAAGTGAGTATATGAATTCTCCAATTGGTAAATTGACCATCAAAAATAAATTCCCGCAATTTACGTTTCAAATGACGAGAAGTTTCGAAAATGTGTTAAACAGCGATTTCGATTTTACCCAGCTAAATTTTAGGGCGATTCACGAAATAAAACGTCTTCTAAAAGCCAAAACTTCAATTTTAATGGAAGGCGGCATTGTTTTTGGCGATGCGCCAATCTCGCATCTATTTAATTCAACACCCAATTATACCTATAAAAATCCTTGGGCAAAACGCATCACTTTGGCCGGTACCATGAGTTTTGAAACCATGGGCTATAATGAATTTATTTCAGACAGGTTTGCGGCAATTCACTTAAAACATGAACTAAAACCGTTTGAATTCGGCAAAAAATTTAAACCACAATTAATATTTGTAACCAGGGCTGCTATTGGCGACATTCATAATCCCTCTTATCATAACGGATTGGTTTTTAAAAGTTTAAAAAAAGGGTATTTAGAAAGTGGTTTAGAGTTTACAAATATGTTTAAAGGATTTGGCCTAAGTGCATTTTACAGGTATGGCGCCTATAAAAACCCGGAATGGAGCGACAATTTGGCTGTAAAAATAAGCTATAATATCAAACTAAGATTTTAAGAATCAAATACTTTTAGCACAAACTATTTTTATACCTTTGCAGAAATTTTTTTGAATGGATTTTTGGTCAAGGCTCTCTCGGTTTATTTTAAAAAGAAGATATATTATCTTAGTTGCAATAGCCGCCATCACTATTTTTTTAGCTTCTCAAATGAAGTATATGCGTTTCTCATATACAGAAGCAAATTTACTTCCCAAAAACCATAAAGTTAATATCGAATACGATAACTTTCTTAAACTTTTTGGCGAAGAAGGCAATCTAATCATTTTGGCAGTTGAAGATTCAACTTTATTTACGCCAAAAAAATTCAACGATTGGAATAACTTAACTAAAAATTTAAATCATTTTCCGGAAGTAGATTTTACGGTTGCCATTGGCGATATTAAAGAACTGAAAAAAAATGCTGAGGAAGAAAAATTCGATTTTGAACCACTTTATAAAAATGACCCAAAAAATCAGGAAGAAATTATAAAAATTAAAACCGAACTTTTTGAAAATCTGCCATTTTACGACAACATCTTATTCAATAAAAAAACTGGCACTATAAGATCTGTTATCTATTTAAAGAAAGATATTGTAAATACTGCTGCCCGAAAAGATTTTATTTTCAATATTTTAAATCCTGCCATTGCGAAATTTGAATCAGAAAATAACATTGATGTCCGTGTTTCCGGAATGCCTTACATTCGGACTATGAACGCCCAAAATATAATTGATGAAATTGGGATTTTTATTGGTTTGGCTTTGGCAGTTACGGCCTTAATTTTCTTTTTCTTTTTCCGTTCTGTAAGAGCAACTATGATTACGCTGTTGGTCGTGAGTATTTGCGTTATATGGGCATTTGGATTTATTGGCTTGTTCCGCTATGAAATTTCGGTTTTAATGGCTTTAATCCCACCATTAATTATTGTAATTGGTGTTCCCAATTCCATATTTTTAATCAACAAATACCAACAAGAAGTAAAAAAACATGGGAATCAGGCAAAATCATTGCAACGTGTTATTTCAAAAGTAGGAAATGCCACATTAATGACCAATGTGACCACAGCTTTTGGGTTCGGTACTTTTATATTTACTAAAAGTCAACTTTTACGGGAGTTTGGGATTGTCGCTTCCATCAATATTATAGGAATTTTTCTGGTTGCTTTATTCCTTATCCCCATTGTTTATAGTTTTCTGCCTTTGCCAAAAGAAAAACACTTAAAACATTTAGAACGAAGATGGATTGAAGCACTTGTAAAAAGAATAGAATCTATTGTCAGAAATCATAGAATTGCCGTTTATGCAACAACAATTGTATTGATTATTGTGAGTATGATTGGCGTTTTTATGATAAAAGTTTCAGGGAGTATTATTGAAGATATGCCAAAAGGCGAACAATTCTTTAAAGACATTGTATTTTTTGAAGAAGAATTTGGCGGTATTATGCCCTTAGAAATCATCATTGACACCAAAAAAGAAAAAGGTGTTATGAATTTGGGGACACTTAAGCGAATGGATAAACTCGAAGAAACCATTGATGAAATTCCCCAACTCTCAAAACCAATTTCTGTTCTTAATATTGTAAAATACTCAAAACAAGCTTTTTACGGAGGCAATCCGAAATTCTATCAGTTACCTACCAATCAAGAGAAAAATTGGATATTGGCTTATACCAAAAATGCAACCACCAACACCAATTTACTAAATAGTTATGTTGATTCCACTGGCAGATATGCACGAATAACAACATTTATGAAGGATATTGGCACCGATAAAATGGAAATTATTGAAGAGCGATTACAACAAAAAATCAACAAAGAATTTCCTAATGAAAATTACAGTGTAACCATTACCGGTAAAGCATTGGTATTTTTAAAAGGCACCAATTATTTAATCAATAATTTAATCATTTCCCTTGCCCTGGCTATTTTTCTTATTGCAGGATTCATGGCATTTATGTTTCGGTCATTCAAAATGATTTTAATTTCATTAATTCCCAACATGTTTCCTTTATTGATAACTGCAGGTTTAATGGGCTATTTAGGAATTCCGTTGAAACCTTCAACTATTTTGGTGTTTAGTATTGCCTTTGGTATTTCGGTGGACGATACCATTCACTTTTTGGCCAAATACAGGCAAGAATTAAAGGCAAACAATTGGCGGATAAAAATATCCGTTTACAAGGCCTTGCATGAAACTGGCGTAAGCATGTTTTATACTTCCATCGTATTGTTTTTCGGATTTTTAGTGTTTACCGTTTCAAGTTTTGGAGGAACTATTGCCTTAGGTGGTTTGGTTTCCATAACCCTCTTATTTGCTATGGCATCAAACTTGTTATTACTGCCATCATTATTGCTTTCATTAGAAAAAATAATTGCGAACAAAGAGGATTTTAAAGAACCAACTCTTTCCATACTTGATCCCGAGGATGAAAATGGCGATAAATTAGAGTGAAAAAACCCCCAGAACAATTAATTTGTGGTTGGTAATTTAGGTTTTTAACAATTCCAATAGGGCAAATTTCACATAAACTTATTTTCAAAACTTTTGAAATTTCAATATAAATTCCCCGTTCGGGACCTAGGGCGCTTTTTAACTTTTGACTTTTTAATTATCAATTGAAACCGTATCTTTGCAAGGTTAAAAATTTAGAATATGACAAGAAGCAACGTGGCTGAACTTTTAAAATCAACCAATTTTTCACAAGAAGTAAACCTTAAAGGTTGGGTTAGAACATTTAGGGCAAATCGTTTTATTGCCTTAAATGATGGATCTACAATTAATACCATTCAATGTATTGTTGATTTTGAGAATACCGATGAACGCATTCTAAAACGCATAACAACAGGCGCTGCAATATCAATAAAAGGCACCTTAATAGAAAGCCTTGGAAAAGGGCAACAAGTTGAAATTCAAGTATCTGAAATTAAAATTTTAGGAGACTCAAATCCTGAAGAATATCCCATTCAACCAAAAAAACACAGTTTTGAATTTTTACGTGAAAATGCACATTTACGCATAAGAACAAATACTTTTAGTGCCGTAATGCGCGTACGATCTGCGTTGTCTTTTGCCGTGCATAAATATTTTATCAAAAACGGATTTTACAATTTTCATGCGCCAATAATAACTGGTTCTGATGCGGAAGGCGCCGGAGAAATGTTTAATGTTACCACGCTTGACGCCAACAATCCGCCAAGAAATGAAGCAGGAAAAATTGACTATTCCAAAGATTTCTTCGGAAAACTGACGAATTTAACCGTGTCGGGTCAGTTAGAAGCTGAAACTTATGCCATGGCTTTAGGAAAAGTATATACTTTCGGACCAACTTTTAGGGCTGAAAACTCAAATACAACACGCCATTTGGCCGAATTTTGGATGATTGAACCAGAAGTGGCTTTCAATAATTTAGATGACAATATGGACTTGGCGGAAGATTTTATAAAATCGGTTATTTCCTATGTTTTAAAAAATTGTAAAGATGATTTGTCATTTTTAGACGACAGGTTGGCCCAGGAAGAAAAATTGAAACCAGCTTTGGAACGCAGCGAAATGTCGCTTATTGAAAAACTGAAATTCATCATTGAAAATAATTTTATTCGTGTCAGTTACACGGAAGCCATTGATATTTTAAAGAATTCAACGCCAAACAAAAAGAAAAAATTTCAATATCTAATCAATGAATGGGGCACCGATCTTCAGAGCGAACATGAACGTTATTTGGTTGAAAAACACTTTAAATGTCCGGTAATTTTATATGATTATCCAGCCAAAATAAAGGCGTTTTATATGCGTTTGAATGATGACGGAAAAACCGTAAGGGCCATGGATGTATTATTCCCGGGAATTGGCGAAATTGTTGGGGGCAGCCAACGTGAAGAACGCTTAGATGTTTTACAACAAAAAATGTCGGATCTTGGAATTGATGAAAAAGAATTATGGTGGTATTTGGATACCCGAAAATTTGGAACTGCCGTTCATAGCGGATTTGGGCTGGGATTTGAACGTTTGGTTCAATTTACAACAGGAATGGGAAATATTCGGGATGTGATCCCTTACCCAAGAACTCCGCAAAATGCAGAATTCTAATTAATTATTGCCAAAAAAATCATCATTCAATAAATGCTGAGTTTTTTTCGTATTTTTATAAAAAGCTATTTTAATTTATGCTGAAACAAGGTTTACAATTCAAATTATCGCAAAAATTATCGCCGCAACAAATTCAACTCATGAAGTTGATTCAATTGCCTACGCAAGAATTTGAACAACGCCTAAAGCAAGAATTAGAGGAAAATCCGGCGCTGGAAATTGAGGATGAAAATGCTGAGGACTACGATAATTCGCAATTAAGCGACACCTATGATGAGTATGATGATACCGGGAATGAAAGCATAAACACCGAGGACATAAATATTGATGAATATTTAAGTGACGATGAAATTCCAAATTATAAAACGCAAGCCAACAACTATTCTACAGATGATGAAGAAAAGGACATTCCGTTTGCTTCCGGCCCTTCGTTTACGCAACATTTAAAAAATCAAATGAATACCTATCGTTTAAACGAAGAAGAAGAAATTATTACCGATTTTCTGATAGGAAGCATTGACGACAGTGGTTATATTCGCCGTGATTTGGTTGATATTTTGGATGATTTGGCTTTTACAGAAAATATTTTTACCACAAAAAAAGAATTGGAACGATTGCTTAAGATGGTTCAACAATTGGATCCAGCCGGGGTTGGCGCTCGTGATTTAAAGGAATCTTTAATCATTCAATTAAAACGAAAAGACGAAAAGCCCAGCGTAAAACTGGCTATTGATATTTTAGAAAATGGTTTTGAACATTTTGTCAAAAAGCATTACACAAAATTATTGCAAAGATTTCACGTATCGGAAGAAGAATTAAAAGAGGCAATCAAACAAATTGAAAAATTAAATCCAAAACCGGGCGGTTCCTTTGTTGGGAACAGTAAAGTAACAGAACAAATTGTGCCCGATTTTACCATTAGAATTGTTGAAGGCGAGCTGGAACTCACCCTAAATTCAAGAAATGCACCCGAACTTCATGTTTCAAATGAATATAACAATTTAATGCATGGCTATAAGGATTCCAGCGAAAAATCGAAATCCCAAAAAGAAGCTGTCATGTTTATAAAGCATAAATTAGATGCAGCAAAGTGGTTTATTGATGCCATAAAACAGCGTCAGCAAACATTGCTTTTAAATATGAATGCCATAATGCAACATCAAAAAGAATATTTTTTAACCGGTGATGAGCGCAAATTAAAACCCATGATACTAAAGGATATCGCGGATGTGATAGATATGGATGTTTCAACCGTTTCACGGGTTGCCAGCAGTAAATATGTGTCAACACCTTATGGCACAAAATTAATTAAAGAGTTTTTCTCTGAATCAATGAAAAATGACCAGGGAGAAGATGTTTCAACCAGAGAAATTAAAAACATTTTGGAAACCGTTATTAAAGAAGAAGATAAAAAGAAGCCATTAACGGATGATAAATTGGCGATAATTCTAAAAGAAAAAGGATATCCTATTGCCAGAAGAACAATAGCAAAATATAGAGAACAGTTGGATATTCCGGTTGCTCGATTACGAAAAATATTTTAGCAAAAGGCCTAAAAATGACTATGAAATTCTCAAAATTTATTTCCTATTTTTTTCATCCCATAAATTTCCCGATAATTGGCACCGTTTTATTTTTTCTTTTTATCCCGAAATTTATTTTTAAACCACAAGAATACACCATCTTAGCTGTTATCTTTATTGGCACTTATTTATTTCCAATTATACTTTTATGGCTTTTAAAACGATTTGGAATGATAAATAGTTATCAAATGATTACTATTGAAGAGCGAAAATTTCCCACATTGCTATTTATTTCAATTTCTTTTATAATTGGAAACTGGCTATACAAATCATTAATAGTTGATATATTGGCACTCCTATTTTTCGGGTATGGTTTAAGTTTAATATGCACATCACTTTTTTTATACCTAAAGCTAAAAATAAGTCTGCATGCTCTGGCAATTTCAGGCTTAATAGGATTTTTAATTTATTTTAGTTATTTCTACAAAGTAAATTTAATACCGCTTATGGCGCTATTATTTGCTTTGGGAGGTTTGATGGCATCCGCGAGGTTAAGGTTGCATGCGCATCAGTTAAATGAAGTTATATTGGGGTCTGTTGTTGGGTTTGCGTCGCAGTTTATTGTTTATTTTGTTTACATGATGTAAAATTTTAAACCAATATTTATGTCTTTTAAATCTAGCTCCTTCTCATTAAATTCAGCATTCTTAAATAATGGGCTTAAACCATAATAAAAGTACAGGTTCCAAGTACTGTAACCTGCCGCCAATATAACGCCATATTGAATTTTATTGATTTCGGGTATGTTTTTGGTGGTAATTTGAACTTCGGAATCCACGAATTTTGTTTTCGCGGTCATTAGATACGCTATTTTTATACCTCCATAAACTCTCCAAAAACTATATTTTTCCGGTGTTGAAGTTCTCCACCTGAATTCAATGGGCATTTCTATGGCATTAATTCCCAATCTATTCGTTTTGTATTCTTCCGCCGGTTCAAACAATGTTGTTTGATTGTTCCTTGATATTTTTAAATTTTGAACATAAACATTGTAGGCATATCCCGCCCCAATGGCAAGTCCGATGTTTCTTTGTTCATTCAGAGGAATATCTTTTATGAATCCCATTGAAAATCCACCGGAAAATCCATTTTGAGAAATTGTGGCTGGTTTGTTATTCAAAATAGAATAGGAAACAGACAGATATAACTGATCTTCTAAATATTTTAAATCGAGTATTGAATCGTTGCTAACCTGGGCCTGCATTTTCGCAAAGCCAATCAGAAAAAAAAATATTAAGCAATACTTACCCATAGTAACAAAGATACTTTATAAAAGTAAAAAAGGCAATCAAATTTATATGATTGCCTTTTTTATTTTTATTAGTGTTATAAACGCCAATAATTATTCGTAATTCTTTGATAAATCGGTACCTCTTGAAGTCGAAAAACTAATTTTAAGCGCATCAATATCTCTTAATTGTTCTTTAATATCTAAAACTGTACCTACACTAGCTTCTTTATCGGCTTTAATAGAAGTTGTCATAAATTTAACTTCATCTTCTTTTCTTAAAGCTCTTTCAGCATAAATAAAACTAGGAACATCTTTTACTTCGATAATTTTATCATTTACCTGAATTTTATCTCCGGCTATTCTAGCGTCCTTTGATTTACCCACATAAATAGTGCTTACCAAACTTTTATGCTCCAACTTTTTCACTTCACTTGCCACCGGAAGTGCTGGTTTCTTTATTAACAAATCAGTTTCCCTCATTGTGGTGGATACCATAAAAAAGAATAACAACATAAATACAATATCAGGTAAAGATGCCGTAGAAATAGCAGGCATCCCTTTTTTTCTCATTTTAAATTTACTCATAATCTGATATTATTTTAACGGTTCAGGTTCAGTGATAATTTGAGGATATTTATCTTTCAAATCATCAATTTTCACTTTTAAACTTTCTGTAGGATTATCATCATAATCTTGAAGCAACGCGTCATATGATCTTCCATATCTTTTAGTGGCCAAATCATTTCTCAACTGATTGTATGCCGCTTCAATTTCATTTTGAATTGACACATACATACCATAAGTAGTACCCCTATCGCTTTGCAAAGATATAATAGCCTTTGTTGGATGATCTGAAGAATTTGGATCTTTAGCTCCTCCACAATAATCACAAGGTTCTCCTGGTTTATTATCAACTGGAGTGCTCAATCCGCCTCCGTTGTCAATAAACTTCATTGCCAAACGTTTAATGTCAGTTACTTTTACATATTCATTTTCAACTAACAGTTGGTTGTTTCTGTTAACAACGATATCCAAAACGTTTTTTTCTTTAACAATTACATCTGATTGTTGATCAGTTTTTTCCGGTAATTTTCGGGCAATACCTGAATCAACATCCATAGTGGTAGTCACTAAGAAAAATATTAAAAGCAAGAACGCAATGTCTGCCATTGAACTAGCACTAAACTCCCCAGCTTCTCTTCTTGCCATAATTTAATTAATTTTTTACAAGTGATTTAACAAAGTCAAATGAGAAGAATCCCAAGCCTATAGCTCCTAAAATAAAGGTATAGTTAATTAAAGTACTCACCCATTTAGAAACACTTCCTGCTTCGCCATCAAGGATTACTTTACCCATAGCGTCAGTAGTCGCTGCATCAGAAGCAAATACATAAGCAATCACTAACAGAATAGCCATAGCGACAACTCCCAACATAGTTCTTTTTAACACTTCTGGATTCTTGGTTAAATTTATCAATGAAAAAACTACCGCAATTGCTGAAGTAGCAATCAATAAAAATATTGAGTATGTAATAAATGGAGACAAAACGCTGTTTTGTGCATCCACATCTTCTGTTAAAACTGTATCACCTTCCATTATAATTCTAACGAAAAAATAGAATCCTATCAATCCAATAAAACCAGTAATGTAAGTTAATATTTTTGATTTTTTATCATCCATAATTACTATTTTTTCAGTCTAATCAAAAGGTCAACTAGTGAAATTGAAGCATCTTCCATATTGTTTACAATACTATCAACTTTAGCGATGATGTAATTGTAAAAAACTTGAAGAATCATGGCAACAACTAAACCAAATACGGTTGTTAACAAGGCCACTTTAATACCACCCGCAACAACAGTTGGAGAAATATCCCCGGCAGCTTGAATTGAGTCAAAAGCACCAATCATACCGATTACAGTACCCAAGAAACCAAGCATTGGCGCCAAAGCAATAAATAAAGATAACCAAGAAATGTTTTTTTCCAATAGACCCATTTGAACGCCACCATAAGCCACAACTGCTTTTTCAGCTGCTTCTACGCCTTCATCCATTCTGTCTAATCCTTGATAAAATATTGATGCAACAGGCCCTTTAGTGTTTCTGCAAACTTCTTTTGCTGCTTCAACTCCACCTGAAGATAATGCTCCATCAATTTCGCTTACTAATTTTTTAGTGTTAGTAGTCGCCATGTTAAGGTAAATAATTCTTTCGATTGCAATTGCCAACCCTAAAATTAAGGTTACCAATACAATTCCCATAAAGAATGGCCCACCTTCAATAAAACGTTGTTTTAATTCTTGATGAAATGTTTTTGATTCGGTTGCGTCAGCAACTTGTTCAGTGTTCGCTGCATCTTGTGCAAAAGCTTTAGGTGCTGCTCCAAATAACAATAATCCTGTAATTGCAAGGATAGTAAATACTCTTTTCATTGTCTAATAGTTAATTTATTAATTTCACGGGTTAAATATATAATAATTTTCACAAAACAAACAAGTCATCGAAGAGAAAGATTTTAAAGTCTTTAACTTATCTAATACCTCTACGTTTAGACATCTTTTGCGTATGGCAAGTAACAAAAAAATGTTGAGTTGCAAAAATTTAATTGCGCTTTTAAAATGATTTTTTTTATTTTTAATTTTTTTTTAGAATTGGCAAAAAATAACGTGATTTAAGCTAAAATATTAAAAATTAATCAATAAAAACCTGTTATATTATAAAAAAATTACTCAAAGGCACTTATTTCTCCTCTAAGTTGGGTTTCGAAAATTGCTTTAAATTCATTTTTTGGAATATTTTCCCCCAATAAATACATCAGTTTTGCCAAAGCCGATTCCGTTGTTATATCACCTCCATTAATAATTCCGACCTTTTTTAACTCAATACTGGTTTCATATTGCCCCATAATTACATTTCCTCCTATACATTGGGTTACATTTATTATATGAACTCCTTTAGCGATTGTTTCTTTCAATAAATTAACAAACCATTTATCGGTGGGCGCGTTTCCCGATCCAAATGTTTCTAATATCACACCTTTCAATCCTTCAATACCTAAAATACCTCCAACCACTTTTTCGGTGATTCCCGGAAAAATTTTTAAGATCACTATATTATTGTCTAATCGCTTTCTTACCTTAAAGGGTTTAATTTCTTTTGGTTTATAAATTAACTGCTTATAAAATTTTAAATGAACCCCGCTTTCTCCCAATGGAGGGAAATTGGGTGAGGTAAATGCTTCAAAATGTTCGGCGTTAATTTTTGTGGTTCTGTTTGCCCTATATAATTTGTATTCGAAATACAAACAGACTTCGGAAACTATTGGTTCTCCATTTTCTTGGGCCGCCGCAATTTCGATAGAGGTGATTAAATTTTCCTTGGCATCGGTTCGCAAATCGCCTATTGGCAATTGTGAACCCGTAAAAATTACAGGTTTTGATAGATTTTCAAACATAAAACTTATTGCTGATGCGGTATAGGACATCGTGTCTGAACCGTGCAATATCACAAACCCGTCGAACTTTTCGTAATTTTTTTCAATTATTTCAGCAATAAAAACCCAATTATCAGGGTTCATGTTTGAAGAATCTATGGGTTCTTCAAGTGAAATACTGTGTATGGTGCAATTTAATTGATTAAGTTCCGGAATATGTTTCAAAAGTTTGTCAAAATTGAATATTTTTAAAGCGCCGGTTTTGTAATCTTTAACCATACCTATGGTTCCGCCAGTATAAATTAAAAGAATATGAGGGATTTTTGTCATTTTGTCTGTTCCTGGATTTTGGAATAATTTATGATGTAAATTTACCAAAAAAAAGTACATTAACTAAAAAAAGAAAAATATGGGATTTTATATTATTATAGGTTTGGTGTCATTAATTAGCTGGTTGGTGAGCCAAAAGTTGAAAAGCAAATTTAAGTATTACTCGGAAGTTCAGTTAGAAAACAGTTTAAGCGGAAGGGAAATTGCCGAAAAAATGTTAAATGACAATGGCATTTATGATGTAAAAATTATATCAACACCAGGGCAATTAACAGATCATTACAATCCGCAAACCAAAACCGTAAATTTAAGCGAATCGGTTTATGAACAACGAAATGCCGCCTCAGCCTGCGTTGCCGCTCATGAAGTTGGGCACGCGGTTCAACATGCGCAAGCCTACCAATGGTTGCAAATGCGTTCATCTTTAGTGCCTGCAGTGAATATTTCTTCTAAATTTTCACAATGGCTGGTTATTGGCGGATTAATTTTGGGAGCAGTTTCGGGTGATACAGGCATTGGTTTTACCATCGCCGTTATCGGACTTGGCATGATGGCGCTTGCAACTTTGTTTAGCTTTATCACCTTGCCGGTTGAGTATGATGCCAGCAACAGGGCATTGTCTTGGCTTAAAACAAATAATATGTTAACAAACAGGGAACAAGATGCCGCAAAAGATGCTTTAACCTGGGCCGCAAGGACTTACTTGGTTGCAGCTGTGGGATCCTTGGCCATGTTGCTTTATTGGGGTTTAACTATTTTTGGATCCAGAGATTAAGAATAATTGAAACAAATAAAAAAGCCGTTTTTAACGGCTTTTTTTATAATTTAATTTGACGGTCAATTTGCTGGTCGAGCGAAATAAAGGTTTCTGTTCTGGCCACGCCTTTAATGGATTGAATTTCCAGATTGAGCAATTTCATAAGGTGCTCATTGTCTTTGCACATAATTTTTATGAAGATGGCATAATTTCCTGTTGTGTAATGACTTTCAATGACTTCCGGGATTTCTTTTAGCCGAATAATCGCTGCGGAATATTTACTGGCAGAGTCCAGGAAAATTCCAACAAAAGCCAGGGTTTTATAACCCAATACTTTTGGATTAATGATAAATTTAGAGCCAACGATTAAACCTGAAGCTTCCAATTTTCGCAACCTTTGATGGATTGCCGCGCCTGATATGCCAATTTCACGGGCAATGCTTAAAATTGGCGTTCGGGCATCTTCCATTAAATGTTTCAAAATAATTTTATCAATGCCGTCGAAGTGTAGCTCTTTTTCTTTCATCTGTTTAAATTTTCATCTGTTTAAATTTATTTTTTATTGGTAACAGCTGCTGTTCGCCTTTAATCATTCCATTGTTTATCAAAATTTGTAATGCTCGTTTCATCCTTTAAAAACTGTAAGTAAATTTAAAAAAATAAAGGATCCTGATAGCCATCGGGATCCTTTATTTTTATTTTAATTTGAAATTTTATTTATTTTCTTCAGGTTGAATTTCAAAATCCTCCATAAACTTAGTGGTGTAATTACCGGCAATATAATCCGGATGATCCATTAATTGTCTGTGGAAAGGTATTGTCGTTTTTATTCCTTCAATCACAAACTCATCCAACGCTCTTTTCATTTTACTGATGGCTTCTTCACGGGTTTGGGCCGTAGTAATTAATTTGGCAATCATGGAATCATAGTTTGGCGGAATCGTATAGCCAGCATAAACATGCGTATCTACTCGAATCCCATGTCCTCCCGGAATGTGCAATGTGGTAATTTTACCCGGTGAAGGCCTGAAATCTTTATAAGGATCTTCCGCATTTATTCTACATTCTATGGAATGTAATTTTGGAAAATAGTTTTTTCCTGAAATAGGAATTCCTGCAGCTACTTTAATTTGCTCAAAAATTAAATCGTAATCAATTACCTGCTCTGTAATTGGGTGCTCCACCTGGATACGCGTATTCATTTCCATAAAATAGAAATTTCGATGCTTATCCACTAAAAATTCGATGGTGCCAGCGCCTTCATAAGATATATATTCTGCCGCTTTTACGGCTGCTTCACCCATTTTTTTTCGCAATTGCGTGGTCATAAACGGCGAAGGTGATTCTTCAGTAAGCTTTTGGTGACGTCGTTGAATAGAACAGTCTCTTTCCGACAAATGGCAGGCTTTCCCGTAGGCATCACCTATAATTTGAATTTCAATATGGCGGGGTTCTTCAATCAATTTTTCCATGTACATTCCGTCATTTCCAAAACAGGCAAATGCTTCTTGACGGGCTGCATCCCAAGCGTTTCTAAGATCGCTTTTATTATAAACGGCTCTCATTCCTTTTCCTCCACCACCGGCGGTGGCTTTAAGCATTACAGGATATTTCATTTCATCGGCCAACTTTTCGGCGTCTTCATAAAAATCCAATAAACCATCTGAACCCGGAATTGTTGGCACTCCAGCTTCTTTCATCGTGGCACGGGCTGATGCCTTATCGCCCATTCTGCTGATCATTTCTGAAGTTGCTCCAATAAATTTTATGCCATGTTCCTCACATAATTTTGAAAATTTGGCATTTTCAGACAAAAACCCATATCCGGGGTGAATGGCGTCGGCATTTGTTATTTCGGCAGCTGCCAATATTGCCGACATTTTTAGGTAGGATTGACTACTTGGAGGCGGACCAATGCATACTGCTTCATCGGCAAAACGTACGTGTAAACTTTCTGCATCAGCAGTTGAATATACAGCCACAGTTTTAACGCCCATTTCTCTGCAGGTTCGTATAACTCTTAAAGCTATTTCGCCTCTGTTTGCAATTAATATTTTTTTAAACATACTGTTTTCAAATTATTATAGACGACGATCAACATCAAAAAGATTTTTTGAAACTTAGATCCTCATGCAAATTGGAATTAAAATTATGATGGGTCAACCAAAAATATTGGTTGTCCGTATTCTACCGGAGTTCCGTCTTCCACTAATATTTTCACTATTTTTCCTGAAACTTCTGATTCAATTTCATTAAATAATTTCATCGCTTCAACCATACACACTACGGTATGGGGACTAACTACATCACCAACTTCAACAAAAACTGGTTTGTCTGGAGCCGGTCTTCTATAAAAAGTACCAATTATAGGCGAAGTAATTTCTATGTATTTTGTGGCAACTTCTTTGCTTTCTGAATCTGCGCTTGCAGTTTGTGCAGGAGCTTGTGCAAGTATTGGTTGCCCACTTGCGGCTGTCATTTGCGAAACACCTGATGGTGCTTGTTGAAGTATGGTGGTTTCAGTTCTTTCGGTTCCGGTTTTAATGGTGATTTTAATATCTTCCATTTCTAACTTAACTTCACTTGCGCCAGATTTGGCCACAAATTTTATCAAATTTTGAATATCTTTTAAATCCATATTCCTTTGGTTTTTAAATTGTTAATTGGTTAAGAATTGTATGCCCATTTAAAGTAAATTGATCCCCAAGTGAAACCGCCTCCAAATGCTGCGAAAATTATATTGTCTCCTTTTTTAAGTTGTTGCTCATAATCGGCCAAAAGCAATGGCAATGTTGCCGATGTTGTGTTGCCGTAGTTTTGAATGTTCATCATTACTTTTGAACTGTCCAATTCAATTCTGTTGGCTGTTGCTTCAATAATGCGTTTGTTTGCCTGATGGGCGGCAAGCCAATTTATGTCGTCATTTGTTAAATTATTGCGCTCCATAATTTTAACCGTTGCGTCGGCCATATTAAACACTGCATTTTTAAATACAGTTTTACCGTCTTGAAATACAAAATTTTCTTTTCTGTCTATCGCTTCCTTAGTCATCGGATACATAGATCCACCTGCCTTCACGCGTAAAAATTCTCTCCCTGCACCATCGCTTCTCAAATATTCATCCTGCAATCCCAAACCTTCTTCATTTGGTTCAAATAAAACTGCGCCGGCGCCATCTCCAAATATAATACAAGTTGCTCGATCTGTATAATCAATCATGGAAGAACATTTGTCGGCACCAATAAGCAGCACTTTTTTGTATCTTCCAGATTCAATATATTTTGCGGCTACAGACATTCCAAATAAAAAACTTGAACAGGCCGCTTCCAAATCGAAACCAAAAGCGTTTGTTGCGCCAATTTCTGTTGCGACATAAACAGCTGTTGAGGCTGCCTGCATATCTGGCGTAGCGGTTGCCACAATGACCAATTCAATTTCTTTAGGATCTAATTTTTTCTTGTCAAGCAGCTGTTGGGCCGCTTTTATTGCCATAAAAGAAGTTCCTTTACCTTCTCCTTTTAAAATTCTTCGTTCTTTAATTCCTGTTCTTGTGATAATCCATTCATCGTGGGTATCCACCATTTTTTCTAACATTTTATTTGTTAGAACATCCTCAGGAACATATTTTCCAACTGCAGTTATAATTGCCGTAATTTTCGTCATAATTTGCTTTCTTTTCATCAAAACAGCGTCTCAAAGGAATGAAATTTATTTTGATTTTTTAGTGCTTTTCAACAATTTTGATCGATTTTACCCTAAAAAGTAAAAAAAAACTCTCAAAATGAGAGTTTTTATGATTATTTACATGAAAATGATTAAGCTTGAATCACTTCTGCTGAATCAATTACTATTTGACCTCTGTAATACAATTTTCCTTCATGCCAATGTGCTCTGTGGTACAAATGTGCCTCACCGGTTGTTGGGTCAATAGCTATCTGGGGAGCTACCGCTTTGTAATGAGTTCTTCTTTTATCTCTTCTTGTTTTTGATATTTTTCTCTTAGGATGTGCCATTACTCTTATTTTTTTCTATTTGTATATTTTTTAATTTATTCCACCTCGGGTCTATTTCCTTGGTTTTATTCTCTTGTTGTTCTTCTTCTTGATCTTCGTCTTTTATTTCAAATTCTTTTAACTTTTCCAAAACTTCTGAGTGAAGTGATCCATCAATTACGCCCGGATGGACTCTTTTTATTGGCACCGCCAACACAATTGCTTCATAAATGTATTGGGCAACATTCATTTTATTTTCAGAATGCGGGATGATTAACAACTCTTCGTTTTCATCATTATATTCGTCCCCAAATTTCACAATTAAATGAATCTCAGCCTCTATAGGTTGATGAAATAACTCTGTGGTTACATCACAAGCCACTTCAACCCAGCCGGAAAAAACAAAATCCAATTCAAAAATTGTTGTGTTTTTTAAAAATGACAGCATTACTTTTACGTTTGCATCGTAAAACTCATCATAATTAAAAAAATCAAAGAACTTCTTGTCAATTGTATATTCAAATTGGTGTATTCCTTCTTTTAAACCAATAAAAGAAATATCAAACTCCTTTAAATCTTTCATTTCAAACTTCAATTTGAGCGTGCAAAGATATAAAATTATAAAATATATCTAAAATAAATTTTGAATATTTATCTATTTTCTTTTGGTTGGGTACTTTTTAAAGCGTTTTCAGTCAAACTCTTATATTCTGACCTATTTTTAAAAATTTGAATTCCGCTAAAAACAGCTTCTTTAAACGAGTTGATGTTCGCCGCGTCTTTCCCAGCAATATCATAGGCTGTACCGTGATCTGGCGAGGTTCTGACTTTGTTTAAACCAGCCGTAAAGTTCACGCCTTCACCAAATGATAACGCTTTAAATGGCGCCAAACCCTGGTCGTGATACATGGCTAAAATGGCGTCAAAATTTTTGTAATTTTCTGAACCAAAAAATCCATCGGCAGCATACGGCCCATAGACCAATTTCCCTTCATTTTGTATTTCGGCAATAGTTGGCCGTATTATTTCATCATCCTCAGTACCAATAACGCCGTGATCGCCACAATGCGGATTTAATCCCAATATGGCAATTTTAGGTTTTGAAATGGCAAAATCCTGCACCAATGTTTTGTATAATATGGCCACTTTTTTCTTTATTAAATCGGGCGTGATTGACGTAGCGACTTTTGAAACCGGAATGTGGCCTGTAATTAATCCTATTCTTAAACTGTCGGCCATTAAAATCATTAAGCTTTCGCCTTTCAATTTAGATTCCAAATATTCTGTATGCCCCGGAAAATGGAACTCTTCCGATTGAATATTGTCTTTATTTATGGGCGCTGTCACCAACAAATCAATTTCTCCTTTGGCCAAGGCATTGGTTGCTGCTTCAAGAGATAAAAATGCGTATTTTCCAGACTCTGCCGTTGGTGCTCCCAAATTGACTTCAAATTCTTCTTTCCATAGATTCAACACATTGAACTTGCCTTGGATGGCGGCGTCAACTTGCCGTATGCCATTAAAAATCAAATTAATATCCATGTTTTTTTTATAGGCCGTGATTAATTTGGCTGAACCAAATAATATTGGCGTACAAAAATCAAACATCCGTTTATCCAAAAAGGTTTTCAAAATAATTTCTATGCCAACGCCATTAAAATCCCCAATAGAAATTCCCACTATTATTTTTTCAGATTTCTCCATAATTCAGGTTTATTATACTTAATTTTGAATCATCAAAAGTAGTCAATTAAATTGAAAAAAATATGTTTACCGGCATCATAGAAAGTGTGGGGTTTGTTAAAAACCTGAAGCAGGAAAAAGAAAATCTTCATATCACCATTGAAAGCAAATTCACCAACGAGTTAAAAATAGACCAAAGTATTGCGCATAACGGCGTTTGTTTGACCATTGTGAATATTGACGGCAATGCATATACGGTTACCGCCATAAAAGAAACGCTTGACAAATCGAATTTGAAATTTGTGGACATTGGCGATGAAATAAATTTGGAACGCGCTATGATTCTTGGCGCCAGATTGGATGGACATATTGTTCAGGGCCACGTGGACCAAACCGCTGTTTGCACAAATATTACCGAAGAAAATGGAAGTTGGGTATTTAGTTTTGAATATGACAACACTTACAATAATATTACCATTGAAAAAGGCTCCATCACCATAAATGGCGTAAGTTTAACGGTTGTAAATTCCGAAAAAAACAGTTTTTCTGTGGCGATTATTCCTTATACATACGATAATACGAATTTTCATGCGTTTAAAAAGGGAACCATGGTTAATGTAGAATTTGATGTGATTGGCAAGTATGTAGCCAGATTGCTGGAAAAATAATTATTTTTTTCTTTTTAAGGAGTAAATACCATAAACTACACCGGAAGCCAACAAAAGAGACAGGCCACCGTCGATCGGTAATTCATTTCCAGGAGGAGGAGGTTGAGAATATACTCCTAAACTAAAGAGCATAAAACTAAAACACAATAAAACTATTTTAACTTTTTTTCTATTCATTTTGGGGTTGAATATGCTGCAAACTTAAAAAAATTGAGTGAATAAATTATACATTTTAACATTTACTAAGTCTTAAAACGCAACACCATAAACATTATTGTGGGCTAAAAGCATTTGACTTAGTATCATTTTTCAATAAATAATCCTGGTCAAAAAAATCATATTGCATTCGCCTTTCACATCTCATTGCATCCTTTATTTTGCAGCAAATATATATTTATAATCTCATTTGCAGGTAAAAATAAAATTAAATAAACAAAATGCGCTTTTTTTCTGACAAATGGTTTAATCATATTGACAATTTTAAGCAATAAATTAAAAACCCGCCTAATTGCTTAAGTGGGTTTTAAAATTATTTGCTTCGATATTAAAAAATACCGAATTTGTCTTTTAAATCGTTGGAATTTCCAACACTATTGGTGCAATCTTAATTACTGTCCCAACACTTACCGTGATTAAAGCCGATTCATAATCATCGTAAGTTTCCTGATTCACTATTTTCAATTTGTAGTCGCCTGCGGCAAGTCCTTGAATTAAAAAGTCGCCTGCTGCATTTGTGCCGGTTTCTGTTACATAAACACCATTGGCTGTATAAACCTGAACCATGGCATTTTCCAAATCGTTAAAAACGCTTAATCCGTTCACTAAAAATTCTCCTGATACATTGCCTTCAATTGACCCAGAATTTACTTCTGCATTCACCCTAATTACAGGTTTTAAATTATACATGCCTGCGCCTGCCATTACAACTGATTTTTGCACATCCCAGTCAAGTATAAATGTATAGGTAAAACCTGCATCCAATGCGGTATTCAGATTTAATTTTAAACCTGATTGCATAGCGCTTGGCGTATTAAGGGCCATCATTCCGGCTTGTCCTTCCAGTTTAAGCGTATTTCCGTCGCCCAATATCAATCTAATTTGTTTTAACATTCCTGAAGGAATTATTTGATCTGCCAATAAAAGGCTGTTCCCGGCAATAAGTGTTGTTAAATCAACATTAATGGGATAATCTTCCGGAGTTCCAAAACTCACCCAACCAGTTTCACTGTCGCTATTGTTATATTGAATATCCACAATTTCAACATTCACTTCTGAATAATCTCCTGGCGCATCAACCAATTTTAATTGAACTCTAGCGGTATTGCCTTCGTCATCGCTCTCGCAACTTTGAAATCCAAGCATTACAATCATCGCTGCAACTGCCACAAAATAAATTTTTTTTAATCTCATCTTTTTTAGTTTTAAATTATTGTAATCTGAATTTAATTATACCTATGCAAAGTTGCTCAGTTAAATAAACAAATGTGTTACACAACTTTCGAAAAAAATTGTATAATTCACATATTTATTTTTGGATTTTTATACCATTTATACATAAACAAGCACCTTTCATTCTATATAACAAGCAATACTTCAATAACCCTACCACTTGAAGGTTTTCAACTTAAAATGTAGTTTTTAACAGTTTTTTGGCAATTTTCAGTAAAACGCAATGAATGCCATTAGGCAAGTTTTGTGCATAAAAAAAGCCAAACAACCTCAACAGACAGTTTGGCAATCAAATTCAATAAAAAAAGTTATTTCACCCCTCTTTCGTGCATTTTTTCAACAATAAAAGAAGCTACATTTTCAGGATACGTGCCTCGGCCAAAACCTGCATCGTAGCCAAGTTCCAAAGCCAATTTGTTACCAATTCTGGGTCCTCCGGCGCACACTACCATTTTAGATCTAAGCCCTTCTGCCTCAAGTAACTCAATAAATTCGGTAAGGTTTTGGATATGGACATCTTTTTGTGTTACAATCTGTGAAATTAAAATAGCATCAGCTTTCAATTCCACCGCTTTTTTAATAAGGTCTTCGTTAGGGACTTGCGCACCAAGGTTGAAGGCTTCAATCATAGGATATCTTTCAAGGCCATAATGCTGGTCGAAGCCTTTCATATTCATAATTGCGTCGATTCCCACGGTATGCGCATCAGTACCGGAACAAGCGCCTACGACCACTATTTTTCTTTTTATATTTTCTTTGATAAAATTGTTAACGCCATAAAAATCCAAAGATTTTTCAACCTCTTCAACGACAACTTTATCATAATCGATGCTTATTTCTGTTTTTCCGTAAACCACAAAAAATGTAAATTCGTCGGAAAGCGGATTTGAGTGAACTACCTCAACCTCTTTAAATCCCAACTTTTTTCCAAATAAAATTGCAGCTTCGTCTGCTTTGGCGGAATGCGCTACAGGCAGTGTAAATGACATTTGAACGGCTCCGTCGTTTAATGTGTCTCCGTAAGGTCTTATCATCATAACTAATTTCCTTCTTTTACAATATTTAATTCGTTTTCAAGATACGTGTAGAAAGGATTGTAATAATCCTTGGCCTTTTCAGCTACGCCACTTAATCCTTTACCTCCGTTTTTCGGTCGGCTTACTTCTGCAAACATTTTAGTCTCAATGGCATTAAATAAGTCCGTTTTATTAATTTCTTCAAGAAACTCAATCGTTTCATCCAGCACAACTTTTGCCCTGGTTTGCATAATTCCATCTTTTTTGAATTCAATATCATCAGAGAAATCGGCAATATTATTCAAAACATATTTAGCGTTGGCAACGCCTAAAAACCGGTCTTGCATAAACGGCGTATGAATGGCTTCCGTTAGCATACCGAGCAATAAAATTCCTTGATTTGTAGATTTTGCGATAAAGTTAAACAAAGTGTTCATTGCCAGTCCTTTAAAAATATCACCTGTCATATATTTTGTGGGCGGCATATATTTTAATGGTGCTTCAGGAAATATTTCACGTGCCATTTGCGCTTGTGCCATTTCTAAAAGGAACCCATTTTTAATATCCGGATTCATTTCAAAAGCGTGGCCCAAGCCCATTAATTTGGCAGGCAAGCCTGATTCATAAGCAAATCTTTCGTTAATAAACTGAGATGCGGTCACCGAGTAAGCCTTTTCAACAGCATCTGAAGTCGTTAAGTAATTATCCTCGCCAGAGTTGATTACAATCCCGGCAAATGAATTGATCATTCTTGAGAATTTCTGATCAACAAAAGTTCTGTACATATTTATGTCCCTAAACAAAATGCCGTACATTGAATCGTTTAACATCATATCCAGCCTTTCCAAAGCGCCCATAACGGCTATTTCAGGCATACATAAACCCGAACAGTAATTAACCAATCGAATATACTTCCCAATTTCTTCCCCAGTTTCATCCAATGCTTTACGCATTATTTTGAAATTTTCCTGCGTGGCATAGGTTCCGCCGAAACCTTCAGTTGTAGGCCCAAAAGGAACAAAATCCAATAAACTTTGACCTGTGGTTCTAATAACAGCAATTATATCAGCGCCTTGTTTGGCGGCGGCTTGCGCTTGTTTTACATCTTCATAGATATTGCCTGTTGCAACAATAAGATACAATAACGGGGAATTCTCTTTCTCTTTATATTTATTGATTTTTTCTTCTCTATAAGCCACATTCGCTTTCACTTTTGTGGCAAAAACTTCAACCAATTCCTGCGCTTTTTCTTCAATATAAGAAAAGTCAACAAAATCAATTTTTGCAATATTTAAACCATTTGCAATTTCATTATTCAGTTCTTCAGGAGTTAAACCTTTTTTAAGCAAGGCATTGATATAATACTTTGCGGCACCGTAGCAAATATGATCGCCTATTTGGTCAACAACCATATTTGGAATTGGAACACCAATACTGTCAACGCCATCTGCGCCCATCATTCTAAGTGTTGTTCTCTCAATGGCAACAGTTGTGTGTTTTTCTATATATTTCTGTACCGGGGCAGTTATTTGTTTTGAAAGTTCTCGGGCTTTCGCAATCTTACTTGTGTCGAGATTTAATTTTGATTTAATCATAATTCTCACTTAAATACGCTTTTGTATATTTAATAATTTCATCGTTTAACCCTAATATATCCGCAATTTTTATGGCGTCATACGTCCTGTCTTTATTGTCCGTTTTTATAATTTCATAACACATAAAAGTATTGATCAGCTTAATCCTTTCACGCAATGAATATTGTTTCTCTTTGTTGTAATATTTCTTGTATGATGAATAATCCAGCCCTTTCATTTTATAAAATGACACTTTTTCAAATTCAGGCAATTCCATAAAGTGTGTTGACAAAAAGCTGCAAACGGTCTCTTTTTGGGAAAAACTTTTTAGCATCGCTGCAATAATTGCTTTTGCTTCGGTAGCGTTTGTTGTTTTTGCAAACTCGTCAATTAAAAGCAATGTATTAGTTCCAAAATCATTTATGGCATTTGTAAGATTGTGTATTTCAAATCCGAAACTGCTAAGGCCTTCCACTTTTTCGGAAAGGTCTTCGCCAATATAATGGATATTTTCAAATAGAGATGTTTTAAACTTTTCCGCAGGAACCCAAAAACCCATTTGGGTTAGCAGCTGCATAAATCCAATTGTTTTTAAAAGCACTGTTTTTCCGCCCATATTTGAACCTGTAATAACGCAGGTTTTATTGTCAAACTCCGCATTTAAAGGCGTGTAAATGGCACCCGTTTTCGCGCATTTGTTTGCCAGCGGCAGGTATTGGCCGTTTACAACTTCCATAGTTGCTTTTTTATCCATTAAAACAGGAGCTGTCATTTTATATTTAATCGCCATTCTTGATTTTGCAAAAAGGGTGTCGAGTAAAACAATTTTATCGATATAGTTTTTTATTAGCTCTTTCTCCGCAATTATTTTTTCAGCTATTGTAATAAGAACTTCTTGTTCCAACTTATTTTCTTCCAGCAATAACGCTTCCCTTTTTTTGTGCAAATCGAAATATTCCTTCGGAAGCATTGGCTTCAGCAATAAGGAAGTTTTATCGTATACTTCTTTATAAATAAGTTCCGGATTAAAATTGTTTGTGATATTTTCTGAAGCAATGATAAAATCACGAAATCTGAAATCAAGGTCGTGTTGTTTTAAAATCTCATGAAGCCGTTCTTTTTTTATTTCAGCCAAAACTTTGTCTGTTTCCGCTATTTTTTTTCGGATTTCTGCCAGCTCGGGATTGTATTGTGCACTTAAATAAAATGTTTCTTTATTCATTCCATCAAGCGACAAAAAATTCAATAATTCTTCTGATAAAAAGTTGATTTGTAAATCTTCTTTTACCGAATCATTCAACAGTTTAACGATGCTTTTAAAGTTCACCAACAATTTTTTCACCAGAAAAACCTCTGAAGAATCAAAGGTTTTTCTTTCTAAAGTATTTAAATGGGAAATTCTTTTAAAATGGTGTTCAATTTTATCAGACTGAAAAGAATTTTCATTGATAAAGACAGCTATTTTGCCTATGGAATCATAAACAGAAAAAAGCAATTTTTCATCCGTAAAAACACGGTATTTGTTTTTATCCAGCAATCCATAAGGAGTTAAAGGCGCATACTCCGAATAGAATGTGTTAAATTCCACAAATTGCATGGTCTCTTTAATATTCATATGGATTGTATAAAATTGGTTCTTCCAGGTTATGGCTTTTTAATATTTTCACAAAATCTTCCTTCATAATATCTTTTAGAATGACTACAAAAGAGACTAATTGATAAGGTATTTTATAGGCAATTTCAAGTTTTTTGGTTAGCTCGGTTACTTGGGAAAAATCAAGGAATATTTTTGTAAAATCATTGAGCAGCAAAATATCGCAATCTTCAGGAATCGTTGAAAGTTTAGATGCTGTTAAAGCGCCTTTTATCTCGAATATCCTTTTATTTTCTATGTCCTTAATTTTGTCAAACCCTCTAAATTTACTGATGAATGCAATGGTCCTTAATTTATTGATATCCGAATTTAAACTTTTTTGGTCGAGCTTAATAATATAGTAAAAGCAGCTGTTTTTAATGGAAGCCACTTGCGTTACCCGACTTGCGGCACCATCAATGATAATGGTATTTATGTGCTCCTCATTTCTGAGATACGCCACAATTTCAGCGAGCTGTTTGTTGTCTTCAGAGCCGACAAGCTCTATATTTCCGCTTCGCAATGTTTTTGCCAGAACAAGCCTTCCTAAAACAGTTTTGTATGGAAACACATGAATAATTTCAAACAATGCATCACTTTTGTTGATCATTAAATTCGAAGTGACCACATAATCTCCTGTTTCCGTATAAATCTTTGGTTTGGGCGTGTCAAATATTAAATCACTTGCTTCACCATCAATCCCAATCGTAAAAAAAGCAGGCCGAACAACTTCTCTAAGTTGCGCAAGCGCATAATTCAGAAAAGTTGTTTTACCCGCATTCTTTTTATTCCCTACTAAGAAGGTCGTTTTATTAAGCAGTTGTTCTGTAATAATGCTGTTCATCTTAATACGGATCGTATTTGTTCCTTTATTCTACGAATTGTCTGATTTTTCTTTTCAAATTTTCGGGCTGAAGAGAAAGTCCGTCATTGTTTAATAACATGGCCACACCAGTTTTAGCAACCAAATTCTCGTCTTTACAGAATTCACAATTTTCAGTATCATGTTCCTCTCCATGAGTTGGTTGGGTATAAGTCGTTATCACACCTTCATAATTTCTTAATACCACTCTTTTTTCGTTTTGGGATATTAAGTAAGTTGGCATTACCGGAATTTTACCGCCGCCGCCTGGAGCGTCCACCACAAAAGTAGGAACCGCCAAACCAGAAGTATGTCCGCGTAAGTTTTCAATGATTTCAATGCCTTTTGAAATGGTGGTTCTAAAGTGAGAAATTCCTTCGGAAAGATCACATTGGTATATATAATAAGGTCTTACCCGAATTCTTAAAAGTTCATGCACCAACTTTTTCATGATATTGGAGCAATCATTGATTCCTTTGAGCAGCACCGACTGGTTTCCAACATTAACGCCTGCATTTGCTAATTTTTCACAAGCAATTTTAGCCTCTTCAGTGACTTCTTTTGGGTGATTAAAATGCGTATTCACATAAATTGGATGGTGCTTTTTAAGCATTTCACAGAATTCATCCGTAATTCTTTGAGGAAGCACCACAGGCATGCGACTGCCGATACGGATAATCTCGATATGTTCTATTTTTCTTAATTCTGTAAGAATATAATCCAATTTTTCGTCGCTTAAAATTAATGGATCACCGCCGGAAATAACAATATCCCTAAGTTGCGGCGTATTTCTGATGTATTCGAATGCCTGTTCAAGATGTTTATTGTCCATTTTTTCGCTAGAATCACCAACAATTCTTCTTCGGGTACAATGGCGACAATACATGGAGCATTCATGGGTAACAAGAAGTAAGGCTCTGTCCGGATAACGGTGCGTTAGTCCCGGAACCGGAGAATCCACATCTTCATGCAACGGATCATCCAAATCAGAAGGGTCAACAAACAATTCATTAAGAACAGGAACTGCCAGCATTCTTACCGGACAATTTTTATCTTCCTTGTCCATTAAAGCCGCATAATATGGCGTAATTGCCATTTTAAACTTTTTTAAGGTTTTAGAAAGATTTTCCTTTTCTTCTTCGGTTAAAATAATTACTTTTTCCAGTGTAGGAATTTCTCTAATGGCATGTCTTAATTGCCATCTCCAATCATTCCAATCTTCTTGAGATACATCCTTAAATAAAGGGATGTGTTTATAAGCTACTTTTTTATACGCTGTTTTCATTTTTTTTAAATTTCAGTTATTCAAAAAACTTAATTATGCATAAAGGCTTTCATATAAATCCCTTATTCCTTTATGTTCTCTTAATATATTTAATGTTATTTCTGCATGGTCTTTTGCGTAGCCATTGCCAACAATCATGTCAATATCTTTACCAACACCTTCAGCTCCTAAAGCCGCTTTTGTGAATGAGGTAGCCATACTGAAGAAGTAAACCACGCCTCTATCCTTGCACATTAAGATGGAACCCATTTCTGTGTTTTGGATGTTTACATTGTTAATAACTACATCGGCAAGTTCATCATTGGTTACTTTTGATATGGCATCATAACAGCTAAGTGCATTTGTTGCATCAAGCTTAATTATTTCGTCGCAGATATTTAATTTTCTTAAGGCTTCTAAACCTTTGTCGCTAAAATCAACACCAATTACTTTCCCATTAACGCCAGCCCTTCTTTTTGCTTCGTAACAGCACAGCATACCGGATTTTCCGCTGGCACCGATAATGACAACAGTGTCTCCAGATTTTACCAAACGGGCTGTTTGTGCAGGAGCGCCACATACGTCTAGTACCGCAAGCGCCAATGAATCGGGCATATCAGTCGGTAATTTTGAATATAAACCGGTTTCAAACAAAATAGCTTTTGCTTTTACAATAACTTGGTCTATATTTTCTTTAACCGCTACAATCTCTTCAATTTTTAAAGGCGTTAATGATAAAGAAACAAGGCTTGCAATTTTATCTCCCACTTTTAAATCTCTTTTGCCTTTCAATGCATCCCCTATTTTTAAAACTGTTCCGATGAACATGCCGCCAGATCCTGTCACCGGATTTTTCATTTTGCCCTGAGTGGCAACGATCTCCAAAATAATTTCTTTTATTTTCTTGATATCTCCGCCTGCCTGTTCTTTAATTTGGGTAAAACTGGCTGAATCGATATTCAGAATATCAACATCAACCAAGATTTCGTTATCGTAAATTTCAGTAACATTATTGTCAACTTTCGTTGCAGGCTGCGGTAAAACGCCCAAGGGTTCAATAACCCTGTGAGTTCCGTATTTATTTCCTTTTTTTATCATTTAATTTAACAGTTTTACTGTTTTTTTAATCCTAAAATTTCTCTTGCTTCATCCGGAGTTGCTATTTCACGACCAAGTTCCTTAGCCAATCGTACCACTTTCTCCACCAATTCCCCATTCGATTTGGCTAAAACACCTTTAGATATATATAAATTATCTTCCAAACCAACCCTCACATGGCCGCCATCAATAATTGCTGCGGCAGCCAACGGAAATTCGAATCTCCCAACGCCTGCAACCGTGTAAGTGGCATCATCGGGAATGCTGTTGCGCAAGAAAACAAAGTCTCTCAAGGTTCCCGAAATACCTCCGTTAACGCCCATTACAAAATCAAAATGCATTGGGGATTTTATATATCCCTTTTGATGAAGACGCAAGGCCATATCAATCATAGATTTGTCGAAAACCTCCAATTCCGGTTTTATGTTTTTTTCAATCATTCGCTCTCCAAAATATATGATGGTATTTTCGGTGTTTTCAAATATCTCGTCACCACCAAAGTTTAAGGTGCCGCAATCCAACGTTGCCATTTCCGGATTAAGCTCCGTTGGCTGTAACCTTTCATCATTTTTCATCCCAACCGCACCACCAGTTGAAGGCTGAATAATTGCATCGGGACATTTTAACCTAATGGCATCCATCACTTCTTTAAAACGGTTCTTGTCTTGAGTGGGCGTGCCATCGTCTTTACGAACGTGCAAATGAATAATGCTTGCACCGGCCAGATAAGCCAAACTTGCTTCACGAACACATTCTTCCATGGTATAAGGCACTGCGGGATTTTGTTCCTTGGTAACTTCCGCACCCGAAATTGCGGCTGTGATAATTAATTTTGCCATATCAACATCTATTTACGCTGACTTGCTTTTGGGGTAACACAGGTTCCAGTTGCACGACAAACAATAATCGGCTCTTCAAGAAAATCACAGGCTGAATCTGAAATATCAGGACGTGGCGCTATCACCTTGCGGGCTTCAAATTTCATTCTTCTGCTAGAGTTTCCTTCTTCAATTATTTCACCAACAGCTTCAATAAAGTCACCCGCATAAACAGGCGCCATAAACTCAACCATATCATACGCTTTAAACAAACCCTCATCACCATCTCTTAAAATAAGAAGTTCTGTGGCAACATCACCAAATAACTGAAGCATTCTTGCGCCGTCAACAAGGTTTCCTCCATAATGAGCATCATGTGAACTCATTCGCAATCTAATCATCGATTTTAACATATTGTTATATTTTGTTATATTTGTAAATTGACTATTATTTTTTTTAATTTAAATACATTTTTAATATATTTTTAGCAAATTTAAATCTAATTTTTGAATTTATAATAATAAGGATGTCTGTAATTATTAAATAATTAGGAGAAATATTAAAAAAGGTTGCTTTATATAATTAAAAAGCAGGAACCCCCAAAACTAACTGTCAGGTTGCGCTATCAAAATATTCCGGGAATCCACGGAATTTTTGTGTTGAATTTGTTAAATTATCTTTTTTCGCTTCCATACAAACTGGTTTTTGAATAAAATTAAGACCAAAGGCCTTAAAAAAATCACGAAAGGTTACATGTAAATTTGCTGATTGACCAATTAGGAAATGCGGTTTCTTTTTAAGCTGTAAGAAACGACATGATGCTTGAAGCGTCGGGCACTTCAAATCTTTGCACTTTTTCGTACATTAATTGATAAGCGTACATCATGTATATCATTCTTTAATTGCCCAAAAATAAACAGTTTAATAACAATGTGAGATGACAAAAATCACCATACACAATTTAATTTTGTCAAATAAGAAGCCAAAAAGCAATCATTAATCTCATAGAATAAAAAAAGCCTCGTAAATCTGAGATTCACAAGGCTTTATAATTTTAAATTGTGGTCCCACTTGGGGCTTCCCTCGACTACGCCTGCCTAGCGTACAGGCTGGCTCGGGATAAACTTCTCGCCTGTTTCCGTAAATAAAAAAAGATCTACATTAAATGTAAATCTTCTCTCTTTTGTGGTCCCACTTGGGCTCGAACCAAGGACACCCTGATTATGAGTCAGGTACTCTAACCAGCTGAGCTATGGGACCTAAAACTGGTTTGCAATATTACCACTATTTTCGTTTATGCACAATAATTTTAAACAATTTTTAAATGCTTGATGCATCATTTCATAAATTTTTTAAATCCGATCTAATCGGCTGAATATTAGATTAACGCCATTTTAAATGACTTAAATTTTATCAAAATTTTGTTTAAACCACACTTTTTGATATTCTCTTTTTAAAACCAGATAGGTTATTTCTTCCATGCTGGCGGTTAAATTATCGTTCAGCAGTTTGGCCAATTCGCTTTCGGGCACATCAATTCGGTACAATAAATTTAAATAATCATCATATTGATTGGTTATTAAATTCAATAAAACAGCAAACAATTGTTTTTTTAACTGAACTGGCGAATTCGTGATATCAAAACTTACGGCAACATTTGCCAACTGAAAATCCTTATTTAACTGCGCAATCAATTGCCCATATAAATTTTCAGCTTCGATTGATTTTAGCAGTTCCAGGGAATTTTTTGCGGGTAACATTAAATGGTGCGTTTCATTAAACTGTTTCCGAAATTTTTAAGAATTGCCTTTTTTTCATCGGAAATGGACAATTTTTCCAAAATTTCAAATGATTTGTTGGTGTAGCTTTCTATTTCCTGAATGGTGATTTCTGGAATATGGCTGCTTTCAAAAATTTGAGTAACTTCCTTTCGCTTATTTTCGCTATTGGTTTCGGCAGCGTATAAATTCATCAATTTTTCTTTATCGGCAATAGCGCAGACTTCAATGGCTTTTAAATACAAAAACGTCTTTTTGTTTTCGTAAATATCGCCGCCTATTTGTTTTCCGAAGAGCGCTTCATCGCCAAAAGTATCCAAATAATCGTCCTGCAATTGGAAAGCGATGCCAAGGTTGAGTCCGAAATCGTAAATGAGTTCGGATTCAGCATCCTCAACATTTGCAATAATAGCGCCCATTTTCATCGCTGTTGCCAACAAAACCGACGTTTTATAGGTGATCATTTTTAAATACCCTGGAATGGTCACGTCGTTTCTGCTTTCAAAATCGACATCCAGTTGCTGGCCTTCGCAAACTTCCAACGCAGTTTTGCTGAAAAGTTTCATCAATTTTTGATAAACAACAGGCTCATAATTTTCAAAGCATTGATACGCCATAATCAACATGGCATCACCCGACAAAATTCCGGTATTGACATCCCATTTTTTATGGACGGTTTCAAAACCTCTTCTGATGGGCGCGCTGTCCATAATATCATCGTGCACCAAAGTAAAATTGTGGAAAATTTCTATAGCCAACGCAGCATCATAAGCCTCCTGCACATCGCCGTTAAAAATTTCACAAGTCATTAAAGTCAATACCGGACGCAAGCGTTTTCCGCCAATTTGAAGAATATAATGAATGGGTCCATATAAATTTGCGGGCTCTTTTACGCCAATTTTCTCGTTTAAAAAATCAACAAAATCTTCTTTATAAGTTTCAATTTTCTTCATTTTGAATAGAAATTTGCTGTAAAAATACAGCTTTTCGAAGCAAATTTAAAAAACGCCAAATGAAATTACACAATAAATCAAAAAACTTTGGAAACTTTTGTTGTTTTTAAAGTTTCCGTTCGTATATTTGCACCCTCAAATAAAAAAGGAATCTAACATGAAGGAAACCATTTTAAAAAAAGCAGGAGAAATATTTTTGAAATACGGATTTAAAAGTGTTACGATGGATGATATTGCCAATGATTTGGGCATTTCTAAAAAAACAATTTATAAGTATTATAAAAATAAGGTGGAGCTTGTTGATGAAGCCGTTTCTTATTTTCATGAAGGAATGCATAAAACCATTACAAATATTTGCGGCGTTGGATACAATGCCATCCAAGAAAATTTTGAAATAAAAAAAACTTTTAAGGATATGTTCAAAAGTTCTGATGATTCACCCGTTTATCAGTTAAAAAAATACTATCCTAAAATCTATAAAAAAATTATTTCGAATGAGCTTTTCATTTATAAAGAATATATCACAAACAACTTGGCAAAAGGAATACAAGAAGGGCTTTACAGAAAAAACATCAACATGGAACTTTCCGCAAAATTTTATTTTTCGTTGATGTTGAGTGTTCACGATTCAAGTTTATACACCTATAATAAAAACACGATGAACCAACTGGAAATGCATGTGCTGGAATACCACACAAGAGCTATTGCCACCGAAAAAGGATTACAAATTTTAGAAGAACAATTAGAAAAAAAGGAAATTTAAGCATGAAGAAAATAATCATTATAGGTATTTCAATCCTATTCAGTTTTACTGTTAATGCCCAAGAAAACATCACCTTATCATTGCAACAAGCCATTGATTACGCCCTAAAAAATAGTTACGCAAGCCAAAATGCAAACAGGGATGTAGAAATTGCCAAAAAGAAAAAATGGGAAACCACCACCATTGGTTTGCCGCAAATAAGCGCGAAAATCGATTATCAAAACTGGATCAAGCAACAGATTTCGTTACTTCCTGCTGAGTTTTTTGGAGGCAATCCGGGCGAATTTGAAGAAATCTCCTTTGGAACCAAACACAATATGAATGCCACCGCCACTTTAAATCAGCTTATTTTCGACGGATCTTATTTGGTGGGATTGCAATCGGCGAAAACCTATTTGAAAATTTCTGAAAACGCCAAGGAAAAAACCGAACTAGGCATCAGAGAAGCGGTAATTAACGCCTACGGAAATGTGCTGTTGAGCGAAGAAAGCATTTTGATTATTGAAAAAAACATCAAAACACTGGAAAAAAATCTGGAAGAAACCAGCCAAATTTTTCTAAACGGTTTTATTGAAGAAGAAAATGTGGAACAACTTAAAATCACTTTGTCATCGGTTAAAAGCCAGCTTTCAAAAACCAAAAATTTAAAAACGATTGCCTATAAAATGTTAAACATTACGTTGGGATTGGACATTAACTCAGCCGTAATTTTGACAGATTCCTTAGAAAATTTGGCCAAAGAAAATATAAAACTGGAATTGCTTTCTTCGGATTTGACCATTGAAAACCATATCGATTTTAAAATTGCCAAAAATACCGAAACAGCGAATGAATTGTTTGTGAAACTGGAGCAAAGCAAAGCATTGCCTACCTTAAAAAGTTTTGTGAATTTTGGTTATGCCGGTTACGGACAGGAATTTGATTTTATGAAAAAAGAACAAAAATGGTTCGATTCTTCTATGTTGGGCATAAGTTTAGACATTCCTATTTTTAGCAGTCTGGCCCGAAGTTCAAGAACGCAACAGGCTAAAATTGAACTCGAAAAATCGAGAACCAACTTAACCGAAACCGAACAAAAACTGTTTCTGATGTTGGAATCGGCCAAAACAAACTACAATTTCAGCATAGAAGAATATGAAACCTCGAAACAAAATTTATCGTTGGCCGAGCGCATTGAAAACAAGCAACAAATCAAATTTTTTGAAGGAATTTCAACAAGTTTTGACTTGCTGGAAGCGCAAAGACAATTATACGCAATGCAACAAAATTATTTACAGGCGATGTTAAATGTTATCGCCAATAAAGCAACATTAGACAACGCACTAAACACACCAATCAACAACTAGAAAATGAATACAATGAAAAAAATATCCATCCTATTTATTGCTGCCACACTTATGATCTCTTGTGGAAAAGAAGCAAAAAAATCTTCTTTGGAAGAATTAAATGCGCAAAAGGCAACCATAATAACTAAAATAGACAGTTTAAACACCGCGCTAAAATCTGTTGAAGAAGAAATCTCCAAATTAGATTCCAATAAAAATATTCAAACAGTAACCGTAATTCCAGTCAAAAATGATGTTTTTAAACACTTTCTTGAAATTCAAGGGGTTGCGATGGCCAACAAAAACATAGAAATCAGTCCGGAAATGGGCGGAAACGTAACTGCCATTTTGGTAAAAGAAGGTCAAAAAGTGGTTTCAGGACAAACCTTAATTCAACTGGATGATTCATCCATAAGAAACAGCATCAGTGAATTAAATACCCAATTAAGTTTGGCCAAAACAACTTTTGAACGCCAGGAACGACTTTGGAAGCAAAAAATTGGCTCGGAAATGCAATATCTTCAGGCAAAAGCCCAAAAAGAAAGTTTGGAAAACAATTTATCATCATTAAGAACCCAAGCCAGAAAAATGAGAATTACGGCACCTTTCGCAGGCGTTGTTGATGAAATTTTCCCAAAATTAGGAGAACTTACCAGTCCGCAAATGCCAATAGTTAGACTGTTAAATTTAGACAAGGTTTATGTGGAAGCCGACGTAACGGAAACTTATTTGCCAATCATTAAAGAAGGCACAGAAACGGTTGTGCGTTTTGCCTCCATCAGCAAAGAAATGAATTCAAAAATTTCGCAAGTCGGGAATTACATCAATCCGGCAAACCGAAGTTTTAAAATCAGAATAAACATTGACAATAAAGACCAAAGCATCAAACCTAATTTATTGGCCGACCTAAAAATTGTTGATTTTGAAACAAAGGGAATCATCATTCCGGCCACTTTGGTGCAACAAGACCAAACCGGCAATAATTATGTGTTTACGGTGGTTACAGAAAACAACGAACAAAAAGCGGTTAAAAATATCATTACCATTGCCAAAGAATACAATCATGAAGTTTATGTTAGCTCCGGATTGAAAGAAAATGACACGTTGGTAAATGCCGGCGCAAGATTTGTGAAAGATGGAGATAAAGTTAAAATTGGTAAAAATTAATTCGGCTACAACACTTCTAAAAGCATTAAAATGAGTAAAGTATTAAAAGAATTCAAACTTTCAACTTGGTCCATAAATAATAAAATGACCGTGTTTGTGGTGATTGGAATGATTTTTTTGGCAGGAATTTTCTCTTACCAAAGTATGCCAAGAGAAGCTTTTCCGGAAATTGTGGTTCCCGAAATATTCGTGTCCACCGCCTATCCAGGAAACTCCGCAATCGATATTGAGAAATTAATTACGCGTCCGCTCGAAAAAGAAATCAACGGAATATCTGGCGTTGATGAAATCACCTCCACTTCCATCGAAGGATTTTCATCCATAAAAGTGACTTTCGATTTTAGCGTTACGCCAACGGAAGCTTTGCGAAAAGTGAAAGACAAAGTTGATGCCGCAAAATCCGATAAGGATTTTCCAAAAGATTTGCCTTCAGATCCTACCGTAAAAGAATTGAACTTTGCCGAATTGATGCCCATTATGAACATCAATTTGTCGGGTGATTTTTCTATGGATGAGCTTAAAGAATACGGCGAATATTTGGAAGAAGAAATTGAAAAAGTACCTGAAATTTCAAAGGTAGAAATCCGCGGTATCCAAGACAAGGAAATGGAGATCAGCGTTGATTTATACAAAATGGAAATTTCCAAAATCAGCTTTAACGACATTTCACAAGCCATTCAAAATGAAAACATGACGGTTTCCGGCGGTGATTTGTTGGAAAACGGATTGCGAAGGAATGTTCGTGTTCTGGGAGAATTTAAATCGGCTGAAGAAATTGCCGACCTCATTATAAAACAAGAAAACGAAGATATTGTTTACTTGCGCGATATCGCAACCGTTACCTTTAAAGAGCAGGAAAAACAAAGCTACGCCCGTGAATTTTCACAACCGGTGGTGATGCTTGACGTGACCAAACGTGGCGGTGAAAATTTAATCAATGCTTCCACCCAAATTGATGCGATTATTGCCAAAGCCAAAGAAAGCTACTTTCCGTCAAATTTATACATTTCTAAAACCAACGACCAAACCAACGACACAAAAACCATGGTTTCCGACTTGGAAAACAGCATTATTTTGGGGATTATTTTAGTGGTGGTAGTGCTGCTTTTCTTCCTTGGCATCAGAAATGCACTTTTTGTCGGTATTGCAATTCCATTGTCTATGTTTATGTCATTCATTATTTTGAATGCTATGGGCGTCACCTTAAACACCATGGTATTATTTTCTTTGGTGATCGCATTGGGAATGCTGGTGGATAACGGGATTGTTGTTGTTGAAAATATTTACAGGCTGCTGGATGAAGGTTATTCAAAAATTGATGCCGCCAAGTATGGCGTTGGCGAAGTTGCCATTCCTATTATCGCCTCAACGGCAACAACGCTGGCCGCCTTTTTTCCATTGGCTTTTTGGCCAGGAATGATGGGTGAATTTATGCGCTATTTGCCAATTACTTTAATCATTGTTTTATTGTCATCTTTATTTATTGCATTGGTAATAAACCCAATGTTGACGGCAGTTTATATGAAAATAAAGGAAGATGAAGTTAATTTTAAAAAAATAGTGATTTTTAGTTCCATTTTATTTTCTGTCGGTGTTATTTTAATTATTGCAGGATTGTCTTTAGAAATAAAATGGCTGAATGCTGCCGGAATGTTGTTCATGTTTGCAGGATTGCTTCGGGTTATAAACACAAAATTATTAGCGCCCGGCACGGAATGGTTTCAAAATAATTTTTTACCAAAATTAGAAAATTTTTATGAACGCACTTTGCAATATTCCTTGAGAGGAAAAAGACCAAAATGGTTCTTTTTAGGAACATTTGGTTTGTTGTTTTTGTCTATTCTGCTTTTTATGGCATTTCCTCCAAAAGTACTTTTCTTCCCGGAAACGCCACCAAAGCAAGTGTATGTATATTTGGAATATCCTATTGGAACCGATATAGAAGTTACCAATAAACTTTCAATAGATGTTGAAAACAGAATTCAAAATCACCTGAAAAAATATGAAGTTGACGGAAAAAACGTTTTAATCACTTCGGTCATTGGTCAGGTTGGTGAAGGAGCCAGCGACCCAAATCGCGGGCAAGATGGAGGAACTACCCCTAATAAAGCGCGTATTATAGTAGATTTTGTTAAATTTATTGAGCGAGGAAGCATAGATACAGAAGATGTTTTAATTGAAATTAGAGAATTACTGAAGGATATTCCTGGCGTTGACATCATTGTTGACAGGCCTGCCAATGGCCCGCCAGCGGGATCGCCAATCAATATTGAAGTTTCAGGAGATGATTACGAAGCGTTACTGGCAACCGCCGAAGACATCAAACAATTCATCAAAAATAAAAACATTTTAGGTGTTGAAGAATTGAAATTAGATGTTGAACAGGGAAAACCAGAGTTGCCAATCATTATCGACCGACAAAAAGCAGGTCGTTTGAATGTTTCAACCGGCCAAATTGGTGATGCGCTAAGAACTTCCTTGTTCGGAAAAGAAATCTCCACTTATAAAGATGGCGAGGATGATTATCCGATAAATATGCGTTTGACGGATAAATATCGTTATGATAAAGAGGCCCTGATCAACCAAAAAATCACCTTTAGAAATCAGAGCAGCGGCAAAATTGTTCAGGTTCCAATTTCATCAATTGCGCATACTGAAGCTTCCTCAACATTTAGTTCGGTCAAAAGAAAAGACTTAGACCGTGTAATTACCATTGCGTCCAATGTTTTGGAAGGTTACAATGCCAATGAAATAAATGAACAAATTAAAACCGAATTGAAAAATTACAATTTGCCAAAAAACACAAGCATATCCTTTACCGGTGAACAAGAATCGCAGGCCGAAGAAATGGCATTTTTAAGCAAAGCTTTGTTAATTGCGGTATTTTTCATTTTCTTGATATTGGTGGCGCAGTTTAATTCAACCTCAACACCAATCATTATTTCATTAACAGTTTTATTGAGTTTAATTGGCGTTTTACTTGGATTGATTGTCTTCAGAATGGAATTTGTGGTTATGATGACTATGATTGGAATTATTTCACTGGCGGGTATTGTGGTGAATAACGCCATTGTGCTAATTGATTACACCAACTTAGTCATAGTGCGCAAACGATTGGAAGAAGGATTGGATGAAGGCGTTTTAACCAAAGAAATCATTAATGAAAGCATTGTTGAAGGCGGTAAAACGCGTTTAAGGCCTGTATTGTTAACGGCAATTACCACCATTTTAGGATTGATGCCGTTGGCGTTGGGAATTAACATTAATTTTATGACTTTATTTACAGAGTTTGACCCGGAATTTTACATTGGCGGTGAAAACGTGGCCTTTTGGGGACCAATGTCCTGGACCATTATTTTCGGGTTGACCTTTGCGACTTTCTTAACGCTGATCATTGTTCCGGTGATGTATCAATTGCTGAACAACTTTAAGTTTAAGCTGGACAGAAAACAGTAATTTAATCAAAAGCGATTCCTTCTGAGTCGCTTTTTTTATTTAATTTGTGGGTAATGAAAAACGAAAAATCTTATACGGTAACTGAAGCAACCAAATTAATGGAGAACTTTTGTGCCTATCAGGAACGCTGCCATAAAGAAGTTGCGCAAAAACTGTACGATTTAAATATGATTCCTGAAGCAAGGGAAAAAATAACGCTCCATTTGTTACAGCATAATTTTTTAAACGAAGAACGATTTTCAAAAGCTTTTGCAAGAGGCAAATTCTCCATAAAAAACTGGGGCAGAATAAGGATTGTGAATGAACTGAAATTCAGGAATATTTCACCCTACAACATTAAAACTGCCTTAAAAGAAATTGACGAGGACGATTATTTAAAAACACTTCAAAAAGTTGCCGAAAAAAAAGCGGCGGTAATTAAAGAGCCCAATGCTTTCAAAAAAAGAAGCAAACTTTTAACGTATTTGAGTTCAAAAGGATATGAATCCGAACTTATTTATGAAGTGGTAAACGGTTTGATTTAGGTGAATTCCTTACTTTTTTAACCTGCTTAAAAAGATGGAATCCTTTTCTTTGTTTAGAGCAATAACCTCGGTAATATTTTCATTTGGGATGGTTACCGAAAGCACATAATGTTCAATTTTCCAGACGCCTTCGGTTTTACTCAAAACTCCCGAACCTCTGCTAACGCCCATCCAGGTATCCAAAAGTTCATCAAACCAAGCAAAATTTCCTTCAGCGGAAATATAAATATTTCGTTTTACCGGCTTAAAATTCCATGCTTTGCCAAGATCAAAAAATGGTTTGCTGAAAACTTTAAAATCTTTATTGTTCCAATTTTCGGAAGCGTCGGTTCCAATAAAAACACTGGTATTGGACATCGCATTAAAATAGGCATCGTACTTTGCCTCGGAAGCGCTTTTATGCCACGCATCAAGCATCGTATTTATGGCTTCTTTTTCAGAAGCTTCCTTTAATTCTCTGGTATTCGATGGTTTATTTTCACAGGAAGAAAACACCGCGATGAAAATAAGTAAGCCTATTTTTTTGATCATTGCTTATTGATTTTATTTAAAGGCCTTTCCCGCTCATAATTTCTGTAAGCCGGCGGCGTGGTGGTTTCCATGATTTCTATTGGCGTTTCCGTATCAAACTCCAAGCTGTTTTGAATACCTTCCGCCTGATAAATGGTGTTTATCTTTGAATTCATTGCGGAATAAATTGCCACAATATTGCTCACCTCCTCTTTTACTTCTTCTTTCGAAATTGAAGGAATGGTTGCCATATCGGCCAACCGCAACGTTTCATTTTCCAACACATTGATACGCGCTATGATATTCGGTTTTTTCAATTTCTCTATTTTTATGGAATCTTTCATCATCTTCACCAATCGGGAAAGTTCCTCTGCATTGGTAAGCGCTTCCAAAGTGGTGATGCTGTAATATTTCAACAGCAGTTCATCAACAAGTTGGTATTCTTTCCAATTATCCATTTCCGCTTTTGCCTCAGGAATCAATGTTTCGCCTATCCTGTTTTCTATGCGATTTGCATCCAATTTTAAGGAATCGGCTTTTTCTGAAACCTGCGCCGTCTCTTTATTTTTGTTGCACGAAAAACTCAGCAATAAAATAATTAATAAAAAAGGATATATATACTTCATAGTAAAACTTATTAACGCCAAAAATACTAATTATTACACTATTTTATAATAAAATTAATAATTTGATAAAAAACGATTCAAAATAAACTAAAATTTTAATTTTCAGTATATTTGCAACCGTAATAACAAGGATATTAGCCCTATGAATAAAAGCATATTAATTATTGGTGCCTGCGGTCAGATCGGTACAGAACTGACGCTAAAATTACGCAAAAATTATGGAAAAAACGCCGTAATTGCCTCAGATATCAGCGAAGGAAATGAAGAATTAATGGCGTCTGGTCCATTTGAGTTCATCAATGCGCTGGATTACGGACAAATTGCTGCCGTTATTGATAAATATGCGATTACTGAAGTGTATTTAATGGCTGCCATGCTTTCTGCAATCGGCGAAAAATTCCCTGCGAAAGCCTGGGATCTCAATATGAATTCCTTATTAAATGTCCTTAATTTGGCAAAAGAAGGAAAAATTAAAAAAGTATTTTGGCCAAGTTCCATAGCCGTATTCGGCCCAACAACGCCAAAAGAAAATACGCCCCAAAAAACCGTGATGGAACCAACCACCGTTTACGGAATAAGCAAACTGGCCGGTGAACGCTGGTGTGAATATTACTTCGATAAATATGGGGTTGATGTGAGAAGTATGCGTTATCCGGGAATCATCAGCTGGAAAACAAGTCCGGGCGGCGGAACAACCGATTACGCCATTGAAATTTACCATAAAGCGCTGCTCGACGGCAATTATGATTCGTTTTTAAACAAAGACACCAAATTGCCCATGATGTATATGGACGACGCGATTGACGCCACTTTAAAAATAATGGAAGCGCCTGCCGAAAACATAAAAATAAGATCTTCCTATAATTTGGCGGCCATCAGTTTTACGCCCAAAGAAATTGCCGAGGAAATCAAAAATTTTATTCCCGAATTTGGCATTTCTTATCATTCAGATTTCAGGCAATCCATTGCCGACAGCTGGCCAAGCAGTATTGATGATTCTGAAGCCAGAAAAGACTGGGGCTGGAAACACAACTTTGATTTAGAGAAAATATCTGACAGCATGCTGAAGAATTTGCAGATTAAATACGATGCATTATAATCCTTAATTATCCCTTTAAAAAAGCCCCAAAATAAATTTCGGGGCTTTTTTATATGATTTTTTTTGCATCATTAAATTCATTCCAGAAAATGAATTACGGATTTCTTCATTGACTTTCCTATTATTTGAAAAGGCCAAAACCATAAAAAATTACCGAAATATTTTGGCCATTTAATCCATTATATGATAACTGTCATCTTTTTAGATTTAACTATTCTATAATTTTACTCATAATTTATAATTATTCAAAAATACTCCCTCTATTTTATGATTAATTAAAATTAGATCTATAAAAATACTGTTTTTATGAATATCTCACAAATTGAACACATTGGCATTGCTGTGGAAAACTTACAAGAATCCATTAAATGCTATGAAGAAGTATTGGGCTTAAAATGCTACGCTGTGGAAGAGGTTGTTGACCAAAAGGTGAAAACAGCCTTTTTTTTGGTCGGTGCCACAAAAATTGAATTGTTGGAAAGCACTTCGCCCGATGGTCCCATTGGCAAATTCATCGCTAAAAAAGGACCAGGAATCCACCACATTGCTTTTGCCGTTAACAACGCTTCCGAAGCTTTAAAATTAGCCGAAGAACGAGGCGTTACGCTAATTGACAAGGAATCGCGCAAAGGCGCTGAAGGATTGGATATTGGTTTTTTGCATCCAAAATCTACTGATGGCGTACTCACGGAACTTTGTTCAACAAAAAAATAATTCCAATCAATATTGCCAAATTTAAATGGTGGTGAAAAAAATAATCAAAAAAAATACAAGAAAATTAAATCATAATGGCAAATCAAGATAAAGTTGATGAACTCATTGAAAAAAGAGTTCAAGCAAGACTGGGCGGCGGTGAAAAACGCATTGAAGCGCAACATGCAAAAGGAAAATTAACCGCACGAGAACGAATAGACATTCTTTTGGACGAAAAAAGTTTTGAAGAGTTTGACATGTTTGTGACCCACAGGACAAAATCATTCGGACTTGACAAAGAAATTTATCTTTCCGACGGCGTTATTACGGGCCATGGCACCATTGACGGCAGAATCGTTTATGTATTCTCCCAAGATTTTACCGTTTTTGGCGGATCATTGTCGGAAACTTACGCATTAAAAATATGCAAGATTATGGATATGGCCATGAAAATTGGCGTTCCGGTGATTGGCTTAAACGACAGTGGCGGCGCCCGTATTCAAGAAGGCGTACGATCATTGGCCGGTTACGCGGAAATTTTCCAAAGAAACATTATGGCTTCCGGCGTAATTCCCCAAATTTCTTCCATTTTAGGCCCTTGCGCCGGTGGTGCGGTATATTCTCCGGCGCTGACTGATTTTACCATCATGACAGACAAAACAAGTTATATGTTTGTTACGGGGCCAAAAGTGGTGCAAGCAGTCACCGGAGAGATTGTAAGTGCCGAAGAATTGGGAGGTGCACAAATTCATTCCACAAAATCGGGTGTTTCGCATTTTCTTGCTGAAAATGATGAAGAAAATCTGTTGCTCATCAGAAAATTATTGAGTTACCTTCCATCAAATAATTTGGAAGACCCGCCAAGCATTAAATGCGATGACCCTGTTGATCGGCTGGAAGATGCCTTAAATGAAATCATTCCCGAAAATCCCAATCAGCCTTATGATATGATTGATGTGATCACCACCATTATCGACAATGGTGAATTTACGGAAGTCCACAGAAACTATGCCCGAAATATTGTGGTGGGATTTGCACGGTTCAATGGCCGTTCTGTTGGTATTGTGGCCAATCAGCCAAAATATTATGCAGGTGTTTTAGATTGTGAGTCCTCCAGAAAAGCTGCAAGATTTGTCCGCTTTTGCGATGCTTTCAATATTCCTCTGGTAACCTTGGTTGATGTGCCGGGATTTTTGCCGGGAACCGGACAAGAATATGGAGGAATTATACTTCACGGCGCAAAATTATTGTTTGCTTACGGAGAAGCAACCGTTCCAAAAGTGACCATTACCCTGCGCAAATCTTATGGTGGCGCACACGATGTGATGAGCTGCAAACAATTGCGTGGCGACTTAAATTATGCCTGGCCAACGGCAGAAATTGCCGTTATGGGCGCCAAAGGCGCTGTAGAAGTACTGGAAGGATCCAATATCAATAAAATAAAAGATGCAGATGAAAAACAACTGTACATAGAGAAGAAAGAGGAAGAGTACACCGTTAAGTTCGCCAACCCTTATGTGGCCGCTAAATATGGCTTTATTGATGATGTGATTGAACCAAGAAATACGCGTTTCAGAATTGTGAGGGCTTTGGAATTGCTTGCCAATAAAAAAGTGGTGAATCCGCCTAAAAAACACTCAAATATTCCACTATAATGACAGCTAAACTATTATACATCGATCAATTAAGCGAAGGATACGTTATTTTGATCACAGGGATGCTCATTGTTTTTACCTCATTGCTTGTACTGACCTTGTTATTTAAATTTGGCGTACCCGTTTTGCTGTATGTCTATAAAATAGTCACCAAAGGAAGAGATAAAAAAATTAAGGATATTTCAATCGCTGTGGATGAAGAATTTACCGGAGAAATTGCCGCAGCCATCGCAACGGCCATTCACTTGTATCTGCATAAACAACATGATACAGAAAATGCGATATTGACCATTAAGCAAGCGCGAAAATTATACTCGCCCTGGAGTTCAAAAATATACGGCACACAAAATAGACTTTAACTGATTATGGATTATTTGTTACTCGATTTTTTAAGATAATCAGCAACAAGAAACAAACCACACAATGAAAAATTTTAGATTCAGAATACACGAAAATAATTACAACGTCAAAATTATTTCACACGAAGAAGACATTATTGAGTTAGAAGTAAACGGAACCCCTTATTCCGTAAAAATGAAAGAGGGAAATGTACTTCCCAAAACGCCAACACTGGTGCTGTCGAAAGCAAGAAAACCTGCAGTGCCCTTGCAGTTTAATCCCGGATCTGTAAAAACTAAAATATTATCGCCCATCCCCGGCATCATTTTATCAATTGATATAAAAGTTGGAGACACCATAAAAGTTGGAGACAGATTGCTGGTTCTTGAGGCCATGAAAATGGAAAATAATATTACTTCGGAACAAGCAGGCACGGTAAGCGCCGTTCACGTTAAAGTTGGGCAACAGGTATTGCAAAGTGAATTAATGATAGAATTGGCCTAAAAATTTAACAGTTATCGGGTCTAAAATTAAACGAATATAAAGCACCCGTAACTTGTAAAAAATAAAAAAATGAAGAAAATACTATTAATATTTGGTGTGCTGTCACTTTTGATTTTTATAAGGCCGGCTCTCGGTTTAAATGCTGCCCAAACAAATCCGATTTCAACCACAACCATTGAACAGACTGCCCAGGAAACTAATGGAAATTTTATTGACAATGCCATAGGCGGCGTAAAGCAATTTTATAAATTCACTGGTTTTGCCAATGCCACTCCCGGACATTTAATTATGATTATAATTGGGATTATTTTTATATATCTGGGCATTAAATTTGATTATGAGCCGCTGTTGTTGGTTCCAATCGGCGCCGGTATCATTATAGGAAACATTCCATTTGTTGCAGGAATGCAAACCGGTATTTATGAAACCGGATCTGTTATGAATTACCTGTATTTTGGCGTGGTAAAAGGTATTTATCCGCCATTGATATTTTTGGGAATTGGTGCCATGACCGATTTTTCGTCGCTCATTGCCAATCCGAAATTAATGCTTTTGGGCGCTGCGGCACAAATTGGCGTTTTTGCAACATTTATAGGCGCTTTATACCTTGGATTCAACCTTCCTGAGGCCGGCGCGATTGGCATCATTGGCGGCGCCGACGGGCCTACCGCAATTTTCCTTTCCTCAAAATTGGCAAACGGGATCAACGTGATGGCCGACGGCACGGTTGTAAAAAATCTGATTGGCCCAATTGCCATTGCCGCCTATTCCTATATGGCACTCGTACCGGTTATACAACCGCCTTTAATGCGATTGTTAACCTCCAAAGAAGAAAGAAAAATCAGAATGAAACCACCAAGAGCGGTTTCTCAAAAAGAGAAAATGATATTTCCCATTGTGGCTTTAATCTTAACAACTTTTATATCACCCAGCGCTTTGCCTTTATTGGGAATGCTTTTTTTCGGTAACCTGCTTAAAGAATCGGGACGGACAGAAAGACTTGCAGAAACCGCACGCACCAAATTGATTGACATCGTTACGATTCTTTTAGGCGTAACCGTTGGGGCTTCAACCCAAGCTGATGTTTTTATCACCAAAGATTCTATGATGATATTTGCACTTGGCGCCATTTCATTTGTGATTGCCACTATGGGCGGTTTGCTTTTTGCCAAATTTATGAACTTATTTCTCAAAGGAGATGAAAGAATCAACCCGCTTATTGGTGCCGCAGGCGTTTCTGCAGTTCCCGACAGCGCAAGGGTTGCACATATTGAAGGATTAAAATCGGATCCTAACAATTATCTTTTAATGCATGCGATGGCGCCTAACGTTGCCGGTGTTATTGGCTCTGCAATAGCCGCAGGTATCATATTAAGTTTTTTAGGATAATTCGTTAGTCATTCCATAAAATAGCAACCTATTCAAAATTTATATAAAATGAATATACCAAACAAAATGTCAGCCCAAGAAGCTGTAAAACTCATCAAATCTGGAGACAGGGTATTAATTCAGGGAGGTTCTGCCACACCGCAAGCGTTGATAAAAGCGATGGTCGCCCGTGCCCCCGAGTTAAGAGGCGTTGAAGTTGTGCACTTGCATACCGAAGGAGAATGCGGTTATACGGCGCCTGAATTAAGTGAAAGTTTTCATACCCATGCATTTTTCATAGGTGGAAATATTCGGAATATGGTAGGCCTTACGGTTGATTATATCCCTATTTTTTTAAGCGATATCCCAAGTTTGTTCCGTTTGGGACATATGAAATTGGATGTGGTGCTGGTCAATGTTTCTCCGCCCGACAAACACGGATTTTGTTCTTTGGGCGTTTCGGTAGATATTGTGATTTCTGCCGTTGAAATGGGAAAAACGGTCATTGTGCAAATAAATCCGCGTATGCCTCGTACCTTTGGAGATGCACTTGTTCATATCCGGCATTTTGCTGCCTGTGTTGAAATTGTTGAAGAAATTCAGGAAATGCATTTGGCACCTCCTTCTGAAGCAGAAGAACAAATAGGCAAAAATATTGCCAATATTATTGAGGACGGCGCTACGCTGCAAATGGGCATCGGAGGCATTCCCAATGCGGTGCTCACCTATCTGACAAATCATAAAGATTTGGGAATTCACACAGAAATGTTCTCGGAAGGCATTGTTGATTTGGTTGAAAAAGGGATCATTACCGGCGCTATGAAAAAATTAAATCCCTATAAAATAGTTTCCGGATTTGCGATGGGAACTCGACGTTTGTATGATTTTATGGATGACAATCCAGAAATTGAAATGCTCGATATCACGTATGTAAACGATACCGCCATTATTCGCCAGAATCCAAAAGTAACCGCGATTAACTCGGCCATAGAAATTGATATTACCGGCCAGGTTTGTGCAGATTCCATAGGATTACGTATGTTTTCGGGCGTTGGCGGACAAATGGATTTTATGCGTGGTGCCGCCTTGTCTCAAGGAGGCAAGCCAATTATTGCGATGACTTCCACCACCTTAAAAGGGGTTTCAAAAATAGTTCCGGCGTTAAAAGTTGGTGCAGGTGTGGTTACCACAAGAGCGCATGCCAGATATGTGGTCACCGAATTTGGCGTTGCCGAACTCTTTGGAAAAACCTTGAGACAACGCTCCCAAGCACTTAGAGATGTTGCACATCCAGATTGCAGGGAAGAACTCGACAAAGTTATTTTTGAAAGATTCGGAAGCCTTTTAAATCCGAAATAGTTCCTAATCACCACAAAATACGTTTTAAAAAAGCCCCGAAATAGATTCGGGGCTTTAATTTAAAAGTCTTTTTTTCGAAGTTTTAAATTCATTCTTAAAACCGGCAGCAAAACCCACAAAACCAAAACGCCCATGGAAATAAACATGCCGAAATTCGTTCCAAAAAATTTACGGAATACAGCGCCGGTATAACCCAACAATGCAGAAATATCCAGTTTCAATAAGATTAAAATCCGCGATAAATCGATTGGATTAAACATCGTTGCGATCAGTGAAAATTTATCAAGCGGATAGGAATTAAAAACCACCAGCGATATCAGAAAAATCCCGTCGTAAATAACGGCCAAAAACAACCACATTAAAATGGCGTAACCAAATCCCTTGATTTTGTTTTCGGTAGAAAGGGCAATGTTATATGAAAGTGCCACAAAAATAAAATTGAGAAAAGTGCCCACCACCAATAACAAACTAAAATTAAAAATGGCGGCAGATTTAAACAATCCGTACAAAACAAATGGTATTCCCAATCCCAACACCAAACTTAAGGTCAATGATATTGAAATTCCCAGGTATTGTCCCATAAATATTTTACTTCGTTTTATGGGCTGGGCCAACAACAATTCGGTAAATTCTTTTGAATTGTAATAGTACATCACCCCAAAAATAGTTCCAATTAATGGCGTTAATACAATAATGATATTCATTAAAGTGATGACGGCTTTATCCACGTCGTTATTCAGAAATAATAACACAAAACCCAGGATCAAATAAAACAAAAAGTACACATAGCTCCAACGGCTGCGCATTAAATCGTAAAAACTGTATTTTAATATTTTAAACATATTGTTTGGCTATTAAATTGGCAATGGCGTGCTCTAAATTGTCATTATTCGTTTGCTTTTTAAGCGCTTCAACAGTTCCTTTGAAATAAATTTTGCCGTCGAGCAGAAAAACAATTTCATCGGCAACCTCATCCACAAAACTCATGATGTGAGTGGTGATCAAGATGGTTTTTCCTTTGTCTTTTTCCTTCTGGATAATTTCTTTTAAGTGGATAAGCGCAATAGGATCGAGGCCATTTGTGGGTTCATCCAGCACAATTAAATCGCTGTCGAACATAAACGCCAGCAAAATATTTACTTTTTGATTTGTGCCGCCCGATAAATTTCCCAATTTTTTATCCAAAAAACTTTTCAATCCAAACAGCTCAATGAGTTCTTGTTCATCAGATGCTTTTGGTCGCAGGTTTTTCACCATATTGATGAGTTCAATAACGGTTAAATTTGGCGGGAAATTTGCTATTTGAGGCAAGTAATTCAAGTTATTTCGATAAGACCATTTGCCTAAAACATTTTCTTTGTTGAAGGTTATTTCGCCTTTGTTTGGAATTACCATGCCCAACAAACATTTAATTAAGGTTGTTTTTCCCGAGCCGTTTGGCCCAAGAATGGCAAATATTCCCCCTTTGCTGATTTCGAGGTCCAAACCGTCCAAAACGACTAATTTTCCAAATCGTTTGTGTAAATTTTTAAATTCAATCATTGGCTCTTTTCATCTATTTATTATTTATTTTTTATTGGTACAGATGCTGTTCGCTATTAATCATTTCGTCGTATATCAAAATTTGTTATGGCTCGTTTCATTAGAGGGTTGTTGTCCATTAAATTGTCTGGCGTAAAAACCGGTGAAACTTTTTCTGAAAAATTGATGATGTCAACAAACAAACTTCTTAATAAAACCAGGGCTTCCGGAGTTTTATTTACGATATACGAAAAAAGTTTCACAGGCCTGTACGGCACATCGCCAATGCCATTTTTATCCAAATCGTAACCGGTATATTCGCTCCAATAATTATTGTCGAACTTATTGTCGTTGATGTTGGAATTGTAAGCCAAATCCAAAGAATTGTTTAAAAAGTCGTTATTTTTAAAAGTATTGGTATAACAGGCGCCCGAAATTTTTACGGCCCAGCCGTTTCTCAAAAAAGTATTGTTTTTATAATTGATTCTGGTGGAGCCTTCCGCATTGATGCCTATGGTATTTTGCTCGAACAAATTGTCGTAAATCTCGGCATCATAAATTTCTTTCAGCAGTAATCCGTAAGAGGCGGATCCCCAATTAAGCCTGAATTTGTTATGGTGCATCACGGTGAATTTAGAAAACATCACCGCAACGCCGGCGCCGTTATTTCTAAATACATTGTGATGGTACACATTGTTGTTTGAAAACATAAAATGCAATCCGTAACGGATATTATTATGGCTGTAATTTTTATAGACGACACTATTTTTTACAAATTCGAAGTAAATGCCGTCGCGCAATCCGTACATTTCATTGTTATAAATTTTCATTTCTTCTCCGCTCCAAATATGGATGCCGTTTCCCGAGCTGGCTTCACCTTTTCTATTGCTGGTGATTGTATTGTTTCTAATAATTCCCCTTTTTGATTTTTCAATTAAAATTCCGAAGAAGACCTTTTCAAAAATGCAATTCTCTATGATGAAATCACTGGCTTTCACCACTTTTATTGCAGAATATTCTATGGTATAGCTCAATCCGACATTTACAATTTTCAAACCTTTAATGGTAAAATTACTTGTTTTGAAAATTAAGATGCCGCCCACATTATTTCCGTCTATCACCGCCCCTTTTTCGCCTATGAGGGAAATGGGTTTGTTAATGACAATATTTTGTTCTTTATAGATCCCTTTTTTGATAAGAATCTCGTCGCCGTCATTGGCAATTTTGATGGCTTCTTTAATGGTTTTAATGCCGCAGCTTTCACAAACCACAATTTGTTTGGCGGAAACTGCAAAAGAAACGAAAAAGAAAAATAAAAGAATTTTACACTTCATTATTTGTCGGAAAGTTTTTGTTTTACGGTTTCCCAAGTGTAAATTTCCCCCTGGTTTTTTTGCTGAACTTCTTCCACCCTGTTTTTTGCTGAAAAGGCAGAAAGATTTGCGCCCATCGGACTTTTTATTGCCGGAGTTATTAGATACGTGGCTTTTTCGGCCTCGGTCATTTCACCAGGATTTCCATAATCTGCCACCAATAACAGCGCTGTTTTTTCTTCCTTGTTTTGGTCTAAATAATTAACCATGCATTCTATGGAATCAAACTTAAATTGCTTGCCTTTGGTGGTCACCATTTGTGCTGAATGCATTTGGTCCACAATATTCATTTTGCAAAAACTGCATTGGTCCTTGCCATATTCAATAGCTTCGGGCTCCACTTTACAAGAAATTATAAGCAACAAAACGATGGTCCCAATAAATAGTCTGAGGAATTTAGTCTTCATTATTTTTGATTTTATTAGTTCATAAATATAGGTAAAAAAGATTTTAGAATTGAGAATTCAGCATTGAGACTCCAGAATTAAACTGACTGGGAATCAATTTATTATTCAATAAATAAATTAGGGTACTTTTAAAATTGGTATAAAACGAGCACAGCTTCTGTGCTCGTTTTAATGCCATAACAATAAAAATACTTTAGCTTATTTTTTTGATTTTGCTTCTTTTCTGCCGACAAAAAACGCAATCAAGGTCAGAATCATTCCCACAAATAAAAAGTAAGCGCCTGTTCTTGGATAGGAATGTGCCGTAAAATTAAGAATTACCTTTGAGCCAAAAAGCGGCGGTTGAAAGCCCATTACGGAACCATCGGGATTTTTGAAATTCATAATAGCTTTCTCACTTAAATTATGGCCGTAATCGTACTCCCACAAATAGAAATCGTACATGCCTGCGGTTCCCAAAATACACATCAAAACAAACCAGGCCAGAAACAATTTATGGTTTCCCAAAAATCCGATAATGACGCCCAAAACCACCATAATTCCAATGGCTACAGGAAATATTTTAAACTCGGGAATGGTATCGGGAATGTATTGCATGCCAACATAGTGGTTCATTAAATTGATATTTTTTATATCAAAGTCATGTGTATCGGTGAATTTATTTATGTGAATGTCCATTCCCAACGGAATTGGATATTGTGGCGCTTCAAGCGTAATATTCCATAAAGGAAATACAAATAGGCCCAATAATAGCAGTGAACCCACTATCATTAAAATTTTAGATTTTTTCATCTGTTTACATTTTATTTTTTATTGGTACAGATGCAGTTCGCCACTAATCATTTCTGTGTGTATCAAAATTTGTTATGGCTCGTTTCATCTGTTTAAATTTTATTTTTTAGCGGTAACAGATGCTGCCTGCCTGCCGGCAGGCAGGTTCGCCATTAATCATTCTACTATATGTTAAAATTTGTTTTGCTCGTTTCATCTGTTTAAATTTTTTGCTTTTATTGAATGCGGCAAAATAATTGACACATTTTACACGAATTACCCTATTTCAAAGAATTGGAATTTGTGCGCTGCATTTTTTTGCATACACAAATTAAAGATTGACAATATTTAAGGCGAAGAAGTGTGCAAACAGCAAATAAATTTTTTCATTATAGATTTCTGTTAAAAACGGGCAAGCAATTTTATTTCTCGCCCGTTTATTTATTTGTTTGAATACTTTTTAATTAAAAATTTATTCGGCATCAACGGCATCGCCATCCAAGGTATAGGTTAAAGGAACTTTAGATCCTTTTGGAGACACCCTGATATAACCTTGCATTTCTTGGTGTAACGCCGAGCAGAAATCTGTACAGTAAAATGGCCATACCCCAACTTGTTTAGGTTCCCAAATATTGGTTTTTGTTTGTCCGGGCATAATCAACAACTCAGAAGTTTGTGCGCCAATTATGGCAAATCCGTGCGGTACATCATAATCTTGCTCAAGATTTGTAACGTGGAAATAAACTTTATCGCCCACTTGGATGCCTTCAATATTGTCTGGCGCAAAGTGAGAACGAATCATAGTCATGTAAATATGAACTTCGTTTCCGTTTCTTGTCACTTTAGCGGCAGCTTCCGTTTTCACGACAGATTTATGTTTGTTATCTTCTAATTTGTATATTTTTTTGGATTTAGGCACTATTAAATTCGCCGGGATTCCCGCGGCATAATGTGGCTCACCAATGGTTGGAAAATCTAACAACATTTCCATTTTTTCTCCCGTAATATCAAATAATTGTGCAGATTGGGTTACTTCAGGACCGGTTGGTAAATAACGGTCTTTTGTAATTTTGTTCATTGCCACCAAATATTTTCCAAAAGGTTTTCTTGAATTTCCACCAGGAATCATTAAGTGACCCACAGAATAAAATACAGGTTTTCTGTCGAGCACTTCCCAAGTTCCCAATTTCCATTTCACTACTTCAGAAGAAATAAAGAAAGTGGTATAGGCATTTCCTTTTCCGTCAAACTCTGTATGAAGTGGTCCTAAGCCCGGTTGTTTTACAGCACCGGCTAAAGTTGCTTCATATTGTAAAATTGGAATGCCATAAGCATCGCCATCAAATTTTTTCTCATCAATTGCTTTAAGCATTTTACTGAAAGAGTGCACAGTTAACTCAGCAGCTAGTTTTCCGCTTCCAACAATGTATTCACCGGAAGGATCAACATCACAACCGTGAGGAGATTTTGGTGTAGGCATAAAATAAACCGCACCGGGAACGTCACTTGGATTGATAATTAACACTTCTTCTTTGATGGTAGAAGTGGCAGTGTGAGTTTCTTCATTATAAACATTGTGCGCATATCTTGTCGGCGCTTTTTTACCGCCTCCATTGTTCACATATTCTTCAATTTTTTTCCAGTTGATGGCTGCGATGAAATCTTTGTCATTTTGAGAAGCATTTACTTCCAGCAATGAATTTGCTTCCTCGGTATTGTAGGTTGTAAAGAAAAACCAGCCATGGGAAGCACCTCTTCCGGGATGTGATAAATCGTAGTTAAAACCAGGCATCATCAATTGAAACTTAATATTCATAGCGCCATTTTTAGGATCTACGGAAATAAATGTCAATGCACCTTTAAAGTTACCTTTATACTCTTTTATCGGCATATCTTTTTGAGGATATGGAACAGAAAAACGAGTTCCAGCCACCACATATTCGGTATTTTCAGTCACAAAAGAAGAACTGTGGTTCCCTGCAGAGTTAGGAATTTCAATAATTTCGGTAGTTTCAAAACTTGTCAGGTCAATTCTCGCGATACGCGGTGTATTGTTACCATTGATAAATACCCAACGTCCGTCCAATTCACCCGCGGTTTGAGAAATATCCGGATGGTGTGAATCATCCCAAGGAATAAATCCGTGGGAAGTGTTCAGCATTGGTTTGGTTTCTTCGCTAAATCCGTACGCTTTTTCAGAATCTACAGAAAAAACAGGAATCACTTTAAATAATCTTCCTGAAGGAAGGCCATAAACAGCCAATTGTCCGCTGAATCCACCTGATAAAAAAGCATAGAATTCATCGTACTCACCAGGAGCCACGTACACTTTTTCGGCAGCATCGCTGGATAAGGCGCCATTTTTCTTAGAGTCGCCTTTTCCGCAGCTGCCCAGCACCATTGAAAGTACTGTAATTGCAAGTAAAGATTTAAAAATTGTTTTCATATGTTGATTTTTATTGATTTTTATTGGTCATATGTAATTCGCATAGCTGAACTAATGTTTGCATCAAGTTTTCGTTATGCTCATTTCATAAAATTATTTATTTGTTTGTTGATTGTTCAATGATTTTAACTATTCAGCCTCTGGGGCTGTTTTTGTTCTAAAGTATTCCAATATAAGCCTTGCTTCAGCTTCGGTTAAATTTTGGTTTGCCATTGGCGCCACATATTCCGCCAATAATTTTTTGGCTATCGGATTTTCGGCCACCATTTTTTCCGGATTTAAAATCATATTCATAATCCATTCCGGCGATCTTCTTGTAGTAACCCCAACCAACGCCGGTCCAACCACTCTTTTGCTTATTTTATGGCAGGCAGAACATTTTGCCAAGAATACTGCTTTGCCTTCGTCAGCCATTTTTTGGTCAATTTCACCAAGGGTAATGCTTGTGATAGGTCCAATCCCTTTGTCTTTCATTGGGTCGGTTTCCTCAACCACTGCTTTTTGTTCTTCAACAGGCGCTGCAACTTTTTCCTCCTTTTTGCCTTCACCTCCACAACTTGTTATTACTGCTGCTACAATTGCTACTATTAATACTTTTAATTTCATCTGTTTATATTTATTTTAATTAGGGTTATATGAAATAGCCCCCTTTTTAAGTTTCAATAAGAAATCTTGGCTATTCTATTTTTTCTGTTCGTTTATTCTATTCAAAATTATTCGGCCGGCACCAATACGTTGTCAATTACGTGAATCCAGCCATTGCTTACTTTAACGGATTTCAATATTTTGGTTCCGCCCACATAAATACCGTCTGCTTTTACTTCAACAGTTAAATATTTCCCGGATGCCATATATAATTTTCGTCCTTTTTCGGCTTCTTTTTTCAATTGTTTTTCAGGATAATTTGCCGGAGCCACGTGGTTGGTTAAAATAAAAGCCAGTTTGGACTTGTTTTCCGGTTTCAATAAATCATCCAACGTTCCAGCGGGCAATTTGTCGAACGCACCATTCACAGGTGCGAAAACGGTTAAAGGTCCTGCATTTACAACGGCATCTTCAACACCAGCAGCTTCAATGGCTGCCACCAATGTTTTAAAATCGTCTAATGATTTAGCTACTTGCAACGCGTTTGCCGCCGAAACGGTGTCAACAACTGCAGATTGCCCTTGTGTTGCAGGCGCAGTTTCTGTTTGAGTTTCAGTAGCTTCAGGTTTTATTTCTCCGGTATTACAGGCGACCATAAAAAGTGCAAACAGGGCTAAAAGTGAGCTGGTTACATTGATTTTTTTCATAATATCATGATTAACGTTAATAAATACCTAGCAAATGTAGTCTTCCAAAATTGTATGAAATATGATATAAATCATATTTTAAAGAATAAAGGATATTTTTATCTTTATTTATAGTAATCAATGTTACATTTGTTATTCAAAATCTATTTATAAATTTGCATTTGAGATTTAAAAAACCCTTAAATGATGTAAGGTAATTATCTCAAAAGCGTCAAAACGGTTATAAATTTAATGAAAAAATGAACAAATCCCCCATAAAAAACAGTTTAAATAAAACAATTTCTTATGCTGATTACAGAAATTTAATAAAAAACCTGATATCAGCAGAAAAATCGACCGGAACAGAACAGTCTGAAGATCATCTGAATTTCAGTATTTTAAATGATAAAAGAATGGATCGATTGGATAAAACGCTGACTATATCCGCCGAAACACAAAATTCGCTGGACAATTTGAACAAAGGTTTTACCTTTTTGGTGATTGCTGAAGGCTGGTGTGGCGATGCTGCCCAAATATTGCCTATTATCAACAAAGTTTCAGAAGCTTCCACAAAAATTGATTTCAAAATTGTGTTGCGCGATGAAAATGAGGATTTGATGAACCAATATTTAACCAACGGCAGCAAATCCATCCCTAAAGTCCTTATTTTAGATCAAGAAAATAACGTGTTGGATTCTTGGGGACCGAGACCTGCGGTTGCCTCAAAAATGGTGGTGGACTATAAAGCCCAAAACGGAAGTTTGGACGAAGAATTCAAAAAGAACCTGCAAATTTGGTACAACAAAGACAAGGGCCTCAATACGCAAAATGAACTGGTGGGTTTGTTGCACGCGAACTAAATTAATACTATTTTGGGCGTTACCACAAGGGTCGCGCCTTTCGTTCCAAACTTTTTTAATCGCAGAATAAGCGATCAAAAAAGGTTTTCCGCTGCAGTCGCTAACGCAAGCTGAAGTACAATATACGATGTACGATTTTGAATAGCTATTTAGTGATTGGGTTTGACTGATTTTTATATTTTTTTCCTTTTCATGTTTTTTACACACCCCTAGCCCCTCTCAAGAGGGGAGTTAATAGTGGTTAATTTATATTCTTAAGTTTATAGGATTAAACTTTTAATTCTTGACCCGCAAAGGACGCGTGTAACTTTCGCGCCAGCAGAAACGTTTGATAATCGCTTCTTAACAGTTTCCGATTTATTTTGAATACCTTTGCGGCCTAAATACAACTCATGGTTACAGATTTTAACAGCATTCCCGAAACCGCAAAAATTTGGGTTTTTCCTTCAAGCAGAAAATTCTACGCGCAGGAACTTCCGGAAATTACCGCCAAGATTGAACAATTTTTAACGGACTGGGAAAATGAGAATCTGCCAATTTCAGCGGCTTTTGTGATTAAATACGACCGTTTTGTCATTGTTACCGCCAACGATACCGAGCAAAGCCTGAGTTTGGAAGCGCAAGACCAACTGGCCACTTTTATACAATCACTTGAAAGCAGCTATGAGCTTATTTTAATGGATCGTATTAATGTATGCTACAAACAGGGTGAATTTGTGCAGTACAAAACACTTCCTGAGTTTAAAAAAATGATCAAAGACAAAGGGGTTTCCCAGAATACGATGGTATTTAATTCGATGATTAACCTGAAAGAGGAATTGGAATTTGGATTTGAAATCAATATTATGGACAGCTGGCTGGGGCGATTTATAAAAACGGGGAATTAAAAGTTTGATTTATGCCCTTCGACTGCGCTCAGGGTGACGGATTTACGAATTTAGAAATTGAAATTAATTATTGGGTAATCACTTTTTTAACCGCAAGGGGCGCAAAGTTTTACGCAAAGTTCGCAAGGAAAATAAAAGACAAATTAATTACTGGCTTATTGGCTTATTTTTTTTACCGCAAGGGACGCAAAGTTTTACGCAAGTTTCGCTAGGATTAAAAATAAAATTCCCTTTTGCTTCAGAAAAAGCTTACAAATTGGCTATAAAATCTTCAATTTCAACGGCATCTTTTACATTAAAATCACCGATTTTAGTGCGGCGCAATTGAGATAAATATCCGCCGGAATTTAGCGCTTTGCCAAAATCGCAGGCGAGAGAACGAATGTAAGTGCCTTTGCTGCAAACGATTCTGAATTGAACTTTGGGCAAACTGATGTCGGTAATTTCAAAGGTTTCGATGGTTATTTTCCTTGATTGAATTTCGCGCGTTTTTCCCTGGCGCGCCAAATCGTACATACGCACGCCCGCCATTTTTATGGCAGAAAACATAGGCGGAATTTGTTCAATTTCGCCCACAAATTGCTGTACCGTTTGATGGATTAAGTCGGAAGTAATGTGATCCACGGGAAAAGTTTCGTCCACTTCGGTTTCCAAATCGTAGCTTGGCGTGGTGGCGCCCAAGGTAATTTCACCGGTATATTCTTTAATTTGCGCCTGGTATTCGTCAATTTTTTTGGTGAAGTTTCCGGTACAAATAATGAGCAATCCGGTTGCCAATGGATCTAAGGTGCCGGCGTGGCCCACTTTTAATTTACCAAGGTTAAATTTATGACGAATGTTCCAACGTAATTTATTGACCACCTGAAAGGAAGTCCAATTTAAAGGTTTGTTGATTAACAACACCTGTCCGTTTTTAAAATCTTCTCCAGTCAACATTACACAACGGTTAAAGGCATGACAAAATAATGAATCAGCAATAAAGCGACACCCAGCACAATTCGGTAATAACCGAACAATTTGAATCCGTTTTTGCTTAAATAATCGATAAAAAATTTGATGGCGAGCAAGGCCACAACAAAAGAAATGACATTGCCCAGCAGCAAATAATTAATCTGGTCGGTGCTTAACGTAAAACCAGCATTGTAATAATCGTATAATTTTTTTGACGTTGCGCCAAACATGGTTGGCAGGGCCAAGAAAAAAGAAAATTCGGCGGCCGTTCTTCTGTTCAGTTTTTGGGTCATCCCTCCTATTATCGACGCGCCGCTACGGGAAGTTCCGGGAATCATTGCCAGGCATTGGAAGAATCCGATTTTAAGCGCGGTAGCGTAACCAATTTCGGTATGTTGGTAAGGTTGATTGGGATCATCAATTTCATTGGATTTAAACCAGTCATCGACTTTCAGCAAAATGAAGCCGCCTAAAATTAAGGTAATGGCCACAATGATTGGACTTTCCAGCCACCCATCGATATAATTGTTAAAAGCCAAACCAAAAAAAACGGCGGGCAAAAATGCCACAAAGAGTTTTAAGTAGAAATCGACACTCTGAAAAAAGCGTTTCCAATACAAGGCCAACACGGCCAAAATGCCGCCCAATTGAATTACGATGGTAAATAATTTGGTAAAATCGTCGCCGGCAATGCCAAAAAAGGAGGAGGCTATAATTAAATGGCCGGTTGATGAAACCGGCAAATATTCGGTAATGCCTTCAATAATGGCTAAAATAATGACTTCAAAATAATTCATCCTTATTTTTTAGGTTTGGCCATAATGGCATAAATTTGGATGCCCAAACCAATAATCACCAAAGTTGGCGCCAAACGAATTCTTCTGAAATTATAGATTTCCGGATTAAAAATTTCGGGATTGTCGCTTCCGCCGCCCGCCATTAAAATAAATCCGAGTCCAATAAAAGCAAGACCGATTAACATCACTACATAATTCTTTTTTCCGAAAAGGAATTCGCTTTTTATTTGTTCATTATTTTTTTTCATCATAAATTATTTTGTTGTTCAGAGTTCAGGAAAAAATTTATTGCTGTGGAAAAAATAGGATTCTTTCTCTTATTTCATCAATAATAAAGTTCGTCGCTTCTCAGGTTTAAAAATCGTTGGGTCGCAAAATAGGTGCTTAACCAGGTAATGAGGATTCCCAACCCGATAATGCCGGCAAACACAATGCCCAATATATTCACATCGGAAAACAGTTCCAACTCGGGGATATTTTTGTTTAAATAGGAAATAAATGCCACCAATCCGGCAATGGAAACCAATGCCCCGGCGATGCCCAGTTTTACACTTTGCCATATAAACGGACCACGAATAAAACTTTTTGTAGCGCCCACCATTTGCATTGTTTTGATGGTAAATCGTTTGGAATAGACTGAAAGGCGGATGGAACCGTTGATTAAAACCACGGCAATTAAGGTAAACAATGCGCTAAAAATAAGCATCCAAAAACTTAAACGGTTGATGTTTTTTGACAGCAATTCAATGAGCGGCTTATCATAGGTAACTTCTGAAACTATGTTTCGAAGCACCAGTTCTTTTTCTATGCCGGCCATAATTTCTGGCGTCACAAATTCAGATTTTAACGTTATATCAATGGCATTTTTCAGTGGATTTTCGCCCAGAAACTCCAAAAAGTTCTCGCCAATGTCGGCGCTGTATATTTTGGCGGCTTCCTCTTTTGAAATATAAGTGACCGTTTTTGCGTAGTCTTCTTTTCTTAATTCGGCCTGTAAAGTTTCCACATCTTTGTTTTTTGCATTGTCGTTTAAAAATACGGTAATGGCCACTTTTTCTTTAAAATGTTTTGTTATGCTGTTGGTTTTTAGCACAATAAGACCTAAAAGTCCCACTAAAAATAAGACCAAAGCAATGCTTACGATGACAGAAAGGTAAGAAGAACGCAATCTTCTTTTTTGATATTTATCGAACGAATTATTCAAAAGTTACTGTTTTTAAAGCGGTTGCAATATACAAATTTGTTGTTGATTTGTTGATACGTTTATTTGTTGATTTGAAGTTCATTTTGTGATTTGAAGTTCATTTCATGATTTGAAGTTCATTTAAAAAGGTCCTGAAACAAGTTCAGGATGACGTGCTGAAACAAGTTCAGGATGACGTGCGGAAACAAATTGAGGATGACGGTTGTTTTTGTTTTGGGGTTTATTTTATGATTTGAAGTTTATTTTATGATTTGAAGTTCATTTTGTGATTTGAAGTTCATTTTGTGATTTGAAGTTCATTTCAAAAGGTCCTGAAACAAGTTCAGGATGACGTGCGGAAACAAGTTCAGGATGACGCGTATTCTATGATAAAACACAAGACAAATTTGATTTATTTTAGCTTGCAAATTTGTATGTATTGATGTAAGGTGTTTTTCTGTTAATAACGCTAAAAACCCTATCGATAATTTTGCATCTTATATTGTTCAATACCAACA
>DATCUQ010000005.1:0-7130 GCA_036567345.1 Lutibacter sp.
CGGTAGTATATGATGTAGAACATATCAAGTAATCACTGTATAAATCTGCAAAATTTTCCATTGTATTCTCTGCTAAAAGTTATCAACATCTCAAATGTTAAAATTATAAATATTTATCCTATTTTTGCGTAAGGTGAGTTATTTATTACAAATTTAATGAAAAATAGACTTTAAGCAGTAACATTCTTTGCACGTTTTCTAAAGATTTAAAAAATGCGCGCTGTAATTTATAATCTGAGTGCTGCCAAAAGCTATTGGCCGACAAACATTTATATGAATTTTTTATGCTTTTTTTAAATTTAAAACATAAGTGAAGTTAAAATTTTCAAACACATTTAAAAAAATTATGTACTTTTGCGCCACTGCATTTTAAATGCTGGTTTCAACCTGTTAGCCAATGGTTGAAAATTACTAAAATTGGGGATGTAGCTCAGTTGGCTAGAGCGCTTGGCTGGCAGCCAAGAGGTCGTCGGTTCGAGCCCGATCTTCTCCACATAATTTTTTAACCAAATCATTTTGGGCAAGAAGTTTATCCCGAGCGCAGTCGAGGGAAGCCTGATCTTCTCCACATAATTTTTTAACCAAATCATTTTGGGCGAGAAGTTTATCCCGAGCGCAGTCGAGGGAAGCCCGATCTTCTCCACTTTAAAAAACCGTAATACGCTATAAAATAAGCTATTACAGTTTTTTATTTAGAATTTAATTTGGTTAGGGATAGCAGCGGAAAACCTTTTTGAGGTTTTTAACCGAAAAAAGTTTGGAGCGAATAGCCCGACCCGCAGGGGAACGCCCAAAAAATTTAAATTGCCTTTCGCAATTATTAACATCCTTAAAAAAGTCGTATTTTTGCCAAAATAGGCTGTTTATGATTTTCTTTTGTGCAAACAGCAGCAAAACCTCCCTTCAAATATGAAAAAAATAGAAAATATTGAATTGTCTTTTTTAAGTATTGACGATTATCAAGAACTTAAAAAAGCGATGATTGAATCCTACATCGGCATTCCCGATGCTTTTTGGAGTGAACGCCAGATGGAATCGCTCATTAGCCGATTTCCTGAAGGCCAGGTTGTTATAAAGGTAAACAATCAAATTGCCGGTTGCGCATTGTCCATTATGGTGGATTACAGCATGGTTGAAAGGGTTCATACTTACAAGCAAATTACTGGAAATTATACATTTAACACCCATAACCCTGATGGCGACATATTGTATGGCATTGATGTTTTTATCAAGCCTGAATTTCGCGGACTTCGTTTGGGAAGACGGCTTTATGATTACAGGAAAGAATTGTGTGAGAAACTAAACCTCAGAGGCGTTGCTTTTGGCGGCAGAATTCCCAATTATCACCTGTATTCCAATAAACTTACCCCAAAAGAATATATTGATAAGGTGAAGAAAAAAGAGATTCACGACCCTGTATTTAATTTTCAGATCTCAAATGATTTTCACCCGGCAAAAATTCTGAAAAATTACCTTGAAGGCGATAAAGCATCCAATGATTACGCGGTTTTGTTGGAGTGGGACAATATTTATTATGAAGAAAAAGACCTAAGTTCAACCACCACCAAGAAAAAAATTGTGCGTCTCGGATTGATACAATGGCAAATGAGGGCTTATAAAAATTTAGATGAATTGTTGCAGCAAGCTGAGTTTTTTGTCGATTCGGTTTCTGGCTATCGGTCTGATTTTGCCCTTTTTCCAGAGTTTTTTAACGCCCCTTTAATGGCTGAAAATAACCATTTATCGGAGTCGGAAGCCATAAGGGAACTTGCAAAACATACTTCGGCCATTGTTGATAAATTTTCAAAATTTGCCATTTCTTACAACATCAATATCATCTCAGGAAGTATGCCCGAAATGGTTGACAACATTCTTTACAATGTGGGATATTTGTGCAGAAGAGACGGAAGTATTGAGCGCTACGAAAAACTTCATGTCACTCCAAATGAAGCAAAAGTTTGGGGAATGGAAGGCGGAAGCAAAATTCAGACTTTTGATACAGATTGCGGAAAAATCGGTATTTTGATATGTTATGACGTTGAATTCCCTGAGCTTGGAAGACTTTTAGCCGATGACGGAATGGACATTTTGTTTGTTCCATTTTTAACCGATACACAAAATGGTTATTCCAGGGTTCGAAACTGTGCGCAGGCGAGAGCCATAGAAAATGAATGCTATGTTGCCATTGCCGGAAGCGTGGGAAATTTGCCGAAAGTTCACAATATGGACATCAATTATGCACAATCAATGGTGTTTACCCCTTGTGATTTTGCTTTTCCAACCAATGGCGTTAAAGCAGAGGCAACAGCCAATTCGGAAATGATTTTAATTGCCGATGTGGATATTGATTCCTTAAGAGAGTTGAATAAATTAGGCACTGTCAGAAATTTAAAAGACAGGCGCGCGGATATTTACGAATTAAGGAAAAAATAGCGCAAACCAATAAATTGATTTCAAGTTATAAAATGAGCTTTTTTAAACAAAAATGACTAATTTTAATCGCTTTCTTTTTTGAAAGTCAGATAAATTTCAATTTGTAAACCCTTTAATAATTTCAAATAAATATGGCCAGGTATTTAAAAACAAAAAAAGAACATTTAGGATTTTCGCCCTATGAAATCCATTTTAAAGGCGAGAAAAAAAGTGAGGATGTTATTTTGGAAGTTATTGATTACGATTCTGAAAATCTTGATGAATTTATAGCAAAAGATGTAAATGAGGTGGTGAAATTCAACAAAACGGCCACCACCACCTGGCTTAATATTTATGGTTTGCATGATGTGAAAATTATGGACGAGATTGCAAGCAAATTTGAGCTGGATCCCGTAATTCTTGCCGACGTCATGAATACCCATGCGCGTCCAAAAATTCAGGAATATGACAATTGCATTTATATTTCTTTTAAAATGTTGCAGTATGATGAAAAACGAAATTTCATTTCTTCTGAAAATATCGTAATTCTTGTTAAAGAACATATTTTACTGCTATTCCAGGAAAAAACAGGCGACGTTTTCAATCCCATAAGGGAACGAATGCGGAAAAATAAAAAAAGAATTCGAAGCTCCAGAACCGATTATTTGGCTTTTGCTTTAATGGACATTGTTTTTGACAATTACAATTTTATCATCAGCCAAATTGGCGAAAAAATTGAATCACTGGAAATATATTTGCTTAATAACGCAAAGGAATCTACCCTAAAAGAGATCAACAATTTTAAAAAAGAAATTATTTATTTAAACAAATCCATTAAACCCTGCCGTGAAATAGTGGTTGAATTGTTAAAACTGGATTCGGAATTATTGGAAGATAAAGTTTTTGTGAATTTTGAAGATCTAAAAAACAATATTAACCAAGCCATTGAATCATTGGAAAGCTATCGTGAAATCCTTTCCGACCAACTTCAGGTTTATCACACCACCATAAGCAGCAAATTGAATGACATTATTAAATTTTTGACTGTTTTCTCCGTAATTTTTATTCCGTTAACCTTTATTGCCGGTGTTTACGGAACCAATTTCGATTATCTTCCTGAGCTTCATTTTAAATATGGTTATTTTATGATGTTGGGCGTTATGCTAATTTTGGCAGTTTCCATGATTTTCTATTTCAAAAAGAAAAAGTGGTTTTAATAAACCCAAAGCCCAATGTTTAAAGTTTGGGCGTTCCGCTGAAAAAGCGGCCAGGCTTTTCGCTCCAATTTTTTATTGCAAAGCCTTGCAATAAAAAGATTTTCGCTTCAATCCTTTACGCAAATTGAAACTGCCGGATGACAGGCAGGTTCATAGCGAGAAAAGAATAAAGTTCAGAATTCAAATTTTAAAATATAAACTATAATCCAAATGATACTTTATAAAATGGAGTACCTTTACGAACTTAAAAAAACGCTCGCATAGCTTGAAAAAAGAATACATCAACAAAATGAAAACGAACAAGCAAAAAGCAATTAACACCATCTATTTCAGCATTGTTGGCAATGCGTTGCTGGCCATTGCCAAAGGAATTACCGGTATTTTTGGAAATTCTTACGCTTTAATCGCTGATGCCATTGAATCTACCACCGATGTTTTTTCTTCCATTTTAGTTTTGTTCGGACTTAAATATGCCACCAAACCAGCCGATGGCAATCATCCCTACGGCCATGGAAGGGCAGAGCCTTTAATTACCTTTGCCGTGGTTGGATTTCTGGTTTTATCAGCCACCATCATTGCTTATGAAAGCATCCAGAATCTGCAATCACCACAAGAAGCACCCGAAAAATTCACCTTGGTTGTTTTAGCCATTATCGTGATTATAAAAGAACTTTTTTTTAGGGTAGTTTCCAAAAAAAGCAACGAAACAAAAAGTTCTTCCTTAAAAGCTGATGCGTGGCACCACAGGAGTGACGCAATTACGTCGTTAATGGCTTTTATTGGAATATCCATAGCTATTTTTATGGGCGAGGGTTATGAAAAAGCTGATGACTGGGCTGCTTTATTTGCTTCTGGTTTCATTATTTACAATGCCTACTTAATTTTTAGACCGGCGCTCGGCGAAATTATGGACGAACATTTATATGATGATTTGGTGGCAGAAATAAGAAGAATTTCAAAGGACGTTGATGGTGTAGTTGATACAGAAAAATGCCTCGTTAGAAAAGCCGGAATATCATTTCATGTAGATCTTCATTTAATTGTTAACGGAGCGATAAGTGTTTCTGAAGGGCACGAAATAGCGCACAGATTAAAAGATGAATTGCTTCAGCAATTGCCAGAAATAAATGATGTTTTAATTCATATTGAACCAGATAATGCCCTAGCCCCTGAAGGGGAAATTAATATTGAAAAGAAGAAAATTGGAAGACCGAAGACTGGAGTCGGAAGTAAATAAAAATTAACAGCAATTGGGATTCATAATTTTTTTCGGTTAAAAACAATAGTCAATAGTAACATCTTAACACTAAAATCTGTTCAAAAAAGACTTCTCAATTAAACAATTGCTTATTTTTGCGTTTTAATAAAATTTACCCATCCCGGATGTCTTTCAAAAAACATAACGTCGTACTTTTATTCTTGATGGCATTGTTAACATCAAATTACTGTTGGGCGGAAAATATTGCTCCAACGATTACCGCAACCGGAAATCAAATTTATTGTCCGCTAACGCCGATGAAAGTGGTTACTTCCTTTAATATCACCGACCCTGATGACACAACAGTTATTGCTTTTTACATTCAGATTTCTGAAGGGTATAAAATCGGAGAGGACAAACTGATGCTTTTGGGCTCGCATCCCAATATCACAGCAACCTGGAGTGATTCTGAAGGAAAATTAACCTTAAAAAGTTCAAGTGCTGCAGCGGCAACTTATATTGATATTATCGCTGCGGTAAATGATGTTGTTTTTGAAAGCAGTTCATCAACCGTTTCGGGCATAAAAAAAATTTCATTCACCATTGGCGATGCCAATTATTTGCCTAAAACAGGGCATTTTTACGAATATGTTGAAGCTACGGGGATTACGTGGACAAACGCAAAAACCGATGCGGCATCAAGAACGTACTTTGGATTAAAAGGTTATTTGGCTACCATCACTTCAGCCGAAGAAGCAAAACTTTCAGGCGAACAAGCCGCTGGCGCAGGGTGGATTGGCGGCAGCGATGCAGAAACTGAAGGCACTTGGAAATGGGTAACAGGGCCGGAAGCCGGAAAAACATTTTTTTTTGGTGATCCAAATGGAACAACTGATGGAGGCACTACAGCGGGATCTGATATTCCTTTTTCTTTTTGGAATACAGGAGAGCCAAATAATCAAAATAATGAAGATTATGCCCACGTTACCGCTCCAGGTGTTGGAATTCTTGGTTCCTGGAACGATTTAAGCAATACGGGATCTACGATTTCCGGTGATGATTATCAGCCAAAAGGTTACATTGTTGAATATGGCGGAACTCCCGGAGACCCTGTTTTGAATCTTTCCGCAAGCACAACTATTTCCGTTGCTTCAATTAGCGCAACTGTTGGTGATTCAAGATGCGATGGCGGAACCTTTAACTTATCGGCAACTGCCACTTTAGGCGCAACTGTTTTATGGTTTGATTCGTTAACGAGCACAACGCCAATATATTCTGGGCCAAATTTTACAACACCAATTCTTTCGGCAACCGCAAACTATTATGTTTTGGCATCATCAGATGGTATATGTGTTGCAGGAAAAAGAACTGCCGTAACCGCAACTATTTATGGGATACCAACCATAATTTCAGCGCCGGATGTGACTGTTTGTGAAGGAAATTCAGGAACAATAAACGCCGCGGCATCATCAGCAACCGCAATAATTAATTGGTATGGTACGCCAACCGGCGGAATTCCTTTTGAAACTGGAAATTCTCTCACCGTAATGCCAACATCCACCATTACAACTTTTTATGTTGACGCCACGGAAAACGGCTGCACAACGCCAACCAGAACAGAGGTAAAAATGGAAGTCTTGGGGAATACCATTTCCTTAACTTCCCCAATAACTTTGAATGACATTGCCATTATTGACGATTCCAATAACAACTCGATAACAATTAACAATTTTCCGGGAATTGACAATTATGAATTTAATCTCAATAGTTTTGAGGAATTTGGGAACGAAACTTATTTTGAACACTTAAAACCGGGAATGCATTCTTTGTATTTACGAGACAAAACCAACTGTGAAATTTCCAAATTGGAAATTGCGATTTTGGGGTTTCCGAAATTTTTTACGCCCAATGGCGATGGGCAAAACGACACGTGGAAAGTGCTTGGAAACAACAATAACATCCAAATTTCGGCTATTTATATTTTTGACCGTTTTGGCAAATTGGTGGCCAACGTTAATTTAAATGGCGAAGGCTGGGACGGATTTTACAATGGCGAAAGATTACCTGCATCGGATTATTGGTATTTGGTGAAATATACGGATCAATATGGCGATTACCGGGAAAAACGCGGAAATTTAAGTTTGATCAGAAGGTGATTTTTGGCGTATTCTATGATAAAACACAAGACAAATTTGATTTATTTTAGCTTGCAAATTTGTATGTATTGATGTAAGGTGTTTTTCTGTTAATAACGCTAAAAACCCTATCGATAATTTTGCATCTTATATTGTTCAATACCAACA
>DATCUQ010000006.1:0-17516 GCA_036567345.1 Lutibacter sp.
GTTGGTATTGAACAATATAAGATGCAAAATTATCGATAGGGTTTTTAGCGTTATTAACAGAAAAACACCTTACATCAATACATACAAATTTGCAAGCTAAAATAAATCAAATTTGTCTTGTGTTTTATCATAGAATACGCAAGTTGCAACTTCAATTAAAAACGAACAATTCTAAAATGTTTTTAGCGCTCTTTGCGGCAAGTTTTTAATTTTTAATCTCAATCCAAATAATACTCATTATTCAATTTTGCAACGGTGCAATTCCAATTTAATTCCGTTTTAATCTTCGTTTTCAAGGCCTGGCTTTGGTGCGGCTCCCCGTGATTGATGATGGTAAGCGCTGGCGGTTCCTTAAAATGTTTAAGCCAGTCTAAAAGTTCACCTTGATCTGCATGCCCTGAAAATTCGTTGATCTTAAAAATTTCAGCATTCACTTTATGATATTCGCCAAAAAACTTAATTTCATCATCGCCTGCAAGTAATGCTCTTCCACGCGTTCCTTCAGCTTGGAATCCAACGATTAACACGCTATTTTTCTGGTCTGAAATTAGTTTATCCAAATAATGCAAAACCCTTCCTCCGGTAATCATGCCGCTTCCGGCCAATACAATTTTAGGATCATTATTATTGACGATTATTTTAGACGCATTAATTTCAGTGATCAAATGAACGGTTGCCAACATACTTTTTATATCTGCATCCGATAATTTATGCCGGTCTCTATATTTAAAATAAACATCTGTGGCATTTACGCCCATCGGGCTATCTAGGAAAATAGGAATATTTGGCAATTTATGATCTCGTTTCAAAAGGCTCAGTAAATAAATAATTTCTTGTGCCCTTTCCACTGAAAATGTAGGAATTATTAAAATTCCGCCTTTATTATAAGTATGATTTATATACTTCAGCAACAACTCATTAACTGAAAAATTTGTATGGTTTCTGTTTCCGTAGGTAGATTCAACAACCAGATAATCAGCTTTTTCAATATATTCAAAAGGATGTAAAAGGAGTGGTTCTTTTCTTCCGATATCGCCCGAGAAAACAATAATTTTTCCGTTAACATCCAAAACCACAAACGCACTGCCCAAAATATGGCCGCTGTTCACAAATTTGAACTTTATTTGGTCGTCAATCACATTCCAGGTGTCCAGTTCAAAAGTTTTGAAATGGGTCATCGTATGTTTGGCATCATCAACATCATATAAAGGTTTCGCAGGATTGTGCTTGGTATAATGGTGTTCATTGGCTCTTCGGGCATCTTCTTCCTGTATTTTAGCACTGTCCAATAAAATAATTTTCGTTAAATCTTTGGTGGGTTTGGTGCAATAAATTTTCCCTGAATAGCCATTTTTAACCAAAAGGGGAAGATAGCCGGTGTGATCTAAATGTGCGTGGGTGAGAATTATCAAATCCAATCCTTTGAAATTTGGCGGTATGTTTTCCCAGTTTTTTACGCGTAATTCTTTCAGTCCCTGAAACAAGCCGCAATCAATCATTATTTTTTTGTAATTAACGTCCAATAAAATTTTGGAACCGGTTACCGTTCCGGCGCCGCCAAAAAATGTAAGTTTCATAATAAGTGGATTTAGGATTACTCCATTAAAATTAGGCTTCAATTTTTATTCATAAAATGATATGCATCAGTTGTTCTTTGTTTGGCTAAAAGTCAATCCAAATTAATCTTGATGCAAAAACTGCCATTTAGCTGCATTTTTTTGGCAGCTATTAAATAATTTTTGTATAATTGTAAAGTTTAATTTTATTTAATGAGTGCCAAACCCAATAAATGCGAAAAAAGCACGTTTAAAAATTGGTAAATGAGGACGATAATTTTCTCATAATTTCCATCTAATAAAATAAGAGAAAGCAACCAAGAATGAATAAACCCTATCTAATTTACGTTTTGTTATTTGCGTCAATGTTTTTTTTCGTTGTTACAAATAGCGCCGACAGAGATCCCCAATTCAATCGTTTAAACCAAGCAGGCGATTTATTTGATTCCAAAGATTTAGCTTCCAACTACAGCTCGCAAAATGAATTGCAGCATTCAATTTTAATGGCTGCATACAAGGTTCCTTTAGAAAATATCCGCAATTACACAAGTCAGTTAAGCCAGCAGTATGGATTTAACGGCAGTATTTTAGTCGCTAAAAACGGAAAAATATTGTTTGAAGAACATATTGGGCGTAAAGATCTGCGTTTAAAAGATCCAATTGACAGCACAAGCACTTACCAACTTGCCTCAGTTTCTAAACAATTTACCGCTGCGGCAATTTTGTTGTTGTATCAGGAAGGCAAATTGGATTTAGATGACTTTGCAACAAAATATTTAGCCGATTTTCCTTACAAAAATATCAGAATTCGTCATTTGTTAAACCATACATCCGGACTTCCAAACTATATGTATGCGGCTGAAAAGAACTGGAAAAGTAAAACGCCGCCAGACAATCAAGCCATGTTAAACCTCATGGACAAATTAAAAATGCAGCCTTATTTTAAACCGGGCGACCGATTTGATTATAGCAACACTGGTTATTTTATATTGGCTTCCATAGTTTCAAAAGTAAGCAACCAAAGTTTGGGCGATTTTCTCGACAGTCGTTTTTTTAAACCATTAAATTTAACGAATACGTATGTTCATAATCCAAATCAAGTAAGCAAAAAAGAGGAATTAATTGGTTTTAGGAGATATGGAAAGTCGTACATTGCCATTCCGTTTACGGTTAATGATGGCGTTGTGGGCGATAAAGGGGTGTATTCTACCGCAAGTGACCTGTTTAAATGGAACCAGTCTTTAACCGAGCATACCATTTTAAACGACACCATTTTGGCAAAAGCATTTATGCCCGGCAAAACCAACAGCGGCAAAATAGTGCCTTATGGTTTTGGCTTTCGATTGAAGCAGGAAATCGATACGGAGTTGGTTTATCATAATGGGGTTTGGAATGGATTTAGCACCACCTTAAGAAGGTATAAAGCTGATGATATCACCATTATTATATTGAGCAACAACAGTTTTAGCTCCATTACGCCAATTTCTGAAAAACTGAGAGAACTTAGCAAAGACTTTTCAAAATATGATCCTTTTGTGTCTTTTTTGGAAAACACCAATATTTATGACATCAATAAACTAAAAAATAATCTGGCATATTTCACCGATATTCCAAGAGCTGAATCTGTCGCCATCATTGAAAAAATAGCCAATATTTACAACAAACAGAATGAACGGTTTGTTTCTCATAAATATTCAGAAGTTTCCAGTCCTAATTTTGTAAATCAGCAATACCAAACTTTGTTGAATTAAAGGGAATTGATTGATTTTACAAGATATAATTCATTTATATTGAGTAGATTAAAATATTTTCCAATCTTTATATTTTACTTTTTTCCAAAAACCTAAAGTTTATTTCAAATTAAATTAAGGAATCTTAATACGTTGGCGAAGATCTCCCAAATAATCTTTAAATTTGGATAAAATAAAGAGTAATCCATGAAAAAATACACGATACAAAAATCGCCCTTTGTAATTCCCACCACCGACGGCAAATTGATAGAAGAACATTTTGGGCACACCACGCAACAAGGCGAATTAAGTTTGGCGCACATGATAGCTCCGCCGCATTGGAAAGAACCTTTTCAAACGCCGCAATTTGATGAATATACCTATATTATTAAAGGGAAAAAGCAATTTAATATTGAAGGGGAACTTGTTGTTTTGGAAGCGGGGCAATCCATTAAAATAAATAAAGGTGTGCGCGTCCAATATTCAAATCCGTTTGACGCCGAATGCGAATATTTGGCGATTTGTTTGCCCGCTTTTTCTGTTGCGCTGGTAAATAGGGAAGGGGATTGATATTGTTTTTAAAATAAGTGCCTAAAGTTTGGAGTGCCTAAAATGCCTAAAGTTAAAAAGTTCACATTTTTTTAACCTCAAAGTACGCAAGGAAAAAATACTTGAGGGCGCAAAAAAATGAATTACAATAGCTTATTATTGTTTTCAAAATCATTAGCGAACTTTGCGTAAACCTTTGCGAAATTAGCGGTTAAACAGCGTAATTATTTTACTTTCTTTCGCAGGCCAACAAGGTGTTTTTCATCAGCATGGCAATGGTCATTGGGCCAACACCACCGGGAACCGGCGTAATAAAAGCCGCTTTTTTGCTCACGCTTTCAAAATGTACGTCACCCGCCAAACGGTAGCCGCTTTTTTTGGTTTTGTCATCAACGCGTGTAATTCCAACATCAATAATGGTTACGCCGTCTTTCACCATATCACCGGTTAAAAATTCGGGAATCCCGAGCGCGGCAACGATAATATCGGCTTGTAGCGTAAATTCTTTTAAGTTTTTGGTTCTGCTGTGTGTTATTGTAACTGTTGCGTCACCGGCTTTGCGTTTTTGGCTCATCAAAATGCTCATCGGTCGGCCCACAATGTGGCTTCTTCCAATAACTACCACGTGTTTTCCTGAAGTTTCCACTTTGTAACGTTCCAGCAATTCTAAAATCCCGAAGGGTGTTGCAGGTAAAAAACAAGGCATATCCAAGGCCATTCTTCCCACATTTGTTGGGTGAAATCCGTCAACATCTTTATCGGGATTTACGGCATTGAGCACTTTTTGTTCGTTGATATGTTTAGGCAACGGCAATTGAACGATGAATCCGTCGATGTCGTTATCGTTGTTTAATTTTTCAATTTCGTGCAATAAGGTTGCTTCGGATGTTTCACTTGGAAGTTCAATCAAAGTTGAATTAAATCCCACCAAATGACAGGCTTTTACTTTGCTGCTTACATAAGTCATGCTGGCGCCATCAGTTCCGACCAAAATAGCGGCCAGATGCGGTGTTTTTTTCCCCTGGGCTTTTAATTGTTTTACCGATTCGGAAATTTCAACTTTTAAGTCTTCCGATGTTTTTTTTCCGTCGAGCAGTATCATATTAAATTAGGTTACAGTATTCAGTTGCGGTTTTCCAAAAATCAAACTTTATCAACTTAGATACTTTTATTTATTAATTTTTTTATTGTTTTGGTGCTAAATCATCACAGATTAACTGATAACAGATAACCGATAACTGAAAAACCTATTTCCCCATTCCTTTCATCATTTGCATCATTTGTTTACTGCCGCCGCCTTGCATCATTTTCATCATTTTGCTCATTTGGGTAAATTGCTTCAACAATTGATTTACTTCCTGGATGGTGGTTCCCGATCCTTTTGCGATGCGTTTTTTTCTGACAGCGTCAATAATGACAGGTTCGCTTCTTTCAGCAGGAGTCATAGAATGAATCATGGCTTCAATGCCTTTAAAAGCGTTGTCATCAATATCAATATCCTTCATCATTTTTCCGGCGCCGGGAATCATTCCCATCAAATCTTTCATATTTCCCATTTTTTTGATTTGCTGAATTTGTTTCAGGAAATCATCAAAACCGAACTGATTTTTTGCAATTTTCTTTTGAATTTTACGGGCTTCTTCTTCATCATATTGTTCCTGCGCGCGTTCCACCAACGAAACAACGTCGCCCATTCCCAAAATTCGCTCTGCCATACGGTTTGGATAGAAAACATCAATGGCTTCCATCTTTTCACCCGTACCAACAAATTTAATGGGTTTATTTACGACAGATTTAATGGACAAAGCTGCACCACCACGGGTATCACCATCTAATTTGGTCAATACAACACCGTCAAAATTTAATATATCGTTAAAAGCTTTTGCGGTATTTACGGCATCCTGACCGGTCATGGAATCCACCACAAACAGTGTTTCTTGCGGACTAACAGCCTTGTGGATGTTAGAAATTTCGGCCATCATCGCTTCATCAACCGCCAAACGGCCTGCGGTATCTATAATCACCACATTTTTGCCGGTGGCTTTTGCATGTTTAATGGCATTTTTGGAAATTTCTATCGGATTTTGGTTGCCTTCTTCCGCATAAACTTCAACGCCAATTTGTTCTCCAACCACTTTTAACTGGTTGATGGCGGCAGGACGATAAACGTCGCAAGCCACCAATAAAACCTGTTTGTTTTTTTTGGTTTTTAAATAATTTGCCAGTTTTCCGGAAAAAGTTGTTTTCCCTGAGCCTTGCAAACCTGCCATTAATATCACGGTTGGCGCGCCAGAAAGGTTAATCCCAACGGTTTCGCCGCCCATTAATTCGGTTAGTTCGTCTTTTACGATTTTCACCATCAATTGTCCCGGATTTAACGTTGTCAAAACGTTTTGTCCCAAGGCTTTTGCTTTAACGGTGTCGGTAAAGTTTTTGGCTATTTTAAAGTTTACGTCGGCATCTAAAAGCGCTCTTCGAACTTCTTTCAGCGTTTCCGCAACATTTATTTCTGTAATTTTTCCGTGTCCTTTCAGGGTGTGAAAGGCCTTATCTAATTTTTCGCTTAAATTATTGAACATAGTCGTTTACCTCGTTTTTTAGAATGGACAAAGATACTAAAATGAACTTAATTTCTTTTTATTTCATTTAAATCATTTTTCAGCAAAAAAATTACAAATGAGTCATTATTTCTCAATGAAAAATCAATTGGCGGCTAGAGTTTGAAGTTCCTAATTTAAAATCGTATCCCGAAAGTTATCGGGACAAAAATCGTAATTCAAAAATGCATATTCTATGATAGAAACCTAATAAAAATGTTAAAAATACCATTTAAACAAAATTTTCATTTAACCGCAAGGAACGCAATGAAAAAAAACGCAAAGCGCGCAATTTTGCTTTGGTTACATTTGATTACACCATTTTTAAAATCGTAATTCAAAAATCGTAATTCAAAAATGCGTTAGGGACAGTAGCGTAAATCCTTTTTTGATTTGCCTTTTCGGCGAAGCTAAAAAGATTGCAGCGAATTGCCCGACCGCCTTTTCGGCGGGAACGCCCAAAATATTTTAACAAGTAGCATGCTCATCCTCTTTTTGCAACGATTGCCATAAATAGGTAATTTGTGAAAAAACTACGGAAACGTTAGCGTAATAATAATTACACAACACTTTATAAAATTGGTCGAAATTTGCACAAAAATTTTATAAAATCATATTGATGGAAAGAATTATAATCATAGGCGGTTTATCGGCTGGCCCATCGGCAGCGGCAAAAGCGCGCAGAGAAAATGAAAATGCGGAAATAATATTGTTTGAAAAAGGAGAAAATATAAGTTATGCAACCTGCGGAATGCCTTACGCATTTTCGGGAATTATTGAAAACAGAAGCGACTTAATTGTTGTGAAACCCGATTTGATGCGGACGCGGTTTAATATTGATGTGAAAATGAACGAGGAAATTGTTTCTATCGACACTGAGAGTAGAATTGTTTATTCGGATAAAGGTGTTTACAGTTACGACAAGCTTGTTTTTGCCACCGGCGCAAAATCGATTGTGCCGCCCATAAAAAACATAAAAAAAGCCACAAACTGGTCAACTTGCCGTTCCATGGCCGATTTCGACAAAATTACCAAAGAAGGGTTGACTTCTAAGTCGAAACACATCACCATTATCGGGGCCGGATTGATTGGCGTTGAAGTTGCTGAAAACCTGCGGGAAGCCGGAAAAGAAGTGACTTTGATTGAAGGCGCTGACCAAATTTTAACCATGTGGAACCCTAAATTCGCCACTTTTGCGGAAACGGTTTTGAAAAATAACGGCATAGAAGTGATTACTTCCAGCATCGTTTCTGAATTTGATTTGGATGAAAAAGGAAAAATTGCAGGCGTTAAAATTGAAGGCCATAAAGTTGTAAAAACAGATTTCGTGATTTTAAGCGTTGGCATTCTACCCAACACCGAATTGTTGGTTAATTTAGGGGCAGATCATATTAAAAATGGCGCTTTAAAGGTGAATGAAAGAATGGAAACTTCCATAAAAGATGTATTTGCAGCCGGCGACAATGTTTCCATTAAAAATTTGCAAACCAATGAATTTGATTATTTTCCGTTGGGAACGCATTCAAATAAAGGCGGAAGGGCAGCTGGCGCCAACGCTGCCGGAAAAAATATTGTTTTTAAAGGCGCTTATAAAACCGCCATCGTAAAAGTGTTTGACTACACTTTGGCGAGAACCGGACTAAATCCGAAGGCCTTGACAGAGTTGGCAATTCCTTTTGAAACCGTGCTGACCATTGCCGGTTCAACGCCAAGTTATTATCCAGGCCAGAAAGATTTGATTACGGAAATTTATTACAGCCCCATTACTGAAGAAATTTTGGGCGCCGAATTTTTTGGAGAAGTGGGCGTGGACAAACGAGTGGATGTTTTGAGCACCGCGATTTATGCAAAACTTAAAATCAGCGATTTGTCGCAACTGGATTTGGCGTATGCGCCGCCGTTTTCGCCGGCAAAAGATCCGGTGGTGGTGACAGGTTTTGTGGCCGAAAATATGCTTGACGATAAAGCCATTCAAATGTCGGTGGAAGAATTGGAAGTTTATTTGGAAAAAACCAATCCGAATGAATTTTTGTTGCTTGATGTAAGAACTGTAAAAGAATTTGAGGAAGGCACCATAAAAAATGCCGTTAATATTCCGTTGGATGAAATTAGAAATCACATCGATTTTATAAAGAATCAAAACAAACCAATTATTCTTTTTTGCAGAAGAGGTTTGAGAGGTTATTTGGCTGAATTGATTTTGAAACACCATCACGTAAAAGATATGGTGAATGTGGCCGGAGGCATCACCGTTTGGAAAATGGTGGGCGGACTTGTATTAAAACCTAAAGAAATCGAAGCTTAAACAAGGCTTTATAAAAGGTAAAAATCCATTTGCTGTTTTACAGCAAATGGATTTTTTATTGAACAAAATGATTTTTTTTGAAGCTTTCAACTTTCACCTTCCGTCTTTACTCTTTCACAAATTTAATGGAAGTCGTATTTACGCAATATCTTTTTCCTGTGGTGTCTTTTGGGCCGTCATCAAAAAGATGTCCCAAATGTCCGCCGCAAGAAGCGCAAACAATCTCAGTGCGAATCATTCCGTGGCTTCTGTCCGAAACATAGTTTACGGTTCCTTCAATGGCATCGTCAAAAGAAGGCCAGCCGCAATGCGATTCGAATTTGCTGCCCGATTCAAAAAGCTGCAAACCACAGGCCGCACAATGGTAAGTTCCTTTTTCAAAATGAGCGGTGTAACCGGCTTCACTTGGCCTGTCTGTTCCTTTTTCCCTTAAAACATAATATGCTTCCGGAGACAATGTTTTTTTCCATTCCTCCTCTGTTTTAACCACTTTTTTAACCATAACTTTTTTGTTTTTTTCTTGTGAATAACTGTTGCATCCAAAAAGCGTCATCAATATGAACGCTAAAGATAAATTTTTCATGCTATAAATTTCTGTTAATAAATTCCACAATTCGATCGATCACTTTGGTGTCTTTTAAAACACGGCTATGTCCCAAGCCATTTGTAATTAAAATTTCACCTTGTTCCAAGTTTTGACGAATATGGTGCGCACAACTTACAGGCACTTGAATATCTTCTGTGTCATGAATTACCAAGACGGGAATTTTCACCGATTTTGCGGCAATATAAGCTGAATAATTATCAATGTCTTCCCCGAAATTCTTATAAAACCGATGTTTTATTTTATCGGCCATTTTAGGTTTTAATTGGATTTTTGCCACAAATTCCTTGATAATACCCGAAATTACATCTCCTGAACCAATAACGATGCCTTTTTTTGCGTTTAATCCTTGTTTAAGAGCGTTTAAAACTGTCATTCCGCCCAATGAATGTCCAAGAACAATTTCAAAAGGCCCAAATTCTTTTTCCAAATACAGGGCCGTTTGAACAAATTCATTCATCATCGTCGTTTTTCCTGTCGATTTTCCGTGTGCCGGTGCGTCAAAACTTACCGTCATAAAACCATTTTCCAGCAACTTGTCGGCGATCTTAAAAAGTTGCGTTCCCCTTCCCGACCAGCCATGAATCAACAATACTTTTCTTTTTGAATAGCCGTAGGAGTAAACCATCACTTCCTTATTTAATTCAGGAATCAGCACCATTTTCTTCTGCGCGCTTTCGGCCATCATTTTTTCTCGTGCGGGAGTTTTGAAACGGATAGGTGTTCTAAAAAGTTTTATCGCGAACAAAACAGCCAATGGTGGCGCTATAAATTGCAGTATTTTTCCTGTTAAAATAATTGATGCAGGAATTTTTGGAGAGGCAGTTGAAGGTAATTTGGCATTATAGGCATTTGTATCCATAAAATGGTTAATTTTGCAGGTAAAGATAGAATTTGTAATTTTATGCATAAAGGATTTCTTAACTAAAAAAACCTATTAAAATGAAAAAATTTATTTCGCTCTCATTGCTTATGTTATTTATGATAAGCTGCAGCACTGTTCCAATTACAGGCCGACAACGTCTTAATTTGGTAAGTGATTCCGAAATATTGCCAGCCAGTTTTGCGCAATATGAAGGCTTTCTGAAAGAAAATAAACTTTCCAATGATGCAAAAATGACCAATGAGGTTCAGACTGTAGGAAAAAATATTTCTCAAGCCGTAGACAAATTTATGCGTGCAAACGGAATGGTTTCTGAAGCAAATGCTTATCGCTGGGAGTTTAATTTAATTGAAGATAAAGCAGTGAATGCTTGGTGCATGCCTGGTGGAAAAGTGGTTTTTTATACTGGAATTTTACCTATTACGCAAAATAGAGACGGTATTGCCGCAGTGATGGGCCATGAAGTGGCTCACGCATTTGCAAAACACGGTCAAGAAAGAATGTCTACAGGTACTTTATTGGAATTAGGAGGTACTGCAGTTGCCTTAGGAACTGCTAATAAAGATCCTAAAACTCAACAAATATGGAATTCAGCTTTTGGTTTGGGAGCTCAGTATGGAATAGCGTTACCTTTTAGCAGAACCCATGAAACAGAGGCTGATAAATTGGGATTGGTGTTTATGACGATGGCAGGATATAATCCGCAGGAAGCAATTAATGTATGGATTCGTATGAGTCAGATGTCTGCCGGAGGTGCACCACCAGAATTTTTAAGTACGCACCCTTCTAATGAAACAAGAATAAAAAATTTAAAAGCATATTTACCTACGGCAATTGCTGAAGCAAAAAAATACAATGCCCAATAGTTAAAGTAGTTTTATTTTAGATTAGAAAAAATAATTATAGTATATTGGCAACCGTTCTGAAATTTCAGAACGGTTTTTTTATTCATGCCACTATGTTAAAAAAAGGAGACAAGAAACTCATCAATGCCTGGGCGTTTTACGATTGGGCGAATTCAGCTTATTCATTGGTAATTGCTACCGCAGTTTTCCCTATATATTATAGCAGTTTAACCGAATCATTTGCATCAATTGACGGTAAAATAAATTTTCTCGGAACACATTGGAATGCCACAACTTTATATGATTATACGTTGGCGTTATCTTTTTTAATGGTCGCGTTTATGTCGCCAATATTATCGGGGATTGCTGATTATACGGGAAATAAATTAAAATTTTTAAAGGCCTTTTGTTACTTGGGTTCCTTTTCTGTAATGAGTTTGTTCTTTTTTGAAGGAGAAAACACGCTTTGGGTTGGCTTGGTTTTTACCGTTTTAGCCAGCATCGGATTTTGGGGAAGCATCGTTTTTTACAACGCTTATTTGCCCGAAATTGCGCATCCGGAACAACAGGATGACGTAAGTGCCAAAGGTTTTATGTTTGGCTATTCAGGTTCTGTTTTGTTGCTGTTGTTTAGTTTGGTGATGGTGAATAAACCGGAAATGTTCGGATTGCCAAATGCAGCTGCGGCCTCTCGTTTAACCTTTTTGCTGGTAGGAATTTGGTGGTTGGGATTTGCCCAAATCACCTATGGTTATTTGCCAAATAACGTCTATCAAAAAAAACCTGGGAAAGATTTTATTTGGAAAGGTTTAAAAGAGCTAAAAGTTGTTTACGTTGAAATGAAACAACATCAGGAATTAAAATTTTTCCTGCTGTCTTTTTTTATGTTTAGCGTGGGTGTGCAAACCATTATTTTAATGGCCGGCATTTTTGGCAGCAAAGAACTGGGCTTGCCAACAATAAATTTAATCATAGTTATTTTGTTGGTGCAAATTGTCGCTATATTTGGTGCCTATTTGTTTTCGAGAATTTCAGACAGGATTGGCAATATTACCACTTTAAAAATTACCATTGCTATTTGGGCGATTGTTTGTGGTGTTGCATTTTTATTGGATAAGTCACAAGCAAATGTTTCCTATTTTTTTTATGGTTTGGGTGCGCTTATTGGCATGGTAATGGGCGCTATTCAATCTTTGTCTCGTTCAACTTATTCTAAATTGCTTCCGGAAACAAAAGACCACGCAACCTATTTCAGCTTTTATGATGTCACCGAAAAAATAGCCATTGTATTTGGCATGCTTGTTTTTGGTTTGTTAATTTCCTTAACAGGTTCTATGCAAATGAGTGTATTGTTTTTGGCAATTTTCTTTATCATATCCTTTGTTTTGCTGAACTTTGTGGGAAAAACAAAATATGTCCAATAAATTTGATTTTATTGTTGTGGGCGCTGGCATTGTCGGACTTGCGACAGCCTATAAATTACAATTAAAATTTCCCGTTAAAAAAATACTTATATTAGAAAAAGAGACAGAAATCGGGTTGCACCAAACGGGCCGTAATTCAGGTGTCATGCATTCCGGAATTTACTACAAACCAGGTTCATATAAAGCAAAAAACTGCAAAATAGGCAGTGCGCAACTCATAAAATTTGCCATAGAAAATAATATCAAACACGATGTTTGCGGAAAGGTAATTGTGGCGGCTTCAAAGCAGGAATTGCCTGTTTTAGAAGATATCTACAACAGAGGAATTCAAAATGAAACACCGGGAATTTGCTATTTAACTTCCGAAGAAATAAAACAAAAAGAACCTTTTATTGAAGGAATTAAAGGCATTTGGGTACCAACTGCCGGAATCATAGATTATGTGGCGGTTTGTAAAGCTTTTGTAAATCAGATTACAACCATCAATACCGAAAGCAAATTACTAAAATCCTGTAAAGTTTTAGACGTTTTTGCTGAAACGGATTCCACCACCTTAAAAACAAATCTGGGAAACTTTATTGCCGATAAAGTGATTTTCTGCACAGGATTGCAATCCGACAGAATTGCCGCAAAAGATGATCTAAAACTCGATTTACATATAGTGGGTTTCAGGGGCGATTACTTCGAATTAAAACCCGAAGCAGCACATAAAATCAACAATTTGGTGTATCCGGTTCCCGATCCTAAATTTCCGTTTTTGGGCGTGCATTTTACGAGAATGATTCACGGCGGCATTGAGTGCGGTCCAAATGCTGTTTTTACTTTCAAACGGGAAGGTTATCATCGGACAAGTTTTAGTTTCCAAGATACTTTTGAAGCATTGACTTTTAAAGGAACCTGGAAATTGTTCGGAAAACATTGGCGCAAAGGAATTGATGAATACAAACGCGCTTTCTCAACACGCTTGTTTGTGCGGGCTTTGCAAAAAATGATGCCCACCATTACGGTAAATGATGTGCAACCTGCAAGGGCTGGCGTTAGGGCGCAGGCCATTGATTTTGACGGCAATATGATCGACGATTTTAAAATTATGAAACACAACGGAAACATTCATGTGTTAAATGCACCTTCACCGGCCGCAACTTCCTGTTTGGCAATTGCCGATGAAATTGTGAGCGTTGTTATAAATTGAATTTACTTTAATTTTAAACTACATAAGAATTTTACATCAGAAAAAGTTTCTTTTCTATTTTCATTGAGCAAAGCGGTCTCTTTTCTTTTATCTTACATGATTATTTATACCAATTATAAATAGTTAATTACCTGTTAATAATTGAATTTCTGGAACACTTCGGTGCGCTTAAATTTGTGGTATTTTTAAAATTAATTTTAGAATTTTGAAAATCATGAAAAAAATCATTACCATCTTCACTTTTTTTATCGCTATTACAGCGAGCGCACAAAACTTCCAATTGCACAGAGATTTTGAAAGAGACCATTTTACAACAACTTTTGAGCTTTTTAAGGTTGATAAATACGGGAATACTTTTACTTTTGTCGATTTCGATTACAACGCAAGTTCTGGCATAAGCGGTGGTTATTATGAAATTGCGCGGGTGTTGAAAACAGAAAAAATGCCCGTTGGATTGCATGTGGAATACAATGGCGGATTGGGAACTTTCAAAACACCTGATGGCTTGGGCGGTTTTACCATCAATGATGCTTGGATTTTTGGTGCCAATTATTCAAAAGGAAATGCAAAAATGGGATTTTCAACCTATGCTGGCTACAAATCATTTAAAAATGCCGGTGAAGCCAACTACCAAATTACAGGAACTTGGTATGTAAATTTAATTGAAAACAAACTTACTTTTTCCGGTTTCGCCGATTTATGGTCAGAAAACGGACTTACAGACAAAACCGTGTTTTTATCCGAACCGCAATTGTGGTATCATTTAAATAAGAGTTTTTCAGTAGGGGGCGAGGTTGAGTTGTCAAACAATTTCGCTTATGTAAACGAATTTAAAGTTAGGCCAACATTGGCCATAAAATGGAATATCTAATAAAAAATAGCAGATTATGTTAGACAAGTTTTTTAAAATAACAGAAAATAAATCGACGTTAAGAACGGAGATTATTGCGGGAATTACCACTTTTATGACCATGGTTTACATTTTGGCCGTAAATCCGAGTATATTAAGTGCCGCAGGAATGGACAAGGATGCCGTATTTACGGCAACCGCGGTATCTTCAATCATTGCAACACTTGTGATGGCGTTGGTTGCCAAATTGCCGTTTGCATTGGCTCCGGGTATGGGCTTAAATGCATTTTTTGCTTTTACGGTGGTGTTGGGAATGGGTTATTCCTGGCAGTTTGCCTTAACGGCTGTTTTTTTGGAAGGCCTTGTTTTCATCCTTTTAACGGCTTTTAATATTCGGGAATTAATTGTGAACTCAATTCCGTTAAACCTGAAACACGCTGTTTCTGTGGGTATTGGTTTGTTCATTGCTTTTATCGGTTTAAAAGGAACCGGATTAATTGTTGACAATCCGGCAACCTTGGTTGGATTGGGAGATATGAGAAATCCTGCGGTATTGGTTGGTTTGGGAGGCGTTCTCATCATTGGAATCTTACTGGCTAAAAAAATAAAAGGCGCCATTTTAATCGGTATTTTGGCTTCAACAATTATTGGTTTGTTTGTTGGCGTAACTTTAATCCCGGAAAGTTTTACTGTGGTGAGTTTGCCGCCTTCAATTGAGCCAATTTTCTTTAAGTTTGATTTTTCCCAAGTGTTTACTTTTGATATGTTAATTGTGTTATTTACATTTTTATTTGTGGATATGTTTGATACTGTGGGAACATTGGTTGGCGTATCCTCAAAAGCGGGAATGTTAGACAAAGACGGAAATGTTCCAAGAGTAAAACAAGCTTTGTTTGCCGATGCTGTTGGAACTACGGTTGGCGCTATCTTGGGAACTTCAACTGTAACAACTTATGTGGAAAGCGCTGCAGGAGTTGCCGAAGGCGGAAAAACGGGAATGACCGCGCTAACCGTTGCTGGAATGTTTGCGTTGGCGCTGTTTTTTGCGCCTGTATTTATGATCATTCCGGCGGCTGCAACAGCTCCGGCCTTAATTATTGTCGGTTTGTTTATGATATCTCCAATAATGAATATTGATTTGGATGATTTTACGGAATCCATTCCGGCCTTTTTCACCATCATTATGATGCCTTTAACTTACAGTATTGCAGAAGGTATTGTGTTTGGAATGCTTTCTTACGTATTTTTAAAACTGCTTACAGGCAGGTTCAAAGAAATAAAACCGGTCATGTATGTGATCGCAATTTTATTCCTGATAAAATTTTATGTCTGATAAAAATGTAAAATAAACGATTAAAAAAAGCCTTTCTGAATTTTCAGAAAGGCTTTTTTATTGATGAAAAGTGAGTTGTTTATTTAAGATTTTCTTTAACAACAACAGAAGATTTTGGCAAAATCAAGTTTAAAATAACGCCAATAACCGATGCCAATCCTATTCCTGCCAAAGAGAAATTTCCATAACTCATTTGGGCGCCTCCAATGCCAATGGTTAAAATAACGGAAACAATAACCTGATTTCTTGTGATGGTAAAATCGGTTTTTGCATCAATTAAGGTTTTAATCCCAATGCTGGCAATCATTCCGAAAAGCAACAGCATAATGCCGCCCAATACTGCCGGCGGAATCGTTTTTAACACTGCGCTTATTTTGCCAACCAAAGAAAATACAATGGCGGTAATTGCCGCAATCCGTAAAACTCTCGGATCGGTAATTTTTGTTAAAGCCACCGCTCCGGTAACTTCAGAATAAGTGGTGTTTGGCGGGCCGCCCATTAAACCTGCAAAGGCAGTGGCAATTCCGTCCCCCAGCAAGGTTCTGTGCAATCCAGGTTCTTTCACAAATTCTTTTTCCGCAACGCCACCAATGGCATAAATGTCACCAACATGTTCAATAATTGGCGCAATGGCAACAGGAAGCATGTACAAAATGGCAGCCCAATTGAATTCTGGAGCCGTAAATTCAGGAAGTGCAAACCAGGCAGCTTCACTTACCGAAGTAAAATCTACCAATCCGGCAATAATTGAGATGATATAACCAACAATAATCCCAATAAAAATCGGGATTAATTTTATCAATCCTTTTGTGTAAATAACAACCACAATGGCGGTAATTAAAGCTGAAAATGCAATGAGCCAATTCGATTTTGCCATATCAACGCCCACAGAAGCCAACGACAACCCAATAATCATAATAACAGGGCCAATCACAACGGCAGGAAATATTTTTTCAATCACTTTTAATCCCCACATTTTAACAATAAAAGACACCACGCCATAAACCAAACCAACGGCAATGATGCCTCCCAAGGTGCCGGGATAACCATATAATTTAGTTGCCGCAATAATAGGCGCAATAAAAGCAAAACTGCTTCCTAAAAAAATAGGCACTTTCCCCTTGGTGATCAAATGAAATATAAGCGTTCCAACACCGGCAGTAAATAGGGCAACCGACGGGTCAATGTCTATCAATAATGGAACCAGCACCGTTGCGCCAAAGGCAACAAATAAAAATTGTATGCCAACAATAATTCGCTTCATTGGGTTGGTGATGTCGGCGGAGTTTGGGCTTTGGGAAGTTTTTTTAATCATGTTTTAAATTTTGGTCGCGCTAATTTAAGTATTTAAACAAAACAACCTGAAATTTAAAGGTTAGAATCATTTTAAATTAGTGGTAGTCAAAACAAAATTTCTTTCCGTTTTTTGGGCGTTACCGCAAGGGTCGGGCTTTCACTGCTCGCATTTTTTAGTTGCGAAAAACAACTAAAAAAGTGCTCAAACAGGCCGTTCAATCCCTAACCTTTACTTTGTGAAAGTATTCATTTAAAAATTTACAAGAGAGATTTATAAGAAAAAATATTAATTTTAATAAAGGAAAGCAGAGGTGAACTATATCCCTAACTAAGTAATACTTATGTCGCGTAT
>DATCUQ010000007.1:0-105417 GCA_036567345.1 Lutibacter sp.
GTATATGATGTAGAACATATCAAGTAATCACTGTATAAATCTGCAAAATTTTCCATTGTATTCTCTGCTAAAAGTTATCAACATCTCAAATGTTAAAATTATAAATATTTATCCTATTTTTGCGTAAGGTGAGTTACTAAAAGGAAATGCTTACTTTTATTTGTTATTGAATTGCCATGAAAGAAAATTTATTGCATTTTGTGTGGAAACTTAAATTGTTTTCCGTTGCTCAATTGAAATCCACCAACGGTGAAATTATTGAAATTATTTCCGCAGGAACCGCCAATCTGAATGCCGGGCCCGATTTTTTGAATGCCAAATTGGTCATCAACAACCAGCTTTGGGCAGGAAATGTTGAAATTCATTTAAATTCATCCGATTGGTATGCGCACAATCATGAAATTGACGAAAATTATGATTCGGTGATTTTACACGTGGTTTGGGAACATTCCGTTGATGTTTTCAGAAAAACAAACCAGCCAATTGCCACTTTAGAACTAAAAAATTATATTTCGAAGGAATTATTGGACAATTATGAGCAACTTTTCAGCAAAAATAAAAATTGGATCAATTGTGAAAAAGATATTGAAAGTGTCGATTCCTTTATTTTAACGAATTGGCTTGAGCGACTTTATGTGGAAAGGCTGGAATATAAGTCGGAGCAAATTCAAAACACGGTCAATAAATTAAATAACAATTGGGAAGCCGCATTGTTTGTTTTATTGGCCAAAAATTTTGGGTTGAAGATAAATTCCGAAGCATTTATGAATTTCGCGAATTCCTTTGATTTTTCAATTGTAAGAAAAGTTTCCAGTAATTTAGTTCAGTTAGAAGCCTTGTTTTTTGGTCAGGCCGGATTGCTTTCCAATAATTATGGATCGGAATATTTTGAAAATCTTAAAAGGGAGTACAATTTTTTAAAAGTGAAATTTCAATTGACGCCTATTTCAAACGGCCAGATTCAGTTTTTTAGGTTGCGGCCAAATAATTTCCCGACAATTCGGTTGTCGCAATTGGCGATGGTGTATCACAGCCATCAAAATTTATTTTCTAAAATTATTGAAATGGAAGCTATCAAAGAATTTTATGGGTTGTTTGATTTGGCGACTTCCAACTATTGGGAAACGCATTATATTTTTGAATCAACATCTAAAAAAAGCATTAAAAAAATCACCAAACCGTTTATCGACTTGTTGCTGATAAATACCATCATTCCTTTGAAATTCTTGTATTTAAAGAGCCTGGGCAAAAACAATATAAGTTCGGTGCTTACCATAATCGCCAATATAAAACCCGAAAAAAACGAAATTATTTCAAAATTCAACGAACTCAACATTAAAAGCAAAACCGCTTTTGAAACGCAGGCATTGCTTCAACTTAAAAATGAATATTGCAGCAAACAACTGTGTTTAAGTTGTGCCGTTGGCAAAGAATTGTTGAAAAGTTAATTGGATGGATACCAATTTTTTAACCTAACTTCTATATTTTTATTTTTTGAATTTACCAATTTTTTAAAAGCTTCAACATCGCTAAATCCATCTTGTCCTCTGTAATGAAAAGGATACACAATTTTTGGCTGAAAATCTAAAACGGCACTTGCTGCCTGTTCTACAGTCATTGTATAAGGTAAATTCATACAAACAAAAGCGATGTCGATATTTTGAAGCGCTCTCATTTCGGGAATATCTTCTGTATCGCCAGAAATGTAAATTCGCTTGTCGTCAATGGTTAAAAGATAACCGTTGCCTTTGCCTTTTTGGTGGAAAGCGTTTGTTTCTTCCGGTAAATTATACATAGGAATTGCTGTTATGAAAAAACCCAACCGGTGAACTCCCTGGCCATTTTGAAGTTTCACAATTTCAGAACCATATTTTTTAGGCAATTTTTTTGCCACTTCTTCGGGAAGTATAAATATTGCTTTTGAAGTGTCAACGGAATCCAATGTTTTAAAATCTAAATGATCTCCGTGCGTATCGGTAATTAAAATAATGTCGGGCGCGTTGATGCCTTTGTACATTTTTGCGCCGCCATAAGGATCTACATAAATGGTTTTATTGTTATAGGTTAACACCAAACTGCTGTGCAAAATTGGCTGAATTTTTAAAGTGCCATTTTTTGTTTTAATGATGTCAATGTCCGGTTTTTGAGTCCAGCCAATACTTGAAATCAGCAATGAAATTGAAATTAAAATTGTTTTTATTTGCATAAAATTGAGTTTATAAATTATAGATTTTCAAATATAGACTATACTTTATTTGCGCCCAAAACCTTAAAATGTTAAAATTGAGAATCGCTAATTATAGTTATAGGTTTGCCATTAGCGAAAATTGTTCCATTTATTATCTTTCTGGCAGATTTTATTTTTTACTTATTGTAAAAATCTTTAACCCAAGCCACCATTTGATTTTCGGTCATAGAATCTGCATCAAAAACCCCCACAAGTTGACCTATAAGATTAAGGTTGTTTTTAATTTCCTTTTCAAAAATAGTTTTCATAATTGACGGACCGAAAAGCACAACGGCATCACAATCCTCAATTTCAGTTAATAATTTTTTGAGAAAATGATGGGTTTGCTGTATTTTTTTATTCGCCCAATTTTTTTCATAGGTAGTGTAATGTCCCTCAAATCTCCCATATTTTTTTGATTCTTCGGGTGTTCTCACTTTGGTGTCAATATGAGATTCAATTGTTTTTACGGTTTGATCGCCGTTTGAAAGTTTAATAAGCACAGCTTGGTGCGTGTCTATCCAAATTCCAATGTTATTTTTCATCTGTTTATAATTTTATTTTTTAGCGGTAACAGCTGCTGCCTGCCTGCCGGACAGGCAGGTTCGCCAACAATCATTTCTTTAAATATCAAAATTTGAAATGCTCGATTCATAATTATTGTTTTAATAATGAAAAAATTGGGCTAGTGTGATTTTTTTGGAATCAACTATAAATTTACAAAAAAAATCACTTATTTTCAATGAATTGCACAAAAAAAGCTGCAACATTTTTGTTGCAGCTTTTAACTGGTAGTATGTTAAATAATTAAGTCCTAAAAACAATAATTGTTTTCGGCAATCAGTTTTTCGGCAATCACATTTCGCAATGCAATTGGGTTTGGGTTGTTCACATATTTGGTAAATCGTTTTAAACCCATCAACATAACGCGTTGTTCATCGCCTTCAGAAAAATATAAAATGGCTTCTTTGCCGAAAGCATTTGCTTTGTCAACAGCGTTATACAAGTTTAATTTTGCCAAGGCAATTTGAACTTCAGCTTCTTTTTCTGAAGTAAATTTCACTACTTTTTCAGCTTTTAAGATGGCCGATTCTGCCATATAAATTTCAATCATCACTTCAGCTGCGGCCAAAACCAACTGTTGGTGATTGTCTAAATCCATGCCAAATTTTTGAACTGCTTTTCCTGAAATCATTAAAAAAGCTTTTTTCAATCGGGCAATCATTTCTTTTTCTTCTGAAAACAGCACAGAAAAGTCGGGCGTGTCAAACGACGGAATTCCCATTAAACTGTTGCCCACTTCCATAGCAGGAGTCAACAAATCAATTTCGCCTTTCATCGCTTTTTTAAGCAGCATTCCAACCGTTAACAAGCGGTTAATTTCGTTGGTTCCTTCGTAAATTCTGGTGATACGTGCATCTCTCCAAGCGCTTTCCATAGGCGTGTCTTTAGAAAATCCCATGCCGCCGAAAATTTGGATTCCTTCATCAGAAACAAATTGGGAAACTTCAGAACCAAAAACTTTAATAATGGCGCATTCTATGGCGTATTCCTGAAAAGCCAACAATTCGGCATCTTGGTGCGATTTTCCTTTGGCCAAAAGCGCATTGATCATATTTTCAATGTCTTTTGCGGCACGGTAACTTCCGGCATCCAAGGCAAAAGCTTTGGTGCACATTTCAGCATATTTTTTCTTGATGGCGCCAAAACTTGAAATGGGCACTTTAAACTGAATGCGTTCGTTTCCGTATTTAACGGATTCGGAGATAATTCTTCTGCTCGCGTCCAAACAGGCAGCGCCTAATTTTATGCGGCCAACATTTAAGGAATTCATCGCTATTTTAAAACCATCTCCTCGGCCTGCCAACATATTTTCAACAGGAATTAAGGTATCGCCGAAAAACACCTGGCGTGTTGATGATGACATAATTCCAAGCTTGTTTTCTTCTGCGCCCAAAGTAACGCCATTCGGATTTTTTTTGTCGAAATCCATAATGAAAGCAGTAATGTTTTTGTCGTTTTCAATACGGGCAAAAACAATAAAAATTTCAGCAAAACCTGCGTTTGAAATCCACATTTTTTGTCCGTTAATTTTATAATGTTTTCCGTCGGCGGTTAATTGCGCCGTTGTTTTTCCTGAATTGGCGTCACTTCCCGCTCCCGGCTCCGTTAAGCAATAGGCGCCAAATTTTTCGCCGGATGTTAAAAATGGCAAGTATTTTTGTTTTTGCTCTTCGGTTCCGTAAAAATAAATTGGCATCGTTCCAATACCTGTATGGGCGCCAAAAGCAGTTGCTACGGAACCTGTTGCGGACGACATATAGTCAGTTACCAGCAGTGTTGATATAAATCCCATGCCAATTCCGCCATATTCTTCAGGAATAGAAACGCCCAAAAATCCCAATTCTCCGGCTTTACGCATGACTGATTCCGTTAAAGCATAATCTTTATTTTCAAAACGTTCTTTATGTGGCCAAACTTCACGGTCTATAAATTCAATCACCGCTTCCTTCATCATTTTTTGCTCTTCACTGAATTCTTCCGACACAAAAATATCCTCCGATTTAATTTCTTTGATCAGAAATTCTCCTCCTTTAGTTGTTTCCATTTTTTATTTGATGTTTAAGTTTTATTAATAGGCTATTTCTTTAAAGCCTTGTTGGTTTATTTTAATAATTCGTAAATTCCTGCGGCGCCTTGCCCGGCCCCAACGCACATCGTCACAATACCGTATTTGCTTTTTCTGCTGCGCATTTCATTGAACAATTGCACTGAAAGTTTAGCGCCCGTGCAACCCAGCGGATGGCCCAACGCGATAGCGCCGCCATTCACGTTTACAATTTCTTGGTTGATGCCCAATTCTCGCATTACTGCCAAAGATTGCGATGCAAAAGCTTCATTGAGTTCAATTAAATCAATGTCTTTTAAGGCTAAATTTGCTTGTTTCAGCGCTTTTGGAATTGCTTTTACCGGTCCAATTCCCATAAGACTTGGTTCAACACCGGCGGCAGCGTAAGAAACCATTCTGGCGATTGGCTCAATATTGAGTTCTTTCACCATTTCTTCGCTCATCACCAATAAAAATGCTGCGCCATCGCTCATTTGTGAGGAATTTCCTGCAGTTACGCTTCCGTCGGCTGCAAAAACCGGACGCAAATTTGACAGAGCTTCAACCGTAGTTCCTTTTCTCGGACCTTCATCTGCAGTAACTGTGTAATTTTTAGTTTGTTTTTTTCCGTTCACGTCAAGATAAACTTCTTCAATATTGATAGGTGCAATGCCACTTGTAAATTTGCCTTCAGATTGTGCTTTTAAAGCTTTTATATGTGATTGGTAAGAAAATTCATCCTGGTCTGCACGAGAAATATTGAATTTTTTTGCCACCGCTTCGGCAGTCAATCCCATTCCCCAATAATAATCTTCGTGGCCTTCTTTGGCTGCCTTATAATTTGGAGCCGGACGATAACCGCCCATTGGTATAAAACTCATGCTTTCCACGCCGCCGGCAATAATGCAATCGGCCATGCCTGATTGTATTTTAGCCACGGCAATGCTCACTGTTTCCAATCCGGATGCGCAATAACGGTTTACGGTCATTCCCGGAACATCGTCAATTTTTAATCCTATCAATGAAATTAAACGACCGATATTCAAGCCTTGTTCTGCTTCTGGCATGGCATTTCCCACCATCACGTCATCAATTCTTTTTTTATCTAACTGAGGAAAATCCTTCAGTAAATGTTCAATAGTTTCTGCAGCAAGTTCATCAGGCCGTTTGAACCTAAAAACTCCTTTTGGCGCTTTCCCCACGGCCGTTCTGTATCCTTGTACTATATATGCTGTTTTCATATTCCTCTCCCTAACCCTCTCCAAAGGAAAGGGGATTTTGCGGGTTATTTTTTTTAAAGATTATACATTTTATATTTTTATAACTCCTTCCCTTTGGGAAGGTTGGGATGGGATTTTAGTTTCGTAATGGTTTTCCGGTTTTTAGCATATGCTCAATGCGCTCCAATGTTTTGCGCTCGGTGCACAAACTCATAAACGCCTCACGTTCAAGATCCAATAAGTATTGTTCTGAAACATAAGTTGGTTCCGATAAATTTCCTCCTGCCATCACATAACCCAATTTATTGGCTATTTTTTTGTCGTGTTCAGAAGCATAATGTCCTTTTTCCAAACTGTCGGTTCCCACTAAAAACATTCCCAAAGCCTGTTGTCCGTAAACCAACGCTTTTTTTGGAATTGGTTGCGTGTAACCATCTTCCAGCATTTGAATGGCGTGACGTTTGGCGGTCGCGATTTGACGGTCTCTGTTTACCACAACAAGGTCTTTATGTTCTTTTAAGAAACCCAAATCGTAGGCTTCATAAGCAGAAGTCGCCACTTTTGCCATCGCTACATTGATAAAGAAATCGCGCAATTTGTTCAATTTTACGTCGTCTTTTAAAACGCCTTCCGAAGCTCTCAACGCCATTTCTTTTGATCCGGCGCCACCGGGAATAATTCCCACGCCAAATTCAACCAAACCAATGTAAGTTTCTGCGGTGGCAATCACTTTATCGGCGTGCATGCTCATTTCGCAAGCGCCACCAAAAGTAAATCCGTGCGGCGCAATAATTGTTGGACAAGATGAGTAACGCAAACGCATTACGGTATCCTGAAAATATTTTACGGAGTAGTTTAATTCGTCATATTCTTGCTCAACGGCCATCATAAATACCATTCCTAAATTGGCACCGACAGAGAAATTTGCGCCTTGGTTTCCTAAAATAACGGCTTCATATTCCGTTTCTGCCAAATCAATTCCTTTATTGATGGCCTGTAAAACTTCGCCGCCCAAGGTGTTCATTTTAGATTGGAATTCAATATTTAAAACACCATCACCCAAATGTTGGATAGAAGCTCCCGGATTTGACCAAATTGTTTTTGCTTCCCTTATATTATTAAGAATGATAAAACTGTCTTGCCCAGGAATTTTTTCTTGTTTTTTGGACGGAATGGAATAGTAATATTTTGCGCCTTCTTTTACCGCATAAAAGCTTTTATTTCCGCTTTCAAGCATTTCGGTCACCCATTTTGCAACAGGCAAGTTTTCGGCTTTCATCAATTCAATTCCGGCTTCAACACCAATGGCGTCCCAAATTTCAAACGGACCGTTTTCCCAGCCAAAACCTGCTTTCATGGCATCATCCAATCGGTATAATTCGTCTGAAATTTCAGGAATGCGGTTTTGGACGTAGCCAAACATAGCAGCGAAATTCTTTCTGTAAAATTCGCCGGCTTTGTCTTTTCCTTTTACCAAAACTTTGAATCGGTCAATGACATGGTCAATGGTTTTGGTAAGTTCGAGCGTTGCGAAATTTGCTCTTTTATTTGGGCGGTATTCCAACGTATTTAAATCTAAGGAAAGAATATTTCTTTGGCCATTTTCGGTGACCATTTTATAGAACCCTTGTTTTGTTTTGCTTCCCAACCATTTGTTTTTCATCATGGTATCGATAAAATCGGGAAGTTTAAACAGCTCATGTGCTTCATCATTTGGGCAATTTTCGTATAAACCGTTTGCCACATGAACCAGCGTATCCAATCCGACAACGTCAACCGTTCTAAAAGTGGCCGATTTTGGCCGACCAATTACCGGACCAGTTAATTTGTCGACTTCTTCAATGGTCAATCCCAATTCCTTCACTTGGTGGAACAAACTCATAATTCCGAAAATACCAACTCGGTTTCCAATAAATGCAGGCGTATCTTTTGCCAAAACCGAAGTTTTTCCTAAGAATTTTTCACCGTACATCATTAAAAAATCCACAACTTCCTGTTTGCAGTTTGGACCGGGAACCACTTCAAAAAGTTTTAAATAGCGTGGCGGATTAAAAAAGTGCGTTACGGCAAAATGTTGCTGAAAATCTGCACTTCTTCCTTCATTCATAAATTTTATTGGAATTCCTGAGGTATTGGAAGTAATCAACGTACCGGGTTTTCTGAATTTTTCAATTTTTTCAAAAACCTGTTGTTTAATGTCCAATCGTTCAACAACAACTTCAATAATCCAATCTACCTCTTTAATCTTATGCAAATCATCATCTAAATTTCCGGTTGAAATTCTTTCGGCAAATTTTAGGTTGTAAATAGGCGAGGGTTTCGATTTTAATGAAGCGGTTAAACTGTCGTTTACAATTCTGTTGCGAACAAATTTGTTTTCAAGTGTGAGTCCTTTTGCTTTTTCTGCGTCATTTAATTCACGCGGAACGATGTCGAGCAGCAAAACTTCTACACCAATGTTTGCAAAATGACAAGCAATGCCTGATCCCATGATGCCAGATCCGATTACAGCTATTTTTTTTATTGGTCTTTTCATAAGGTAATAGTATTTATTTTTTATTTGGTCGGTTTATTGTTGAAAATAATTTTATCATTAATTAATTGGCCAATGATTTCCGTAACTTCAAAAAAGTGATTTATTTTTTCTTCAGAAATGTGTTTTCTGATGGTTTCATTAAATTGAATAACGTGTTCTTTTGATATATTTCTTTTTTCCAGTCCGAATTCAGTAATTTTTATCAAAATTCCCCTTCCGTCTATTGGATTTTTTTCTCTGTAAATTAATTTTTTTTCCTCCATACTTTTTAAAATTCGGGAAAGACTGGTGGGTTCCATGCCCATTAACGGACCCAACGCGGTTGATGGCGTTCCATTTTCAAAATCTACATTCAATAAAACAAAGGCCATTGCCATGGTGCTGTCGTGCTTGGCGGCCTGTTCATTATACATTTTAGCCACTGATTGCCAGGTAGCTCTAAGTGCGTGATCTATAGTTTGTTCTTTTTGCATTTATCAAATATATAAAAAAATACTATGCATGCATAATAAATTAAATAAAAATTATTTTGCTTGTTTATTATCGAAAAAAGGAATAAGTTTAAAAAACGAAAAAAACGTATATATTATGGCAACAAAAGAGCTTATCGGGAAAATTATCATTCAAGAAAATATAGATACCATTGACGAAAACAAGCTTCCAGGCACATTTGTCATCAATGTTCCTGATCCTTATAAAAATTACTATGGCAGGTTTACGGAAATTGTGAAACCGGTATCGATTATTTTTGTGACCAAAACACCCAATTCTTTTGAAAAAATACTGCGTGTCACCAAAAAAATTAACCAGATATATCATTTGAATTTGGATGGCGCAAAATGCGAGGTGACCATGAATTCCCGAAAGTTAGACGGCATTAGGGTTAAAGGAATAAATCGCTTTCATGAAATTGCCCAGATTCAGCAATATTATAAGGATGAAGGTTATGAATTTGCTAAAAGCGAAAAGTTTAGATCTACAGAAGCTTTAATAAGAATAAATCGTTTTATCACCATTGAAGAAATGGATAAAGGAATTTATCATTCCAAAGACGAGGACAATACCTATTATATTGAAGTGCCAAGATATATGAGTTGGGATGAGTTTAAAAAGCTGACCTATGAAATTAAGCACAATATAACAGAAAGCAATTACGATATAGCGAAAGGAATTTTTTACTTAAATCATGGAATTATTGAAATTTTGCGAATCGTAAAACCAAATGCCACGTTGGAATTGTTAAAAACCATTCAGAAAAAGTATATAGAAAAGCTGCATTAATTTTATAATAAGATTAACCAAATTTTAGTAAAATAGTTCTATTTTCGTCCTTCGAATCAAAAACTATCGCATGAACAATGTTTTAACGGTTGAGAATGTGTGTAAAAACTATGGAAGTTTTACCGCATTAAACAACGTTTCTATTTCGGTGCCAAAGGGAAGTATTTTTGGATTATTGGGTCCCAATGGTGCAGGAAAAACCTCGTTAATAAGAATTATAAACCAAATTACTTTACCCGATAGCGGAACCGTTTATTTAGACGGAGAAATTTTGCAGCCACATCATATTCAGCATATTGGCTATTTGCCTGAAGAACGCGGTTTGTACAAAACCATGAAAGTTGGCGAACAGGCTTTGTATTTGGCCCAGCTTAAAGGCATGTCTAAAGAAGAAGCCAAAAAGAAATTAAAATTTTGGTTTGAAAAATTTGAAATTACCCATTGGTGGGACAAAAAAATTCAGGAACTTTCTAAAGGAATGGCCCAAAAAGTGCAATTTATCGTTACGGTGATGCACAGCCCGAAATTGTTGATTTTTGATGAACCGTTTAGCGGATTCGACCCCATAAATGCCAATTTAATCAAAGATGAAATATTAAATTTGCGAAATGAAGGCGCAAGCATCATTTTTTCCACACACCGAATGGAATCGGTGGAGGAAATGTGCGACTATATTGCATTGATCAATAAATCGAATAAAATATTGGACGGAAAGTTAAAAGACATTAAGCAACAATTTAAAACCAATCAGTTTGAAGTGGGTTTGTTGTCTTCGGATAAAGAAATTTTGTTAAGTCAAATTAGCGCACAATTTACTGTTGAAAAGTCCAAAACAATTTCATTTAACGAAGATTTCCGACTTTTGATCAGTTTAAAAAATGGGGAAACCTCAAAAGATTTGATTGAATTTTTAAACAATAAAGCGCAGATAACGCATTTTACAGAAGTTATTCCAAGTGTCAACGATATATTTTTAAAATCAGTGGCTTCCAATAGCTAGAAAGAAATGGACAAATTAAAATTAATTATAAAAAGAGAGTTTTTGGCGAAGGTTAAAAACAAATCATTTATTATAATGACAATATTGAGTCCGCTTATGGTGATCGGACTTTTTTTGTTGATTATTTTTTTAAATGGAAAAAACGCCGAAGAAATACGCACCATTGCTTTTGTTGATGAATCCCAAAAATTTACTGATGCTTTTGAAGATTCAGATGCCGTTAAATACATAGATTTAACAAGTTTGGGAATTGAGGAAGCAAGAGAAAAAACCAAAGAATTTTATTACGGATTGTTGGTGATTCCCGAAAGTGACAGTTTGAGTGAACTATCAAATGGAATCACTTTTTTTTCCAATGATACGCCAAGTTTAACATTGTTAGGCAGTATAGAAAGCAAACTGGAAAAGAAAATAAGAAACTTAAAAATAGAACAATTACAAATTGATGTTGACAAAATAAAAGCCATTGAAACAACGGTAACCATTGACGCTGAAAATTTTTTGGGTGAAAAATCTTCTAAAATTGGCAGTATTTTGCGCATGGTTGCCGGTGGCGGTTTTGGCTATTTAATTTTTATGTTCATCATTATTTACGGAACTTCAGTGATGCGAAGCGTGATTGAAGAAAAAACCAGCCGAATTATTGAGGTGATCATTTCATCGGTAAAACCTTTTCAATTAATGATGGGAAAAATAATTGGAAATGCCATGGCGGGCATTTTGCAATTTATTATTTGGATGGTTTTATGCGGAATTTTATTGACTGCAATTACCTTTTATTTTGGGCTTGGTGAAGTAAGTTCTAGTTCTGCTCAAATGGCTCCTGAAATGGTTCAACAAATGCAAAATTCAACCAACAGCGATTTACAGATTATTCTTCAGGAAATCAAAAACTTGCCCATCCTCACCATGTTTTTTTCATTTATCATTTACTTTTTGGGCGGTTATTTAATTTATAGTTCCATTTATGCCGCAATTGGGGCGGCTGTTGACAGTGAAACCGATACCCAACAATTTATGATGCCGGTTTTAATGCCTTTGGTGATTGCGATTTATGTAGGTTTTTCGGTGATTGAAAATCCGCACGGACCAATTGCAGTCGCTTTTTCCTTGTTTCCGCTCACATCGCCCATAGTAATGTTGATGAGAATTCCTTTTGGCGTTCCTTGGTGGCAATTAATTACTTCAATAATATTATTAATCATTACTTTTATGGGAATGGTGTGGTTTGCGGCCAAAATTTACCGCGTGGGAATTTTAATGTATGGAAAAAAACCAAGCTATAAAGAAATATACAAATGGTTAAAATATTAATCTTTGATTTACGATTTAAGATTTTTGATTTAAGATTTAAAAAACATAACTTATAAAAATTTAAAATAGATGAATTTGCAGTTCATTTATTTTCTTTAAAACGACTAAAAAATGCCGAAAATATTAATTATTGAAGATGAGGCTTCCGTCCGCAGGGTATTGAAGAAAATAATTTCTGAAGAAAATGAAACCTATCAGGTTGAAGAAGCGGAAGATGGTTTGATTGGGATTGATATGATTGTAAAATCGGATTTTGATTTGGTGTTGTGTGATATAAAAATGCCAAAAATGGATGGGGTTGAAGTGCTTGAAAAAGTAAAAAAATTAAAACCAGAAATACCTTTTGTGATGATTTCCGGCCACGGAGATTTAGACACTGCGGTGAATACCATGCGTATGGGCGCTTTCGATTACATCTCAAAACCACCCGATTTAAACCGATTGCTTAATACAGTTCGCAATGCACTCGATAAAAAAGAACTGGTTGTCCAAAACATACTTTTAAAAAGCAAAGTGAGCAAAAAATATGAAATGATTGGCACAAGCAAAGCCATCACCCATATTAAAAATATGATTGACAAAGTGGCGCCAACCGATGCCAGGGTTTTAATTACCGGGCCAAACGGAACAGGAAAAGAATTGGTGGCTCATTGGCTGCATGAAAAAAGCGAGCGGGCAAAAGCGCCAATGGTTGAGGTAAATTGCGCTGCAATTCCTTCAGAATTAATTGAAAGTGAATTGTTTGGTCATGTAAAAGGTTCATTTACCGGCGCTATTAAAGACAGGGCAGGTAAGTTTGAAGCTGCAAATGGCGGCACCATTTTTTTGGATGAAATTGGCGATATGAGCCTTTCAGCCCAAGCAAAAGTGCTGCGCGTTTTACAGGAAAATATTATTTCTCGGGTGGGAAGCGATAAAGACATTAAAGTTGATGTTCGTGTGATTGCCGCTACCAATAAAGATTTACAAAAGGAAATCGCCGAAGGTCGATTTAGGGAAGATTTATACCACCGTTTGGCGGTAATTATCATAAATGTTCCTTCTTTAAACGACAGAAGAGAGGATATTCCGCTTTTGATCAAATTTTTTGCAGAACAAATTGCGGAAGAACAAGGAACTGCCGTCAAGAAATTTTCTGATAAGGCCGTAAAATTATTACAGGAATATGATTGGACCGGAAATATAAGGGAATTGAGAAATGTTGTTGAGCGATTAATAATATTGGGAGAAAAAGAAGTTTCAGAAAACGACGTGAAACTTTTTGCGAGTAAATAATAAATTATAAACATAAAAAAATCCTCAAACTGAATTTATCAGTTTGAGGATTTTTAGTTAATAAATAGGTAAGTATATTAAAAACACATATTTTAAATTTATTGTCATCAATAAAATTGATGCATTCATCAAAAATTAGGATGGATTTATTTTTTTAACAACTTATAATAATGGTTACATTTGCAAAAAATTAGAAATAAAAACAATAAAAAATTAAATAAATTATGGCAACACTGGTTGGTAAAAAATTTCCGAATTTAAACGTAGACGCAATGAATGAAATGGGCGATACTTTTAAAATCAATGTATTGGAAGAAGCGTTAAACAATAAAAAGAAAGTGATTTTATTTTGGTACCCAAAAGATTTCACCTTCGTATGTCCAACAGAATTACACGCTTTTCAAGCAGCATTGCCTGAATTTGACAAAAGAAACACCGTGGTTATTGGTGCATCTTGCGATACTCCAGAAGTACACTTTGCATGGTTAAACACTGCAAAAGACAATGGCGGAATTGAAGGCGTAACCTATCCAATTTTGGCCGACAGCAATAGAAATTTGGCTAACAGATTGGGAATTTTGGATGTTACCAATGAATCTTATGATGAAGAAACTGGAGCGATTCAAGTTGAAGGCGATAATGTGACTTACAGAGCAACTTATTTAATTGATGAAGAAGGAACGGTTTTTCACGAAGGTGTTAACCATATGCCATTGGGAAGAAATGTGAAAGAATTTTTACGATTGATTGACGCTTACACGCACGTACAGGAAAAAGGAGAAGTTTGTCCGGCCAACTGGGAAGAAGGAAAAGAAGCTATGCATGCCGACAGAGATGGTGTTGCAAGTTATTTGGCTTCTCACTAAAAAACAATAAGATGTTTCAAGAAATAACAGAAGACAATTTACCTCAAATAGTAAGCGAAAACAAAACGGTTGTCGTTCAATTTTCGGCTACATGGTGTGGAAATTGCCGAATTATGAAGCCTAAATTTAAAAAATTGGCTTTGGAAAACGAAAGTTTTGAATTTGTGATTGTTGATGCGGAAAAATTTCCGGAATCACGAAAAATGGCAAAAGTTGACAATCTGCCTACTTTTGCAACCTACAAAGACGGCGTATTTGTGAACCAGGTTCAAACCAATAAGTTCGAAATTTTAAACGATTTAGTAAATGAAATTACCAATAATTAAGCATTTAAGTAATTTTATCGAAGAAAACGATCAGGATTACGTGATTGAAACCATTGAAACATTGGAAGCTTTAACGGAAGTTTCTTCTTTAAAAGATGAAGAATTAGATGTTATTGGAGAACTTATTTCAAATCTTTACGGAGCGCTTGAAGTTCATAAAATGGTAAAAGAAGGAATGCCTCAAAAGGAAGCATTGAACACTTTTATGAAACGTGTTTTAGGTTCCATAGACACTTAAAAATTATCACTACTGACTAACGCAAAAAAATCCCAAAAGTTTTGGGATTTTTTTATGCGGTTAAATTTTATATATTTATCAAAATATTTTTAAAAATGGAGAACCATCAAGTTATTGGCACCGTAAATTTAAGCGAAATGAGTGCTATGGAAGTTGTTGAAGACGCGAAAAAGAAACTTAAAAAAGCCAGAAAAGAACTAAGCAAATTGCAAGAAACGATGTATGCCGAAGGGAAACATGCGGTGCTGATTTGCCTGCAAGGAATGGATACTTCAGGGAAAGACAGCTTGATAAAAGAAATTTTTAAAGACGTTAATCCAAGAGGCGTGGTGGTTCATAGTTTTAAAGTGCCAACGGAGTTGGAATTAAAACATGATTATTTGTGGCGCCATTATATTGCTTTGCCAGAACGCGGAAAAATTGGCGTTTTTAACCGTACGCATTATGAAAACGTGCTTGTTACGAGAGTTCATCCAGAATACATTTTTGCTGAAAATATTCCGGCGGTAAAAAGTTTGGATGACTTATCAGATGAATTTTATCATAAAAGAATGGAAGAAATCAATGAATTTGAAAAAAAATTGGTGGCTAATGGAACCGTAATTTTAAAATTCTTCCTTAATATTTCAAAATTGGAGCAAAAGAACCGATTGTTAAGACGGTTGCGATTTAAAGAAAAGAATTGGAAATTTTCTCCGGGCGATTTAAAGGAACGCAATCTTTGGAGCCAATATAAATTATGTTATCAGGATTTGCTGAACAAAACTTCAACAACACAAGCGCCTTGGTTTGTAATTCCTGCCGATGATAAGCCTACATCCCGTTTTTTAGTGGCCGACATTATTGTGGAAACGCTGAAAAAATATCATTTTAAGGAGCCGGAATTACCGGAAAAATATAGAGTGGAAATAGAAAATTATAAAGCACAGCTGGCAAGTGAATGAGTAATATAGGAATACTATTTTAGTAAAAAGTTTGTAAAACTATTTTCAGAATTTCTAAAATTCACCTTACAAATAGTATCTTTACCAATAAATTAACAAAAAAACTATGGAATTAAAATTACAAAAACCGATTATATTTTTTGATCTGGAAACAACCGGTATTAATATTGCCAAAGATCGAATTGTTGAAATCTCTATTTTAAAAGTATTTCCAAACGGAAATAAAGAGAGTAAAACATGGCTGGTAAATCCTGAAATGGAAATCCCAAAAGACGCTTCCGACATTCATGGCATTACGAATGAAAAAGTGGCTACCGAGCCTACATTCAATGAGTTGGCATTGCAGGTTAGTGAATTAATTGAAGGATGTGATTTGGCGGGATTCAATTCAAACCGATTTGATATTCCGTTGTTGGCAGAAGAAATGTTGCGCGCCAATGTTGATTTTAGCATGAAAAACAGGGTTTCTATTGATGTTCAGGTAATATTTCATAAAAAAGAAGAAAGAACCTTAAGTGCCGGTTATCAATTTTATTGCGGTCAAAATTTGAACAATGCACATTCGGCTGAAGCAGATACCAATGCAACTTATGAAATTTTAAAAGCACAGTTAGAGAAATACGAAGATTTGGAAAATGACGTTCATTTTTTAAATGATTATTCAACCCACGTTAAAAGAGCGGATTTGGCCGGATTTATATTATTTAATGAAGAAAATGAGGAAATTTTTACCTTCGGAAAATATAAGGGTTATAAAGTTGAGAAAGTGTTAAAAGATGACAAAGGTTATTATTCGTGGATTCAAAATGCCGATTTTCCTTTGTACACCAAAAAAGTATTGGGTGAAATAAGGGACAGGGTACATCCCAAAAAAGAAGAAGTTACCTTGGAAGATTTAAAAAATAAATTTAATCAAAAAATATAATATGTTAGTAAATTTTGACAGTTTGGAAGATGCCTCTAAAATTTGGATATACCAATCCAACAGAGAATTCTCAGAAAAGGAAGTTGCAGAAATAAGCCATAATTTAGAAAATTTTATAGGCGCATGGAAACGTCATGGAGATGATTTAAAAGCATCTTACCAAATAAAATACAACCAGTTTATTGTGATTGCAGTCGATGAAAATTACAATGAAGTTTCGGGCTGTTCCATAGATGCTTCGGTTAATTTGATCAAGCAATTTGAACAAAAATTTGGAGTTGACTTAACCAATAAATTAAATATTTCATTCAGAGATCACAGCAACATCAATGTGGTGAGTATGACCGATTTTCAAAATTATGCCAAGCAGCAAAAAATTACATCAAACACAGTGGTTTTCAACAATATGCTCACCAATAAAGCCGATTTTGAACAAAATTGGGAAGTGACCGCCGATAAAAGCTGGCATAAACGATTTTTGACAGCCACCAATTAAAAAAATAATTCCTAATTGTTTTTGGTTTCATTTTTGATAATTTTGGTAAACAACTTGTCAATTAAATGATCACTCAATCCACATTAAATAAATGATAAAAAAAATATTGTTCCTGGTTTTACTGCTGAATTGTGCTTTCTTGGAAGCGCAAAACTTGGATCCATTGCGAACAAATGATGCCGTTGCCCAAACAAAATGGGTGGACAGTATTTTAAATAAAATGACGATTGATGAAAAAATCGGTCAGTTGTTTATGGTTCAGGCTTATTCAAATTTGGATGATAAACACCGTATTTTTATCGACAGTTTAATTGAAAACTACCATATTGGCGGATTGATTTTTATGCAGGGAACTCCTGAAAAGCAAGCGGTTTTAACCAATAATTACCAATCCATTTCCAAAATTCCGTTGCTTATAGGTTTTGATGGCGAATGGGGTTTGGATATGCGATTAAAAGACACCTATCGTTTTCCTTGGAATATGACGCTTGGTGCGATTACAGACAATAAATTATTGGAAGATTTTGGCACCCAATTGGGAAAACAATGCAAGCGATTAGGCATTCATATTAATTTTGCCCCGGTGGTGGATATCAATATAAATCCTGAAAATCCAATCATTGGAAATCGCTCTTTTGGAGAAAACAGGGAAAATGTAACACAAAAAGCCTTGGCTTTTGTTAAAGGAATGCAAAGCCAAAATGTATTGTCCAATGCCAAACATTTTCCCGGTCATGGCGATACCGCTTCCGATTCGCATAAATCCTTGCCTATATTGGATTTCGATTTTAAAAGGCTCGATTCAATTGAGTTATACCCATATAAAAAGTTGATCGACAATAATTTAACCAGTGTTATGGTGGCGCATTTGAGTGTGAAAGGATTAGAGGAAAATAAAGATTGTCCAACATCACTTTCCTACATGGTTATTACTAAATTATTAAAGGAGAGATTAAATTTTGAGGGTTTAATTTTAACGGATGCGCTAAATATGAAAGGCGTTTCCAATTATGCTGAATTGGGTGAAATTAATTTGGAGGCATTGTTGGCCGGCAATGATATCTTGCTAATTCCAACGGATGTGCCTTTGGCCGTTGATACCATTAAGGCTGCCTTAAAAGAAAACTTGATTACTGCAGAACGCATCAATTATTCTGTCAGAAAAATATTAAAAGCAAAATATTGGGCTGGATTGAATAAATACAAAAGCATTGAATTGGCAAACTTGCAGCAAGATTTAAACTCCATTGAAGATGAATTGCTTCATCGAAATTTAGTGGAAAATTCAATTACCTTGCTCAAAAACGAATCAGTAATTTTTCCAATTCAACATTTAGAGCGGAAGAAAATAGCCTATGTAAAATTGGGTGATGCAAATCATAGCGATTTTTTAAACATGTTAAAAAATTATGCCGAGGTTGATGAAATTTCAAATGATACGCTTGATATTTTAATGAACACGTTAAAGCCTTATAATTTGGTAATAGTCGGATTTCACAAATCAAATGACAGTCCGTGGAAAGATTATAAATTTAAAGACGAAGAATTGCACAAGCTGCAAGAGATTGCCAAAAACAACAATGTTATTTTAGATGTTTTTGCAAGTCCGTATAGTTTATTGCAGCTCGAAAATTTTGATAATATAGAAGGTGTTTTAGTATCTTTTCAAAACAGTAAAATTGCTCAGGAAATTTCGGCACAGATGCTATTTGGCGCTTTGGAAATCAAAGGAAAATTACCCGTTTCAATTGCTGGAGAATTTTCTGAAAATGACGGATTAATGTCCAATTCTCTTGGTATTTTAGGCTATTCGATTCCGGAAGACGTGGGTTTAAGCAGTGAAAAATTAAGTAAAATAGACTCGGTGGCCACTATTGCCTTAAATGGAAAAATGGCTCCGGGAATGCAAATTTTAGTGGCCCGAAAAGGAAAAGTGGTGTATCAAAAAAGTTTTGGTTTTCATACAGATATTGATAGTATTCCAGTTGTAAACAGTGATTTGTATGATATTGCATCGCTTACAAAAATAGTGGCCACATTGCCGCTGATTATGGAACTGGAAGAGCGAAATATTTTGCATTTAAACAGCACTTTGGGAAGCTTAATTCATAAATTAAAGAAAACAAATAAGCGTAAATTAACCGTTCAGGAAGTGCTTTCTCATTATGGCGGGCTAAAAGCCTGGCTTCCATTTTATATGAATACGATTGACGGTGTTACTAAAAAGCCTTCAACCAAGTATTACAGCGTTGAAAGAAGTGACAAATTCAATATTAGAATTACGGACAGTTTGTATTTGCTAAGCACTTATCAAGATGAAATGTTTGATCTTATCGCTCATTCAGAACTTCTTAAAAAGAAGGAATACAAATACAGTGATTTGCCTTATTATATCTTCAAAGAATATATTGAACATCATTATAAAAGCAATTTAAACGAATTGACCCAATTGCATTTTTATAGGTCGATGGGCGCAAACAGAATAACTTATTTGCCTTTGGAAAAATTTTCCAAAGATGAGATAATTCCAACTGAAAAAGACAATTATTACCGTTATAAACTGATTCATGGCGATGTGCACGATATGGGTGCGGCAATGCAAGGAGGAATTGGCGGTCATGCCGGCGTTTTTTCCAATGCCAATGACATTGCCAAACTCATGCAAATGTACCTTCAAAAAGGTTATTATGGCGGACAAAGATATTTTAAACCGGAAACCATCGATAAATTTAACCATCGTTATTATGCTGCTGAAGGAGTGAGAAAAGGCGTTGGTTTCGACAAGCCACAACTAAAAGAGAGCGAAATGGCGACCTGTGGCTGCGTTTCTGACAGCAGTTTTGGACATAGCGGTTTTACGGGAACTTATACCTGGGCCGACCCGAAATCGGAAATTGTGTATGTGTTTTTATCGAATAGGGTTTTCCCGACTTCGGCAAATATGGATTTGGTGAAATATAACATAAGGACAGAAATTCAGCAGATAATCCAGGATGCAATTATTGACTAACTGTCATTGTTTTTGCTGAAATAAAGCCTAATAAAATGCAGCTAAAAACAATTAAAAAGGGAATAGACAATTGCGGCCTGAATTAAATAAAATAGTGGAAAAAGCGCTGCAGCGGTGCAACTCGGATAGTGCCAAAACCATAATCGCACAAAAATAAAGTTGGGATTGTCAAACAGCAATTTTTCAATCTCAATTTTTCTAACTTTATTTTTGGGCAGAAAAAACTAAAAAAAAACCGACCAGCAAATTGGATTGCCAATTTGAAATTAGTAACCTTAATCATTAACAAAAAAGGTCAACGTATTTTAGGATAAGACATTTTCTGCCATGGTTAATTTTTAAAGGCGTACTCAATAATATTTGCACCCATTTTTAGTGCTTTTTCACGAACTTCATTAGGATCGCCATGAACTTCTTCATCTTCCCAGCCATCACTTAAATCGGATTCATAGTCGTAAAAACAAACCAATCTTCCTTCATAAAACAATCCAAAACCTTGCGGACGTTTGTTATCGTGTTCATGAATTTTTGGACAGCCGTTTTCAAAATTAAAAGATTGATGGTAAATGGGATGATTGTTGGGTATTTCTTGAAAATCCAATGCTGGAAACACTCGTTTGAGTTCTCTTCGTACGTAGTTGTCGAGTCCGTAATTATCAGAGATATGTAAAAATCCACCTGAAATCAAATAGTTTTTTAAATTCTCAATATCTTCATCAGAAAAACTGACATTTCCATGTCCGGTCATAAAAACAATGGGATAATTATAAATGGCGACGCTATTTACTTCAACCGTTTCAGGATTTTTTTTAAGCGATGTTTTTATGTTTTTGTTGCAAAAATCAATGAGGTTTGGCAAAGCGGTTGGATTTGCGTACCAATCTCCGCCGCCATCATATTTTAAGACAGCAATTTGTTGACCTTGGATTGTGTATAGGGAAAAGAGAAAAAAGAATAAGGAAAAAAGACCAAACTTTAATTTAAAATTTAGGATTTCAAAAAAAGATTTAAGGTGTATTTTCATCAAATTCATTCATTTACAAATGCCACGCTGTGAACTGCAACCAAACCGGCAGTTTCAGTTCGTAAACGGCTTTTTCCCAAAGATACAGGAATAAAGTTATTGTTCAAACTTTGTTGAATTTCTTTGGATGAGAAATCGCCTTCAGGACCAATAAGGATGGTGGTTTTTAAGGCGGGCTTCAATTCCGATTTCAATGATTTTTTGCTGGTTTCTTCACAATGCGCAATAAATAACTGTCCGCTAAAATTTGATTGCATAAACGCATTAAAAGTGATGGGTTCATTCAATTTTGGGAAATGGAATTTAAGCGATTGTTTTGCTGCAGACAGAATTATTTTCTCCATCCTGTCTGTTTTAATTACTTTACGCTCAGAGTGTTCGCAGATAATCGGCGTAATTTCATCAATGCCAATTTCGGTGGCTTTTTCCAGAAACCATTCAAAACGGTCGTTTAGTTTTGTGGGCGCAATAGCGAGGTGCAAATAATAATTTCGGTCGTTTTGCTGCGTTTCCAAACTCACAATTTTGACCAGGCATTTTTTATCGTCGGCAAGCAAAATTTCCGAAGTAAATAATTGCCCCAAACCATTGGTAATAAAAATTTTATCGCCTTCTTTTTTTCGTAAAACACGCACAATATGCCTGCTTTCAATTTTATCAAAAGAAAACTGTTTGGTGTTGGTTGTTAATTCAGGATTGTAAAATAATTGCATTATAAATCTTTTCTGAAAGTACTTCGTTTTTTATAAATTACTGGGTCAAAATTTTTCCAAAGCGCTGCAATGGCCAAATTTGTTGCGAGTTCGGGCGTTCTATAACAGGTTTCAATGCCTTTTTTAGTATAGGTTTTATAGTATTCTTCAAAAATAATGGCATGAACTCCTTTGTTTTGGTAGCTGGGATGCACGCCAATTAAATAAAACAAAATGTCTTTGCTGTTTTTTTTCGCATTTAATAAGTGAAAAATCCCAAATGGAAATAATTTGCCTTTTGATTTTTGCAGTGCTTCTGAAAATGAAGGCATCGTTATGGCAAAAGCAATTAATTTCTCCTCTTTATCAATTACAAATGTGATTAATTCCGGGTTTATAAACGGGATAAATTTCTTTTTAAAATAGGCCTTTTCGATGTCGGAAATAGGCACAAAAGACGACAATGAAGCATAGCTTTCATTGAACAAATCGAACATTTCATTTACATAAGGCAAAATGTCTTTTGTGTTGGTAAAATTGAGAGGTTTTAACTGGTACCGTTTTTTAACAAGTTCATTTGCTTTAGAAAAAAATTCAGCTTTTACGTTGCTGAAAGGGAATTTACTTTCGTTGTATTCCTTTTCCACCATAAAACCTAGTTTTTCAAAATGAACTTTGTAATAAGGATAATTGTACCAGGTAATCATTGATCCAATAGTATCAAAACCTTCCGTTAATACGCCAACTTTATCTAAGTTTGAAAAGCCCAGCGGCCCTTCCATAAACTCCAATTTATTTTGATTGCCAATATCTTCAACTTTTTTCAACAGCATTTTTGAAACTTCAAGATCATCAATAAAATCGAACCAGCCAAAGCGCATTTTTTTTACGTTTTGTTCATTAATCTCGGTAAAATTGATAATTGCGGCAATGCGACCAACAATTTCATTGTTTTTCAATGCGACAAAAAAACGGGCTTCTGCATGTTGAAAAACCGGATTTTTAGTTTTATCGAAAGATTCAATTTCATCATTAATGATAGGAGGAACCCAGTAAGCATTGTTTTTATACAGTTTAAAAGGAAATTCAACGAATGCCTTCATTTCCTTTTTTGATGTCATTTCTTGCAGTGTAATCATGAAAATAAAATAATATTAGTTGCGTTTTTTCTTGAATAATCTGGAAAAGAAGCCTTTTTTATTCGGAGTTTTTTTAGAAATATTCTCTTTTGGCGCATTTTTATACACAAAAGAATCTTGATGGCGATCTAATCTCCAAGAAAGACCGGCAGTTGCATACAAATAGGAATAGTCGTCTAAAAAATTGGTTCTTGCAGAAGCGTCCAATTGCAAATTTTCTGTAACCAGATAGGCGATTCCTGTTCCGAACTGATAATTTGGGGAAAAATCGTTGTAATATTTCCCCTGATTTTCAACAAAATAAGACCAATTTTGATTAATGGCATAGGTCATTGTAACAATATAGGAGTAATATTTATCCTCTGAAGTTATTTTATCGGCAATTAAATTTGTCAATAAAACCAATCGGTCAGAAAAATCGTTTTGCAATAAAACCGCGCCTTTATAACTAATTCCTTCATCACTTTTGTAATCTTTTCCCAAGAAATTTAAGTGCGCTCCGCCATAAACCCCAACAGAAGGAATCAAGCGTTTTTTGTCGAAAGCAATTCTGCGTTTCCAACTGCGAATTTCTTTAGATTTATCTTTAAATTCTTGCTGATAAAACAAATATTTTGCGCCAACAGTAAGGTCACTAATTCCTTTAATATGATAATTTGGATCGGGATCATTTTTAACTTCGTCGCGTTGGTAAGCAACATTGGCATTAAATTCCAATCGTTCTTTAAATTTACCAACCCTAAAAAACAATTCGCCACCCAAAGTTTTTGGGTAAGCATCCAAACTTTTATCGTTATTGCTGTTGTAAAACATGCCGGTTTCAAACTGAAAAACATTGGTTCCAACACCGTACGGACTTTCAGAAAACCCGGGTCTTTTTGAGTTGATAATTTCGGTGTATTGCGCAGTAACCAGCTGAAAATTTGCTAAAAAGACAACTAAAAATAAAACATTTTTCATAGTTTAGATGGATTGGTGTGCCAAAGATAAGTTTTTATATAATTAAACGTTTTAGTTCCTCTCAAATTGTTATTTTTGAAGATTATAAAAACTTGATGAAATGGGATTGTTAAGAACGCTAGCAATTATAGTAATTGTATATTATGCTATTAAATTAATAGGAAGGTATATTTTGCCCTTGTTTGTGGGTAAAATAATAGACAATGTGGAAAAAAAAATGAGAGATCAACAACAACAATTTAATAATCAGCAACAAAACACAACCGGTAAAGTTGGTGAAACGATTATTGCCAAAAAACCTTCGGATTATAAAGAAGGAAATAAAAACATTGGCGATTATGTTGATTATGAAGAAGTTAAAGACGATAAATAAATGAATTTTCCTATAAAAAAAACGGTTCCATACCTTATAGCCATTGCAACCTTTATTATAATTTCCATTGCTTATTTTTCTCCTATTCTGGAAGGGAAAAAAATATTTCAAAATGACATTAAGCAGTTTACCGGAATGGCAAAAGGAATTAACGATTTCAGAGCCGAAAATAAAGCCGAACCTTACTGGACCAATTCCGCTTTTGGCGGAATGCCAACTTATAATTTAAGTGTTTTATATCCAAATGATTATGTTAAAAAATTAGATGGTTTTTTACGATTTTTACCAAGGCCGGCCGATTATTTATTTTTGTATTTTTTAGGCTTTTTTATATTGTTGACGGTATTAAAAGTGGAATATAAGTTAGCGATTTTAGGCGCTTTGGCTTTTGGATTCTCCACCTATTTCATTATTATTTTAGGCGTTGGCCACAATTCAAAAGCACACGCAATTGCCTATATGCCAATGGTTTTGGCGGGTATTTTATTGGTGTTGCAGCGCAATTATTTGTGGGGTTTTGTGTTAACTGCGCTCGCGATGTCGCTGGAAATTAAGGCAAGCCACCCACAAATGACCTATTATTTGTTTTTTGCGGTGTTAATTTTGGGCGTTTTCTATTTAATTGATGCCTTTAAAGAAAAGCAACTTCCTGCATTTTTTAAAAGTATTGTCATTTTAATTGTCGCAGTGGTTTTGGCGATTGGCACAAATGCCACCAGTTTGTTGGCGACTAAAGAATATGTTTCGCACAGCACAAGAGGCAAAAGTGAATTGACGATTAATCCCGATGGTTCGCCCAAAGAAGCGTCCAACGGTTTGTCAAAAGAATATATCACCGATTACAGTTATGGAATTTTAGAAACATTTAATTTGTTCATTCCGCGTTTTATGGGTGGCGGAAACTATGAAAATGTTGGTTTCGATTCAAATATTTATACCTTTCTAAAAGACAAAACAGACCCAAGACAAGCCAAAGAATTTGCCGAATTTGCGCCTATGTATTGGGGACAGCAGCCAATAGTGGAAGCTCCGGCCTATATTGGCGCGGTACTTGTGTTTTTGTTCGTTTTAGGAATTTTTCTGGTAAAAGGAAGACTAAAAAAGTGGCTGGTTGGGGTTGTTATTTTTTCAATATTGCTCAGTTGGGGAAAAAACCTCAATTTTTTAACCAATTTCTTTATTGATTATGTGCCGATGTACAATAAATTCAGGGCGGTTTCATCCATTCAGGTAATTGCGGAACTGGCAATTCCTTTATTGGGAATTTTGGGATTAAAGGAATTTTTCAAAAACACCATTGCTGCTGAAATAAAACTAAAAGCGTTAAAAAGCACCTTTATTATAACTGGCAGCATTGCGTTAATTTTCACTGTTTTTGGCACCAGTCTTTTTGGTTTTGAAGGTTCAAGAGATGCAGGTTACGACCAATTGTTACCCGGTTTGTTGGAGGCAATTATTGCCGACAGAAAAGCGATTTTCTTTTCTGACAGTTTACGGACATTTATTTTTGTTGCTTTATCTGCTGGCGTTTTGTGGCTATTCATTAAAGAAAAATTGAATAAAAATTATGCCGTTTTAATATTGGCCGTGTTAATTTTATTTGATTTGGTATCGGTGGATAAACGTTATGTAAACAATGCCGATTTTCAAAATGCAAGGGAAATAGACAAACCTTTTGTGGCTTCAGAAATTAATCAGGAGATATTAAAAGATAAAAGTTATTACAGGGTTGCCAATTTTATGGTTGATCCAATGAATGACGGAAGCACTTCCTATTTTCACAATTCCATCGGTGGTTATCACGCCGCAAAATTGGAAAGATATCAGGAGTTGTACGATTTTCACATTATGAAAAACAATATTGAAGTGTTAAATATGCTGAACACCAAATATTTTATTTTTGAAGATGGAAGTCGGCGCGAAACGGTCCAACAAAATCCAAATCCAAACGGAAATGCCTGGCTGGTAAATACCATTAAAATTGTTGACAATGCAAATGAAGAAATATTGGCATTGGACAGTTTAAAAACTAAAACGGAAGCCGTTATTGACAAAAGATTTGTTACCGAAGGTTTTAATGCAAATTACCCGAAAGATTCAACAGCAACGATTCAATTAACATCCTACGCATTAAATAATCTGGTTTACGATTTCAATTCAAATGCAAATCAATTTGCCGTTTTTTCTGAAATCTATTACAAAGATGGCTGGAACGCCTATATTGATGGAAATTTAACACCGCATTATCGCGTTAATTATGTGTTGCGCGGAATGGAAATTCCAAAAGGAAAGCACAAAATTGAATTTAAATTTGAACCCGCCGTCATTAAACAAGGAAGCACCATAACCTTAATTTCATACGGATTGCTTCTGATTATTTTTGCAGGTTGGTTTTTTGTGGACAGAAAGAAAGTTTAACTGACAGAATAATTCATCAATTTTAGAATTCTTAAAAAATTTGTTTTATTTCTTGAAGAAACCAACAGCCTTTTTTTGTTTGAAAGCAAAAGTTCTCCTGTATTGTTGTATTGAATTATGTGCTTTAAGTTTAAAAGGGTTGAACGGTGTATTCTAAAAAAAGTGGCGTGCGTTAAAATACTTTCCACTTTTTTTAAATTGTTTGAAGTTGTGTAAATTTTATTGTCTTTTGTATAAAAATTGGTATAACTGCCATCTGCTTCACAGTATAAAATATCATCTATGTCAACAATAATAAATTCTCCATTCTTCATTGGAAGAGAGATTTTATGATGTTTGTTTTCCATTTGATTTTTAAAATTGAGGTATTTTTCGGTATTAAAAGCCGTTTGTTTTGCTAAAAATTTATCCAGAACAGCAATTAATTGATCTTCTTGTATCGGTTTATTTAAATAATAAAAAGCAAAATAATCCATTGCTTTCTCTTTGTAATCTTTAAGTCCGGTTGTAAAAATGACTTCAAATGAAGAAGTATTTGAAAAGTGATCCAATATTTCAAAACCGTCGCCGTCCTGTAATTGAATGTCCAAAAATACCAATTGGGGATTTAGGTCATTTATCAATTTAATTCCTTTTTCCACCCCAGTTTCATGACCAACAATAGCAAGTTGGGAGCCATAGTTTCTTTCTAAAATATTTTTGAGATGCTGGTAGGCAGCATTCTCGTCTTCAATAATTATGGCACTTATCATAGAGATGATTTAAAAACTTATTAAGGGTATTTTTAAGGTTACTTTTAATCCCACTAAGGTATTGAATTCATCTGTCACATTTGAAATAATAACCAAATTTTCTTCACTTTTAGATTCATTAATCAATTGAAGCCGTTCATTAATATTTGAAAATGAGATTCCCGAACTGTTTGATGTTGTGGAATTTTCATTTTTTTGGATTCCAACGCCGTTATCCAAAATTTCACAGATTAGAAATTCTTCATTTTCAATTTTAAAGTCAACACAAATGCAATTTGTTTTGCCGTCATTTTTAAAACCGTGTTTAAATGCATTTTCAATGATAGGTTGCAAAATCATAGGAGGAACCAAAATATTTTCCAATTCTTCTTGTGAAATTGTTTCTGTATTTATGGTGTAAGTGATATTTTTATGGAATCTCAATTTTTGAAGTTCCAAATACAGCTTTGCCATTTCAATTTCATCCGTTAAATTAATAAGGTTTGCTTTGGTTGATTGAAGAATTAAATTTACCAATTCGGCAAATTTACTTAAACTGCCTTTTACTTCTTCAAGTGCACCTTTATTGACCAAGTTTTCAATGTTCACCAACAAATTGTTGATGAAATGAGGATTCATTTGCGCATTTAAAGCTTTATATCGCAGATTGGAAATATTTTCTTTGATTTTTTCATCCTGTTTAATTTTCAGATTTCTTCGGTAAAACAAATAAATGACAAACAATATTATGGTTCCTGCCGCAATCATAATAAACCACCAAGTTTTGTGGATGGGTGGTTTTATGGTAAACATAAATAAGGAGGGATTGCTGCTTTCCAAGTTGTTTTTTGAGATTGCTTTTACTTCAAAAGTATAGTTATTTGGAGGTAATGAAGAATATCTTACTGTATTGTTTTTGGTTTCAATCCAATCCGGTTCAAGCCCCAATAATCGATATTTAAACATAATGTTTCCCAAACTTTTAAAAGATATTCCGGAGAAATTAAATTGAATGTTATTGGATTGGAAATCAAATGTTTGGTTGTTTCTTTTTTCAATAATATTATTGTTCAGCAGCACCTCGTTAATATGAATTCTCGGTAAAGAAATTGATTTTTTTTCATTTGAAATATCTATAATGTTCAATCCATTTGAAGTTGCCACATACACTTTATTTTTATGCACATAACAAGCCCTGACATCATTGCTGTACAACCCGTCCGAAATGGTGTAAGTTTTAAGACGAACCAAATTATTGTTGCCGTCTAGCTCTAGCCGGTTTAATCCCAAATTTGTGGAAAGCCAAATATTATTTTTTGCATCTATAAAAATAGATTTTATATAATTGCTCAACAATCCGTCTTCTTTAGAAATTGTTTTAAATTTTCTGTTTTTTAAAATTCCTAAACCATAAGCATTCGACCCAACCATCAATCCTTTGTTGGTATTTTCCAAAGCGTAAATAGTGTTTGCATTGAATAGATTTCCAATATCATATTTTTTGGTTATGCCTGCAGTTTGAAGGTATAAACCTTTGGTTGTGCCAATCCAAAGACTGTCATTTCCGGCGTAACAAATAGCAGTACTTCTTTGGTCCCATAATTTTTCGGTTAATAATGAAACACTATTGATTTTGGCAACTCCATTGGCATTGGCGGTATAAATTTTATCGTCAACAATTGAAAGGGATTTGAAGGTTTTTAAATTGGTTTTTAAAAAATCGGCGTCGTACATGTTTTTGACGCTTACTAGCTTTAAATTTGAATTTAATTGATCAATACTATTAATGCCCAAAATAAAAAGCAGATTATTGTGAGATTTTAATTGTTTTATTCTTTTTGCAATTTTATCTAATTTTATGGTGGTAATTGTTTGCAAGGTTTCTTGGTTTAAAATGATAACCTCGCTTTGTTGGTTCCCTAAAACCAATTTGTTTTGAAATAAGCTTACTGAATGTAAATCATTTTTTCTTTGGTTCTCAAATTGAATTCCATTGACGTTAAGATTTGGGAAAAGAAATATGCCATTTGATTGGCTGCCAACCCAAATGTTGTTGTCAGAATCAATGTAAGCACGCGTTGATTGTATATTTTTTAAAATTATTTTAGGGTCGTGATAATTATCCGACACGCCGAAAATATACACTCCTTTATTTAAATTTGTAACCCAATAATCTTTTCCGATTTTATAAGTTCTAACCAGAAAATTGTTTTTCTCTTGGATTAAATATTGGGAAATGTTTTTAATAATTTCATCTTCATTTCTAAGAAGTATCCCATAATTATTAATAATTTTTTCTCTTGAAATTTTTGGAAATATTTTGCGATTAAATGTTTCCCATCTTTGGGATTTAAATTTTTCCGTAATAGGTTTTGAAATAATAATAATTTTTTTTTGTTCATTATAGGCAGTCACCAAATGTACTTTTTGATGATTATCTTCGATAATAAAAGTGGTGCATTTTAATTTAATATCATTAATTGCAGCATAATTTTTAATACTTAAGTCTGTTTGAAGAACCTTAACGGTATTTGAATTTTGACTAAACCATATTTTCCCTTTTGAATCCTCAAAAATATCATCAATAAATTTAGGGAATTGCAATTTATTTAAAAAAGCAAGGTTGTCTTTATTGTAAAAATGATCATTTTGAATAAATCCAACATTTCCGTTAAATGCCGTCATCCAAATTCTATTTTTAGAATCTTTGTAAAATGATAAAATTTCATTTCCCGGAAGCCCGTCAGTTACCGTGAAATTTTTAAAAGTTAGTCCATCAAATTTGCTGATGCCATAATCAGTGGCAAACCAAATGAAACCATTCTCATCCTGAACAATGTCATAAATGGTATTACTTGGTAAGCCATTATTTGTTGTAAACTGCGTTAATCCAGGAATTTGGGCGAATAAATTTGTCTGTAAAAGCAATAATACAATAAAAACTTGAGCAATTTTATGCATTAAAAGGTCATTATTAATTATCAAATATAACGCTTATAAATTTATAAAGTACTGTCATGTTTAAAATATGCACGCTTGTAAATTAAGCATTTTAATTAATAGATATTCAATGTAAATTCGCATCATTCAACTCAATCGCAGGAAAATTATTTGAAAAGGGTAAATTTGTTATGAAAAAGAAGAAGGTGCTATTTGGCACCTTTTTTATTGTGTAAAAGTTATAATTCCGGGGAAATATTTTTATTGATTATGTATAATTAAATCAATACCTTGTCAAAGAGTTTAATTTTTATTTATTTACTTGATGCATAATACTTTACCATTAAAAAGATATCATAATACACTTAATTTTTTGAAAAGTGTATTGCCTGCGCCAGCAACTATTTTAGATTTAGGAGTGCGCAATCCATTTACCGAAATTATGGAGCAAAATGGATATACTGTTTATAATACTTCTGGGGAAGATTTAGACGAACTGCCGGAAATTGTTAAAAAGTATAAGGTTGATGCTGTTACGGCATTTGAAATTTTTGAACATTTATTGTCACCATACGCTGTTTTAAAAGCAATTGAGGCCAAAAAATTAATTACCACAATTCCATTAAATTTATGGTTTGCAAAGGCCTATAGAAGCAAAACGGATATGTGGGATAGACATTACCATGAGTTTGAAGATTGGCAATTTGATTGGCTTATTGAAAAAACGGGCTGGGAAATTAAAAAGAAAGAAAAATGGACAAGCCTTGTTAATAAAATTGGATTTAGGCCAATTTTAAGAAAATTTACGCCTCGTTACTACGCAGTGTACGCAGAAAAATAGTTGCTATGAGGATCGGAATGATTTTGGACAAAACGTTTCCGCCCGATCCAAGGGTCGAAAATGAAGCAATTTCACTAATTAAAGCAGGGCATGAAGTATTTTTATTTTGTTTGAAATACAATAAAAATGAAGGTGATGTTTTAATTAAAGGTATTCAAGTAAAGCGTTATCAATCCAATAAATTGGAATACAAATTATCGGCATTGGCCCATACTTTTCCTTTTTATACTTTAATGATGGCAAATAAAATTACCCATTTTTTAAAAAAGAACACTATTGAAGCCATTCATATTCACGATATGCGAATTGCTGGCGCTGTTTTTAAGGCGAATAAATCATTCGAATTGCCAACGGTTTTGGACTTGCATGACAATATGCCCGAAATCATGAAACTGTATGCGCATCTTCAAAAGTTTCCAGGAAAACAGCTGATTTCTCCCAAAAAATGGAAACGGAAAGAAGAAGAATTTATTGGTAAAGCAAACAAAATTATCACGGTCTCACAAGAATTTATAGATGAGGTTGTTGGGCGCACGCAAATTGCCCGCAATAAAATTGTGTTGGTCCCAAACACGGTGCATCAGTCATTTTATAAAAATGCTGTAATTGATGGTTTGATTGTGGATATGTACAAAAATGACTTTGTGATTTTATATTTAGGCGATACGGGATTGCGTCGCGGACTTCAAACAGCTATTGATTCTTTGATAATTTTAAAGAAAAAAATCCCAAATGTTAAGTTGGTCATTGTTGGAATTAGTTCTACGGATCCAATTTTGAAACAGCAGGTAATTGATTTAAAGTTGGAAAATCATGTCGATTTTAAAGGTTGGCAAGATGTAACCTTGTTTCCTTCTTATATTGTGGCAAGTGCGGTATGCATTTCGCCCTTGAACAGAAATATCCAGCACGATGTGGCTTACGCCAACAAGCTTTTTCAATATATGAGTTTTGGAAAACCTGTTTTGGTGAGTGATGCCATTGCACAGAAAAATTTAATTGAAAAAACAAACTCAGGCTTGGTGCATTTAGAAAAGGATGCGCAGGATTTTGCGGATAAAGTGTTGCAATTATACAATAATCAGGCATTGAGAGATTATTTGGGAAGCAATGGAAAACGATTTGTGGAAGAAGAATTTTGTTGGGAAAAAACCTCAGAAAAATTAATTGCATTATACGAAAATCTACCTAAATAATGAAGAAAGCGCTCATCATAACCTATTATTGGCCTCCGGCAGGAGGTTCTGGTGTGCAGCGTTGGCTTAAGTTTGTGAAATATTTCAGGGATTTTGGCATTGAGCCCATCATTTACACCGTCGAAAATCCCAATTATCCAATTTTAGACGCATCGTTGGTTCATGATATTCCAAAAGGCATAGAAATTTTAACACAACCCATTTGGGAACCCAATAATTTGTTTGCTTTCTTCGGAAAAAAGAAAACGGAAAGTGCCGGTTTTTTAAATGCAAATCCTTCATTTTTTGGAAAAATATTGCAATACATTCGCGCAAATTATTTTATTCCCGATGCCCGTAAATTTTGGGTAAAACCATCAACCAGTTATTTAAAAAAGTATTTGAAAGCAAACAAAATAGATGTTGTCATTACCACCGGTCCGCCGCACAGTATGCACTTAATTGGTTTAAATTTGAAGAAAGAACTGAATATAAAGTGGATTGCCGATTTCAGGGATCCATGGACAGAAATTGATTATTTTCAGCAATTGCCTTTAACTAAAAAGGCCATTGAAAAACACCATTCTTTAGAAAAAGAGGTGTTGAAAAATGCGGATGCAGTTTTGGTTGTCGGTAAAACCATGCAAGAGAATTTCAATCTATATAACAGCAATGTAATCACTGTAACAAATGGTTTTGATGAAGTGCTGACAAATGAAAACGTTGCATTGGATGCAAAATTTACGATTACGCACATTGGATTAATGAACGCAGACAGAAATCCGAAAATGTTGTGGGAAGTTTTGTCGGAAATTGTTTCAGAAAATGAGGAATTTTCAAAGGATTTTGATTTGAAGTTGATTGGCCAGGCGGATGCCTCCGTAATCCGGGATATTTCAACATTTCGGCTTTCAAAAAATATTCAGGTCATTGATTATGTGACGCACGATAAAGTGGTTGAATTTCAGCAGAAATCGCAGGTTTTGCTGCTCATCGTAAACAATGTCCCAAGTGCCAAAGCCATTATTACCGGAAAAATATTTGAATATTTAATGGCAAAACGTCCAATTCTCGCAATCGCTCCAATCAATGGAGATTTGGCGGATATAATTGAGGAAACCAATTCAGGAATGGTCATTGATTTTAATGATAAAGTTGGACTAAAAACAGCTATATTGAATTTATATCTTAAATTTAAGCAGGGAAATTTAACCGTTGAATCTAAAAATATTGCGCAATTTCACAGGAAGGAATTGACAAAAAAAGTTTCGGAACTGATACATAAAATGACTGAATGAAGAAAATTGTAATCATATTGGGCGCACGGCCACAATTTGTAAAAGCGGCCGTTTTAAGCCGTATAATCGCGAAATACCATGCTGTTGAGGAAGTGATTGTTCATACCGGACAACATTATGACACCAATATGAGCGACATATTTTTTGAAGAAATGGAAATCCCGAAGCCAAAATACAATTTGGCAATAAATGGAATGAGCCATGGCGCCATGACCGGACAAATGCTCGTTGAAATTGAAGCGGTTTTAATGAAGGAAAAACCAGATTTGGTGGTGGTTTACGGCGACACAAATTCTACGTTGGCGGGCGCTTTGGCTGCCAAAAAAATGAATATTAAGGTTGTTCACGTGGAAGCCGGTTTGCGCTCTTTTAACATGAAAATGCCCGAAGAAATCAACAGAATTTTAACCGACAGAATTTCCGATTTATTGCTTTGTCCGACAGACACCTCCGTAGAAAATTTAAAAAAAGAAGGGTTTGAAAATCTGCCGGCAAAAGTTGTGAAATGCGGTGATATTATGAAAGATGCCGTTGAATTTTACGGAAAAATTTCTGCAGAAAAATCGTCCATCATTTCTCGTTTAAAATTAGTTCCGAATGAATTTGTGCTGGCAACCATTCACCGTCAAGAAAATACGGACAATCTTGAAAAATTAAAAGAAATTTTTGAAGGTTTGCAATTAATCAGTAAAGAAAAACAAGTGGTTTTGCCTTTGCATCCAAGAACAAAAGCCATTTTAAATCAGCATAACTTAACGTATGGCATCCAAATAATTGATCCGGTTGGATATTTTGATATGCTGGAATTGCTGAAAAAATGTAATTTGGTGGTTACGGACAGCGGCGGACTTCAAAAAGAAGCTTTTTTCAATAAAAAACACTGTATTATTGCCAGGGAAGAAACGGAATGGGTGGAATTGGTCGCCAACGGATTTGCAAAAATTGTGGGCAGTGACAAGGAAAAAATGTTTCAGGCTTTTAAAAACTATCAAAAATCAACCGCTGATTTTGACTTGGATTTATTCGGCGAAAATGTAGGGGAGAAGATTTATAATGAAATATTTAAGTTGTTGTAATGGGAATTATTTTAAAGCAATCTTTTTTTAACACGCTCATTATATTTTTGGGTTTTGGGGTTGGCGGCATCAATGTGTTGTTTTTGTACACGCATTTTTTGCATGAGGATTATTTTGGATTAATTACCTTTTTGCTCTCGGCAGCAAATATTATTTTGCCATTGCTTGTTTTTGGCATGCAACATACCATTGTTAAGTTTTATTCTTCCTATCAAACCAAAATTGAGCAAGATGGTTTTTTGACCACAACACTCATATTGCCTTTATTCGTTATAATTCCTTTGGCTTTTATTGGGGCGCTTATTTATGAAAACATTGCGGATTGGATTTCTATGGAAAACCCCATTATTAAAAAATATACCTATCTCATCTTTTTGCTGGCCATTTTTATGGGCTATTTTGAGGTTTTTTATTCTTGGACTAAAGTGCAGCTAAATTCTGTTTTCGGAAATTTTATCAAAGAAATTTTTCCTCGCATTTGTACCACTTTTTTGCTGTTTGCCGTATTTTTTAAATGGCTTACAAACGAACAATTTATTTATGGGGTTGTAATTGTGTACGGAATAAGCACTTTTATTATGATGATCTATGCATTTCAGGTGTATAAGCCTTCGTTTAAATTTACACTTCCCACAAATTTAAAAGAAATAATTTCCTTTTCCATGTATATTATTGTAGCAGGATCTGCCGCAGGGGTTTTGCTTGAAATTGACAAGTTTATGATTCCCCAAATGGAACAAATAGCGCAAGTTGCTTATTATTCAGTGGGAATTTATATCGCAAGCGTTATTGGGATTCCCACGCGTGCCATGCAACAAATTACAAGCCCAATCACAGCAAAGGATATGAATGAAAACAGGTTAGGTGAAGTTGAAAAATTATACAAACAAACCTCCATAAATTTATTGGTTATTGGCGGCCTGTTTTTTTTATTGATCAATTTAAATATAGCAGATTTGTATAAATTAATTAACAAACCGGAATTCACAAAGGGAATTTGGGTTGTGATGATTATTTCGCTTTCAAAACTTATGGAATTGGCATTGGGAACCGGAAATGCAATTTTGATAAATTCAAAATACTACAAAATATTTTTTTATTTATCCTTGGCTATGGCTGTCAGCGTAGTCCTTTTAAACAAGTGGTTAATTGATTTAATTGGCATCAACGGAGCTGCAATAGCGACCCTTATTGTGGTGGTTGTGTACAGCATCGCAAAAATTATTTATCTAAAATCGAAATTTAAAATTCAGCCTTTTGACGTTAATACCATTAAATTGGCAGTCATTATTTCGGTAATATTCGTTGCTTTTTATTTTTGGAATTTCAGCTTTCATCCCATTATTAATATTGGACTTAAAGGCGTAATTATTTCCGTGTTTTATTTTTTGCTTATTAATAAATTGCATATTTCAAAAGACATCAATAGTTTTATCACCAATTATGCTGCAAAAAATGATTCGCGAATTTAGTATCAGGTACCCTGATTTTTTTTAATTTGAAATTAGAAAGATCTTTAAAAAACGAATAACATATTACCTTTAACTTTTAACCTTTTCAAAACAATGAACTATTTTCTTCACGTTTTTTATGGTTTAATTATGGCGTATTTCGGATTAATTTCTCCGGGAATGCTGAATATGACTGTCTTAAAAACCAGATTGAATGTGGGCAAAACAGAAAGCGTAAAATTTGCTTTGGGTGCGGCGGCCATTGTTTTTTTTCAGGCGGGAATCGCGTTGTTTTTTGCCGATTTTCTCATTGAAAATCCGAGAGTTATTGCGGCTTTAAAAATGGCCGGCGTTTTTGTGTTTTTCATCTTGGCAATTTTTTTCTTTCTGCTTTCCCGAAAAAAAATGGAAGCAAAGCGTAAAATCAGCAAAGGAAATTATTTTTTTAAAGGAATGGCGATGTCTTCGGTGAATATGCTGGCCATTCCGTTTTATTTGGGAATCAGCATTTATTTGGGTTCTGTCAATAAAATAATTATTGAGCAGCCTTATATTTTCTTATTTATCTTTGGCGCGGCAACAGGCTCATTTTTATTGTTTTACACCTACATATTTTTCGCAAATGTAATCAGTAAGAAAATTTCATTCATTGCGACCAACATCAATATTATCTTAAGTTTATTATTTTTGTCGTTGGGAATTTTTACGCTGATTAAACTAATAGGTTAAATTATAATATACCAAATTTTTTTATTCCATATGATTGACGCCATTGAAAAAAACTTGCAAAGAGGAATTCAACTTTTAAATTGCATTACCGACAACGAATACAACAATAAAACCATTGCGCCATATTATTCAAGTATTGGCGTTCATATGCGCCATATTTTAGATGTTTTTGATTGTGTTTTAGACGGAATTGAATCTGGCAATATCAATCTAATCAACAGGAAAAGAAACGAATTGACTGAAAATTACACGCTGCATGGCATTGCTTATTTTGAAGAAATTTTACGTCGTTTAAAATTGCTGGAAAATGCAGATTTTAATAAAATTGTGATGGTCACCGATGATTTGGGCTTGGGCATTGTTTCCGCAAATTATACCTTGGGCGGCATTTTAATTCAGGCGCACAGCCACGCAATTCATCATTTTGCGAGTGTGGGTTATGTTATTTCCCAGCTTGGAATTGCGCTTCCTGATGCCGATTTCGGATTTAATCCGACCACACCTAAAATGAATTTGTCGCGTTAGCATTTAATTCGCTTACCTTTTTTAAATACTTTTTATAGTTGAAATAAACTGAAATCAGGTAACTTAAATTGGTGTAGTTTCCCTTGTTTATTTTTTTGTTTTTTACGCCAATGAGATAGATAAGTTTCCAATGATTTTTGATGGATTTTAGGGCCATAAAATAACTTCCTTTTGAAGGATCGTAAATATGTGTGGGCTCAGAAATAATGCCGTTAACTTCAATAATTTTTAAATTTTCGCCCCGCAACAATTCTTCAAAATTGTTGTACTTTACATCGATTCTTCCATAATTCCAGCCTTCAATTTTGGCATTTAAGTTGTCTAAAAAATACGTCAATTCGCTATTTATCAAATGATTGCCGTTAATAAACTGAGTTCCTTTGGAATGGTTTCCAATGATGTTAAGCACCACTTCTTCCTTCAATGTTGGAATCATTTGAAGTCTTTCTTTATTTATTTCAGAAATATATTCCGAATATTGTTTGGCCCTTTCGTTATTCACAATAAGTTCCAAAAGTGTTGAATTTCCGTCGCCAATAACCGTTAAATATTTTTTAATCGTAACCGAAGTAATTTTTCCGGTTTTTTCGCCCGGAATCCGGTGATATAAAATGCCGCATTCATGTTGATAATCCACAAATTCCTGAATAATTAAATTGACGGAATTGTATTTTTTAAGATAAATAAAAAGTTCTTTTTTATCCTTAATTTTTGTGACCAGCAATCCTCTAAAACCGATATCCGGTTTAGTGATTAAAGGAAATTCAATGTTATTTTTGGTGATTTTTGATAAAATGTCTTGAATATTTTCTTCCTTTTCCACATAAATAGTGTTCGGACAAAAGTTGGAAGGCAGCAATTGAATGGTTTTGTATTTTGATTCCAACCCGTTTCCTGATCCTTCTATTCCCGGATTAACGGCTGAAAAGAAACCAAAACTTCTCGCTTTTATCGCCAAATAAAAAGCATAAGGCAACAGCGGAACATAAAATAGATACGATGGCCAAAATTCCCAGTTTGTAATTTTTTTTAAATTACCGATTCCCATTATTTGCTGTTAAAAAAAGCATTTAAAATTATTTTAATGCCTAAAATACCTAAAACAATGGCGGTTATGGCCAGCACTATTCCAACAATAAGAAATAAATAATTGTTTTGCTGTTTGATTGCTTTAAACCCAATAGTGATTAAAATTGGCGCCGCAATTAAAAGGGCCAAAGTGGCCAATTCATATTTTAATCCTCTCAACAATTCATTTCTATCTGTTCCCATTTGTGTAATTTAGGATGGCAGCTCGTACGTTTTTATATTTAGACAAAAGCTCAAGAGCTTTTTCTTCCGTGATATTCAATTCCTCCATCAGCATTTTTGTTCCCCTTATCACCAGCTTGTCGTTCGATAATTGCATATCAACCATTTTATTGCCTTTTATTTTACCAAGTTGGATCATAACGCTTGTTGAAATCATGTTTAAAACAAGTTTTTGGGCAGTACCTGCTTTCATTCTTGAACTTCCGGTCACAAATTCAGGACCTACCAATACTTCGATCGGAAGTTTTGCGATTTTTGCCAGTGGACTTCCAACATTGCACGTAATGCAGCTGGTTAAAATACCATTTTCATTGCATTTTTTGATGCCGTTAATCACATAAGGCGTTGTTCCGGAAGCTGCGATGCCAATGACAACATCATTGTTGTTTATGTGACGGCTTTTTAAATCTTTCCAACATTGGGTGGTTGAATCTTCTGCAAATTCAACGGCTTTTCTGATGGCTGTGTCTCCGCCGGCAATAATGCCGATAACCAAATTGTATGAAACACCAAAAGTGGGCGGACATTCAGAAGCATCCAGGATTCCCAGTCGGCCGCTGGTTCCCGAACCCACATAAAATAATCTGCCGCCTTTTTTCATTTGCTGCACTATTTCCTGCACCAATTTTTCAATGGCTGGAATCGCTTTTTCAACAGCAAAGGGAACGGTTTTATCTTCGGAATTGATGTGCGTCAGCAATTCAGTGACATTCATTTTTTCCAAATGATTGTAATTGGAGGCTTGCTCAGTAGTTTTTGTGAAATCCATTTTTCAAAAATACTAATTTTTGATTTGTTTTAATTTTTTGTGTCAACATATTTCAATAGGTAATATTTATGCATAAAAAAAGCAAGAATTTATTTCTTGCTTTTTTTTCGAATTATAAAAATCTCTTTTGAAATCTTTTCAAACCTAAATTAATTGGCTTTTGAAGCTACATTTACTAAGCTATTGATGCGATGATTGTATTCAATGTTTTGCTTGGTCTCATTGCTTTATTAGCCAAATTATCGTCAATTCTGTAATAACCGCCAATGTTTACAGGTGCTCCTTGTGCGCTGTTTAATTCATTTACGATCACAGCTTCATTTACTGTCAAGTCTTTTGCGACTTTAGTGAAAATTTCCTTTAATTCGGCATCTTTAGTTTGGGAAGCCAAAGCTTGGGCCCAATAAGTTGCCAAATAAAAGTGACTTCCTCTATTGTCCAGTTCACCAACTTTACGCAAAGGAGACTTGTTGTTGTCTAAGAATTTATCTGTAGCCTCATCCAAAGTTTCAGCCAAAACCAATGCTTTTGGTACGTTATAGTTTTTTCCTAAATGCTCCAAGGAAACTGCCAATGCTAAAAATTCACCCAATGAATCCCATCTTAAATGGCCTTCTTCAACAAATTGTTGCACATGTTTGGGTGCAGAACCACCAGCGCCAGTTTCAAACATTCCGCCACCGTCCATTAATGGAACTATGGATAACATTTTTGAACTGGTTCCCAATTCCAATATCGGAAAAAGATCTGTTAAATAGTCACGCAATATATTTCCTGTTACAGAAATAGTATCCAAACCTTTTTTAACGCGGTCTAAAGTATACAAAGTGGCTTCTTCAGGCGTCATTATCTGAATGTTTAAGCCAGTTGTGTCGAAGTTTGGTAAGTAGGTATTTATTTTATTGATGATCTGAGCATCATGAGCCCTGTTTTTGTCTAACCAAAATATGGCAGGAACATTCGTTGCTCTGGCTCTGCTTACTGCCAATTTAATCCAATCTTGGATTGGTAAGTCTTTTGCCTGGCACATTCTCCAAATGTCTCCTTTTTCAACCTTGTTTTCTAAAAGTATATTTTCCGAAGCATCCACAACTTGAACAGTTCCGTTTTCTTTAATTTCAAAGGTTTTGTCATGCGAGCCATATTCTTCCGCTTTTTGGGCCATTAAACCAACATTGGGAACCGTTCCCATTGTTCTTGGGTCGAATGCGCCATGTTTCTTGCAGAAATCTATGGTTGCAGAATAAATACCAGCATAAGTGCTGTCGGGAATCACCGCTTTTACATCTTGTAATTTACCGTCAGCATTCCACATTTGGCCAGAAGTGCGAATCATAGCAGGCATGGAAGCGTCAATAATGACATCACTTGGCACATGAAGGTTGGTAATTCCTTTATCGGAATCTACCATGGCAATGGCAGGGCCATTTTCCAAACAAGATTTTATGTCTGCTTCAATGGCCGATTTTTGAGCTTCAGGCAAGCTTTGGATTTTACTGATCAAATCTCCAAAACCATTATTTACGTCAACGCCAAGTTCTTTAATAAGTGCGCTGTGTTTTTCAAAAACATCTTTAAAGAAAGCAGTAACCGCATGGCCAAAAATAATCGGGTCAGATATTTTCATCATCGTTGCTTTCATGTGCAGTGAAAACAATACATTTTTTTCTTTGGCATCTTTAATTTGTTCTTCCAGAAATTTTACCAAAGCCTTTTTACTCATAAAAGTGGCGTCAATAATTTCACCCGGCAGCAAAGTTGTTTTTTCTTTTAAAACAGCCACAGATCCGTTTTGATCTGTAAATTGAATTTTTACATCACCTGCTTCAGCGACAGTGATGGATTTTTCATTCGAGAAAAAATCGCCACCTTTCATAGTGGACACATGTGTTTTTGAATCTGCCGACCAGGCGCCCATGGAATGCGGGTTCTTCTTGGCATAATTTTTCACGGCTTTTGGTGCCCTGCGATCGGAGTTTCCTTCTCGTAACACAGGATTCACAGAGGAACCTTTCGCTTTATTGTATCTTAGCTGAATGTCTTTTTCTTCAGCCGTTTTAGGCTCATCAGGATAATTCGGAATGGCGTAACCCAACGCCTGAAGTTCCTTTATGGCTGCTTTTAACTGTGGTTCTGAAGCTGAAATATTGGGTAATTTTATAATGTTAGCCTCAGGTTTTTTTACCAATTCACTTAATTCAGCCAAGGTATCTGGAACGCGTTGTTCCGCCGTTAAAAATTCCGGGAATAAAGCTAAAATTCGGCTCGCCAAAGAAATGTCTTTAGTTTCAACTTCAATGCCTGCCGGTTTTGTGAAGGCTTCAACAATTGGCAAAAATGAATAAGTAGCTAAAGCAGGAGCTTCATCAGTTTTAGTATAAATTATTTTAGGTGTTTTACTCATAATTTTTTTGTGTTTTAACAACTATAATTATCAATAATTCAGAAATTATAGCAGGGTAAATTAATTTCGTTTTACGTTTCGCAAATATAGCGAATAATGGCGGAAAAATTGCCCTCGAAAACGTTATAAATAAGGGTGAAATTTTGTGTTTAATCTAAAAAATGGAGGTGAATTTTGCATAAATTGCAATTGCTAAAAAAACAAAAGCCATAATAGTGATTGCTCAGTATTATGGCTATTTGCTGAAACACTTTTTTTAATAAGTTACCAGTTAAATATTTAGTCGTTTTCGTTACGCTCCTTAAAGAATAACCTACACTTAAATTTTTTTACTGTAACTTGTTTTCTTACGAATCAAGTTCTTATTAAATTAGACGTTTCTTTTAAAACAGTGTCTAAAACTTTGTTGTAATTCCTAAAAACTACCCGATTTAAGATGCTGTTTTAAAAAATGCTTTTAAAACCATGTTCCATTTATTCATGCTAAATACTGGGCACATTACTTGTTAAAGCGCGGTTTTAAAAACTATGTTCAAGAACATATTGAACTTCGCATTGAGGTTTTTTCGTTCAACTTTAAAATTTTCATTTTAAGGTTTATGTTAAGCCCTCTGCTAATTCTTTTGTAAAATAAACACCTAAATTTCTATTTTCCAAATATATAATCGTTTTGTTTTCAACAAGATATGAACCAGACTTATTAACAAATGTTAATAACCAAAAAGCCCGTTTTGAAATTTCAAAACGGGCTTTATATTTTTTAAGGAAATCGGACTAACGTCTTTTTTCTTTAATTCTTGCTTTCTTGCCTGTTAAGCCTCTAAAGTAGAAAATACGCGCTCTGCGTACGCTACCTTGCTTGTTAACTTCAATTTTTTCAATTGCAGGCAAGTTTAGCGGAAAAATACGTTCTACACCTACGGTTCCTGACATTTTTCTGATGGTAAATGTTTCAGAACTTCCTGAGCCTCTGCGTTGAATTACAGGACCTCTAAAGTGTTGGGTACGTTTTTTTTCACCTTCTCTAATTTCGTAGTAAACAGTGATCGTATCTCCTGCCTGAAATTCCGGCAACTCATTTACAGTTACAAATTTGTCTTGTACAAATTTTAATAAATCTTCCATTGTTAATTTTTTAATGGGTTTTTCAATGACCAACATTCACGATTTTCGTCAGAGGTTAATTTTGAGTGTGCAAATTTAATAAAAAAGATCAGTCTTCCAACAAATCCGGCCTAATTTTTTTTGTTCTTTCCAGCGCTTGTTCGTTTCTCCATTCGTCTATCTTGGGAAAATTGCCCGACAACAGTATTTTTGGCACTTCAAGCCCTTTATATTCAGCCGGTCTTGTGTAAACCGGCGGCGAAAGCAAATTGTCCTGGAACGAATCGGTTAAGGCGGATGATTCGTCACCCAAAACGCCAGGAATGAGTCTGATAATGGCATCGCACAAAACAGCCGCGCCCAATTCCCCGCCGCTCAAAACGTAATCTCCTATAGAAATTTCTTTGGTGATCAATAATTCCCTAACACGCTGATCCACACCTTTATAATGTCCGCACAAAATCAAAATGTTTTCGGCCAAAGACAAAGTATTTGCCATTTGCTGGTTCAACGTGGGCGCATCGGGCGTCAGGTAAATAATTTCGTCATAATCACGTTCCGCTTTCAGCTCCGATATGCATTTGTCAATGGGTTCAATCATTAAAACCATTCCCGCGCCGCCGCCAAATTGGTAATCGTCAATTTTTCCGTAGTCATTTAACGCGTATTTCCTCAAATCATGAAAATGAACTTCCACCAAATTTTTGTCGATGGCTCGTTTAATAATCGAATATTCAAACGGACTTTTAATCAGTTCGGGTGAAACGGTAATAATATCAATTCGCATTTGGCAAAGATAAATAACAATTGACAATTATAGATAATATTTTGGGCGTTCCCGCCGAAAAAGCGGTCGTGCTTTCCGCTGCAATCTTTTTTTCGGAGAAAAACCTCAAAAAAGGATTTTCACTGCAATCACTAACGCGAATTGGTTTACGATTTTTGATTTACGAGAAGTCGTATAAAATTGAGATTCAAAAGGGCTAATTTTCTTGCGTCCCTTGCGTTATTTTCTTCGCGTCCCTTTGTTAAAGGAAATAAATAAATAAGCTGATTTTTTGTTAGAATTACTTTGTGAATCTTTGTGTTTTTTCTTTTTGAATCTCTGTGTCATAGCTTTTAATTACACGGAGTTTCTTGGAGAGGCACCAAGTTGCACAAAGAAGATTTTAGCCAATTGTGTTCCTTGCGTTTAAAGGAAATAAACAAATAAGCTGATTTTTGTTAGAATTACTTTGTGAATCTTTTTGTTTTTCTTTGTGAATCTCTGTGTAACAATAGCTTTTAATTACACGGAGTTTCTTGGAGAGGCACCAAGTTGCACAAAGAAGATTTTAGCCAATTGTGTTCCTTGCGTTTAAAGGAAATAAACAAATAAGCTGATTTTTGTTAGAATTACTTTGTGAATCCTTGTGTTTTTCTTTGTGAATCTCTGTGTCATAGCTTTTAATTACACGCAGTTTCTTGGAGAGGCAAGAAGATTTTAGCCAATTAGATTCATTGCATTTAGTTTTTTAAAATCTGCCTTAATTTCATAATTGCCCAATATAATCCAAAATCCAAAATTCAAAATTTCAAACACTTCACCATTCGGTCAAGGCCGTAAATATCTTTTTTAAGTTCCACATTTTTAAATCCTTTTGATTTTAGCAAATCAACAGTTTCCATCCCTAAATATTGGTTGATTTCAAAATACAAAACGCCATTTTCCGTCAGATGTTTTTTGGCCAGTTCGGCAATTTTATCGTAAAACAAGAGCGGATTTTCATCCTTTACAAACAAGGCAACATGCGGTTCGTTGGACAATACATTTTGTTGCATTCGCGCTTTTTCCAATTCACGAACATAAGGCGGATTGCTGACAATAATGTTGAAATTAGTTGATAATTTTTCAATCGTTAAAATGTCAGCCTGTATAAAATCAATAGTCACTTGGTTCATTGCCGCATTATTTTTTGCAATAGTTAAGGCTTCCGCAGAAATATCTAGCGCAAAAACTGTTGCATTTGGCAGGTTTTTGGCCAATGAAATGGCAATGCAGCCACTTCCGGTTCCAACATCCAAAATTTTAAGTGAATCGTCCTTTTTGTGGTTTTGGAGTATCCATTCCATCAATTCTTCGGTTTCGGGTCTTGGAATCAGCACATTTTTATCGACTTTAAACATGAGTCCGTAAAATGCGGTTTCGCCTGTAATATATTGAATGGGAATCTGGTTTTTTAATTTCAATAAAGCGTTTTGCAGAAATTCAAAATCGTCATTGTCTAGTTCAAAATTCTGTTCCAGCGCCAATTGAATCCGGGATAAGTGCAGCTTAAATTCAACCAATATCGTAAAAAATGATTGAATTTCAGTTTCAGGATAAATATTGGAGAGCTCAGAAAAGAAATGACGTTTAAATTCCTGTATCAGCATTACAACTCTTTTAACATCCACAAATTACAGGAATAATGTCCGGTGTCGCCCATCGGCGCATCCAAATCTTTAAATCCGGCTTTTCGGTATAATTTTCTGGCATCTTCCATATAAGGCAAGGTTTCCAAATAACACTGTTCAAAACCGAATTCTTTGGCTTTTTGCAGACAGGTTTCCATCATTTTGCTTCCCAACCCAATGCCTCTTGCTTCAGGCAAAAAATACATTTTTTGCAACTCACAAACATTTCCTTCAAAATTGTCAAGTTGCTTAATGCCGGCACCGCCAAAAATTTCGCCTTCTTTTTCAATCACATAATAAATGGCTTTTTCGGTGTCATAAGCTTCATATAAAGTATCCAAAATTTTATCGGCATACGCTGTTCCAACTTTTGGAACGCCAAATTCAATCAAAATTTTACGGATTACTTTGGCTATTTTTGGATTGTCCTTCAGTTGAATTTCTCTGATTTTAAAGTTGTTATGAGTCATTTTATTATGTTATTTTTGTGGGGTGAATATACACGAAAAATACATAAATCGCTGCATTCAATTGGCTAAAAATGGCTTGGGCGCTACCTATCCCAATCCGCTGGTTGGCAGCGTCATTGTTTTAAACGATAAAATAATAGGCGAGGGCTGGCACCAAAAAGCAGGCGAACCGCATGCGGAAGTAAATGCCATCAATTCCGTAAATGACAAATCGTTGCTAAAACAGGCAACCATTTATGTAAATCTCGAGCCCTGTTCGCATTACGGAAAAACACCGCCTTGCGCCAATTTAATTGTGGACAGCGGCATCAAAAAAGTGGTCATTGGCAGTGTCGATTCCAACAGTAAAGTGAGCGGAAAAGGGATTTTACATTTACAAAACAATGGCTGTGAGGTAATTGTTGGTGTTTTGGAAAAAGAATGTTTAAATCTGAATAAGCGCTTTTTTACTTTTCATAACAAAAAAAGACCATTTATTATATTGAAATGGGCCGAAACGCAAGACGGATTTATTGATAAATTGCGTGATTCAACTTCGGAAAATTCCCCAAATTGGATATCGAACGTTTATTCGCAGCAAATTGTTCATAAAATGCGTGCCCAAGAACAGGCGATTTTGGTGGGAACCAATACGGCCTTGAATGACAATCCGAAATTAAACGCAAGAAATTGGTTTGGATTTAATCCAATCCGGATTGTGTTGGATCGATCCTTAAAAATTCCTTTTCATTATAATGTATACGACGGAAGCGTAAAAACAATTGTTCTGACTGAAAAAATCCCTGAGAAAAGTCTAAATAAAAACACCCATTTTGAACAACTGGATTTCAGCAAAAACCTTACGAAACAAATTTGTGCCGTTTTGTATGCACATGAAATACAATCCGTCCTAATTGAAGGCGGTGCACAAACCCTGCAAACTTTTATGGGCGAAAATTTATGGGATGAAGCCTTCGTTTTTGTCGGAAACAAAAAATTCGAAAACGGATTAAAAGCGCCAGAAGTGAAAAAAGCGCCCAATGAAATTCAGAAAATTTCAGACGACGCTTTGAAAATTTATGTGAATAGCTAATTGATTTTGGTTTTTTTTAAACTTTTAATCATATCCAAAACCCTTGCATAAGTAAATGAAGTCTGCTTTTTAATTATAAAAAAACTTTCAATTTTTACTTTTTAAATTCCCCCTTCGGGGGTTAGGGGGCTTTTCTCAAACATTTCAATTTTTGTTTCCCCGCTCGATTTTTTAAATCCCCTAAACATTCCCGTTGAGTTAAAATCCCAGTGAACATCCCCATTTTTATCCAATAAAATGATGCCGCCTTCGCCGCCAAGCGGACCAATTTGGTTAAAGAGCACTTCATGCAACGCTTCTTTCGGACTTAAATTTTTGTATTTTATCAAGCTTGAAACTTCATGGCCTGCCACAGTTCTCATAAAATATTCGCCGGTTCCTGTGCAGGAAATGCCGCAAGTTAAATTGTTTGCATAAGTTCCTGCGCCTACAATTGGCACATCGCCAATTCTGCCATATTTTTTATTGGTCATTCCTCCGGTGGAAGTTCCCGCAGCAATATTTCCGTTTTTATCAATCGCAACAGCGCCAACCGTACCAAATTTATGGTCGTCAATGAGCTCATTTTTAATCAAATAGGCGGTATGGTCCAATTGTGTTTTTTCATTTCCTTGAATTTCGCGCAACTGATTCAACCTTTTTTCTGTAAAAAAGTATGCGCTGTCCACCATTTCAATGCCGAATTTTTCAGCCATAATTTCTGCTCCTTTGCCGGAAAGCATCACATGTTCAGAACTGTCCATCACCATGCGGGCAGCCAAAATCGGATTTTTTATGTGGTTAACGCCTGCAACTGCGCCTGCTTTTAATGTTTTCCCATCCATAATTGCCGCATCCATTTCCTGATTTCCTTCACTGTTATATACTGAACCTTTTCCTGCATTAAACAGCGGAGAATCTTCCATCACATTAATGGCGGCCTGCACGGCATCCAAAGAAATTCCGCCTTTTTCCAAAACAGCATATCCGGCATCAAGCGCCTCCTGCAGTTTTTCGGCATAAGCATCTTGTTGTTCTTGGGTAAAATATTCTCTTTTAATGCCGCCGGCGCCTCCGTGTATAACGATGGCAAAAGAATTGGGTTGTCTCGTGTTTTCAGTTTCTTTTTTGGGAGCATTCGCATCACAAGACATTAAAACAAGTGTTGAAAGAATGATGGTTGCAGTTTTTTTCATGGGTTTTTCGTTTGGTTTTTCAAATATATTAAAATTAAAATGGAAATTTAGGAATTTGCTTTTGATATATTTGTGATTTAAAACACTAACGATATTTCTGAAATCGACACATATAAAACCATCGAAGTAGCTCAGGGCGATGCGCTTTTTAAAGAGAAAGGCAGTAAATTTATTGGCTATGTTTTTCCTATAGAAAAGGAGGACGACGTTAAAATGCATATTGAAGAATTAAAGAAAAAGCACCATGCTGCAAGACATTGGTGTTATGCTTGGCAATTGGGTGTTGAAGAGAAAACCTATCGGGTTAATGACGATGGTGAACCAAATAACTCGGCCGGAAATCCCATTTACGGACAAATATTGTCAAAAGACCTCACCAACGTATTGGTTGTGGTGGTTCGTTATTTTGGCGGAACCAAATTAGGCGTTGGCGGACTCATAAATGCTTATAAAACGACGGCGAAATTAATTTTGGATGAAGCTGAAATTGTTGATAAGACCGTAAATGTTTCTTTTCAATTGACTTTTGAATATATCGATATGAATAAAGTCATGCGAATTATCAAAGAAAATGATCTCGAAATTTTAGACCAAAAAATGAATTTAAACTGTTCTTTTTTAATAGCTGTCCGAAAAAAAAATGCGGCTAAAATTGTTCAATTATTTAACGATTTGCGCTGCCTTAAAATTCGGGAAATCAAGCGTTAATATCCCTCAGTTTTTTTAATATATATTCGGGTGCCCGGGTAGGTTTGTTGGTTTTCATATTCACAAAAACCAAGGTGGTATTTGCCGTTGTCAACAGTTCATTTTCTTCATTGAATACTTCATAGGAAAATTCAATTTTTGCGGAAGGCATTTTTGTTAATGTTGTTTTTAAGGTAATCAAATCATCGTATTTTGCTGGCTTTAAATAGTTTATGTTTAAATTCATCACAGGCAACATAATGCCGTCTTCTTCCATTTTTTTATAGGTGATCCCTAATTTCCGAAGCCATTCCGTACGGCCCATTTCAAAGTATTGGGCATAGTTTCCGTAGTAAACAAAACCCATCTGATCCGTTTCTCCATAGCGCACTCTAAATTGAATTTTGTCTGATTTCATTTTATTTATTTTCTGACCATCATGTTACGCAAAAAAAAAATAGGAATCAATAGTGATTTTATTTTTTTATGCTAAAATTTATTCACATTTTTGTAAAGCCAAAAATAGCTTAAAGATTGCTTTAAGCTAATCAACTAAATTTTAACTTTATAATTGTTTTCAAGAAAAAAATGAGTAAAACTGCATCATCAGTTTGGGAAGAGTGTCTGTCTTTTATTCAGGACAACATAAAGCCACAAGCTTACAAAACTTGGTTTGAGCCCATCAAACCGGTGAAACTATCTGGTGAAGCACTTACAATTCAGGTACCTAGCAAATTTTTTTATGAGTGGCTGGAAGAGCATTACATTAAGTTATTAAGGGTTGCTTTGGTAAAGCAATTGGGAGAAGATGCCAAGCTGATTTACGATGTTCGTATGGAGAACAATTACAGCAGCAACAATCCACATACCGTAAAAATTCCTAGCTCAAACAGAAATCCGATGATTCCTCAGGGAATTGCATTTCCAATTGATGTTAATAAGCGCGAATTGAAAAATCCGTTTATTATTCCGGGCATTCAAAAAGTTAAAATTGAATCACAGTTAAATCCAAATTACAATTTCGAAAATTTCATAGAAGGCGATTCCAACAGATTGGCCCGTTCGGCAAGTATGGCTGTTGCCAATAAACCCGGAGGAACTTCATTCAATCCTTTGTTGATTTACGGCGGTGTAGGCTTGGGTAAAACGCATTTGGCCCATGCCATTGGTGTTGAAATTAAAGACAAATATCCAGATAAAATTGTGCTGTACATTTCTTCCGAGAAATTTACGCAGCAATATATAGATTCCGTAAAAGGAAATTCAAGAAATGATTTTATTCATTTCTATCAAATGATTGATGTTTTGTTGATTGACGACGTGCAGTTTTTATCGGGAAAAACCGGTACGCAAGACGTATTTTTCCATATTTTCAACCATTTGCACCAAAACGGAAAACAGGTAATATTGACTTCGGATAAAGCTCCGGTTGATATGCAGGATATTGAACAACGTTTGCTTTCCAGATTTAAATGGGGATTGTCGGCCGAACTTCAAGCGCCTGATTATGAAACCCGTGTATCTATTTTACAAAATAAATTGTACAGAGACGGGGTAGAAATGCCGTTTGAAATTGTAGAATATATTGCAAAAAACATAAAATCAAATGTTAGGGAATTAGAAGGCGTGTTGATTTCTTTAATTGCGCAAGCATCATTTAACAGAAAGGAATTCACCTTGGCTTTAACAAAACAAATTGTAGATAAATTTGTTAAAAACACAAAACGCGAAGTTTCTATTGAATATATTCAAAAAATTGTTTCAAACTATTTTGAATTGGATGTGGCAACCTTGCAGTCAAAAACTCGTAAACGTCATATAGTTCAAGCGCGTCAATTGGCGATGTATTTTGCAAAAAGAATGACAAAAGCTTCATTGGCCAGTATTGGTTCCCAAATCGGGAAAAGAGATCACGCCACAGTGCTTCATGCTTGTAAAACTGTTGATAACTTAACAGAAACAGACAAGCAATTCAGAAAGTATGTGGATGATATTACCAAAAAACTTACTTTTTAATACGCTGAAATGACTAAAATATTGATGGTCTGTCTCGGCAATATTTGCCGTTCACCATTGGCAGAAGGAATTTTAAAATCCAAACTTTTTAGGGCTAACGTTTTTATAGATTCGGCTGGTACCGGTGCCTATCATATTGCTGAAAAGCCAGACAGTCGTTCTATAGCCATCGCCAAAATAAATGGCCTTGACATTACCGATCAGCGTGCCAGAAAATTTTTGGTGGAAGATTTTGATGCGTTTGACATAATTTATGTAATGGACAATGCAAATTATCGGGATGTTATAGAAATGGCAAGAAATGAGGATGACATTGTTAAGGTTAAAATGATTTTAAATGAAGTGTTTCCCAATGAGAATTTAGATGTTCCAGATCCCTATTTAGGAGGGGATTTTGGATTTAAAAATGTTTATAAAATGTTAGATGAAGCTTGTGAGATCATCGCAAAAAAAATAAATCCGGATGGATAACAAAAAGGGAAATTTATATTTATTGCCAACAACTTTAGGCGACAATGAGCCTATGGAAGTGCTTCCGTTTTTGGTTAAGGAAATGATTGAAAAACTGGATTATTTTATTGTTGAAAACGAAAAAACAGCACGAAAATTTATAAAGCGAATTGCGCCTGAAAAATCACAACCGTCATTGACACTTTTTAGTTTGGACAAATATGCTGATCAACTGGAAGTTAATACCTATTTGGATGTTTGTACAAAAGGTATTTCTGTGGGCTTGCTTTCTGAAGCCGGCGTTCCTGCAATTGCCGATCCGGGTGCTGAAATTGTTAAACTTGCGCATCAAAAAAATATTAGGGTAATTCCTTTGGTAGGTCCATCTTCAATAATTTTAGCAATGATGGCTTCAGGATTTAACGGTCAAAATTTTGCTTTTAACGGATATTTGCCCATTGAAGCTTCAGAAAGGAAAGAAGCCATTAAAAGCCTGGAAAAATTGTCGAAGGAAAAAAAACAATCACAAATTTTTATTGAAACACCGTATAGAAATGAAAAATTATTTGTCGATTTAAAAAGCACCTTAAATCCCGCCACAAAACTTTGTGTTGCCTGCGACATTACTTTGTCATCAGAATACATTAAGACCTTGGAGATTAAAGATTGGAAAAATGAACATCCCGATTTAAACAAAAGACCCACCATATTCATTATTCATAAAGATTAAAAAAAGGCCTAAATAAAATTATTTAGGCCTTTTTTAATCAAATAATTGATTCAAATTATTTTACTGCAGGATTTTCATTTGCCTCAATAATTGAAGTGTCATAACCTCCAAATTGTTTTAGGTAGTGTTGCATTGAAGAGCCAAAAGCATCTTTAAATTTATACCTGCCGTTTGTCAATAAATATTGTTTGATATTTCCTGTTCCAGCCAAATGTGCAGCGGCAAGAATGCCTGATTCAGTGATTTCTACCCCATTTAATTTTTTGCCAACCTTGCTTTCAATCTCATCTTTTAAAAGCCATTTATTTAAGGAGCAATATGCCATAAAGGTATTTTCCTGTAATTCTGGATCATTTAAGAATAATTGAATGTTGTGAATGTTAAATTTTTTCAAGGTAGATTTTCCAAATTGGTATTTACCTAAATAACCGAATGAACTTACTGCATCATATCTTCCGCCAGATTCCCTGAAAGCCACAGCTTCTTTGAAGCCATCGAAGGACTTACTTACAAAAGGAATGTTGCTTTTTATAATTGGGGAAATTTCTTTTTCGGTAGGAACCGTGGTAATTTCGTTGGTTAAATATACTGCAGTGTTTAGGTCTTTTTTATCTTTGGTAAAACTTGATATAAAAATTCCTACTGTCAGTAAACTTGTAAATAATATTATTTTTTTCATAATTTAAAGGTGTTTGGCCTATTAAATTTCTGAGGCAAATATACAATAAATTTTTTAAACAGCAGAAAAATTGCAAAATGGGCTTTTCTTTTAATAAAAAATTAACAAAAATTCATATTCGTTGCATTAAAATTAAAAAAATAAAATTAGAAAAAAAACAGTGTTCAACTAATCAAATTGGCGCTGTTCGCAAATTGTATCAAGTTATCTGTAAACGCCTTGTTTGTTTAACCATTGCTGATACTTTGCTGCATTTTTATTGTGCTGATCTAACGTTTTCGCAAACTCATGAGTTCCAAAAGTTGTAACGCTGGCGCACATATAATAATAGTCGTGATTGGCCGGATTAAGAACCGCTTCAATGGAAGAAATATCTGGCATTGAAATTGGGCCCGGAGGTAAACCTGTGTTTTTATAGGTGTTGTAAGGCGAGTTAATGTCCAAATCTTTGGAGAAAACTCTTTTTATGACCATATCATTCCCAAATTTTGCTTTTAGGGCAAAAATAATGGTTGGATCGGCTTGTAAAGGCCAGTCACTCGCCAGTCTGTTTAAGTACAATTTTGCAACAATTGGCCTTTCATTTACCGTTGCGGTCTCTTTTTGAACAATAGAAGCAAGCGTTATGACTTCATTTTTGGTTAAATTTAATTTTTTGGCTTTTTCTAAGCGTGCGGCATCCCAAAATTTGGTGTATTCATTAAGCATTTTGGCTCTAAAATCCTCGGCGGTCGTATTCCAGTAAAATTCATAAGAGTTTGGAATGTACATTCCGATGGCGTTGGTGGCGTTAAACCCTGACTCCTCTAAAAAAGAATTGTCTGTAAAAGCTTTAAGAAGCGATAGAGAGTCCGCTTCAATTTGTTGGGAAATTCTGCCTGCGAGTTTTTCAAAAGTATCCTGGTTGTTAAAAGATAAGTTTACCATCGTTTGATTGCCGCTTCTAAGCATTCTCACCAATTCAAAATTACTCATTCCTTTTGAAATTTTATATTTCCCTGGCTTGACGGCATCGGGATAATTTAATTTTTCGGCTACCGAAACAAAAGGTTTTACGCGTTTTAAAAACGGGCGGACTAAATTTTCAACTTCCTCAAAATTACTGCCAGTGGGAATGTATAGATAGCCTTCTTCAACAGTGTTGCCCTTAAATATTTTATTGTAAAGGCTCAAGCCCAAAACACCGCCAATAAGGAGCAATAAACCAATAATAAGCAGTAAAAGTTTTTTAGAATTCATTTAGGATTTAATTAATTGGTAAAATAATTCATCTTTATAGTTTGTATTGTCGAAAATCCAATCTTTATTTATGCCGATTTTTTTGAAATTGAATTTTTCAAAAAGTGCGATGCTTTTGTGGTTGTCGGCGATAATATTTGCAAAAATTTGATGTACGTTTAAATAGGTAAAAGCATAATCAATGACCATTTTCAATGCTTCTGAACCATAACCTTTGCCCTGATTTTCAGGAAGTATTAAAATTCCGACGCCAACCCTGTTGTGTTGCGGATTAAAATCGAACAAATCAATCATGCCCACAGGAATATTTTGTTTGTTGCAAATCACAAATCGGTATTGTTTTGCTTCGTAAATGTCCTGATGCGCATTTTCAATATATTTTTGTAAAATATATTTAGAATACGGGGTTTGTGTACTGCTGATTTCCCAAAAGGATTCATTGTTTTCTGCAGAAAATAAAAAATCCAGATCTTCTGGTTCTAAAGCGCGAAGGTTGCAATTTTTGCCTTGTAAATTTGCCATCAAACAGTGATTTTTCCTTCAAAAACAAATTGGGCAGGACCTTTTAAGAATACATTTTTGTAGCTGTTGCCTTCTTTCTTAAATGAAACTTCCAATTTACCGCCTAAAACTTCAATATAAATTTTTTCTTCGGAAGTTTTATTGGTTTTATTGGCGGCAATGGCAACGGCGGTAACGCCGGTTCCGCAAGCCAAAGTTTCATCTTCCACACCGCGCTCATAAGTTCTTACCTTAAATGAATTCCCCGAAATTTGTTCCACAAAATTCACGTTGGTGCCTTCTTCAAAATAAGGGGCGCCATATCTTATTTTTGATCCCATTTCGGCAACATTCAGATTTGAGACGGCATCGCAAAAACTGACATGATGTGGTGAACCGGTATTTAAAAAGGTGTGTGTATCATAAATTTCAATATTTTCAACATCAGCCATTTGCAGATTTACCAAATCATTTTCAATTTTGGCGAAATGCAATCCGTCGGTAGCCTCAAAAGTGGTTTCATTTTTAATGATATGGAGTTTTTTCGCAAAAGCCACGATACAGCGTCCGCCATTTCCGCACATACTGCCTTCTTTGCCGTCTGCATTGAAATAAACCATCGTGAAATCCTGTTTTTCGGAAGGCTCCAATAAAATCAATCCGTCGGCCCCAATGCCAAACCTTCTGTCACATAATTTGTGAATGAGTTCAATATTGTTTTTAGGGAAAACGAGACTTCTGTTATCGACCATAATAAAGTCATTTCCCGCGCCTTGATATTTGTGAAAGTGAATTTCCATTGCTGCAAATGTAGTAAATTCAGAATGGTTTTATTACAAATTTTTTGTGAAAAATTAAGGTGTTAAAATCCGTTAAAACTGCGTTAACAAACAGTTAAAGCGATTTTTCAAAAGCAATAAATTATTAATTTTGTAATAATAAATTAAAAATAAATTGGATGATGAAAAATATAGTCAGCATGATTTTGATTGCAGCTTTGGGCGGTGCCATTTCTTTAGGAGCCTATGTGTTATTTTTTGATAAACCACAGATTCAATTTGAAAAAAAGGTTGATTCTTTGCTCAACGCAATACCAACAAATTATTCCAACGCCATGTATGCTGCAGCAGAAAATACCGATTTTACAGTTGCTGCCGAAAAAACACTGAATGCCGTGGTGCACGTAAAAAACACGATGTACAAAACAATACAAGATCCATTTGCTGAGTTTTTTTATGGCCAGGAATACGGAACCAGACAATATTCGCAAATAGGAACGGGCAGTGGCGTTATTATCGCTGCTGATGGTTATATCATCACAAACAACCACGTGATTAAAGATGCGACGGATATTGAGGTAACTTTAAACAATAAAAAGACCTATAAAGCCAAATTAATTGGCGCAGATCCTACCAATGATATCGCTTTGTTAAAAATTGCCGCCACTGATTTGTCCTACATAACCCTTGGCGATTCAGACGGAGTTAAAGTGGGCGAGTGGGTTTTGGCAGTCGGGAATCCTTACAATTTAACATCAACAGTAACTGCGGGCATTATTAGTGCCAAAGGAAGAGATTTGGACGGCAACAGCAATATAGATTCCTTTTTGCAAACAGATGCAGCCGTAAATGCCGGCAACAGTGGTGGCGCTTTGGTGAATATTAGGGGCGAACTTATTGGAATTAACACGGCTATTTCTTCAATGACAGGTTCATTTGTGGGGTATTCTTTCGCAATTCCGTCCAATATCGCCAAAAAGGTGATTGAGGATTTAATGGAATTCGGGAATGTTCAAAGGGCTATTTTGGGCGTAAATGGCGTTGAATTGAATAGTGAACTGGCCGATAAATTGAATATTGAAAATACGAACGGATTTTATATTTCTAATGTGGTTGAAAATTCAGGGGCGCAAAAAGCCGGATTAAAAGCCAACGATGTTATTGTAAAGTTAGACAATGTGAAAATTGCATCTTATGCCGATTTAAGCGGCTATATAAATACAAAAAGACCGAATGACGTGATTAATGTCGCATTTTTAAGAAATGGTAAAATCAGGAATGTTAATGTGACTTTAATTAAGCAAGAAATTACCAAAGTATCAGCCTTGGGTTTGGCTCTGGAAAATTTATCCAAAGCCGAATTAAAGAAACTTAACATTGCTAACGGCGTAAGAATTACCGAGATCACCAATAAAGAATTGTTGTATTATGGCGTTAAAAAAGGATATGTCATTACTTCCATAGACAATAATAAAGTGTATTCCGTTAACGACGTAAACAATATGATTGCCAATAAAGCCAGCGATGATGTTTTGCGCATAGAGATGCTGAATTTAAAAGGTGAACATGAACGCTATATATTCAGATGATTTTATAGATGATAATTTGATAAAAGACTGCTTTTTAAGCGGTCTTTTTTTTGATTTTATTGAAGAATTTTTTATGTTAAAAAGTGTTGCGAAATCGTTTGAAATGGGTACTTTTGCTAAAATTTTTAACAATCCAATTTTAATATGTCATTTAACGAACTTTACGAAAAAGAACTTGCTTTTCAGGCAGAAAGAAGAAGAGCAGCAGTTGAATTAATTAGAATTATTAGCGATTTATGGTATGATGATACTGTAGAATTGGTTTTATTCAGAAATCAATTAAATGATCGAAACGTGAGCGAAATTCTAAGTTTGATAGAATACGCCAGCGATTTTGTGGAAAAACCAATTTCAATTTTTGATGCTGTGGAAATTGCAAAAGAAATTAAAAACCAACATTTGCCGCCTTCAAAATTAGATATTGGCAAATTGGTGTACGAATTTCATTTATGCGATGAGCCAATTACCATAAAAGATTTTGTTGAAGACAAATTGAAAGAGGCTAAAAATGCGGGTGGCATTGAACCAAAAGATGTGGTTCTTTATGGGTTTGGCCGGATTGGCCGATTGTTGGCCCGCGAATTAATGGCGCGCACCGGAAAAGGAAATTTAATGAGATTGCGAGCGATTGTTACGCGTGGGGAAATTACGGAATCCGTCCTGGAAAAAAGAGCTTCTTTGTTAAGAAATGACTCAGTTCACGGTGATTTTCACGGAACGGTAACCATTGATATCGATAAAAATGCCTTAATTATCAACGGATTAACAGTGAATGTTATTTCCGCAAATGCGCCTGAAGAAATTGATTACACCGCTTACGGAATTTCCGATGCTTTGGTGATCGACAATACCGGCGCTTTTAGGGATAAAGAAGCGTTGAGCCGGCATTTAAAATCCAAAGGCATTTCAAAAGTATTGTTGACCGCTCCGGGGAAAGGCGTGCCAAATATTGTTCACGGCGTAAATCATTTGGAGTACGATCCGAATGAAGTTGATATTTTTTCCGCGGCTTCCTGCACCACCAATGCCATCACGCCGGTTTTAAAAGTTATTGAAGATAATTTTGGGGTTGAATACGGCCATTTGGAAACCATTCACGCCTATACAAACGATCAGAATTTGGTTGACAATATGCATAAAAAATACAGAAGAGGCAGAGCGGCTGCCTTAAATATGGTGATTACCGAAACTGGCGCCGGAAGTGCAGTTTCTAAAGCATTGCCTTCTTTTGAAGGAAAATTAACCTCAAATGCCATTCGGGTTCCGGTTCCAAACGGTTCATTGGCCATTTTAAATTTGCGGTTGGAAAATGCAGCAAGCAAGGAAACCATTAACGGAATGATGAAAAAATATGCTTTGGAAGGCGATTTGGTGGAGCAAATTAAATATTCCTTAAGCAACGAATTGGTTTCTTCCGATATTGTGGGAACTGCCGCTCCGGCAATTTTCGACAGTTATGCAACCATTTCAAGCAATGATGGAAAAAACGCGATTTTATATGTTTGGTACGACAATGAATTTGGCTATACACATCAGGTAATCAGGTTGGCGCGTTACATTTCAAAAGTAAGACGTTTTAATTATTATTAGGAACCAATAAATAATAGAAGTTTGGTTTTTGTTGTTTAAATAAATTAAAAAAGGATGTTCTAAAAAACATCCTTTTTTAATTTAAGTTTATTGGGTGTTATGTAAAAATAATTTGGGTTCTGTCACCATCGCACAACTCATAAAATTCGCCAATGGTGATAATGTCTTTTACTTCATCTGATAAATCCTCTTTTTTTAATTTAAACATATCCACAGCAAGTTTACAAGCGTAAATTGTGCCGCCGCCAGCGGTAATCATTTCTAAAAACTCATCCACAGGAGGCATTCCCAATTCATCCATTTGTTTTCGCATCATACCCGACACTGCCGATTCAACACCAGGCAATCCGCCCAGCATTGTTGGAAATGGCAATCCGCCCGGCATTTTCATTGCTGGGTTTCCGGTTGTAGCGGTATGCAAGTGATTCATCGATTTTTTTGTGATTCCTTCAAGGCCAAAGAACGTAAAAAATAAATTTGTTTCAATCCCTTCCATAACGGCTCCGTTTGCCATAACTAATGATGCATATACATCTTCTAAAGACCCTTTAGCACAAATCATACAAACTTTTTCTAATGGTTTTTTTTCTTTTGTTTCCATTTTAATGATTTTTAAATTAGATACAGCTGGTTGGTTTAGGGATTCCCGCTATTTTTGAGGAGAATTTTAAAGGTCCTTTTGGGAACAATTCATATAATTGTTTAATATCCACAATACCTGATTTACCAACGCTTCTTATGGTTAACGCTTCTTTAGCGATTGTTCTGTCGCGTAAATAATTGAGAACCTCAAAGTGTTTGTCTGTTAATTCAATACCCAATTCTTTTGCAATTTCTTTTGCAATTTCTTCGTTCCACTGAGTCATATCTTCCAAGTATCCGTCTTCAGTGACTTTTACTTCAACTCCTGCAATAGTTTTTACAGCCATAATATTTAGTTTTTATAGTTTATAATTATTTTTTTTCTGGTTTAATGTCAAAAACTTTGCCTTTAAAACTCATATTTCTCGACACAAAAGGAATTGAGATTCCTTTTAACAGCATATTCCAATAAATCCATCTAAAGGCTAATTTTCCCCAATGGTTTAATACGCTTTCTTTTAAAAGTGACATTGGGCCAATTTTTGCGAAAGGAAATTTTCCATGCACGGGTTCTGTTTCATAATTAAAATCGATCAGCAACGCTTTGTTATTTCCTGTTTCAATAAAACAGTTTGCATGGCCATCAAATTCTTTTTTTAATGGATAGCCATCAATGTATAAAAGAATATTGTCTGCCAATGTTTCCGATTCAAAATGGGCAACAGCGCCTGCTTTGGATGCAGGAACATTGGTGGCGTCACCAATTACAAAAATATTTTCATGTGCTTTTGACTGTAAGGTGTGATGATCAGTAGGCACAAAATTTAAATCGTCTCCCAATCCCGATTTTGCAATCACTTCATCTCCCATATTTGTTGGGATGGTTACCAATAAATCAAAAGGAATTCTTCTGCCTTCATAATCCACAATTTCTTTGGTGTCATTATCTACATGCTCTATGGCAAAATCAGTTTCAATTTTTATGCCTTTTTCTTGTAAAAGGTAATTCAATGCGGTGGTGCAGGTTGGTTTTGTAAATGCGCCTGAAAGCGGCGTAACATAAGTAATATCAACTTTGTCCCTCATTCCTTTGTCGCGGAAATAAGAATCGGCCAAAAATGAAAATTCTAAAGGCGCAACCGGACATTTAATAGGCATTTCGGTAATATGAACCAATAATTTTCCGCCTTGCCAAGCTCTTAATTTATCTCGTAAAGCCAAAGAGCCTTCATAAGTGTAAAAATCAAAGATGTCTTTTTTCCAGAGCGGGCCAATCATTCCATTGGTTTCTTCGGGAGCAATTTTACAACCTGTTGCAATAATTAAAACATCATACTTTAAAGTTTCACCTTCCAATTCAACCTTATTTTCATCAGGAATGATTTTCTCAATTTTTTTTTGGATATATTTTACATCCTTCGGAATAAATTTTTTACCAACTTTTTTAACTTGGTCTTCATTGTAAATATCAAAAGGAAGAAATAAAAATCCCGGTTGGTAATAATGCGTTTTGTATTGATCAACTATGGTAATATTCCATTTATTAAGATAGAGTTTTGACCTAAGATGGTTGGCCATCATTGTGCCTGCGGTGCCTGCGCCTAAAATTACTAAGTTTTTCATTTTTAGTCCTTTAATTTTATTATTGTTTAAATATGTTCTAATTTTTATGTAAAGTTACTTAAGTGGCATAGCTGTTTATATGATAATTATCATTATCGTAAGTAACAAAAGTTACCATTAAAGATACGAAAAGTTACTTTTAAAATCAAAAAAAGTTGAAAGGAGTACAAGTGTTTATAAATAAAAAATCAAAAAATATGATTATTTTAGCCAAGAATTTAGTGACTATGGCCGAAAATATTGAACTTAAAATTGAGCAGCTGAAGGAGGAATTAAATCAGCACAATTACAATTATTATGTGTTGGACAAACCGACCATTTCCGATTTGGAATTCGATTTGAAATTGAAGGAATTGGAGAAGCTGGAAGCTGAATATCCGCAATTTTTCGACCCAAATTCGCCAACGCAAAGGGTTGGAGGAGAAATCATTAAAAGTTTTAAAACTGTTGTCCATAAAAACAGGATGTATTCTTTGGACAATTCCTATTCAAAAGAAGAAATTTTAGACTGGGAAAAACGGATTAAAAAAATTATTGGTACTGAAGATGTGGAATATGTTTGCGAATTAAAATACGACGGCGCTTCCATTAATTTAAGTTACAGCAATGGGATTTTGCAAAGTGCCGTTACCCGTGGCGACGGATATGAGGGCGATGATGTTACCGCAAATATTAAAACAATTCGGTCAATTCCGTTGGTTTTAAAAGAGAATGTGATTGATGATTTTGAAATTCGTGGCGAAATAATTTTACCGCTTGAAGGATTTATTAAAATGAATGAAGAGCGAATTGATATTGGTGAAGAGCCTTTCAGCAATCCGAGAAATACGGCCAGCGGCAGTTTAAAATTGCAGGACAGCGCAGAAGTTGCCAAACGCCCGCTGGATTGTTTGTTGTATCAAATAGTCGCGAATAAAAATCCGAACAAAACGCATTTTGAAACTTTGAAAATGGCCAGAAAACTGGGGTTTAAAATTCCTAGTACGCTCCAAGTGTGTTCAACCATTGATGAAGTATTTTCCTTTATTGAAAATTGGGACATCAAACGTTACAAATTGCCTTATGAAACTGATGGCGTGGTGATAAAAGTGAACAGTTTGGCGCAACAGGATGAACTGGGATATACCGCAAAATCGCCACGATGGGCCATTGCCTATAAATATAAAGCAGAACAGGCCAGTACCATTTTAAAAAAGATAACTTATCAGGTAGGACGAACAGGAGCCATTACGCCCGTGGCGAATTTAGAACCGGTTCAATTGGCAGGAACGGTGGTTAAAAGAGCTTCCCTGCACAATGCCGATCAAATTGAGAAATTGGATATTAGGGTTGACGATACCGTTTATGTGGAAAAAGGCGGAGAAATTATTCCCAAAATTGTTGGGGTAGATTTTAGTAAAAGGCCAAAAGATTCCCAACCCACAAAATACATTACCCATTGTCCCGATTGCGGCACAGAGCTCATTAGGGCAGCGGGCGACGCCAAACATTTTTGTCCGAATGAATATGGTTGTCCGACCCAAATTACAGGCCGAATTCAGCATTTTATCAGCAGAAAAGCGATGAATATTGACGGATTGGGTGCGGAAACAATCCAACTGTTATTTAAAGAAGGATTGGTGCATAATTATGCCGATTTATATGAATTAAGGGAAGCGCAAATTATTCCTTTGGAACGAATGGCCGAAAAATCGGCACAAAATATTATTGCAGGCATAGAAAAATCGAAAGAAGTGCCTTTTGAAAAAGTGTTGTTTGCTTTGGGAATTCGGTATGTTGGAGAAACTGTGGCGAAGAAGTTGGCAAAACATTTTAAATCTATTGACAATTTATTGCAGGCTTCTTTTGAAGAATTAATTTCTGTGGATGAAATTGGCGATATTATTGCAAAAAGCATCATTAATTTTTCAGAAAACCCAGTAAATATAGAACTTATTTACCGACTTAAAAAATACGGAGTGCAATTGGAAGTAACTGAGGAATCACAGGCTGGAAAAACGTCAATTTTACAGGGAAAAACTTTTGTGGTATCTGGCGTATTCACCCATTTTGAAAGAAACGACCTGAAAAAATCCATAGAAGACAATGGGGGCAAAGTGGCAAGTTCCATTTCAAAGAAAACGGATTTTGTTATTGCAGGCGAAAATATGGGTCCGAGCAAGCGTGAAAAAGCGTCCGATTTGGGAATTCCAATTATTTCCGAAACTGATTATTTAAAAATGATAAGCTGATTTTAAATATTTTCAATGATAATTCTGTTGCGGCGAATGATTATTTTTCCTTCGTTTTCAAGAATTTTAAGCAAGCGAGAAACCACTACGCGTGAGGTGTTTATGTCATCGGCAATTTCCTGATGGGTAATAATTAAGGTGTTGTTTTGCATTATTTTAACTTTATCCACTAAATATTTGTGCAAGCGGTCGTCCAGTTTCATAAATGCCAAACTGTCGATAGATTCTACCATTTCAATTAAGCGCATATGGTAACTGTCAATAATAAAATGACGCCAGGATTTATATTTCATTAACCATTCATCAATTTTAGAAACTGGCACAAATATTCCTTCGGTTTCTTTTTCGGCAATTCCCCTAAACATGCTTTGACTGTTGTTAATGCAGTTTACGAAAGAAATGGCGCAAGTATCGCCTCTTTCCAAAAAGTATAAAGCTATTTCATCGCCATGTTTATCTTCGCGGATAATTTTTACGGCGCCACTTAATATCAATGGCACATGCGTCATTTTATCGCCAATATCAATTAATGTTTCACCACTGGCAATGGTTCTGAAGATTCCTAAATCGACAATTTCATCGATCAGTTCTTTTTCAAAAATTTCAGCATAATAATCATTTAATTTGGCTCTTAACAGCATTTTGTCTGTATTCATCATATTTGTCTTTAAATGAAGTGTTTAGCAAAAATAATCAATATAAATAAAAAAACCCCTGATTTAAATCAGGAGTTTTTTTAGTTCCGGACTAACATCCGCCTTCCGCTGCGGCTTTCTTTTTCTTTTCAACGGTAATTACTTTTTTTGGCGGTGCAACCACCACTTTAACAGTTTCCGCGGTATTTGCATTTTTAATGGATTCATTTATGAATGCGGCCACATCGGCTTCAGATTTTTCTATGACCACATTTTTAGAGATCAATTTATTTTGCAAATAGCTGTTTTCTATCGCCAACAATTTAATATTGTGATAGCCTAATTGATATAAAATAAGAAAAGGGGCATTCACTTCCTGCGGATTGTTTCCATATAAAACAGCCGTTTTTTTACTTTCCTTCAATTCATCGAAAACTTTTGAATTGTCTTCGCTTAAAATTTCAGCGGCATAAATATTAATGGCGTTTTCTAAATGGCCTTTTTCAAATTCATATTGATTTCTGATGTCAATTAAAACATAATCCGGTTTTTTCAACTCCTCTAAAGTGATGTAATAATTTTCACTTGTTATTTTTTCAAGAGTGTCTTTGGTATTAATGGCATAGATGTTTTTTGGTCTTTTATAGGTTAAAAGTCCTATAATTACTGCCAATATAAAAAGCGTCGCAGCTATTGATATACGTTTGGTTTTTTCTAATTCTTTCATAAATTATATTTTATAAATTTTTAAAAATTAACAACCGCCTTCGGCTGCAGCTTTCTTTTTCTTTTCAACAGTGATTACTTTTTTTGGAGCCTCTTTTACAATTTTAGGCGCTTCCACTTTTACTTGTTCAGGATAAACCACCCCAAAAAACATACTGGCTGCTTTTCTTGTTGCATACAATTCATGCGCAGCGGCAGGCATATTTTCTTCTGGTTTCAGCGGATTAATAATTGTAGTAAACCATTGGTTTATTCCACCTTTTAGAACACGCATATTTTTATATCCCAAGCGGTTGCATAAAATCCAAGCCTGATCTGCCTGAAAATTGTCGTTTGAAAAAAGCACCACATCAAATTGATTTTGATTTAAGTAGCTGTCAGAACCTTCATCAAATAATTTTTTGAGCGGAATGTTAATCGCATTTGGAAGTGAATAATCAGCAAAACTTTTTTCATCCCTAACATCAATCAATATAAAAGAAGGATCCTGGTTAATTATTATGTGTGACAACCTGTCCGTAGTCATATATCTTTCCGGACTCATGGTGTTGCTTAATAATTCCTCCGGCTTTATGCCTTCATGCTTTTGATATTTTGGCAATAAAACCAAGCCGCCGGCAAGCAAAATTAAAATTGCCGCCAAAATTTTATATCTGAAAGCCAAAACTTTTGCTATCTTTTTTTTAACCATGGTAATGTTTTTTTATTAGTAAAATACTTTTTTAACTCTTTTACGCACCATATCAGCTACTGCAAAAGCAACAATTGCAATAATGGAAAATATGAATATAAACCAATATGGATTTATGCCCAGCGAGTCTTCCAAGGTGACGTTTCCATAAAAATAGCCTTCATAAATAGGTTGAAATAAAGGGTATAATTCAGAAAAAATAAATACACCAACCATAATGCCACCCACATAAATAATGGCGTCTATTTTACCGATGGCCACAGCACATAAACTTGTGCCCGGACAAAATCCGCCGGCCACAAACCCTGCACCCATAATAATACCGCCAATAATTGCGCCCCATAAATAAGTTGGGTGAATGTATAATTGAGTGACGTCTAAATAGCCAAGATAGTCCATATAATAAATGCCTATTACAGCAACCACTGCCGCCGTAAAAAATACTTTTAAAACGGCAAAATCATAGCCGTAAAAAACGCCGGCAAGTTTTCTGGATGATGAAAATCCGGACGCTTCCAAAACAAATCCGAAAGCAATACCAATTAAAATGGCGATAATACTGTCCCATTCTACTGGAATTACGCCGTTAGGAATTAAAGGTCCCATAATTTTTTTATATTTTTTAAATTAATTAAATCCAGTTTTTTCTAAAGAAGTAAGCAAATGCATAGCCCGAGCCAAATATGGCCAGCACCGTGATAAAGCCACCTGTTGACAGCACTGCCATGCCACTTAGCGCTGCGCCACTTGTGCAGCCGCGGGCGATTTGTGCGCCCAATCCAAACAAAAAACCGCCGCCCAAAGCAAATACAAGTCTGCGTTTGCTTGTTATTTTTGGAGAATGCTGTACTCTCCATCCAATTCTTCCGCTTAAACCGCCAGAAATAAACGCGCCAATTAACACGCCTAAAGCCTCAAATACCAGCCAGGTTTTCATGGGTGATTCATCTTCAGATAAAAATTTGCTGTAATAGGCATTGTTCTCTGCATGCGTTGGCGCAACAGTTTCAACAAGAGAAACCACACTGCTTTTCATGGCGCCGCTTGCCCCTAAACCACGACCGGTCATATAAAATGTAAATAAGATGATTATTCCCAGCAGAAACCCGCCAAAGTACGGATTCCAATAAACGTGTCTGTTTTTTTGTTTTTTGTCTTTTGTCATGATTTTATTGTTTTAATATAGAAAACGGGTTAGTTGACCGGCTTCTACCATTATAAATCTAAATATTAATCCGCCCAAAATAACCAGCATTGCCGGCACAACTACAGGAACTTTATAGCCAATAAGTTCAATAAGCTCAAGTGTTGCAGGAACGATAAGTCCAAGAAGCACCACAAAGCCAAAAAACATCAACGTAAAATCACCGCCAACCAATAATTGCATGGCTTCAAGCTGCACTTGTGATCCGGCATAATATCCCATAATCATATGGACGATTAAAGCCAATTCAATAATGATCAAGCCTAAATCTATTTTGCCGAACAAATGCTTTTCTTGTTTGGTTTTTGCCATTAAAATAATGGCGGCAGCACCTGTTGAGAGTCCGGATGTTAAAAATAGCGGCCCTAAAATGGCATTGTTCCAAAGTGGTCTTGCATTAAAAGCCGACAGTAATATACCGGTATAAACGCCCAAAACCAATGTTAATGGAATTAAAGCATAGGCGATATAAATCCTGTTTGTTTTTAAGAATTGTTCAAAGGTTGCCAAAAATTTGAATTTTTTCAATAATTGCAATTTTTCTTCAGTTTTCGGATAAATTTCTGCATAATAACTGAATAACCACAAAAATGAAAGCGGTGTCACAATGAGCAATACCCAGGCGCCCCAAGACATTGGAGATTCTATTCTGAAAGTGGTGTATAACTGCCAGGTATGTAATTTATGCGTTAAGTCATAAACCAATGCCAATAACCCTATTGACAATGCGATAGGAGGAATGATTGCGGCAAATTTAACCGCTGCCGGATATTCTTTTTCTTTTCCCAACACATAAAATAAGGCTGCAAAAAACAGGATTCCTGCTGCAATTCCGCCCAAAAACAGGTAGAGTGATATTGGCCAGTGCCATATTTGTAAAAAAGGATCTATATGTGGAATGTTTCTTCCGCTTGTAAATAATTCTTCTTGCATAATTTTAATTTTATATTAAGTAAAAAACATGTGGGTTGGTTCCTGCTTCAGGAGCCAATGTTTTGTGTTTTCTATTTTTTAGTAATTGTGAAACTTCACTGTTTGGATTGTCTAAATCCCCAAAATACATACATTTTGTTGGGCAAACTGATACACAAGCAGGAAGTTGTCCTTTTTCCAACCGATGGTGGCAGAAAGTACATTTATCAACATAACCATCGGGATGTTGGTAACGCGCATCGTAAGGACAAGATTCTATACAAGCACCGCAACCAATACATTCGTTTGCAGTTACCATAACGATTCCGCCTTCAGCAATATGACTTGCGCCAGTTGGACAACATCTTACGCAAGGCGCATTGTCGCAATGGTTGCATCTTTCAGATTTTAATTCCAGGTCAAGATTTGGATAGGAACCATTCACAGTTTCTGTAATCCAATCCCTGCAAAATCCAATGGGTACATCGTTTTCAGTTTGACAAGCAACAACGCAATCACTACATCCGACACATTTTAAGGTGTCAATTACCATTGCATATCTCATATCTCAGTATTTTTATGTGGGTTCTCAGTTAAAATTGTAACAAAATTTCCTCTCATACCAGTTCCGCCCATAATTGGGTCGGTGAAAACTTTTGAAATTAATTCCGTATCGTTTATTCCTTTTCCGTTGGCCCGGCTTAATTTTTTATTTTCATGTCCGAAACCGTGAACCATATAAACAGAATCCCAACGAACTCTTTCAGTAACTCTTACTTTTATGGAAAATGAGGAAAGAATGTCATCCTGATTTTTTAACCAAACTTCCTGGCCTGATTTCAAACCAATTATTCTGGCAACTTTCGGATTTACCCAAAGGTCATTTTCTTTTTTCAAGTCGTTTAAATTAGGGTTGTTTACTGTTCTGCTGAAAGTGTGCATAGGCGCTCTTCCATAGTTTAATCGGTAAAAACCTTGAGGTGGTTCTGGATGTTTTGTGTAATTTGGCATTGCGTCAAATCCTAGATCCAATAATTCCTGGGAATAAAGTTGAATTTTGCCGCTGGCTGTTGGAAAATGATATGTTTCGTCTTCATTGATATACATTGGGCCAGACTTGCGAGGATAATTTTTAACGCCAATTTTTTCCATTTCTTCTAACGAAGTTCCCATTTCTTTCAACTGCCATTCAATTACTTCTTTGAAATCATCGTATTTAAAATAGTCTCCTAAACCTAAACGTTCTCCAATTTGTTTGGCCATCCACCAAGCAGGTTTCGAATCATATTTTGGTTTAACTGCAGGAACTCTTACCGCAATGGAAGGTTCTCTATTGGTTGCGGCACGAATGTCATCGTAACGCTCTAAATAGGTACATTCTGGCAAAACAACGTCTGCATAACCGGTAACATCCATTGGCATTGTGTCAATAACTACCATAAAATCCAAGGCGTCGAACGCATCTTCCAATAATTTTTTGTTTGGAATTGATTTGGTAATGTTTGTGCCTGCAATCATGATTGCTTTTACCGGATATTTATTGTCTTTATCAGGCAGTGCACATTTAATGACTTCCGTGGTAATTCCCATTTGTGCTAATGGATATTTTTCGCCAATTTCTTTCCATCCCCATTTAGGTTCCGGATAAGCAGGCGCAGGAAAATTAGGAACTTTTGCAGCTTCTTTAAAGTAGAATCCGCCGCGTCGTCCCCAAGAACCCAATAAGGCATTTAAAATGGCCATGGCTCTTGCTCTTTGTGAATCATCACCGTACCAAACTACGTGGCGGCCGGGATGAATGATTACTGAAGGAGCGGCATGTGCCATTGCTCTTGCAGTTTCTCTGATCACTTCAGGTTTTATGGTGGTAATTCCATAAGCCCATTCAGGAGTGAATTGGCTTACGTGTTTTTTCAATTCATCAAAACCTGTAGCATTTTTGCTGATATATTCTTTATCGTAAATACCTTCTTCTATGATAACATTCATCCAAGAAAGCATTAAAGCGATATCGGTTGCAGGTTTAATCGCAAGCCAATATTTTGATTTGCTTGCTGCGGTAGAAAGTCGTGGGTCAACAGTAATAATGGTGGCGCCTTTATCAATAGCGTCAGACATTTCCTGAACTTGGGAATTGTGCATATTTTCACCAATATGTGAACCAATAAGCACCAAACATTTTGTGTCTCTGATATCAGTAGGTTCCGGTGATCCAACCCAAGTTCCAAAAGTTAAATTAAAACCTGTTTCACGCGGCCCTCTGCATTGTGCATAAGCTGGCTCGGCAATGGTATCCGATCCAAAAGCTTTGAAAAGGTGTTCTAAATGTGAACCAGGCGCGCCGTGTTTTATTAATGCAACGGATTCTGCGCCATAAGTTTCTTTAATGCCTTTAAATTTTGAGGCAATTAAATCAAGGGCTTCATCCCAGCTCGCTTTTCTGAAAGTATCCTCGCCATTTACGGTTGTTCTGATTAAAGGAGTTTTAAGCCGGTCTTCGTCATTATACATTCCAACGCCTCCTGTTCCTCTCGGACATAAGCGTCCGTAACAATGAGAATCGTCTTCGTTACCAATAATTTTTTTAATTTCTCCGTCTTCATTTGTATACGTCCAGGCGGCACACTTCCAAAAACAAACTTCGCAATAGGTGGCAGTTCTTTTAAATTTTTTGGAAACGTTTTGTTTAACCAATTCATCAATATAAGAATTGGATCCAAACATATTTATGGCAGTTGTTGACGCTGCTACAGCCCCTAAACCTAAAGCAGAAATTTTGATAAATTTTCTTCTTGAAGTAGTCATAAGTATAATAATTTATTTCTAATTTATTTCGGATGTAAAGGTATTTACAGATACAAGCTTATAGGCTGACAAATGTCATTAAATAGCATTAAATGCGGTAACAATTGTTACATTAAGGAGCTGAAAATCAATATTATATATGTGACAAAAGTTGCATTACGAAGCTAATATTCTCTTTTAAAACGAATTACATTTTAAGTGCATGTGAACCTTTAGTTAGTGGTTAAATGTAATTTATTGTAAATTTGTTTCATAATTTTACAAATGAAAATAAAATACCTCAAAATTGCCGGTTTTACCTTAGTAATTGCGCTGCTTGTCGTTTTATTCATTTTAAATAATAAAAATTATTTTCAGAAAAGTTTTGTTGAAGAAGGCAAGTACATCAGAATTGAAAATATAGGTAAAGAATCTTGCCAAAATTGTCATGCGGGCACAAAAGGAGATTCTGATTATCACAATCCGGAACTTATAGGTTGCATAAGTTGTCATTTGGGAAATCCCAATACCTTAGATAAAGAAGATTCTCATAAAGGAATGGTGCTAATTCCCGGAAACTTGGCCGATGCCAAGGAAACCTGCGGAAAATGTCATCCAAATGAATTGGCAAAAATAGAAAAGTCTTTAATGACAAGCAACAGCGGTTTGGTTGCGGTGGATAAATATATTTTTGGAGAAGCCGATTCTCCCGACAAACATTATCACATAAAAGATATTAAAAATTCAGCGGCCGATAAGCATATCAGGGATTTATGCGCCAATTGCCATTTGGGTGCCCAAAAAACGGAATTTGGAGGAGTAACCCAATTAAGCCGGGGCGGAGGTTGTAATGCCTGTCATTTAAATTATTCCGCAGCAGCAAAAAATGATTTGCAAAAATATTTGAGTTCAAACAAAAAGGATTTGCCAAAATTTCATCCTGCCACAAATATATTTGTAAAAAATGAACACTGCTATGGCTGTCACAGCCGCTCAAGCAGAATTTCAACCAATTATGAAGGCTGGCAGGAAACGGTGTTGGATGAAAAAGACCTGCCACAGAAAAAGGGTTTTAAAGTTTCTGAAGATAAAAGGGTTTATAAATATATAGGAGAAGATTTGCATCATAATAAAGGTTTGTTGTGTGTTGATTGTCATTCCTCGCACGAAGTTATGGGCGACGGAAAAAAATATGCCCACGCAGAACAAGCTGTAAAATTACAGTGCTCCGATTGCCATTTCAAGGAAAAACCAAATACAACCTCCTACAGCAAATTGGATGCGGAAAGTTTGTTGGTTTTCTTGCATCGGGATTATAAACATACCGACAAGGAAATTATAACGGTTAAAAAAGACAAGCATCCATTGGTAAATACCTATGTTGATGCTGCTGGGAAAGCATTTTTAATCGGTAAAAAAGACGGTAAAATTCACGAATTAAAACCGCAGTCGGAAATTTGTTCACGCGACAATGCGCATAAAAATGTCAGTTGTTCAACTTGTCATTCCTCCTGGACATCCCGTTGCATAGGTTGCCATAACGAATTTGACAAAGACGAGCCAAGAGCTTTCGATTTATTGGATAAAAAGTACGGAAAAGGGCAGTGGAAAGAACATGTTGCCGAATTTTCTTCTTCCCAGCCAGCGATGGGTGTCAGGGAATCTAAAAATAAAAGATTGATTGAACCTGCCATTCCCGGAATGATTTTAACGATTGACAAAGGAAGTTATGCAGGCAAAGAAATTGGAAAAGATGTTTCTTTTTACAGGCTGTATGCCGCAAATTCGCCGCACACCACAACCAAAAGCGTGCGCGATTGCAAGTCGTGCCACGCAAATTCGGCAACCTTGGGTTACGGAAACGGAAAATTGGTTTATGATATTAAAAATGGCAAAGGAAAATGGAATTTTACGCCGGAATATGAAAATAACCCAAATGACAATTTACCCGAAGATGCCTGGATTCCATTTTTAACAGCACCCAAAAAAGGTGTCATAAATTCAACACGATTGGATTTTAGGCCATTTACCGTTAAAGAGCAACAGCAATTGTTATTGGTTGGCGCTTGTTTGCAATGTCACAAAGACGATTCTAAAGTGATGAAGCAAAGTTTGGTGGCCGGAATAAATCCGTTATTACTAAGATTAAGTAAAAATTGTATCTTGCCTGCTTATAACTAATTTTTGGGGAAGTGAATAAAATTAAAATTGCCTTTTTTGCATTTGTGCTTGCAGCAACTTTAGATATTGTTGGAATTATTTTTTCAATATCGCTGCTCATCTATATTTTTAAACCGCTGATTATCTTTTCATTGCTGTTTTTGTATGTATTTTCTTTGCCAAAAAGAATAAAATGGTACGTAATAGCTTTGGAGTTTTCCTTTTTTGGGGATGTTTTACTGCTGTTTTCGGGAGAACTATTTTTTATGGGCGGATTGGTTTCATTTTTAATGGCCCATTTTTTATTCATAAAAATAGTGATTTCCAGAATTAAGGAGGTCAATTTTTTAAAGGCACTATTTTCTGCTATTCCATTATTGGCGGTGTTTGGTTTGCTGATTTTCACTTTAAAAGAGTCACTTCATGAAATGTTATGGCCTGTGATTATTTACGGATTCACGATAGCGACATTTGGTGCGGTTTCTTTGCTCGATTTTTTGAATACGAAATCAAAAAAGTCTTTGTTAATGCTTTTTGGCGCGGTTATTTTTATGATTTCAGATTCACTTTTGGCCATCAATAAATTTTACAATCCGGCCCATATTCTTGAAGTATTTGTCATGATAACCTACGTGCTGGCGCAATATTTAATTTTTAGGTCGATGATTTTAGAAATCGAAAAAAGCAGCCATTAACATTAAATTTTAGTGAAATAAACTGCTTTTAATTTGAGAAATTTTAAGTATTATTTTGAAAACACTTCATTGTGCTGTTCTTGAACACGAATAAAAGTGGTTCTTTTTGTCAGTTCTTTTAACCTGCTCGCGCCAACATAAGTGCAGGTTGAACGCAATCCGCCCAAAATATCCTGAACCGTATTTTCAACTGCGCCGCGATAGGGAATTTCAACAGTTTTTCCTTCAGAAGCCCTGTAATCGGCGATGCCGCCCACATGTTTGTTCATCGCAGTTTCCGAACTCATGCCGTAAAATTGTTTGAATTTTTCGCCATTAATTTCAATAATTTTGCCTCCGCTTTCGGTATGTCCGGCAAACATGCCGCCCAACATCACAAAATCGGCGCCGCCGCCAAATGCTTTTGCCACATCGCCGGGAATTTTGCAGCCGCCGTCGGAAACTATTTGTCCGCCCAATCCGTGCGCCGCATCGGCACATTCAATAATAGCCGACAATTGCGGATAGCCTACACCGGTTTTAACACGGGTGGTGCATACAGAGCCTGGTCCAATGCCAACTTTAATCAAATCGGCACCTGCCAGCAACAGTTCTTCAACCATTTCACCGGTAACCACATTTCCGGCCATAATTATTTTATCGGGATATTGCTCCCGGGTTTTTTTTACAAAATTCACAAAATGTTCGGAATAGCCGTTGGCAACATCAATACAAATAAATTTTAGCTGGGGATGCTGGTTAAAAATGGCGGCCAATTTTTTTGAATCTGCTGATCCTATTCCTGAACTTACGGCAATAAAATCTGTTAATGTGTCACTGGAAGTTTGCATGAACTCTTTCCATTTTTGCAATGAATAATGTTTGTGAATTGCCGTAAACAATTTATGGTTTGCCAATGCGGTTGCCATTTCAAAGGTACCGACGGTATCCATATTTGCGGCCATTATTGGAATGCCGCTCCATTTATGTTTGCTGTGCAAAAAAGTAAACTCTCTGTCTAACGTCACCAAAGACCTTGAACTTAACGTTGAACGTTTTGGGCGAATCATTACATCAGTAAAGCCTAATTTTAAATCGGTTTCTATGCGCATTTTTCTTTAAATATTTTAAATGATGATACTTTTTCCTTTGCTTGCTAAATTTTTATCGCTGTCGAAATAAAAATCTATTCTTCCTAAATTAATGCCATAGCAGCCAACCTGGTTCACCAGCACATTTTCGCCAACGCTATTTTTAGCAACGGTTGGTTTTGGCAAAAAAGTATGGGTGTGGCCGCCAATGATTAAATCGATATTTTTTGTTTTTGAGGCGAGTACCAAATCGCTTATTTTATCACTTTTGTAATGATAACCCAAGTGAGAGAGGCAAATTACCAAATCACAATGTTCCTCTTCTTTTAAAATTCGGCTCATATCCTGGGCAATTTCAAGCGGATCCAGATACAAGGTTTCTTTATACATTCTTGGGTCAACCAAGCCTTCAAGTTCAATTCCCAGTCCAAATACGCCAATTTTAATGCCGTCTTTTATAAAAATTTTATAAGGTTTTACGTGGGTATTTAGCACGGTGTTTTTAAAATCGTAATTGGCCGACAAAAAGTCGAATTGGGCGTGCGGCAATTGGGCAAATAATCCGTCTATGCCATTGTCGAAATCATGATTTCCAATGGTTGCTGCATCGTATTTCAACATACTCATCAATTTAAATTCCAATTCACCGCCGTAAAAATTAAAGTATGGTGTTCCCTGAAAAATATCGCCGGCATCCAACAATAAGGTGTTCGGATTTTCTTTCCGAATGGCTTCAACCAAAGTTGCACGGCGAGCAACACCGCCCTGATTGGGGAAATTGCTGTCGGTGCTTGGAAAAGGATCAATATGGCTATGCACATCATTGGTGTGCAATATGGTAATATGTTTGGTGTTTTTCGAGGAAAACGATTGCAATGAAAGTCCGCCAAGCGTTAAAAAAGCAGTTGCCGCAGTCGATTTTTGTATGAAATTTCTTCTTTTCATCTGCCTAATTTTTTACTATTTTTTCATGTTTAAATCGTCCGTCCAAAGAAACTTTAATGGTATCTGTTTCCTTAAAATAATCGATAATGGCGTTTCTTACTTTATAATCGAGCTTGTGAATAGTCACCGGATTTTTAAAGAAATTCATATTGTCTCCGCCGGTTTGCAAATAATCGGAAGTCAGCACAAAATAGGTTTTGGAAGTTTCAATGGGAGCATTGTTTATTTTTAAGTTATAGCCATTTTCTGTAACCGCCAAATTAAGTTGTTTTGATAGCGGATGCGCTTTATTTTCGGAAATCAGGTAATTTACCAATTCCTTTATTTTTTCAGAAGTCAGTTCAACCACCACCAAACTGTTTTCAAAAGGCATCAAGTTAAAGGCATTTTCGTTGGTGATATTTCCCTTTGAAATCGTGGCCCTGATGCCGCCATAATTAAACATTGCAAAATCAATATTTTTCCCGGTTCTTGAAAAAAACACCGGATTTGCTCTTTCATAACACAAATCTGCCATCAAATTCCCCAAACTGCTTTCCAAATTACCATCGGTTCTGTTCAAATTTATTGGGGTATAGCTGATCACTGTGGTCATTTCTTTTTCAACCTTTTCTCTGTAAGGTTTAATGGTATTTTCAAAGGTTTTGTCCGAAGCAATGGTCTCATTTATAACAGTTTGTTTTCCCTCAATTCGGACCAGTTGCGGAGGTTTGCTTTTACAGCTGAAAAGCGCTGTGATAACAATAAATGAAATAATAAATTTTTTCATTGGTGATATACAGATGATTTTAATTAATTTTGTGTTCACAATGGTAAATATAGATGATTTTTACAGGATTTAAACGAAAAAGCAATCAAATTTTTTTTAAAAAAACACTGCCAGGCATCTTCAAAAACGAACTGAAAAGGCCGTTTAATGAAGTGAAAAAGGTACTGATTTTTTTAGATGCCACTGCCGACAGAGCGAGTATTGTAAGTGAATTGACCTCAATATTGAAAATTTCTGAAAGCGATATAAAAGTGGTTGTTTTTCTAAGAAAATTGAAAAATGAAAACGAGTCAGACGATATAATTACACCCAAGGATTTTGGCTGGTACGGCAAAATTGACTCTGAAAAGATAAAAAATATTTTAACAAATAAATACGATTTGTTAATTAATTACAGCAAAGTTGACAATGTTTACCTCAACATCCTATTATTGCAAAGTAAAGCGGCATTTAAGGTTGGTTTTGCGCACTTAGATAAGCGGCTGTATGATTTAATGATTAGGTGTGAAGCTGATGAGATTGCCTTGTTTAATGAAGAATTATTAAAATATTTAGTCATTTTAAAAATAGTACAATGATAGAATTGTTAGGAACTGGAGTTGCATTGGTTACGCCATTTAACGAAGATAAATCGGTTGATTTTGAAGGGTTAAAACGTTTGGTGAATTATCAAATTGACAATGGCATTAATTATTTGGTGGTTTTGGGAACTACCGGTGAACCGGCTACCTTAACTTCTGAAGAAAAGGAACAGGTTAAAGCAACCATCATCAAAGCCAATAACGGCAGACTTCCTTTGGTGATTGGCATTGGAGGAAATAACACTATGGCAGTTGTTAATGAAGTTCGCACCACAGATTTATCGGCATATTCGGCAATACTTTCCGTTTCACCTTATTATAACAAGCCAACTCAGGAAGGAATTTATCAGCATTTTAAAGCCATTTCAGAAGCTAGTCCGTTGCCAATTATCGTTTATAATGTTCCAGGAAGAACCGCTAAAAATGTGGAGGCAAATACAGTGATCAGACTGGCAAATGATTTTAAAAATATTGTGGCGGTAAAAGAAGCCGCAGGAGATATCGTACAGGCGATGCGTTTAATTCAGCACAAACCCAAAGATTTTATGGTTATTTCGGGTGATGATATGATTGCTTTGCCCATGGTTTTGGCTGGCGGCGCTGGCGTAATTTCAGTAATCGGTCAAGGTTTGCCAAAGGATTTTTCCGAAATGATTCAGCAAGGATTAAAAGGCAATGTAGCAAATGCGAATGCGCTGCACTACAAAGTGATGGATTCCATAGATTATATATTTGAAGAAGGCAATCCGGCCGGAATAAAAACGCTGTTGAAAAGTTTGGGTATTTGCTCAGAAAATGTGCGGCTGCCATTGGTAAATGCTTCTTATGATTTACAGCAAAAAATAACTAACTTTGCAGCTAATTATTAGTTTTTACATTAAATTTATCATAAATCAACATTAAAAATAAAAAAAGTATGTTATCAGAAAGAATGCAATCCGTTTTAAACAAGCAAATAAGAATTGAAGCAGAATCTTCCCAAATATATTTGGCTATGGCTTCATGGTCGGAAATAAAAGGGTTGGAGGGCGTTTCTCAATTTATGTATGGACAATCTGATGAAGAAAGATTGCACATGCTTAAATTTTTTAAATATATCAATGAACGCGGCGGCCATGCCATGGTTTCGGAATTAAGCGCGCCAGCTCTTGAATTCGGTTCCATAAAAAACATGTTTGAAACCTTGTTTAAGCATGAAGTTTTTGTTTCGCAAAGCATTAATGAATTGGTGCATATTTCTTTGGAAGAAAAGGACTACGCAACCCATAACTTTTTGCAATGGTATGTTGCCGAACAGATTGAAGAAGAAGCACAGGCAAGAACTATTTTGGATAAAATTAATTTAATTGGCGACGATAAAGGAGGTTTGTACTTGTTTGACAATGATATTAAACGACTTACCGTGGTAAGCGCTGTTGCGCCAGCAGTCTAATAATTAACAAACAATTAGGATTCACAGGTACTATTTATAGGAAAAGCTGGTTATTTTTGTGGTTCATAGTCAGGTAAAAAATCATTTTAATAATCCATAATAAATAACTAATTTTGCCAAATGCAAAAAAATAAAATTTATATTTTCATTTTGTTAGTCGCTTTGGGCTTTTCATCTTGTAGTGAATATCAAAAAGCATTGAATAAAGGGACCAGTGATGAGCAATATCAGATGGCTGTTAAGATGTACGATCAACAAAAGTACACCAAAGCCATAGAGTTGTTTGAGAAGATAACCCCGAGTTTTAAAGGGAAACCTCAAATGGAGCGTATTCAATATATGGTGTCACAAGCGCATTATAACACAAAACAATATAGTTTGGCCGCTTATTATTTTGATAAATTTGTAAAAAGCTACCCAAAAAGTTCAAAGGTTGAAGAGGCTGCCTATTTATCGGCTTACAGTTATTACTTGGCGTCGCCGGTTTACAGCTTAGATCAAAAAGACACCAAAGAAGCCATAACAGCGCTTCAAACTTTTATTTATAAGTTTCCAAACTCAGATAAAGTTCCTGATGCCAATAAAAACATCAAGGAATTGACCTATAAACTGGAAAAAAAAGCTTTCGAGATTGCAAAACAATACTATCACACCCTAGATTATGTAGCAGCAATGGTTGCTTTTGACAATTTACTTGCAGATTATTTAGGCACTTCATTTAAAGAAGAAGCCATGTATCTGAAATTTAAATCGGCCTATAATTTGGGAACTAACAGTATTGACATCAAAAAAGAAGAAAGGATTAATGAAGCCATAAAAGTTCATCAGCGATTTGAACGAAATTTTCCCAATTCAAAATATTTAGACGAAACTAAAAAAATGGTTTCCGATTTAAGCAATGAATTAAACGCGATAACTGTCATAAAAACTCAAAACTAATGGATTATAAAAACACAAAAGCGCCTTCAACAACAGTAACTTACGACAAAAATAAAATTGAAGCGCCAACAGGCAATATTTACGAAGCGATCACAATTATAGCAAAAAGAGCCGATCAAATCAGCATCGATTTAAAAAACGAATTGGTGGAAAAATTAGAGGAGTTTGCTACTTATACCGATAGTTTGGATGAAGTTTTTGAAAACAAAGAACAAATCGAAGTGTCTAAATTTTATGAAAAATTGCCAAAGCCAACAGCACTTGCCGTGCAAGAATGGTTAGACGGTAAAATTTATTACAGAAATCCAGAAGAACCTCAAAAATAGATGTCCATCTTAAGCGGTAAAAAAATACTATTAGGCGTTACTGCCGGTATTGCTGCTTATAAAACAGCACATTTAGTGCGACTTTTTGTGAAATCGGGCGCGCAGGTAAAAGTTGTGATGACACCTGCAGCCAAAGATTTTGTCACACCGCTTACACTTTCAACATTATCCAAAAATCCGGTTTATTCTACCTTTTTTGAAAAAGGGGAGGAAGAAAACGAGCAATGGAACAGTCACGTAGATTTAGGCTTGTGGGCCGATTATATGCTTGTTGCCCCAGCAACAGCAAATACTTTGTCTAAAATGGCAAATGGCGTGTGCGACAATTTATTGTTAGCCACTTATTTATCGGCCAAATGCAAGGTATATTTCGCTCCGGCGATGGATTTAGATATGTATCAGCATCCTGCCACAAAACTTAGCATAGAGAAATTGCAAAGTTTCGGAAATGTTTTTATTCCGCCGGCAAGCGGTGAATTGGCCAGTGGTTTGGTGGGAGAAGGACGCATGGAAGAACCTGAAAATATCGTTTCATTTATTGAAAATGAGATTGTTAAAGGATTGCCGTTATATCAAAAAAAGGTGCTGGTTACTGCAGGGCCAACCTATGAAGCAATTGATCCTGTTAGGTTTATAGGAAATCATTCTTCCGGTAAAATGGGATTTGAATTGGCCAAAAAAGCGGCTAATTTAGGTGCCAATGTTTATTTAATTACAGGAAATTCAAATGAAACGGTCTCAAATTCATTAATTCAAAGAATTGATGTGGTGAGTGCCGAAGAAATGTACCATGAAGTCCATAAATATTTCGACTGTGTAGATATTGCGATTCTTTCGGCTGCCGTGGCAGACTACAAGCCAAAAAATGTAGCGGCTTCCAAAATTAAAAAATCGGAAGATACTTTGACCATTGAATTGGTAAAAACGCAGGATATATTGGCATCATTGGGAAAAGTTAAAAAACAGCAATTTTTGGTTGGTTTTGCGCTTGAAACAAACAATGAACTTGAAAATGCCATTTCAAAATTAAAATCGAAGAATTTAGATTTAATCGTGTTGAATTCATTGAAGGATAAAGGTGCCGGATTTAAAAAAGAAACAAATAAAGTTACAATCATTGATAAATTCGAAAAAATTTCAGAATTTAGTCTAAAATCTAAAGCTGAAGTCGCTGAAGATATATTTAATGTAATTTTGAATCAAATTTTATGCGTAAAATAGTTCAACTACTTATTATTCTTTTTGTTTCGGTTCAGTTAAACGCCCAGGAATTAAGGTGCACCATTACGGTTAATGCCGACAAAATTCCGACTTCAAACAAACAAATTTTCAAAACCTTAGAGAATTCATTAAATGAATTTGTCAATCAAAAACGTTGGACAAATTTTAAGTATGAACCTCAAGAACGCATTAATTGCAATTTAACCGTGACCATTTTGGAGCAATCGGGTGACGATTTTAAAGGGCATATTCAAATACAGTCATCGCGTCCGGTCTACAATTCGACCTATTTAACGCCGGTTTTTAATTTTAAAGATGACAATTTTTCCTTTAGCTATGTGGAATTTGAACCCTTGCAATTCAATGAAAACACTTTCGAATCCAATTTAGTGTCTGTGGTTTCATTTTATGTTTATACCATTTTAGGAATGGATGCCGATACTTTTGCATTGAATGGCGGCACTCCGTTTTTCACGAAAGCGCAAAATGTGGTGGTGCAGGCGCAACAAAGCGGATACGCCGGCTGGAATTTAAATGATGGATCCAAATCCCGATTTATAATGATTGACAATATTTTGTCGCCAACTTACGGTTTGTTTCATTCAGCGATGTATGAATATCATTTGAAGGGATTGGATGTGATGCACAAAGACAAGAAAAAAGCAAAGCAAAAAATTGCAGAGTCCATCGGGTTTTTAAAAACCATTTATGATTCGCGCCCGAATGCCTTTTTATTAAGGGTATTTATGGATTCAAAAGCAGATGAAATAGTGACCATTTTTTCGGATGGGCCTTATTATGACACCATAAAACTAAAAGAAGACTTACTCAAAATTTCCCCTCTTAACGCGGCTAAGTGGAACGACATCAAGTAAATTCTTAACATTAAATTTCAAGAATGCTTACAAATCTTTCCATAAAAAATTATGCATTAATAGATAGTTTATCTGTTAGTTTCCGGGATTATTTATCTACAATAACTGGTGAAACCGGTGCGGGTAAATCAATTTTATTGGGAGCGCTCGGACTTGTTTTAGGGAAAAGAGCAGATACTTCCACCTTGAAAGATGCCAGTAAAAAATGTGTTATTGAAGCTAAATTTTTGATTTCAAATTATCAGCTGGAAGGTTTTTTTGAAGAAAATGATATTGATTTTGAGAACGAAACCATTATCAGAAGAGAAATTTCTCCAACCGGAAAGTCGAGGGCTTTTGTGAACGACACGCCTACAACTTTACAGGTTCTACAAGATTTAAGCGAAAAACTGATCGATGTTCATTCCCAGCATCAAACCCTGCAATTGTCGGATGTGAATTTTCAATTTCAAATTATTGATGCGCTTGCGGGCAATTCAGCAAAAATTGAATCGTACAAAAGAGGTTTGAAATTATTTACGCAGTTGACAAAAGAGCTCAATGAACTCAAAAAAAATCAGGAAACTGCCGTTCAAAATTACGAGTACAACCTGCATTTATATGAAGAACTGAAAAAGGCCAAATTGCAGCCTGATGAGCAGGAAGTAATTGAACAGTCGCTGGATAAATTAAACAATATTGAAGAAATAAAACTAAATTTATCTGAAGCTCAGGCACTTGCGCTAAGTGAAGAAATTGGGCTACAGACACTTTTAAATTCATTTGCCGCGAGCCTGCACAGAATTGCAGCATTTTCAAACGAATATTCAGCGATTTACGACAGGGTTTTAAGCATTAAAATTGAGTTTGATGACATTGCCGGCGAGATTGAAAATTTCAATGAAAATGTAGATTTTGATCCGTTGGAATTGCAAAAATTGAACGACCGATTGCAATTGATTTACAATTTGCAAAAAAAGCATTCAGTAACCACCATTGCAGAATTGCTTGAAAAACTAGAAGAACTTTCGGTAAAAGTTGATGCCGTTGAAAACTCTTCAGCCTCCATTCTGGAAAAAGAAAAGGAAATTGGCAACGTAGCAGAAAAAATCGATAAGCTGGCGAAATCAATTTTTGATGAAAGAGAAAAAGCAATTCCAATCCTGATTTCAAAATTGGAAGACAGTTTGGGAAATTTGGGGATGGAAAATACCCGTTTTAATTTTATCATTAACCATACAAAGCAATATTTTCAAAATGGAAAGGATGAACTTCAACTTTTAATTTCTGCAAATAAAGGTGCTAATTTTGGGGAATTGAAAAAGATTGCCTCAGGAGGTGAATTGTCGCGGATTATGTTATCTGTTAAGGCCATTCTTTCAGAATATTTAAAATTGCCCACCATCATTTTTGATGAAATTGACACAGGTGTATCTGGTGATGTTTCCCAAAAAATGGCTGAAATAATGCAGCAAATGAGTGTTAATATGCAAGTGATTACCATCACGCATTTACCGCAAATTGCCGCAAAAGGAAAACAACATTATAAAGTTTACAAACAAGATATAGAAAATAATATAGTAACAAGGTTAAAAGAATTGACTGAAAGTGAAAGAATTGATGAAATTGCCGAAATGTTGGGCGGAAAAGAAATTTCAATAACGGCAATTGAACACGCAAAGCAGTTATTAAATTAAGAAATTACTATATTTGCAGCCTAAATTAAAATTAAATCAAAAACAAATACAATTATGTATAATTTACTTAAAGGAAAAAAAGGAATTATTTTAGGGGCATTGGATTCAAAATCAATCGCTTGGAAAGTTGCTGAAAGAGCTCATGAAGAAGGTGCAATATTTGTTTTATCAAATGCGCCTGTTGCATTGCGACTTGGAACTATAACAGAACTGGCAGAAAAAACAGGTTCAGAAATAATTGCGGCTGATGCCACCTCTATTATGGATCTTGAAGATTTAGTTGATGGTGCCATAAAAATATTGGGTGGAAAAATTGATTTTGTTTTACATTCAATCGGGATGTCTGTTAATGTTCGCAGAGGAAATCACTATACGCACCAAGATTATAATTTTACAAAAACAGGTTTTGATGTTTCTGCTTTATCTTTTCACAGATTAATGAGTGTTTTGTATCAAAGAGATGCCATGAATGAATGGGGAAGTATTGTGGCATTATCTTATATGGCCGCTCAACGCGTTTTTCCTGATTATAATGATATGGCAGACAATAAAGCATATTTAGAATCGGTTGCACGTAGTTTTGGATATTTCTTCGGAAGAGATAAAAAAGTAAGGGTAAACACAATTTCTCAATCTCCAACGCCAACTACTGCCGGCAGCGGTGTAAAAGGTTTCGATGGATTTATCGCTTATGCTGAAAAAATGTCGCCACTTGGAAATGCAACAGCTTTAGAATGTGCCGATTATACCATAAGTTTATTTTCAGATCTTACCAAGAAAGTGACACTTCAAAACTTATTTCATGATGGAGGCTTCTCAAATATGGGGGTAAGTACCGCCATTATGGAAGATTTCATTAAACACCATCAGCCAGAACCTGAAAAAGTTTCTGAAGCGTCCAAAAAGCAAGACAAAAAATAGTATTTTATACTTTAAATATTAAAAAGCGGTGATTTTAAAATCACCGCTTTTTTTTGTTTTAATAATTGTATTCTAAATAAATTAAGAAGTATGAGTATTATCATGGTTTGGGTAAATTAATTACTATAATTTTATAAACTTAAAATAATACTATATTATACTATGCGACCACTTAAAATTGTAGTGCTGGCCAAGCAAGTGCCGGACACCAGACATGTTGGCCCAGATGCTATGAAGCCCGATGGTACCGTTAATAGAGGAAAACTTGCAACGGTGTTCAACCCGGATGATTTACATGCGTTGGAACTTGCATTAAATATAAAAGACAGGGTGCCCGGAACCAAAATTACCATCCTGACAATGGGACCTCAAAAGGCAGCAGACATTATTAGAGAAGGTTATTATCGAGGTGCCGATTATGGTGTTATGATTTCTGACAGAAGATTTGGAGGCGCAGATACTTTAGCTACCAGTTATACGCTTGTAAAAGGGATTAATAAACTTGCTCCTTACGATTTAATTTTAGGAGGGAGACAAGCAATTGATGGCGATACAGCTCAGGTTGGACCCCAATGTGCAGATAAATTGAAAATTCCGCAAGTTACTTACGTTGAGGAAATTATCGAAATTAATGAAAATGAAATTATAGCCAGAAGGCGTTTAGATAAAGGTATTGAAATTGTGTCTTCTCCATTCCCTTGTTTAATGACCGTTCATGGTTCTTCACAAGCTTGCAGATCAAGAAAAGCCAAAAAGGTCATGCAATATAAATATGCCAGAACCAAAACAGAGCTAAGAACTGCCGAAGAATTAATTTTGTCTTTACATGAAAAAAGACCTTATTTAACCATTCCTGAATGGAGCGTTGAAGATATCGGAGCAGATTTGGAAAAAATCGGATTGTCGGGCTCGCCTACAAAAGTCAAAAGCGTTGAGAGCATCGTTTTTACGGCAAATGAAGCTAAAATATTAAGTGATTCGGATGTTGATATTGAAATGATGATCAAAGAATTGATAGCGCATCATACCATTGGGTAATTTATAAAAACTTAAAAGTATTAATTATGAAAAGTGTAATGGTATATTGTGAAGTTGAAAATCAAAAAGTGGCAGACATAAGTTTGGAATTGCTATCCGCAGGAAAGCGTTTAGCCCAAAAATTGGGATGTCCTTTAGATGCTATGATTTTCGGATCGGGTTTAAATGGAATAGAAAGTCAAATTGCGCCTTATGGCGTGGACAGATTATTTATTGGAAACAGTATGAGGTTAGAACCATACAGAACATTGCCTCATGCCGCACTGGCAACTCAAATATTAAAAGAAGAAGATCCTCAAATAGTATTGTTTGGAGCAACTTCAGTTGGAAGAGATTTAGCGCCAAGGCTGGCCTCACAATTAAATTGCGGATTAACAGCCGATTGCACTATTTTAGATATTGGGGATCATTTTGAGAAAAAGGAGAAGATAGAGTATAAAGATTTACTCTATGCCATTCGACCAGCTTTTGGAGGCAGCATTATGGCAAATATTATCAATTGGGATATGCATCCTCAAATGGCAACCGTACGTGAAGGTGTCATGAAAAAAGAAATTTTTGATGAAAACTACAGCACTGAGATTGTTGAAGTTGATGTAAATTCAATTTTAAAAGAGGAAGATTTTGTTGTAAAAATAATTGAACGCCATATTAAAAAATCAGGGGTAAATCTAAAAGATGCCCCCATCATTGTTTCCGGAGGATACGGAGTCGGATCTAAAGAAAATTTTCAATATTTAATTGAGTTGGCAAAATTATTGGGCGGTGAAGTTGGTGGCTCAAGAGCTGCTGTAGATGCCGGATTTATTGATCACGATCGACAAATAGGACAAACAGGCACCACAGTTCGCCCTAAATTATACATTGCTGCCGGAATTTCGGGTGCCATACAACATACAGCCGGTATGCAAGATGCATCTATGATTATTTCAATTAATAATGATCCAGATGCGCCAATAAACAAATTGGCTGATTATGTAATCAATGGAGATGTTGGCGTGGTTGTTCCAAAAATGATTAAGTATTACAAGGAGAATGCGAAATAATTGGTAATTAAAATTAATGAGTTTTGTATAAATTACTAAGATTTTTGATAAAACTCCCTCAAACTAAAAAATAATAAAATGGATAATTTTTTCAAAGATACACCAGATTTTAAATTTCATTTGGAACATCCAATCGTAAAAAAAATTGTAAAATTAAAAGAGCAAAATTTTAAGGAATCAGAACTATACGATTATGCACCTTTAAATCATGATGACGCCATTGATACCTATGAAAAAATACTTGAAATTGTTGGTGAAATTTGTGCCGATACGATAGCAACCAATGCCGGAGGCGTTGATATTGAGGGGCCGCATATTGAAAACAACGAGGTGGTTTATGCCAAAGGAACTACGGCAAATTATAAAGCTTTGTATGATGCCGGTTTAATTGGAATGTCGCTACCAAGAAAATATGGAGGCTTAAACTTTCCGTTGCTGCCTTATGTGATGGCTGCAGAAATGGTTGCAAGGGCTGATGCTGGTTTTGCAAATATTTGGGGGCTGCAAGATTGTGCAGAAACCATTTATGAATTTGGTTCCGAAGAACAAAGAGATAAATATTTACCCCGTTTTAACAGGGACGGCGTAACTGCCGCAATGGTTTTAACCGAACCCGATGCTGGCTCCGATTTGCAATCGGTAAAGTTGAAAGCGACCTTTGATAAAGAAAATAATATATGGATATTAAATGGCGTTAAAAGGTTTATTACCAACGGAGATGCAGATCTTTCTTTGGTTTTAGCCCGTTCAGAGGATAATACCACTGATGCCAGAGGATTGTCCATGTTTATTTATGATCGTACAAATCATGCGGTTGAAGTTAGGCATTTAGAAAAAAAATTAGGAATAAAAGGTTCGCCAACCTGTGAATTGGTATTCAAAAATGCGCCTGCCGAATTGGTGGGAAAGGAACGATTTGGGCTGATTAAATATGTAATGGCTTTAATGAATTCTGCTCGTTTAGGCGTAGGGGCACAATCCGTGGGAATCGCCGATGCAGCTTATCGGGAAGCATTAAAATATGCAGAAGAACGCGCACAATTTGGGAAATTCATTGTCAAATTCCCTGCAGTTTATGAAATGCTTACAAATATGAAAGTACGCTTGGATGCATTGCGTTCGTTACTTTATGAAACAACCAGATTTGTTGATATTTTAAAAGCGTATGAAGAGGTTTTAAGAGACGGTACTTTAGAGACTGAAGAAAGAAATGAGATGAAAAACTTTGCAAAACTCGCCAATGTTTTTACGCCGCTCATAAAATTAATTGCAAGTGAGGCTTGTAACAGAATGGCTTACGATTCTTTGCAAATTCATGGAGGAACTGGTTTTATGCAAGATTTCCCAATTGAAAGAATTTATAGAGATGCCAGAATTACTTCAATTTATGAAGGAACTACACAATTACAGGCAGTTGCCGCCATAAAAGGAGTGACTACAGGCATTTTCTTGGAGCAAATTAAACAGTATGACAGTGAAGTTATTGATGGAGACCATGCAATAATAGAAAAACTTCAAAAAATGACTGTTAACTATGAATTGGCCAGTCAAAAAGTGATGGAAACCAATAATACAGAATATTTAGATTTCCATGCGAGACGGTTGGTTGAAATGGCAGGAAATATAATTATGGGCTATTTATTGGTTGTAAACAGCCTGCGTGATGAGAAATTTAACAAATCGGCTAAGCTGTTTGTAAATTTAGCGAGTTCTGAAAACAATGAAAAGTTCGATTATATTGACAATTTTGATATTGAAAACCTTGAATTATATAAGTCAACAAGTGAAGAAATTTTACAAGATTTAGCACTTATAATTGAAGTGGAATAAGACTAATTATAATTAAAAAGCACAAATTTAAATATTTGTGCTTTTTTTGTTTAAAAAAATATACATTAGCCAAAATTTTAACTTTTGAACCTTACTTATTCTATTATAATTCCTGTTTTCAACCGACCTCAAGAAATTGATGAATTGTTGGAAAGTTTAACCAAACAAACCTATCCAAAGGATTTTGAAGTACTGATTATAGAAGATGGTTCCACTTTAAAATCAGAGGATATTGTTTCAAAATATGCAGACCGTTTAAACATAAAATACCATTTTAAAGAAAATAGCGGGGCAGGAGCCAGCAGAAATTTTGGAATGGAATTGGCCACAGGCAACTATTTTATCATTTTGGATTCGGATTGTATCATTCCTGCCCATTATTTGGAAGCAGTTGATTTTGGGTTAGATGAAAATTATACAGATTCATTTGGCGGCGCTGATGCGGCCCATGATTCTTTTACAGACCTTCAAAAAGCAATTAATTACAGTATGACTTCCTTTTTAACAACCGGAGGAATCAGGGGAAGTAAAAAGTCGGTCGATAAATTTCAGCCACGCAGTTTTAATTTTGGCATATCAAAAAATGCGTTTAGGGTCACAAAGGGTTTTAGCACGATGAAAATAGGGGAAGATATTGATTTAACCTTCAGATTGTGGGAAAATAACTTTCACACACAATTTATTGAAAAAGCTTTTGTGTACCATAAAAGAAGAACTTCATTGAAGCAGTTTTTCAGACAAACTTTTCAATTCGGAAATGCAAGACCTTTTTTAAGCCGAAAATATCCTGATACCGCCAAAATTACTTATTGGTTTCCAACACTTTTCATGTTGTTTTTGTTGGCATCACTTGTGTTTTTGTTTATAGGATTTAAATTGCCGGCCGGGTTATTTGCAATTTATTTTGCAGCGCTATTTTTAGATTCCTTCATCAAAAACAAAAAAATATCCGTAGCCGCTTTAAGCATTGTAACAACCTTGATACAATTTACGGGCTACGGACTGGGTTTTTTAAGGGGATTGTTTGGTATCTATTAATTTGGATTGTTTAATTTGAATCGTTCGGAAATAATCGCCAGCTCATCTTTATTTAAATTTGAAGTTTCTTTTAATTTGTAGCTAAAGGCCGCCACTTCCGCATCGGTTCCGGGACAACCCATATTGTTTCCTTGTTCTTTCAAAACAAATTTGTTTTCTATCATTTTTGAATCGGCCAACAAATTTTTGTCCCCGTCAAAAATCAGCAAATAGGGGATTCCTTGTTTTTCTCCGCCATATTTATTTAACAAGGCTTCAGCGCCTTCGTTTTCTAAATGTTTTTTGATGGCAGGTTCTAAAACGACTAAATGGGCAATCACATAGTTTTTGTCGAACAATTCTTTTGTCAAGTCGTCATTCAATGATGCATCCATTTTTTTACACCAGCCGCACCAGGATGCGTGAAACATCACCATCACATTTTTATTTTCCTTTTTGGCTTGTTCAAAAGCAATACTTAAAATTTCATCTGCATTCTTTGGTTTTTCTTGTGCCGATGAAAAATTGAAAATCAAGAGTGTTAAGGCTATGGTAAAAATTGTTTTTAAATTCATTTTTTAGGAGTTTATGGATTTGTTTTAATGAAATAATTTCAATTTGATATTAAACAATAGCCGCAAATGTGCGGCTATTGTCTGGTTAAATATTTAAGTCTAAAAAGAGTATTGTATTACTCAACCTTGTCTTTTCCTTTAGTTATTTTTATGGTAAGCTCGTTTTTGTCTTTATCCAAATCCATAAAAATTGAATCGCCTTCTTTTAGTTTTGAAGTGACAATTTCTTCAGCCAAAGCATCTTCAACGTATTTTTGAATGGCACGTTTTAATGGTCTGGCACCATATTGTTTGTCAAAACCTTTTTCAGCAATATAATCTTTCGCTTTTTTGGTCAGTACCAATTTATAGCCTAAATCGTCAATACGTTTAGATAATTTGCTTAATTCAATATCAATAATTAAGTGAATATCTTCTATTTCCAAAGGATTAAAGATCACCACATCATCAATTCGGTTTAAAAACTCAGGCGCAAATGATTTTTTTAAGGCGTTTTCAATAACGCTTTTTGCATTTGAATCAGCCTGGGAAGTTTTGGATGCTGTTCCAAATCCAACACCGGCACCAAAATCCTTCAATTGGCGTGAACCAATATTGGAAGTCATAATGAGAATGGTATTTCTAAAATCAATTCTTCTTCCCAAACTGTCGGTGATATGTCCTTCATCCAATATTTGCAATAACATATTAAAAACATCGGGATGCGCTTTTTCAATTTCATCAAAAAGAACCACTGCGTAAGGCTTGCGTCTGATTTTTTCGGTCAGTTGTCCGCCTTCTTCATAACCCACATATCCTGGAGGCGCACCAATTAATCGGGATACGGCAAATTTCTCCATATATTCGCTCATATCAATTCTAACCAAAGCCTCTTCACTGTCAAATAATTCCATGGCCAAAACTTTTGCAAGCTGTGTTTTGCCCACGCCAGTTTGTCCTAAAAATATGAATGACCCAATTGGTTTGTTTGGATCTTTTAGTCCAACACGGTTACGTTGAATGGCCTTCACCACTTTACTTACGGCTTCGTCCTGGCCAATAACTTTTCCTTTTATAAGGATCGGCAAATCATTTAAGCGTTTACTTTCTGCTTCAGCAACCCTGTTTACGGGAATGCCCGTCATCATGGAAACCACTTCGGCAACATTGTCTTCCGTTACAATTTCACGATTTAATTTTGAAGTTTCGTCCCATTTTTTTTGTTCGGCCTGTAACAGGCTTTCAATGCGTTTTTCATCATCGCGCAAACGGGCGGCTTCTTCATATTTTTGACTGTTTACCGATGCTGTTTTGTCTTCCCTAACTTTTTCCAACTGCTCTTCCAATTGCAATATTTCTTTTGGAACAACAATATTTGTAATATGGATTCTGGAACCTGACTCGTCTAAAGCGTCAATTGCTTTGTCCGGCAAAAAGCGATCGGTCATATACCTGTTTGTTAATGTTACGCAAGCTTTTATTGCGTCATCGGTGTAAATAACATTATGGTGATCTTCGTATTTGTCTTTTATGTTTTGTAAAATTTGAATGGTTTCTTCCACAGAAGTCGGTTCAACCATCACTTTTTGGAATCTGCGTTCCAAGGCACCGTCTTTCTCTATATTGGTTCTAAATTCATCCAAAGTGGTCGCTCCGATACATTGAATTTCACCACGCGCCAAAGCGGGTTTTAGCATATTGGAAGCATCCAAGGAACCAGTAGCGCCGCCGGCGCCGACGATGGTGTGAATTTCGTCGATAAATAAAATGATGTCATCATTTTTTTCCAATTCATTTACCAAAGCTTTCATGCGTTCTTCAAACTGTCCGCGGTATTTTGTGCCCGCAACCAAACTTGCCAAATCCAAAGAAACAACGCGTTTGTTAAATAAAATTCGGGAAACTTTACGTTGGATTATGCGCAAGGCCAAACCTTCGGCAATGGCAGATTTACCAACGCCAGGTTCGCCAATTAAAATTGGATTGTTCTTTTTTCTTCGGCTTAAAATTTGTGAAACCCTTTCAATTTCCTTTTGGCGGCCAACCACAGGATCTAAATTTCCTTCTTCGGCCAAACGCGTTAAATCACGCCCAAAATTATCCAAAACAGGCGTTTTGGTTTTTTTTAGCGGTGTTTTTTCGCCTCTTGCCTGTTCAAAAGGATTTGATTTGGAGCCTTCAAAATCGTCATCATTAGAATCTTGGGCTTTTGGCAAATCTATTTCTTCATCAAAGAATAATTGTTTAAAAACGGTTTTAACATCGTCATAACTTACATCAAAATGCTGCAATAACTTTGTGGTCGGGTCGTTTTCATTGCGTAAAATGCATAACAGCAAATGTGCGGTATTTACAGAATCGCTTTGATATAATTTGGCTTCCAAAAAAGTCGTTTTTAGCGCTTTTTCGGCTTGTTTTGTCAGATGTAAACTTTTCTTTTCGTCGGTTTCTTTTATCGCATTTATAGGATTTAAACCTTCAATTTTTTTACGTAAATGATCAAGATTTATTTCTAAGGAATTTAAAATTTCTATAGCTTTTCCGTCTCCTTTTCGCAACAATCCCAAAATGAGGTGCTCAGTACCAATAAAATCATGGCCTAAACGCAAAGCTTCTTCTTTGCTGTAGGCAATTACATCTTTTACTTTTGGTGAAAAATTATCGTCCATTTTTTTATGTTTATATTGTAAAATTAACTGATTTTTTTCTTTTTTAAACACAAAAAGCGAACCACTTTTATTTAATTTATTTTTCAGGTCTTTTTTTAGGGTCAAAAATTGCTGAAAATCAGTGTGTTAATAAGGGTTTGCGCGATCTTTTCATTGTTAATAAATACTATAAAAACAATGCGTAAAATAGGTTGTTAAAAAGTGAAAAATCGTATATTGCTTTGTTAAAAATTGACACAAAATTAAATAAAAATTTATGGCAGACGGAGAAAAAATTATACCAATAAATATTGAAGATGAGATGAAATCTGCTTACATTGATTATTCAATGTCAGTGATAGTTTCAAGAGCATTGCCTGATGTGCGAGATGGGTTAAAACCCGTACACAGAAGGGTGCTGTTTGGTATGCATGAATTGGGAATTAAAGCAACAGGGTCTTATAAGAAATCAGCAAGAATAGTTGGTGAGGTTTTGGGTAAGTATCACCCACACGGAGATACTTCAGTTTATGATGCCATGGTTCGTATGGCACAAGAATGGAGCATGCGGTATATGATGGTTGACGGACAAGGAAACTTTGGTTCCGTAGATGGCGACAGTCCGGCGGCAATGAGATATACCGAGGTTCGTATGCAAAAAATTTCGGAAGAAATGCTTGCGGATATTGAAAAAGACACAGTAGATCACCGACTTAACTTTGACGATACTTTAGAAGAACCAACAGTTTTACCCACAAGAATTCCTACTTTATTGGTGAATGGCGCTTCAGGTATCGCCGTTGGGATGGCTACAAATATGGCGCCCCATAATTTAACAGAAGTGATCAACGGTACTTTGGCTTACATCGAAAACAGAGATATTGAAATTTCTGAGTTGATGAAGTATATTAAAGCGCCCGATTTTCCAACGGGCGGTATCATTTACGGCTATGAAGGCGTAAAAGAAGCTTTTGAGACAGGAAGAGGAAGAATTGTGATGCGCGCAAAAGCGATTATTGAAGAAGTTCATGGTCGTGAAAGCATTATTGTCACTGAAATTCCATATCAGGTGAATAAGGCAGAAATGATCAAGAAAACTGCTGAATTGGTCAATGATAAAAAGCTGGAGGGCATTGCGAATATTCGTGATGAATCGGACAGAAACGGAATGCGCATTGTTTATGTTTTAAAACGTGATGCCATACCAAACATTGTTTTAAATAATTTATTCAAATACACCGCGCTTCAAACATCATTCAGCGTAAATAATATTGCCTTGGTAAAAGGGCGTCCCGAACAATTAAACCTAAAGCAATTAATTCATTATTTTGTTGAACACAGACACGAAGTTGTTGTGCGAAGAACAGAATTTGAACTTAAAAAAGCAGAAGCGAGAGCTCATATTTTAGAAGGTTTAATTATTGCAAGCGACAATATAGATGAGGTTATTAAAATAATCAGGGCTTCCTCAAATGCTGATGTGGCAAGAGAAAGTTTGATGGTTCGTTTTGAATTGTCTGAAATTCAGGCACGCGCCATTGTTGAAATGCGTTTGAGACAATTAACCGGTCTGGAACAAGATAAACTTCGTGCTGAGTATGATGATATTATTAAATTAATTATCGATTTAAAAGATATTTTGGCAAATGAAGAAAGACGTTTTGAAATTATTAAAAATGAGCTTATAGCCATTCGGGACAAATATGGGGATGAACGCAGATCGGTAATAGAATATGCGGGCGGTGATTTATCTATTGAAGATATGATCCCAAATTCAAATGTTGTGGTAACAATTTCCCATGCGGGCTATGTTAAACGGACTAATTTGGATGAATATAAAGTTCAAAATAGAGGAGGACGCGGACAAAAAGGGGTGGCAACAAGAACTGAAGATTTCTTGGAACATTTATTTGTGGGCACCAACCACCAATATATGCTCTTCTTCACTCAAAAAGGAAAAGTATTTTGGATGCGTGTTTATGAAATACCTGAAGGAGGAAAAACTTCAAAAGGAAGAGCAATTCAGAACATCATAAATATTGAGCAGGACGATAAAGTAAAAGCGTTTTTGGTAACGGAAGATTTGAAAAATGAGTCTTACGTAAACAGCCATTATGTGATTATGGCAACTAAAATGGGTCAGGTTAAAAAAACTTCTTTAGAGCAATATTCCCGACCTCGGGCAAATGGAATTAATGCAATCACCATTAAAGACGGCGATGAACTAATGGAAGCCAAACTGACCAATGGCGACAGCCAGGTGATGTTGGGATTAAAATCGGGTAAAGCCATTCGTTTTGAAGAAGGCAAAACACGCCCTATGGGAAGAAATGCATCTGGTGTGAGAGGAATTACTTTGGCCAATAAACATGATGAAGTAATCGGCATGATTGCTGTTGACGATCTTAACAGCGACATCTTGGTAGTTTCAGAAAACGGTTATGGAAAACGCTCAAAATTAGAGGACTACAGAATAACCAACAGAGGCGGTAAAGGTGTTAAAACCATTAATATTACCGATAAAACAGGAAGTTTGGTGGCCATTAAAAATGTAATGGATGATGATGATTTAATGATTATCAACAAATCCGGAATTACCATCAGATTGGCTGTGGGCGACTTAAGAGTTATGGGAAGGGCCACTCAAGGGGTTAAACTTATCAATATTAAAGACAATGATTCCATTGCGGCGGTTGCGAAAGTGATGCACGAAGAAGATGTTGTTGATCTTGTTGATGAGAACGACATCGAAAATACCATCGAAGATGAAAATGGCACGGAAATTGAAAATAACGAAGAAGATAATTTAAATCAAGAATAAACCAGTAATTATAAATCAGAAAAAATGAGAAAACAATTAATAATTTTGTCAGCTTTTTTTATAAGCATGACCCTATTCGCACAAAACGATGAACTTAAAACTGCTGAAAAAGCGGTTAAATCAAATGATTTTGCTACAGCAATAACAGCAATTAATCAAGCTGAAGGTTTAATAGCCAATGCAGATCAAAAAACAAAAGCCAAGTTTTATTATTTAAAAGGTATGGCTTTGTATCAAAATGGAGCACCTCAGGCAGATATTGATAAAGTAGCTGCTGCATTTAATCAGTTAATTAATTATGAAAATGAAACCAAAAAGCCTAAATATTCGGCTGAGGTTGGCCTATTGCTTAATAAAATGATTGTTTCTGTTGCGGAAAGCGCTTCTAATGATTACAATAAAGCGATTGAAACTAAAGAAAACACCGATTATCTTAAAGCGGCTAAAGAATTTCAACAAGTGTATGCATTAAGCCCAAGAGATACTTCTTATTTAGACAATGCTGCATTGGTTTACTATTTTGCCAAAGATTATGACAGTTCTATTAAATTATACGAGCAATTATTGGATATAAACTATACTGGAATCACAACAGTTTATGTTGCAACAGACAAAGCATCTGGAGAAGATGTTGTTTATGGTGATAAAAAAGCTATGGATTTACAGGTTAAATTAGGATTGGCCCAAAATCCAAGAGAAGAAAAAAAAGAATCAAGGCGTGAAATGATTTTCAAAAACTTGGCCCAAAATTATTCTGATAAAGGAAATAATGAAAAAGCTTTAGAGATCATATCAAAAGGAAGAACAGAATTTCCAAGCAGTTATTCTTTGTTAATTGATGAAGCAAATATTTACTATAAAGCTGGCGACAATGCTAAATTTAAAGAACGTTTGGAAGAAGCTATTCGATTAAATCCTACGGAGCCAACCTTGTATTATAATGTTGGTGTGATGAATATGGACCAAAAAAATATTGATGAAGCCATCAAAAATTTTGAAAAAGCCATTGAATTAAAACCTGATTATGCAGATGCTTACAATAATATTGGTGCTGCAATTATTGAAAAAGCCGCCCCTATTATTGATGAGATGAATAAAAGTTTGGCCGACTTCAAAAAATATGACAAACTTCAGGCGCAACAATTTGATATTTACAGAAAAGCATTGCCTTATTATGAAAAAGCGTATGAGTTGAATCCAAACAGTATTAACGTTATTCAAACGCTAATGGGCTTGTATGAAAATTTAGAAATGACTGATAAACTTGAGAAAATTAGAGTTGTTTACGATAAAGTAAAACAATAATTTTTGACGATATTTTAAAAAGAAAAAGCCCACGATTTCGTGGGCTTTTTCGTTATATAATCTTTTTAATGACTCTTAATTTATGTGTGTGCCGCTGCGTATCCACATTAAAAATACCGCTGTGATCAATTCTGTCAATTCTAATTTTTCCGTGGGCGTGAATAATATAATTGTCGTTCATAATCATGCCGACGTGGATAATCATTCCTTCTTCATTGTCAAAAAAAGCCAAATCCCCAGGCTCACTTTCTTCAATAAAACTCAACACATCACCTTGAGTTGCCTGTTGGCCAGCATCACGCAATAATTTATAGCCGCAAATTTTGTACACCATTTGCGTAAAACCGGAACAATCTATCCCAAAAGGCGTTTTTCCTCCCCATAAATAGGGCGCATTTAAAAATTTAGCGGCCATTTCAATCAGCATTTCTTTGGGCTGTTTTCCAGTAAAAACCTGTCCTTCATAACGGTAATTTACAGATCCCAATTTTAAATTTTTATCCGTATAAAAAGGAAGAGAAGCACCAATGGTGATGGTTGAAAATGACTCATTTTCATCGGTAACAAAATCTATTAATTCACCCGCCAAAGCATTGTTGGATGCTTCCATTTCCAGATAATTTTCTTCTGAAATAAAAAGGAATTGGTTGGTGTCAATCCAGCCTTCATAATTGTCATAGGCCATTCGTATTTTACTCCATTTTTTTTGAATTTCAAGCACTATAAAATGTTCTCCAAACAGCAGCTGGGAAACCATTTCACTTTTATCGCTTGGTTCAATTCTGACAGGAACGATACTTAAATTACAAATTCCGTACGACATAAAATAAATTTACAGGCGTTCGATGATAATAGCACTTGCACCGCCGCCGCCATTACATATTGCCGCTGCACCATATTTTGCTTTATTTTGTTCCAATACTGAAGCCAATGTAATTACAATTCTTGCGCCTGACATGCCAAGGGGATGTCCTAAAGAAACAGCGCCGCCATTCACATTTACTTTTGAAGCATCAATGCCTAAAAGTTTAATATTGGCCAATCCAACTACGGAGAAAGCTTCATTAAATTCAAAAAAATCAATATCATCTATTTTTAAACCGGCTTTTGCCAATGCTTTAGGAATTGCTTTTGCCGGAGCGGTGGTAAACCATTCAGGTTCGTGGGCAGCATCCGCATAACCAATTATTTTGGCTATTGGTTTCAAATTTAGTTCTTTGGCTTTATCTGCGCTCATAATTACCAAAGCGGCAGCGCCATCATTTAATGTAGATGCGTTTGCGGCAGTTACGGTTCCTTCTTTGCTAAAAACAGGGCGCAAGGTTGGGATTTTTGCCAAATCAACATTTTTGTACTCTTCATCTTCAGCAAAAATGATTGGATTACCTTTTCTTTGCGGAATTTCAACCGGAACAACTTCATTTGAAAATTTCCCTTTTGCCCAGGCATCAGCAGATTTTTTATAGGATGCTATGGCAAAATTATCTTGATCTTCTCTTGTGAATTTAAATTCATCAGCGCACAAGTCACCGCAGGTTCCCATATGTTTTTGATCATATACATTAATCAAACCATCAACCAACAATCCATCGGCAACAGTAATATTGCCCAGTTTGGTGGCTTTTCTTCCTTCCAGATAATGCGGAATTTTACTCATATTTTCCATACCGCCGGCAACAATAATTTCGGCATCGCCAGTTTTAATTGCTTGTGCGGCAAGCATAATCGCTTTCATTCCTGAAGCACAAACTTTATTGACTGTGGTGCAAGGAACGGTATTTGGAATGCCGGCAAACAGTGCCGCTTGCCTTGCTGGCGCTTGGCCCAATCCGGCAGAAACCACATTTCCCATAAAAACTTCATCAACAAGTTTTGGGTCTAATTTTATTTTATTTAAAGCGCCTCTAATGGCAACTTCCCCTAATTTTGGGGCCGGGATATCAGACAAACTGCCTAATAAACTTCCTATTGGCGTTCTGGCAACGGATACAATGACAACTTCTTTCATTTGTAAATATTATTTGTTTATTATTGTAGAAAATGAATTCGCATAATTTCAACAGTGTTTAACTGCAATTTCATGATGCTGATTTCATTTTGTGTTTAATCAAAAATTCAATTGCGAAATTAAGCAATTTTATACAATTTTTTAGTTTTTTAAGGAGGGTTTATTCCATTTGATTTTGCATTTACCTAAAAAATAGTGGATTTTTATTTACCCGATGAATTAAAAATAATAATCTTTCAAAACGGTGTCCATTTTAAAAATAATGTCGGCTAAAAATGCGCGTAACATAATAATTGTTATTTTTGGAGCGCAAATAAAGATTTAGTGAAAAAAATAATAAATAAATTACTTGTAAATCACTCCTTAATCTATAAACTATTCTTATACATTATCACAATAGTTTTGGTTGTTTACTTATTTCCAAAAGGAGGACAATTTAAGTATGAATTTCAGAAAGGGAAACCTTGGCAATATGAAAATTATTACTCGCCATTTGATTTCTCCATTAAAAAATCCACTCCCGAAATTGAAGCTGAAAAGCTCCAAATTAAGGAAACTTCCAAACAATTTTTTGAGTATAATGAAGAAATTGTTGTAGCTGTAAGAAAAAACACTTCTGAAAAGATTTTGGAATATTTGGCCACAACCAATTTATCCAAGCAAAACAAAAACAGATTATTACAAAAAGCGGACGAAATTTTAAGCGAAATATACGAATACGGCTATTTGGATCCGTTAAGTGAGCAAAAAGTTGATAAAGTTGAAATAACTTTAAGAAAGGGAAATGCCATTCAGGACATTCAGCCAACCAAACTTTTTGTATCGACCCAAATTTCAGACTTTCTAAAGAAAAAATTTGGAAAGCAGCCCTTATCAAGAGAAGAGAAAGCGATTTTAACAATTATTTCGAACGAATTAAAACACAATGTAACCTTTGATGAAAATTTCACCCAAAAAGCATATGATGAAAATTTAAGCCATATTTCCTATACAAAAGGATTGGTTGCCGAGAAAGAGCGCATCATTTTCAAGGGAGATATTGTTGAAGGGGAGAAGCTGGTTAAACTAAATTCACTTAAAAATGAATTTGATTCACAAGTTTGGAGCAAATCCAATTCAAATTGGATTGTATTGGGATATTCGTTATTGGTGGCGCTGTCCTTTTTAATGTTGTTGCTTTTTTTAAGAAAATACCGATTGGACATTTTTGACAATAACAACAAGGTTACTTTCATATTTTTTAACATGGTTTTGGTAATCCTGTTAATTACCCTGATTGTGAAATACGATGCTAAGTTTATTTATGCCGCGCCCATAGCCATCTTGCCGTTGGTGCTAAAAGCTTTTTTCGATTCCAGGTTGGGTTTATTCGCCCATACCTTGACCGTTTTGTTGCTTGGCTTTATTGTGCCCAACAGTTTTGAATTTGTTTTCCTGCAAATAATTGCCGGAATAGTGACTATTTTAACGATTTCTGAATTGTATAAAAGAGCAAACTTATTTCTTTCCGTATTGCAAATTACCTTCGTTTATTTTGTGTCCTATTTTGCTTTTTCTGTGATTCAGGAAGGGAATGCACAATATTTAAATTTGGAAAAACTGACTTATTTTGCAATGAACGGCGCGGCAACACTATTTGTTTTGCCGTTGATTTATATATTTGAAAAGCTTTTTGGTTTGGTTTCGGATGAATCTTTAAAAGAATTGTCGAATACGAATTCAAAATTATTGCGCGAATTGGCCGAAAAAGCACCGGGAACATTCCAACACTCATTACAAGTTGCCAATTTGGCTGAAGCCTGTGCCAATGAAATTCACGCAAATTCCATGCTGGTAAGAACCGGGGCATTGTATCATGACATTGGTAAAATTGAAAATCCTATGTATTTTACGGAAAATCAGGTAACCAATGTGAATCCGCATAATGAACTTACTCCAACCGACAGCGCCAAAATTATTATTGACCATATTATTAATGGTGTAGAATTGGCGAAAAAGAACCATATTCCTGACAGAATTATTGATTTTATAAGAACCCACCACGGAACAACTTTGGTTTATTATTTTTTTAAGAAAGAAGAAGAATTAAGCGGGAACGTTTTTGCTGAAAGCCATTTTCATTACCCAGGCCCAATTCCATTTTCAAAAGAAACGGCCATATTAATGATGTGTGATGCCGTGGAAGCATCTTCTAAAAGCATCAAAGAACCTACAGCCAAATCGTTTGATGAATTGGTTGAAAAAATTGTAAACAAGCAAATGGATGACGGCCAATTTATGAACGCGGACATTACTTTTAAAGAGCTGCAAACCATTAAAAAGGTGCTAAAGAAGAAGTTAAAGAATATTTATCATTTAAGAATTGAATACCCAAAATAAATAAGTGTTTCAATTCATTAAAAAAGTAGAATAAATGTTGTGTGAATGCATTTGTAATGCTACATTTGCACTCGCAAAAATAAGTTCATTAAGCAAATTTTTAGGAGAGGTGCCGGAGTGGTAACGGAGCAGATTGCTAATCTGTCGACGGGTAACTGTCGCCAGGGTTCGAGTCCCTGTCTCTCCGCTTTTATTTTTATGGGTGTAACGTCGTGTCAAGCACGAGATTAATTACTTCCGTAAAATTTGGTTAAAATATTTTTGCGGGGTGTAGCGTAGCCCGGTTATCGCGCCTGCTTTGGGAGCAGGAGGTCGCAGGTTCGAATCCTGCCACCCCGACAAATGGTTTGAAGAAAATTTATTTTCTAAAAATTTTTTAAGGCTTTTGTGGAAAGCATTGATTTTCGCAATATAAAGTTTCTGGATTATTAAATGAATCCTAATGGTCGCATAGCTCAGCTGGATAGAGCACCTGCCTTCTAAGCAGGCGGTCGAAGGTTCGAATCCTTCTGCGATCACAAACAACCTCTTGATTTTCAAGGGGTTATTTTATTTTATACAACGACGTCTCTGTTGTCAAAATCTATTTGCATAAAATTTGCATAATAATATTGTCTTTAATTTTTATTGATGTATATCTGCACTAAACTTTTATTTTACAATAATTCAACTACACCCACCTCTCAAAAAATTAAAATAACTAATATTTTTACGGCTTCATACCTATTTTCACTTTCCACTGAATTTTAAAGGGGGTGGGCTTACTATAGTACCTTGGCGCGTTTGTAAAATTTTAAAATTTTTTTTCACGATATTTTGAACTTTATACATAGTAATAATCGAATTATTCTTTAAACTAAACAATTATATCATAAGAAATAGATAAAAAGTAAGTTCTAGCTGGAGTAATTTTATTTTTTAAGCACTTATTTAAAGATGATAGATTAGAAGTTTAAACTTTTTGCTTATAATAAAGAGAAAGGTATCTTATGTAAGTCAATTCTACCATTAGAAGACCTTTCAGCAGTGGATCACTTCAAGCACATTGTTTGTCCCGGAATGGAAGGGTTGGGTGGGTGGGGTAATAAGCTTAGGGCTATCACATATATAGCCATTCAACACTAATTTGCAATTAGGCTTCTTACTGCGCTATTTTTCAGTGAAAAATGAGATAAATATTTGAAAAGTAAGCTAAAATCTTTAACAAATTCAACCGCTTTTTAGATTTCTTTTGTCTGTTAGCCTTTAAAAACAGAAGATATAGTTGGGGGTGATGCGGCAGGAAATCTTCAGGTTTTAATAGGCTTAGCCCAATATGGCGATTGAATATTAAGAATTTAGGATACCGAGTGCGGTGGCAGAAGCGAAACAATGGTATTTTTTTATTTGCTTCGCTTAAATTATCTGATTGTTTTTAAATGTAGGCTTGGTGCCAAAATGTTTTTTCGGGAAATGAATTTAATACCTTTGGAAATGTTGCTTTGGAAATGGTATGGCATCAAGACTGCTTAAAGACAATTTACCTAATGTTGATTGCAAATAAAAAAAATACGCTTGTGGGCAATTTTGGTTTTGTGGGTGCTTGAAGTTTCTTTTAATTGGCGTATAATTCTTTGCAATAATGTTGTTATTAATTCGCAAAGCACTCACAAAAGCAATGTGATAATGTACCGAGTGCGCTGGCAGAAGCGTTGAATTTGCGCGTTGGCAGAGCGGATATTTAACATAATTTTGGTTATAACTACGGCTTTGGCGTGGCTTGGCTGATGTCGGCAGTATTATAACCCTAATTATGTTACTTAGCTTGGGGGTTGTTTTTATGGCGGATTATTTGTTTGAGCGTTGGCAATAGCCTATTGATTTTTTAGGTACGACAAAAATTAATGTGCTATTAGAGGAAGGGTACAAATAATATGACCTAAAAATAACGATGCGGCTGGGTGCGGAACAACACAAAAGACAGAGGCTTGTTGTGTTAACAATAAACTGGATTTTGTGTTGTGGGGCGTTTATTAGTTGTTAAACATTCTGTTTTGTTGAGGCTATTATAATGGAAACGAATCAAAAGAGCGTAATTGCAAAAAATAAGAAATTATTATAATATTACAGAAAATCATAATAAATAATCTAAAAAAATGCACAGAGTTATATTGATTATGCCTAGTTAAAAATAAATATAACTCTTTTTTAATCTAAAAAGATTGCGTACAAAACAAAGATTCCTCCGGCAATAGCTAGCCCCGGTAATTCACTTGATAAACCTATTATAATTACTACTATTGAAATTATTATTGTAACAATTCTACCGTAATTTTTCTCCTCGCTCATATTTAATTTAATATTAATGATTTATCTTCATTTAACTTTTAATTTATTTTAAAATAATCTATATAATTGAATTCCAATCTGTCTCATATGCTCAGAAGATATTATTTGATTAATTTTATTATAATTATCATTCCAATATCTCCCTGCCATAAAGGAAACCAACATACTTTTGCTTCTTCCTACAAAAAGGAATGATTCAATAGATATAAATATAAATCTTTTGCTTTAAAATAGTGTTTATTAGGCGCTGGATCTAAAATCATCATATTGTTTCCAAATGCACTTGTACTCAGTAATTTTTTCTCAACTTTATTAAAATCATCCTCTCCAAAGTTATATATATAAGATTTTTTAACTTGTTCATAAATTTCTTTATAAGAAGTTGCTTCTAAATATTAAAACTAAATGTTTGTATAAACTTTATTACTAAGGTTAATTTTTAAATATTATCTATATTTAGAAATGAAATCCAGTATTATTTGCTTTTGTTCACTAATATCATAAGCCCGATCAAACTTATCCCAAAATAAAGGAAAGTAGTCTTTGTTATTAATGATTTTATTATCCAAGATAGTGAATGTATTATTAGGATACTTTCGTTTATATTTCTCACGCTCTCCATTATTGGTATAATCTTTTGTAGAAATAATTCTAACTTCAGAGCCATAAGCAGCTGATTTGATACAGCTCTCAATTATATAATCTCTAGAAAATCCTTCCATATCTTGCTTTAAAGCGAACTCTACGTGAGCAAGGTTTCCGTTTGGTAATGTAAAAAATGCAATGTCGGTGTGTATTACTAAATCTTTAAAAAAACTCATATTATAATTATTATTGTTATTATTTTATTTTTTATTTCCAAATAGAATCCGGTGAATTACATTTGATAATTCGTCTCTTAATGGCTTTAATACTATAAAAAGTACAATTACTATAATTATTATCCAAAAAATTTCCATAGCTATGATTTTTGTTATACTATTTATGCCTTACTTTATTTTCAGGATTGTTCAGGTCTTTTTCTTATCCTCTTTTTTATATACAAGAAGTGTTTATCTTAGAAACTATTTTAAAATAATCTATATAATTGAATTCCAATCTGTCTCATATGCTCAGAAGATATTATTTGATTAATTTTATTATAATTATCATTCCAATATCTCCCTGCCATAAAGGAAACCAACATACTTTTGTTTCTCCCTGCAAAAAAGAAGGCATTATTTGCAATAAATTGTAAATCTTTTGCTGTGAAATAATCTTTTTCATATTCAGTCGCTAAGATATTTAAAGCTTTTTTTAATGCATTTGAGTCTAAAAATTTTCTTTCAACATTTCTGAAATCATCCGCTCCATAATTATAAACATATGATGCTTTTACGTGTTCAAATATTTCATCAAAAGACACTGAATCTAATGGGTTAAAATTAAATGTATTCATAGATAGGTAATTTTACTTTTTTAAATTAATTAAAATATTTTTTCTAACGATTTATGATTAGATTAAATTTTAATTAAATTGATTACTCTCGTAATTTAAAAAAAATCACAATGAATAATCCAAAAAAAACAGCATACAGATATACTCCTTATAGTCTAAATATAATAAAGGAAACTTTAGCAATTTTTTTCATAGTCAATTTAATTTAGTATAAATGTAAACAAATTATTTGAATAGTGTTACCATAAATATCAATTGCCTAAAAAAAATTACATTTCCTAAATTGCTCATAACAATACCGCTACGTTTTTGTAACTTACTCTATGGATTATTATGAACACTAATCTAAAAGCGCATAGGCACAGAGTAAGTCCTGACTATTTAGACAGGTCTTGCTGAGCGGAATCGGAAGCTGAATTTAGTGCAATGTAATGAAACTAAAGTCTGCTGGAAATGGGGCGAAATAGATTAAAATAGTATTACCTAATATTCTTTCAGAGTACTATAAAAAAGCTATTTTTATAACAGCCAAAAAAATTGAAATGAAAACAAGAAATCTAATTACTTATTATGCCCTATTTATCTCATTATTATTTGTTAATTGCAAAAATAAAGTGGAAAAGACTAACACTGAAATGGAAACTGATCACATAGAAACTGTGAAAAAAGTAAGCTCTCCTATCGATAACAAACTGACTGATAAAATAGATTATAATCGAATTTACAAGGAACTAGAAGTTAAATTTGTGCCTGAAGTTTTTACTGAGGAGGAATTTAATAACTTTAAGAAAAAATCTAATTATATAAAGGTAATTGAAGCTTATGATGCCAAAAATCCTAGTGAACTTTTTGGCGGAAAAAAATATGCAGATAACATACGCCATTATGAACTGCCGACTGAAATTAATACCCAAAAATATGCCAATAACTCAATACTTTTTGGTGATTTAAATAATGATGGCAAAAGAGATTGTATTATCAGTGTTTTTAGGTCTGATAGCTACAATGAGGTTACATTTTTTTATGTATTTATTAATAATGGCAATACATTTAAGCTTAAAGATGTTGCAAATGAAGATGATATTTGTGGCTGTAAAACGGAGGGATGGCCACATCAATTTAGGTATCAAAAAATTGAAGATGGTTTTTTAAAAGGAATTTCAATGTGTCATTACAAAGATGCACATTGTTGCCCATCACTCTATTTTATAACAAAAGTAGCATTTACTGCTTATTCCGGTGAAAGTGTACACCCTATTCCGGACTAAACTGGACAGTTATTTTGATGTTGATTTCTGATTATAAAATTAGACAAAATTTTTTAGTTGTTTTTCATTTTTTTTCTCATTGATTCTCCCTTCAGTTCAA
>DATCUQ010000008.1:0-84254 GCA_036567345.1 Lutibacter sp.
CGGTAGTATATGATGTAGAACATATCAAGTAATCACTGTATAAATCTGCAAAATTTTCCATTGTATTCTCTGCTAAAAGTTATCAACATCTCAAATGTTAAAATTATAAATATTTATCCTATTTTTGCGTAAGGTGAGTAATTAAAACAAATAAAATCTACCGATGAAAGTTAAACTTATAATTATAATGTTGTCATTGCTTGTTATTTCCTGTAAACCAACCAAGTATGCTAATTTAGATGATGGTTTGTATGCAAATATGGAAACAAATAAAGGGGACATATTGTTGAAACTTGAATTTGAAAAAACACCGATTACGGTGGCTAATTTTGTTTCATTGGCAACAGGCACAAACAAATATGTTGTTGGTCCGCTAAAAGGAAAAAAATATTATAATGGCATTATTTTTCATAGGGTCATTAAGGCTTTTATGATTCAGGCCGGAGACCCAACTGGCACGGGCGAAGGTGACCCAGGCTACAAATTTATTGATGAATTCCCTAAAGACAGTACCGGAAATCTTTTGTTGAAACATGACAAGGCAGGCATTTTGTCGATGGCAAATTCAGGTTTGGCCACCAACGGAAGCCAGTTTTTTATTACGCATAAAGAAACACCCTGGTTAGACGGCAAACATACCGTGTTTGGAAATGTTGTTTCCGGACAGGCTGTGGTTGATTCTATCATGCAAAATGACACCATCAGAAATATTGAAATCATCACAATTGGAAAAATTGCCAAAAAATTTGATGCACAAAAAGAATTTTCCGCATTTTATGAAAAGTATCTGAAAGACATAAAAGAACAGGAAGAAAAATTGCAGCAGGCTGTTGCAGCAACTTTAGCCAAAATAAATAAATATGCACCTGAATCAAAAGAACTGCCTTCCGGATTAAAATTGGTGATTACTGAAACAAAAAATGGCGAATATCCACCTAAAGGAAGCAATGTAAAAGTGAATTATGCGGGTTATTTTACCGATGGAAGATTGTTTGACACCAGTTTTGTTGAAGTCGCCAAAGCTTACGGAACCTATGAAGAAGGCCGTGAAAAACAAAATGGCTACGCGCCTTTTACAACAATTTATGGTCCGGATGCAAAGTTGATTGCCGGTTTTAAAGAAGGTTTGCAAAAAATGAGAATTGGAGATAAAGCAATGTTGTTTATCCCTTTTCATTTGGGTTATGGAGTGCAAGGGGCGGGAGATGTCATTCCGCCAAATACCGATTTGGTTTTTGAATTGGAATTGGTTGGTTTGGCAAATTAAATCTATAAATAATCAAGGGTAATCCAATGATAGATTCACTGCTGACAAAAGACATTGAATTGCTAATTTACTTAAATAATTTAGGATCGGCCCAATGGGATGGTTTTTGGTTGTTTTTTTCCAATAAATACAGCGCCATTCCATTGTATTTGTTGTTGCTTTATGTTACCTACAAACAATTCGGCCTAAAGAAAACATTTGTGGCGGTTTTGTTTGTCGTTTTACTAATAGCCTTATCAGATCAAACAAGCAATTTATTTAAATTTGGTTTTAAAAGATTGCGTCCTTGCCACAATGAAAATATTTCTCATTTAATTCGGTTGGTGGGCAACCGTTGTGGAGGTTTGTACGGCTATTTTTCTGCACATGCCGCAAATACGATGGCAATAGCGGTGTTTTTTGGTTTGTTGTTGAAAAGTAAACGGAACTATTTGTTTTCCATACTAATTATATGGGCGCTGGTGGTGTCTTACAGCCGTATTTATATGGGCGTGCATTTTCCTTTGGATGTGTTGTCGGGAATGCTGTTCGGACTGATTTACGGTTCGCTGTTTTATGTTTTTTTTAAAGCTTTTTTGAAAAAGTTTATGAATTAGCGGCGTAAATTTCTTTGTTGAAGGGATTGATAAATATCAGCAAAAAAATCACACTGAAAGCCAATTCGTAGATTTCCCATTTCCTGTTTGAGGAAATAAATAAGAGTAAAACCGTACCCGTTAAAAATGAAATGGTATGGTGCCATTGCACAATTGGCACCGCAAATTTGTTCGCCAATTTTTTAACCCAATCAAATTTTCTGTATAAAAAAGGGGCTATGATTAAATAAATAACCAAAACAACTGTTAAAAGCTGGCTGAAAATTAACTTATTTATTTTGGTGTCCTCAACGACCAAATTGTGCAAATTGGTTTCTCCCTGCGCATTGTTTTCTATAAAATATTGGGAAGATTCTATATTAAAAATGCGTTGTCCCCAAGAAATTTCTTCACCGGCACCGAAAAAGAAAACAAGCGACATGGCCAGAATTCCAATTTTCCAGAACAAATCTTTGTGTTTAAAAAGTTTAAAAAGGCGATAAAGCAACAACAGGCTTGAACTCAACAGAAAAATAGCGGAACCATTTTCTATAAAGCCATCTTCCACCGTATAAACTTCATCAAAATAGGGAAGATTTGTGTTTGCAAAGTATATTCCAAATCCGAATAGTACGATTAATAACAGATAGGCTGCTTTATCTATGTAGGTTAATGTTTTCATATAAATTTTGTTTAATTTTTATGGTCATTTGGAATTCGCATTAATTTTGATAAGTGATTGCCGGTTGTACCCGTTATGTTTATTTCCGCTATCAAAAGTACTATTTTTTTGAAACTAAATAAAATTCTCTGATTAATCGTTCTTTCTTCTTTGCGCCAACATTTAAATTATAGGTTTCAATTAATTTGAAATTGTAATCTTGACGCAATTGAGCCACAATAATTTCGGCATCCGCATTCATCAGCAACAAGCCAAAATTTGGTTCAGCAGGAATTTTTAGCGTTTCGTTTTTATAAATATCTTTTAGAATGCCGTTATAATCCCAAAGCAATTCCGGGGCAATTTCACCAATGGAATAACTGGTAATCTTATTGCTTTTTTCAAATTGATGCAATGTGTTGATGGATTTGAATTCAGCGTTATTGTTCAAACTTTTCGACAGCGGCAACCCAAAAGCGCCTAAAGAAACCACAAACAAAATGGTTGAGTAAAATACGACAGAAAACTTTTTTAAATACAAATTTCTGATTAAAAGAATTCCGATTAAAAGCGTTGCCAATGAAGTCAATAAATAACTTATTAGGTGACTCTGTAACCCGTCTTTCAACAAAAAGAACAAGGCGAATGGCACAGCCAGGCTTATGGCGGCAATCAATCCGAAGTTAAAATAAACAGGAATTGTTTCTTTTTTAGCAGTTATTTTTGAAAAATCAGCAATTAAATATTGTATATAAAATCCAGTGTTTATGGCCAGCGGAATCAATGCAGGAACCAGATAACGCGCTTTTTTCTCGGGAATCAACGACAATAAAATTACCGCAATAATTGTCCACCAAAATGAAAATTGATAGGCTTTTTTATGTGAAACACGCTTTATTAAGTATGGATACAGCAAACTGATAAATGCCGGAATTGCCCACAAACCCGACTGGATAAAAAAGTTCCAATAGTAATAAAATGGTTTTATGTTGTAGCTGCTCCAGTTTTCAGTTTCTTTTGTGGCAATTTCCAAAAATGCTTTCGGATCTGCCAATCTCACATACACAAACCACCAGCCGCCAATCATCATAAATAAAATAAGGAAAATGAGCAATGGAAGTATTCTCGACTTTAGGTTTTTAAATTTAAATATAATGCCGTAAGAAATTAAAAACGGCAAAAACAAGACGTATAGCGATACCGGACCTTTGCTCAATATGGACAATCCGACAAAAATTGCAGCCAACAAAGCGTTTTTCCATCGTGCATTATTTTCTTCAAAAAAGAGAAATAGAAAATAGAGGCCTGCGAGCATAAAACCATGTGCGAAAATATCCCAGGGCGCTTCAATAATAATGGCGAAAATATAAAATGAAGTCACTAATATTAAACTGTTATTCAGACTTTGAATTTTTGGGAGTTTTAATTTTAATGACAAATAATAAATGCAAATACCTGAAAATAAGACCATCAATGCAGTCGGAAGCCTTAATGCCCAAACATTGTTAATGCCAAAAAACATTCCTGAGACAGCCGTTAACCAAGTTGGCAATGGCGGTTTTTGATAACGAGCTTCACCGTTGATGGTAGTTAAAATCCAATGGTTATCCTGCACCATTTCACGTGCCGTAATAAAATTACGGGCTTCCATAATGGTGATGTTAGGCACTTCCAGATGAATCAGGAGCATCAATAAAACAACGCTCGACAATATGGCTAACGGATATTTTTCAAAGATTTTAATCATCTGACAGTGTCTTTAGAATGTTATTCAAATTTTCCCTTTTTGATAAAATCAGGTTTCTGAAATAAATCACGGAACCCATTAAGTGACCAAGCAAAAGCACCGGATCTTTTCTTAAAATCGCATAAATTAAAATCATTACTGAGCCAATGAAACTCAACAGCCAAAATCCATAAGGCAACAGCGATTGTTTGTTTTTTTCGGAATAAATCCATTGATACACAAACCGCAGCGCAAAAATGGTTTGCGCAATAATGCCCATGATTAATAACCATTTTGGGATGTCCTCATTTTTAAGCAACTTGGCCATATCGTAGGTATTGTTGTTGAAATAGTAAATGACAATAAGCAATGGAAAAATCCACAAGAAAATACGCACATATTTTGGCGCTTTTTTCCATTCGCCCTGCAATTGCAAGTTCCGGATATAAATAAAATAGGTGAGGGCTTGGCCCAGCATAATGGAGAAATCCTCACGCAAATAACCGTAAATAAATAAAAGAAAGGAGGCAAACAGACTTATTTTCCAAAAAATGGCAGGCGTTAACACTTTTTTGCTTTTTTCGGATAAAATCCATTGCAAAATGAGCCTTACAGAAAATAACAGCTGCGCCAAAAAACCGATACTGTAAATGATCCAATTGCTCATTACCCTTTTTTAGCTATTTTGTAGTTTAAGTATTTTTTCTTCATCCATAAATAGGCAAAACAATCGATAAGCGGCCCAACCAACCGGTTCCACAAACCATATTTAGCCACACCAGCAATTCTTGGGAAATGCTGTACTGGGATTTGTTTTATTTTGCCGTTTTGCAATAAAATCATGGCGGGCAAAAAGCGGTGCAACCCATTAAACATGGGAATATTTTTGGCAAATTCCGTTTTTATCACTTTTAACGGACAGCCGGTATCGTCCATCCCGTCATGGGTGAAAGCACGCCTGATTCCGTTGGCGATAGTGGACGACATATTTTTTACAAAGGAATCTTTTCTGCCGGTTCTGACGCCCGTAACCAAATCATATTCCCCAATTTCTTTCAGCAACAAATTAAAATCTTCTGGGGCAGTTTGCAGATCGGAATCGATATATCCAACCAAATCAGTATCCACTTGCATAAATCCGGCCGCAATGGCCGCACTCAAACCACAATTTTTTTCAAATGAAATGTAAGAGAAATCCGGATTATTGGCGCAAATTTCTTCTATCAGTTGTTGGCTATTGTCCTTGCTCCCGTCATTCACAAAAAGGATATTGGTCTTTTTTGAGGCAATTTTCAGATAGTTGGAAAGCTCCTGTTCCACGCGTTTTAAATTGTCCTCCTCGTTGTAAACAGGAACAATAATGGTAAATTCGTATTTCATTATTTTTGAGCCAATTTTAGTAATTCTTCGGCGGCTTTAAACGGCGTCGTTTTTAATTTTTGGATGGCATCCATATATTTTTTTAGGGCTTCCTTCACTGCGGGTTTGCTGTAAAAATTATTTTTTAATTGTTGGTTGATGGTTTCCAGCAGCCAATATTTGTTTTGTTCATTTCTTCTTTTTTCAAAATAATTATTCGACTTTGTTAAACTCAAATAATCCTGAATTATTTCATAAACAGCATCAATTCCTTCATTATAAAAAGCGCTGCAGGTCGTTACTTTGGGCTGCCAGTTGCTTTCTTTTGGCGGATACAAATGCAAGGCCCGGGAAAATTCCGCTTTTGCCAAATTGGCGCGTTTTATATTGTCCATGTCGGCTTTGTTGATCACAATGGCATCGGCCATTTCAATAATTCCGCGTTTGATTCCCTGTAATTCGTCACCGGCTCCAGCCAATTTCAGCAATAAAAAGAAATCGACCATGGAATGCACGGCAATTTCACTTTGTCCCACGCCCACGGTTTCAATTAAGATAACATCAAAACCGGCAGCTTCACATAAAATGATGGTTTCCCTGGTTTTTTGTGCCACACCGCCCAAAGATTCTCCGCTTGGGGAAGGACGGATGTAGGCGTTTGGATCTTTTACCAATTCTTCCATACGGGTTTTATCGCCCAAAATACTTCCTTTGTTGACGGAGCTGCTTGGGTCAATGGCCAAAACGGCCACTTTTTTTTCTTTTTCAGTAAAATATTTGCCAAAAACCTCAATAAAAGTGCTTTTTCCGACACCCGGAACTCCTGTAATTCCTATCCTTACCGATTTATTTGCAAAAGGCAAACAATGTTCAATAATGGCGTTGGCTTTTTCCTTGTGTTTTGGGTTTGTGCTTTCAATCAGCGTAATGGCGCGACTTAAATAAGAAATGTCACCTTCCAGTATTTTTTCCACAAAAACTGATTCGCTGGGTTGCACACTTCTTTTAAGTTTGATGTTTTTTATGGAATAGTCACTGACAGATGAGGGCTGTTTAACGCCTTCAACCTTATGCAAGGCAGATTCTGATGACTTTTTTTTATGCATTTATTGGCTGTTCAATATCGTTGGCAAATTTAAAATATTTAATCGGAAAAAATAATTCAAATAAAATTATGGAAAATTTTGTGATTTTAAGTCTTAAGTTTGGCTTTATTCAGGTTTCAGCAAATAAATGGAACTTTTAAAATTGGAGTCCAAAAGTTTCATTTGCGCTTTGTATGCTGAAGGAATGTCTTTTTTTCTTTTGTTTGTAATGATAAAATACAACTTGGAATCACTTGCCAAAACGGAATCCAATTGTTTGGTGTCCGCAACAATTTTTGCATTTCCGTTGGAATAAAACTGTCCGGAATACGATTTGTCTTTCCAATAATAAAGCGCTTCATTTTTGTTGAAATCAATCTGTTGATTTTCAATCAGATATTTATCCGAATTCATATAAAAATCCAATTTTCCGGTTAAAAAAGCGCCAAAAAAGAAAAGAATGGCCAGTGCCGGAAAAATAGAACCAACCAACAGCAGATTTTTTTTCTTTTCATAAGTTTTCCACCAATGTACCATCAATAAAGCTATAGGAATGGTTACCGGAAGGATGTAGGTATGCAAAATATTTTTTGAAATCGTAAAAAATAACGGAGTCCAAAACAGCCAAAAAACCAGATAAGAAACATACTTATCTTTGAAAATTGTTTTTCTTTCTTTCCAAATTTTATACAACACAATTTGTATCCACGGAAAGGTAAATACAAGTAAAAAAACCCAAATCATCCCCAGCGGCTGCGAATGTCCGCTGCCGTATAAATCGCCTTTCCATCCCGGTACCAGAAATCGGTTAAAATGTTCGCCTATAATAAAGTAATCCAGAAATCCGGGCGAGCGTTGCTCTGCAAGCACATACCAGGGGATTGAAATAATTGCGGTAATTAACAATCCAGTAAGCCAGGGCAATTTTAAATACAGGGTTTTAAGCGATATTTTTTGAACAATTAGCCACAGGAAAATAGGAGGAACCGTTAAAACCAAAATGATGGGTCCTTTGGACAAAAATCCGAGTCCGAGTGCTATAAAAAACAAGTAATTCCAAAATGAATATTTTTCGTTTTGCATCGCTTTCCAAAACGAAATCATAATCAGCGCAATGGAGAAACTTAAAGCGCTGTCCGTAGAAACAACGCCGGCGTGAATTAAAAATTCCGGCATAGTCAGCAAAATAAAAGCGGGCAAATAAAAGGAAACACCTGCTGTTTTTGCCAGTTTTCCTAAAATAATCAATAAAACCAAAGCCAATAAATAGGAAGGAAATCGTGCGGCCATTTCGCTTACGCCAAAAGTTTCAAAACTTAATGCGGAAAGCCAGGTTGACAATGGCGGTTTTGCCCAAAACGGAATGCCATAATCTATTTGCAACACCACCCAGTTTTTGGTTTCGTACATAATTCTGGCAATTTCGCCATATCGCGACTCGGTTTTATCCAGTAACGGAATTGTTGCGGTAAGCACAAGTCGGAATACAGCAATTACTATCACTGAAATTACCAGATAAAACGAAGTGTTTTTATAATTTTTAAAGGGCATTTTACGAAGTGTTTTTTACCTGATTATTATTTATTATTTCCGATTTACAATTTTATTAATTTGGTATAAATCAACCCATAATTTGAAAAAATAGCTTGTTTTTACTTTTGAATCTCCGGCATCAATCCAGTTTATCAAAGGCACTTCCAGCATTTTTTCCATTACCTTGTCACGTCCGTAAAATTTGATGATTCTGTCAAAAATCTCCACATCAAACAGCCATTTGGAAATAAAAGGTTGTTTAAAAACTACAGAGGCGAGCTCTTTTGAAAAAACTTTACAGCCGCATTGCGTATCGTAAACCCCTAATTTTAAAATAGATGAAATCCCGGTGGCTATAACTCTTCCAACGAAAAAACGGTAATAGCTTCGTTCAATCACAGCGCCAATTCTTTTTATTCTTGAGGCAAAAACAAAAGTAATTTTATCATTTAAATACTGGGTCATCTCCAAACATTCCTCCAATGAAGTCGCCAAATCGGCATCTAAATATGCGATGTAATCAAACTGATGGTTTTCATCGCAAAAATGCATGCCATTTCTAATCGCTTCCGCTTTTCCGACATTTTTGGGTAAATCGTGTACAATCACCTGATTTGGAAAACTTTTTTTTAAGCCTTCAAGAATTTCCAGCGTATTGTCTGTTGAACCATCATTGACAAAACAGATTAAAACAGCCGGATTTTCTTCAATAAAGCGAGAATATTTTTCTATAATCAGGCCTTTTTCCTCATTATAACAAGGAATTACGATGCACACATTTTTTTTAACGCCGGATGGATTGTTCATTAAGGTAAAACTTTATTGAAATTTTTGCGTATTGAGCCGCCAATATTTGCGGTAAATTTAAAATATTTATTCTGATAAAATGATTTCGCGCTAAATAATGTTTTGAAAGCTGTTTGACCAGTAATTAATGGCTTACACAAAATCGTTTACTTTAAACTTAATTCGATATCGGCATAAATTTTTAGGTTCAGGATTTTTAGTATATTTACGCTTTTAAATTAAGGGAAGTTTTAATGGAATTATACAAAACAAATCAGCTAAAAATATACAACTCTTTAAGCAAATCTAAAGAAATTTTCAAACCCATTGTTGAAGGAAATGTTGGGATGTATGTGTGCGGACCAACGGTTTACAGCAATGTGCATTTGGGAAATGTGCGTACTTTTATGTCGTTTGATTTGGTTTTCCGTTATTTAAAACATTTGGGCTATAAAGTGCGTTACGTGCGCAATATCACCGATGCCGGACATTTGGAAAATGATGCCGATGAAGGTGAAGACCGAATCGCCAAAAAAGCAAGGCTGGAAAAAATTGAGCCGATGGAAGTGGTGCAGCGCTATACGGTCGATTTTCATGAAACCCTCCAAAAAATAAACAATTTACCTCCCAGTATTGAGCCAACGGCAACCGGACATATTGTGGAGCAAATTGAAATTATCAAAGATATTTTAAAGAAAGGAATGGCTTACGAAGTCAATGGATCTGTTTATTTTGATGTGTTAAAATACAATGAAACAGAACATTACGGAATTCTTTCTGGCAGGAATATAGAAGATTCCATTCACAATACGCGTGAACTGGACGGGCAATCGGAAAAGAAAAATCCGCAGGATTTTGCGCTTTGGAAAAGAGCGGAAGAAAAACATATTATGCGTTGGCCATCTCCTTGGGGAGAAGGTTTTCCCGGCTGGCATTTGGAGTGTACTGCGATGAGCACCAAATATTTGGGCGAAACTTTTGACATTCATGGCGGCGGAATGGACTTAAAATTTCCGCATCACGAATGTGAAATTGCGCAATCGAAAGTTAAAAATGAAGTGAATCCAGTGAATTATTGGATGCACGCAAATATGCTGATTCTCAACGGCCAAAAAATGGCAAAATCGACAGGAAATTATATTTTGCCCAATGAAATTTTTACGGGTGACAATAAAATTTTAAGCAAGGCTTTTTCGCCAAGCGCCACACGATTTTTTATGATGCAGGCGCATTACCGCAGCGTATTGGATTTCTCCAACGATGCGTTGGAAGCTGCCGAAAAAGGCTATCTAAAGCTGATGGAAGCTATAAATAATATCGATAAAATTGAAACAGGCAAAATATCATCCATCAATATTAACGACTGGAAACTAAGATGTTATGATGCCATGAACGATGATTTTAACAGTCCGGTGTTGATTGCCAATTTATTTGAAGCCGTGAAATATATTAATTTATTAATTGATAAAAAGGAAACCATTTCGGCAACTGATTTTCAGGAGCTTAAAAACACGATGAACACTTTCGTTTTTGATGTTTTGGGATTGAAAAATGATTTGGAACAAAATGCTTCAGAAAAATTAAACGGCGTTGTTGAAATGCTGATCAAAATGCGTAAAGAAGCTCGTGACAACCGAAATTGGGCACTTTCCGACAAAATTCGTGACGAACTCGCCACTTTGGGTATTCAACTTAAAGACGGAAAAGAAGGAACAACATTCTCCATAAATTAATTGAAGGAAATTACTAAAATATTGGCGATTCCATTTATTTGGCTGGTGCGGTTTTATCAGGCGGCAATTTCACCTTATTTGCCATCGAGTTGCCGGTATTCGCCAACGTGCTCGCAATACACCGTGGAAGCGCTAAAAAAGCATGGAATTATAAAAGGAGGCTGGCTGTCGATTAAAAGAATAATCAGCTGCAATCCTTGGGGCGGCCATGGGCATGATCCTGTTCCGTAGGGACAGGTTGCGACCTGTCAGTTCAAAAGTTCATAATAAAAGTTAAAAGGTTAGTGATAAGCAACTTAACGATTCAACAATTAAACGATTCAACGATTAAACAAATAAACAACAATGATACTACTTCAAATAGATTGGAATCCAGCACCGGAAATTTTTAAAATTGGCTCATTTGCCGTTAGGTATTACAGTTTAATGTTTGTAATAGCTTTTATGTTAGGACTTTATCTAATGAAAAAGATATTTATTAATGACAATATTCCCATTGAAAAATTAGATACTTTATTTATTTATACGATAGTGGCAACGTTGTTGGGTGCAAGAATAGGGCATTTCCTGTTCTATGAACCTGAGTTTTTATTCAGAAAACCATTGGAAGTGTTGCTTCCTTTTCGATTTTCGCCAAAATTTGAATTTACGGGATATGCCGGTTTGGCAAGTCATGGCGCTGCCATCGGGATTATTCTTGCCATGTATTTTTATAGTAAAAATGTGCTGAAAAAACCAATACTGTTTATTTTGGACAGAATTGTGATTCCCGTTGCCATAGCGGGCGTTTTTATCAGATTGGGGAATTTGATGAATTCTGAAATTATTGGAAAACCGACCAACTCAGATTACGGATTTATATTTAGGCAGTTAGGGGAGGATTTTCCGCGCCACCCAACTCAAATATATGAAGCGGTTGGCTACCTTTTTGTGTTTATTCTCCTTTGGTTCATTTATTGGAAAACTGATAAAGCGAAGAAATCGGGTTATCTTTTCGGATTGTTTTTTGCGACACTTTGGTCGGTTCGTTTTTTTGTTGAATTTTTCAAGGAAAAACAGGTTGAAGGCGGTGAAAATTGGATATTGGGACTTAATACCGGACAAGTTTTAAGCATTCCGCTTATTTTGATTGGCCTGTATTTTATGTTTCGCAAAACAAATGAAGCTAAAAAAGTTGACAATAAATAATGATGAGTGTATTTCTTGAAAATGAAGTTTTTGAAAAAATCGATTATTCAAAAGCAACCTTGGCAAAGGGAGAATATGACGATTGCACTTTCAAAAACTGCTTGTTTTTAAATGCGGATGTTTCTGAAATTACCTTTACAGATTGTGAATTTGTGAATTGCAATTTCAGCAATACCTATTTCAAAAACACCTCATTCAGGTCCGTAATTTTCAAAAATTGTAAATTGTTGGGACTTCAATTTAATGATTGCAATCCCTTTTTATTGTCGCTGGGCTTTGAAGAATGTCACTTAAACATCGTTTCCTTTTATAAACTGAAACTCAAAAACACCAAATTCAACAAATGTAAACTTCAGGAAGTTGACTTTTCGGAAACTGATTTGTCCAATGCCTTATTTAACAATTGTGATTTGATTGGGAGCATTTTCAAAAATTCAATATTGGAAAAAGCCGATTTTAGAACTTCCTATAATTACAGCATTGATCCTGAAATGAACCGGATGAAAAAAGCCAGATTTTCTTTGCAGGGCTTGCCGGGTTTGTTGGGAAAATATCAGATTGAAGTGGAATAATTCCAAAACTTTTCAAAAGCTTATCTTTAAGAAAAATAACCATCATTTTTTACCTTTCCCATTTTTATCAAATTACTGAAAAAAATAATAAGGCTGAATAAGATTTTTGGCATAACAATTGAAATTTATAAAGAGATAACAAAGTTGTTATTGCTATAAATTATTGAAAATCAGAAATATAAATTAATTTTGCATGAATCATTTTTTAAGTCGATAAATTATTAATGACAAAATGACCCAATAAAATACTATGAGTAAATCGAAATTTTTTAAAATGGACAATCTGTCATTACAGCACATGTTAGATGAAGATGCTGATTTGATTCCATTGATGACTCCGGAAGATGAAGAAGAAATAAATAATGAGGACATTCCGTCTGTATTGCCCATTTTGCCTTTGCGTAATACGGTACTGTTTCCTGGTGTCGTAATTCCAATTACCGCCGGCCGCGACAAGTCAATTCGGCTGATTGAAGACGCCTATAAAGGAAATAAAATTATCGGCGTTGTCGCGCAAAAAGACGAAAGCATAGAAGATCCGGCCACCAACGATATTTATAAAGTGGGTACCGTGGCCCGTATTTTACGTATGCTGAAAATGCCCGACGGAAATACCACGGTGATTATCCAAGGCAAAAAGCGGTTTGAAATCGATGCTTTTGTGCAGGAAAAACCTTATTTACAGGCAACCACAAAAGAACGCATTGAAGATCGCTCGGAAGAAAAAGAACCCGAATTTGAAGCCATTATTGAGTCCATTAAAGAGATGGCGGTGCGCATTATTAAAGAGAATCCGAACTTGCCTTCCGAAGCTACATTCGCCATTAAAAATATTGAAAGCAATCCGTTTTTGATTAATTTTGTTTCTTCAAATATGAATTTGAAAGTAGAGGAGAAGCAGGAATTATTGCAATCTGATAACTTGAAAGAAAGGGCATTGCTGACTTTAAAAAAGATGGATATTGAATTGCAACGACTGGCTTTGCGCAATGATATTCAGTCCAGAACACGTTCCGATATGGATCAGCAACAACGTGAATATTACTTAAATCAGCAATTGAAAACAATTCAGGAAGAATTGGGCGGTGTTTCTTATGATGAGGAATTGGAAGAAATGCGCGAAAGGGCGAAAGCGAAGAAATGGAACGATGAAGTAAAAGAAACTTTTGAGAAAGAATTGGGGCGTTTGCAACGCATGAATCCGCAAGTGGCGGAATATTCTGTGCAACGCAATTATTTGGATCTGTTGTTGGAATTGCCGTGGAATGAATATTCTGAAGACAAATTCGATTTAAGAAGAGCGCAAAGAATACTCGACAGAGACCATTTCGGATTGGAAAAAGTTAAGGAACGCATCATTGAGCATTTGGCGGTGTTGAAACTGAGAGGCGATATGAAATCCCCGATTATTTGTTTGTATGGCCCTCCGGGAGTCGGAAAAACTTCATTGGGAAAATCGGTTGCTGAAGCGCTGGGCAGAAAATATGTCCGCATGTCTTTGGGCGGTTTGCGCGATGAAGCCGAAATTAGAGGCCACAGAAAAACCTATATTGGGGCCATGCCGGGCCGTATCATTAAAGATATGAAAAAGGCAGGCACTTCAAATCCTGTTTTTGTGCTGGATGAAATAGACAAAATGGGTTCGTCAAGCCATAACGGAGATCCGTCTTCAGCGATGTTGGAAGTGTTGGATCCAGAACAAAATACTGCTTTTTACGATAATTATTTAGAGTTGGATTATGATCTTTCCAAAGTGTTGTTTATCGCCACGGCGAACAGTTTGTCAACCATCCCTTGGGCCTTGCGCGACCGAATGGAAATTATCAATGTTTCGGGTTATACCACAGAAGAAAAAATTGAAATCGCCAAGCGACATTTGTTGCCAAAACAGTTGAAAGAACACGGATTGACCAGTGCGCATTTGCAAATCGGAAAAAAACAATTGGAAAAAATTGTGGAAGCTTATACCCGAGAATCTGGCGTAAGGGGATTGGAAAAACAAATTGCAAAAATTGTGCGTTACGCGGCAAAATCAATTGCCATGGAAGAAGAATATGTGGTGAACATTTCCAATGAAATTATTGAAAAAGTATTGGGTCCTTCTCATTTGGAGCGCGACAAATATGAAACCAATGAGATTGCGGGCGTTGTGACGGGCTTGGCATGGACAAGCGTTGGAGGCGATATTTTATTTATCGAATCCATTATTTCCAAAGGAAAAGGCCTTACCATTACCGGAATGTTGGGCGATGTGATGAAAGAATCGGCAACTATTGCGATGGAATACATCAGGGCAAATGCCAACGATTTTGGCATCGATCCAAAACTGCTGGATGAATATAAAATACATATTCACGTGCCTGAAGGCGCCACGCCAAAAGACGGGCCAAGTGCCGGAGTTGCTTTGCTGACTTCCATTGTTTCTGTATTTACGCAACGCAGGGTGAAAGCCAAATTGGCAATGACCGGTGAAATTACCTTACGTGGAAAAGTGTTGCCTGTAGGCGGAATCAAGGAAAAAATACTTGCCGCAAAACGCGCCAATATCAAAGAAATTGTTCTTTGTGTTGAAAACAAAAAAGACATTGAAGAAATTAAGGAATCGTATTTAAAAGGCTTGAAATTTCATTATGTGAACACGATGAAAGAAGTAATTGACATTGCCTTGACCAACGAGAAAGTTAAAAATGCAAAACAATTAACAATCACACCGATTGTTAAGCCAACCACCTAAATTTCTGTAAATTATACTATTAAAAAAGGCTGCCTCAAATTTATGGCAGCCTTTTTTTATACATTCCTGATATCTAAAATATGTCCTTTTTTTAATTCGCCTTCTACATATAGATGATAAATTTTTTCAGCAACCTGTTTCGGCGAAAATAAATCGCCGTGTTCATAAAAATCGATGAAACGTTGAACCGCTTTAAAGTGTTCTTTTGGGGTGTTCCTTGCTTTTTCCTGCATATCGGTATCAACAATTCCCGGATAAATGGAAACGATGGTAACGCCGTTGGCCAATTCTTTTTGTTCTTTTGAAACCACCTTGGTCATCATGTCCAATCCGGCTTTTGAGGCGCAATACATCACCCAGCTTTCATAGGGATTTACTGCGGCGCCCGATGAAATATTAATAATTTGCTTTTTGCAGTTCCAGTCTTTCGACAACTTAATGAACTGGGAACTTAAAATCATTGGTGCGGTTAAATTTACCTGAATGGTGTAGCTGATTTCTGCCGGCTTCAGATTTTCAAGGGTATTTACCGTTCCCAAATCACCAGCATTGTTGATGAGCGTCAATTGTTTTGTGTTATTTTTGTCGAGATGCGAGAATATTTCTGCAAGAGTGCTTTCAATGGTTTCGACTTTGCTTAAATCGCATTGGTATTGTTCTTCAAAATATAATTTTTCAGCTTTGCTTCTTGAAATTGAAATGACCCTGTAGCCATTTTTATGATATTCTTTTGCCAGTCCAAGTCCTAAACCCTTGCTGCCACCAGTAATAATGAGTATTTTTTCCATATTGCTAAATTGAAATACCAATGTAGCAAATTTTAGAACAACGTTGGCTATTTATCCAATTTTTTGGCTTCGTTCCAAAATACATCCATTTCGGCAAGCGACATCTCGTGAAGTGATTTGTTGATTTTTTTGGCTTCGTTTTCCAAAAACTGAAAGCGGCCGATAAATTTTTTATTGGTGCGCTCCAGCGAATTTTCCGGATTTATGTTGATAAATCGCGCGTAGTTGATCAGGGAAAACAGGACATCTCCAAATTCTGATTCTATGGCGTCGGTATTTCCTTTCACAAGTTCGGCATTCAATTCTTGCAGTTCTTCCTGAACTTTTTCCCAGACTTGCTCGGGCTTTTCCCAGTCAAATCCTACTCCGGCAACTTTTTCCTGAATTCTGCTTGCTTTTACCATCGCAGGAAGTGCTTTTGGAACGCCTTCCAAAACCGATGACTTTCCTTCCTGCAGTTTTAATTTTTCCCAGTTTTGTTTTACTTCTTCGTCATCTTTCACAACCACATCGCCATAAATGTGCGGGTGGCGATGAATCAGTTTTTCTGAAATTGAATTGGCGACATCCGCTATGTCGAAATCGCCTGTTTCAGAACCAATTTTCGCGTAAAAAACCAGATGAAGCATTAAATCACCCAGTTCTTTTTTAATTTCTTGAAGGTCGTTGTCCAGAATGGCATCACCCAATTCATAAGTTTCCTCAATGGTCAGATGGCGAAGCGATTCGAAAGTTTGTTTTTTGTCCCACGGGCATTTTAAACGCAACTCGTCCATAATGTCCAGCAATCGGCCAAATGCCTGAAGTTGTTGTTCCCGGGTATTCATCATTTAAGCTTCTTTGGTTTCCTCTTCCACTTCTTTGATGGCAGCGAAATCGAAGTTTTTTGAAGCCAATAAATTATACCATTGCACTATTTTTTTAATGTTTGAGGTATAAACACGTTCTTCATCAAAATTTGGCAAAACTTCCCTGAAATAGGAAGTCAGTACTTTATCGTTTTCTTTGTGGCTCAATGCTTCTTTTCCGTTTTCTTTTTCACCAATCGATTTTAAAACAATGCGTAACGGAATTTCTTCTTCATAGGTGTAAATGGCAATTTCGTTCAAGGCACTAATATTGTGCGTTACGGTGATGGGAATTCTTTTGGAGTCGATTAATGATTCCACGATGATTCCGCTTTTTGATTGTGCTTTAATCTCATACAATCCCGGTTTTCCGTTGATGGCTACAATGTCTTTTAATTCCATTTATTTTTTAACTGTTTAATTGTTTAACTGTTTAATCGTTTATTTATTTGTTGAAAAGTTGAAAGTTTTCTATTTCTTCTTCACTGTATAAAATTTCATTTTATAATCGGTGCTTACAATCCCTTTTGAAATATTTTCCAGTTTCTTTTTAATCAGTCGTTTTGTTAGGGAGGCTATTTTATCAATAAACAACACACCTTCTATGTGGTCATATTCATGCTGTATCACTCTGGCCGCCATCCCGTCAATTACTTCAGTGTGTTTTTCAAAATTTCCATCAAAATATTCAAGGGTAATTTTTTCCTTTCTGAAAACATCTTCCGTAATGTGCGGAATGCTTAGGCATCCTTCATTAAAAGCCCATTCAACACCTTCTTCACTAAGGATTTTGGCATTGATAAATATTTTTTTGAAGCTGCCCAAATAGGCGCGCTCTTTGTCGCTTAAATCTTCATCTTCTCCAAAAGGGGAAGTGTCCACAACAAATAGCCTGATTGCTTTGCCAATTTGTGGCGCTGCCAACCCGACGCCGTGGGCATTTATCATGGTTTCTTTCATATTTTCAATGAGTTCATTTAAATTTGGATACTCTTTGTCAATATCAACGCACATTTTTCTCAAAACAGGATCGCCATAAGCTATAATCGGTAATATCATACTCTTTTTTTTGGTTTGCAAAATTACAAAAGATTTTCTAAAACAAAGAAAAATTAACTAGTTAACCATTTTGGAATGTCAAAATATAAAAATATAAAAAGGTGAGTTTAAACAGTTTTACGCCGTTCGGCACATGCAGCCCTTTATTTTTGCCCGATTCCTTAATCTTGATGTGATTTTTATTTATTAGCGAGGCATAATTTTTTACGCCAAAGGAGACTTTATTTCTGAAGGGAAGGTTGTGGAATTTTTTCAAAACGTTTTCACATCCGCCATTTAAATCACAAATTTTAAAAAAATAGTTGTCCAAATTGGATTCCTCCAACATTCTGGAAGTTCTGCGGGTCCATTTTTCACGGGCTTCATTTTCCGATTTATAATGCAAAAAGTGGATTTCCACATCGTCTAATAACGCTACCGGGTAATTTGGCACAATGGCCGAATATTCGGTGGAATTGACAAATTTTAATTCCTGGGACATATAATGGCTGAAATTTGAAAGCAATTTCACGAAGCAAGGTCCGTGCAGATAAAGTCCGACAAAAGGCGAGTTATAAGGCCTTTTAAACCAAGAATAAACTTCACCTCCCCAACAATTGTTTGCAATTATGACGAATTTTTTATTCTTTAGCAATAAGATATCTTTTTTGCAGAGTTGGTCCCGGAAAATTCTTCTAAATTTTCTTCTGATAAATACGTTGATTTTCCGAATCATTTTTTTTCTGAATATAAATAAGTCTGTAATATAATGGTTGCGCTGATTTCATCAACCAAAGCTTTATTTTGCCGTTGTTTTTTCTTCAAGCCACTGTCAATCATAGATTGGAAGGCCATTTTTGAAGTAAAACGTTCATCCACGCGTTTTATTGGGATTTTAGGGAACGTTTTAATTAATTTTTCAACAAATGGTTTGATAAATTGCTCACTTTCACTTTCGGTATTGTTCATTTGTTTGGGCTCGCCAACCAAAAACAACTCTACTTTTTCCTTTTTTAAATAATCTGTTAAAAATGAAAAAATATTTTTGGTTTCAACGGTGGTCAACCCGGAAGCAATCATTTGCAATTCGTCCGTGATGGCAATTCCTGTCCTTTTTTCACCGTAATCCAAAGCTAAAATTCGCGCCAAAATGTTAACATAATTTATAAAGTTGTGCAAATTTAGGTATTTTGATCGGTAATTTTTTTTTAAAGCAATATATTTGTGCCAAACAGAAATATAAAGAGATGAATGCACTTAAAGAACTCATAGCGCGAGCTTGGGAAAACAGGGAGTTATTAAAAGAAGAAATTACCCAAAACGCCATTCGCGAAGTTGTTGATTTGTTGGACAAAGGAGTTTTAAGGGTTGCGGAACCTTCAGAAAATGGATGGCAGGTAAATGAATGGATAAAAAAAGCGGTGGTGCTGTATTTTCCTATTCAAAAAATGGAAACTTTTGAAGTGGGAATTTTTGAGTATCATGATAAAATACCTTTAAAAAGAGGCTATAAAGAAAAAGGAATTCGCGTGGTGCCGCATGCAGTGGCGCGTTATGGCTCCTACATTTCGGCCGGAACCATTTTAATGCCAAGCTATGTAAATATTGGCGCTTATATTGATGAAGGCACGATGGTCGATACCTGGGCAACCGTTGGAAGCTGCGCCCAAATTGGCAAAAATGTGCATTTGAGCGGCGGTGTTGGCATTGGCGGCGTGCTGGAACCTTTACAGGCCGCGCCTGTTATTATTGAGGACAATGTTTTTGTGGGATCGCGCTGTATTGTGGTGGAAGGAATTCGTGTGGAAAAAGAAGCTGTTTTAGGCGCCAATGTGGTGCTTACGGGTTCCACCAAAATCATTGACGTAACGGGCAGCGAAACTAAAATTATTAAAGGATATGTTCCGGCGCGTTCTGTGGTCATTCCGGGAAGTTACACCAAAAAATTTCCTGCGGGCGACTATCAGGTTCCTTGTGCCTTAATTATTGGGCAACGCAAGGAAAGCACCGACAAAAAAACATCCTTGAATGATGCGCTGCGAGAAAATGATGTAGCGGTATAATTTTTATATCTTTGACAAAAATTTTCTTCCACATAAATGAAACGATTTTTAATTCATATTTCTCAAGGATACAGCATTCCTATTGGCAAACCGCTTCAAAAAGAAATAAGGGAACGGGGTTATGGAGTAAAATGGTTTTCTGAATCGGAAAACGCAAAAAAGTATCTGACAGAAGAGGAAGAATTGTTGGAAACAGTGAAGGAGGTTATGGATTACAATCCGCACATTGTTTTGGCGGCCACAAATGAGGTTCCTCATTTTTTTCCGGGAATCAAAGTTCAAATATTTCATGGATTTTCCGTAAATAAAAGGAGCGATGAAAAAGGACATTTTAGCATCAGGGGATTTTTCGATTTGTATTGCACGCAGGGTCCATCAACGACAGTTCCTTTTATTGAGCTAAAAAAGAAATACGGCTATTTTGAAGTGGTGGAAACCGGCTGGCCAAAAGTGGATCCTTTGTTTGAAGAAACCAATACGCTGCAAAGAATTAACGACAAGCCCACGGTGCTCGTTTCTTCGACCTTTACAACGCGATACAGTTTGGCCAAAATCCCTGAAGTTTATCAAGAAATAAAAAGATTGTCCTTACTGGGAAAATGGCAATTTTTGGTGATTCTTCACCCGATGATGGACGCTGCCATTGTTGAAAAATTCAAAAATCTGGAAAATGAAAATCTGAAGTATTTCGACACCACCGATATCATTCCGATTTTAAAAATAGCGGATGTGATGTTTTCAGACACCACTTCGGCCATTCCTGAATTTATATTGCAGCGCAAGCCTGTGGTAACCTTCAGAAACAACAAACCGATGCCGCATTTAATGAACATTGAAAAAGTGGAGGATATTGAAAAGACCATAGAAAAAGCATTTTCTTACCCAAAAGAAGTGATGAAGGAGATTGATGCGTACATTGAATTTACGCATCCATACAGCGACGGAAAATCAAGCAAAAGAATTGTGGATGCGACTTTGGCCTTTTTGGAGAAAGACAGGTCTTACTTAAAGAAAAAACCGCTTAATCTGCTCAGAAAATTTCAAATGAGAAAGAAGCTGAATTACTTTAAGTTTTAAATTTGGCTTGTTTTTATTACATACATTTCAATAAAATATAACAAAATTAACGCATGTTTCAGCATTATATTCTTACAAGATTCAATTTGAGGGCCACCGATTGGACAACAACAAAAAACAAGGAAAAAGTTTTGACTGATGAATGGCTGAAAGAACGATTTGATTTGTTTGAAAATTTTTGCTTCAGTTCGGTAAAAAATCAGTCCAACCAAAATTTTAAATGGCTGGTGTTTTTTGATGTGAATACACCGGAATTCTATAAAATTAAAGTGGAAGAATTTCGAAAATCCTATGAAAATTTCTATCCGGTTTTTATAGACGGAATGCCTAATTTTTTGCCGGAAATCATTAAAAACATCAAACAGATGGACAATGAAAAATATATCATTACATCGCGGTTGGACAATGACGACAGCCTTCATGAAGATTATGTGAAGGTTATCCAAAGTTATTTCGACAAACAAAATCACCTCGCCATTGATTTAATTGATGGCTATACGCTTCAAATTGGAGATAAAATACGGTTGGGTTTTCAAAAGCATTTGTACAATCCGTTTATAAGCCTGATAGAAAAGAAAGAGGATGATTTTAAAACCGTTTGGTTCAGAAGCCGCCATGGATCCTGGAAATATGAAAAAAATATCATTCGGGTAAAAGATAAAAGATTGTGGATGGGCATCATCCACTCAAAAAACAAGGTAAATAAGTTTGAAGGTTATGGCAGGGTGGATGCTGAAATAATCAATAAATTTCATATTTCCAAAATGAAAGCAGATGAAATATTAAATGGGATTTCAAAGTATAATTCTTGGCTCGTGTTAAGTTATTTTAATAAAGCTAATTCATTATTCAAGGTCTATTTTAAGGATATAAAAAAGGCGATTGGTTTATATAAAAATGACACTAAGGATTAAGTAATTATTTTGAATTATAAAATACGCTTAAAATTCTTTAACCAAAAGAAGTTTTATTAAGCCTAATTGATGTTATTTGGAGTAATAGAAGCTGAATAATTTCAATAAATGTTATAACTTTTTAAGTTCTAACAATAAATACCATGTTTAATTAGGCCAAAAGGGGAATTTACAATTTTATTTTTTCGAGTATATTTTCTTATTTCATTATTTATTTTCCAACTTTTTTCATTCGCATAACTTCTTGGGTGGTCTAAATGTATAACAATAGCGCTATACCGAAGTTGTTTTGATTTTATGCCAAAATTTAATAAACGTTCACCCAATTCTCTATCTTGCCCACCATATTGCATTCGTTCGTCAAATCCATTTACAGCAATAATATCTTTTCTCCATCCAGAGGCATTATGCCCATTCCAGGTAGCTTTTGTAGGAGTAATATTATTCAATATTTCTGATTTTATTTTTTTAGAACTTAATTTGCTGTTTTTAAAGGATTTTTTTAATCCATTCTTTTTTAGCCATTTAAGAGTAAAGCAATTTTCAGATAAGATAACTTCTTTGTCAATTAATTCTGACAATTCTTTTGATAATTTAAAATACCCACCGGAAATAAAATACCCCTCTTTCTTTTTTGAATTGTGTACTTCCACAAAATTATTTTTTGGAATACAATCTCCATCTGACATAATTATGTAAGGTGCTTTACATTCTAAAATTGATTTATTTAATATCCGTGATTTTTGAAAACCATTATCTTCCTGCCAAACGTGAGTAATGGGGAAGTTTGCAATATTTCTGAAAGAATCTATTAAATATTTTGTATTTTCTTTTGAACCATCATCAGCAATAACCAATTCAAAATTTGTATAAGTTTGGTTGTTATATCCCCAAAGAACTTTTTGCAATAAGTCTGTAGAATTATAAGTACTAATAATCACTGAAACTTCCATAAAAATATATATTAAGCGACAGTTAAAATTAGATATATTTGCGAGGATTTATATTAACGGATGTTAAAGAAATTTTTATGATACCATTAAATTAGAACTATAATTAGTGATATGAATATTAATTATTTGTAAATTCATGAAACAGCAATGCAACAAGAATTAAAAAACAGCCTTAAAGTGTTGAACCAAAAGAAGCTGTTGCTTTACCCAACCGATACGGTTTGGGGCATTGGCTGTGATGCCACTTCCGAAGAAGCCGTTGCCAAGGTTTTTGAGATCAAACAGCGTTCAGAGAGCAAAAGTTTGGTTATTTTGGTTGATAGTTTCGACATGCTTCAAAAATACATTCCCAAAGTTCCTAAAGCAGTCATAGAATTGCTGTCGAAAGCAACAAACCCTACCACCATTATTTACGACAATCCGGTTGGCTTGGCAAAAAACGTGGCGGCGGCGGACAATACTGTGGCCATTCGCATGGTGCAACATGAGTTTTGCAGGGAATTGATTCATTTGTTTGGCAAACCAATAGTTTCCACTTCGGCCAATATCAGCGGAAATCCTACCCCTAAAAGTTTTGATGAAATTGAAAAGTCCATTTTGGATAGCGTTGATTATGTTGTAAATTTGCAGCGCGATGAAGTGAACGAAAAATCATCAACCATTTTGAAGGTCAATGAAAAAGGGGATATAACCGTGCTACGCAACTAAAAAATGACTAAAAAAAATCTTCACACGGAGGCGATAAGCCATCCGATTTTTGAATATATCTCACAAGCGGCTGCCGATTTGCAATTGGAAACCTACGTCATCGGCGGTTTTGTGCGCGATTACTTTTTAAAACGAAACAATAAGCAGGACATTGACATAGTTGCCGTTGGCAGCGGCATTGAACTGGCGCAAACTGTTGCTCAATTATTGCCCAACAAACCCAAAGTGCAAGTTTTTAAAACCTATGGCACAGCCATGTTAAGGTATAAAGAGGTGGAAGTTGAATTTGTGGGTGCGCGAAAGGAATCCTACAATGAAAACAGCCGAAATCCCGTGGTGGAAGACGGAACGTTGGAAGACGACCAAAACCGGAGGGATTTCACCATAAATGCCTTGGCCCTGAGTTTAAATAAAGCTGATTTTGGCAATTTATTGGATCCTTTTGACGGATTGAAAGATTTAAAAGACAAGATAATCAGAACGCCTTTAAGTCCGGATATTACCTATTCTGATGATCCTTTGCGTATGATGCGCGCCATTCGTTTTGCCACCCAGTTGAATTTTCTCATCGAAAAAAAATCTTTTGAAGCCATTGCAGGAAATGCCGAGCGGCTGGATATTATTACGCGTGAAAGAATTGTGGAAGAACTCAACAAAATAATGAGTGCTCCGGTGCCTTCGGTCGGATTTATTTTATTGCACAAAGCGCAGTTGCTGAAACGTTTTTTGCCCGAGTTGACCAATTTGGAAGGTGTGGAGGACGTGGAGGGACAAAAACACAAAGATAATTTTTACCATACCTTGGAAGTGGTGGACAATATCTCCAGAAATACGGAAGATTTATGGTTGCGATGGGCTGCACTGCTGCATGATATTGGAAAAGCGCCCACCAAAAAATTCCATCCAACTTTGGGGTGGACCTTTCATGGCCATGAATATGTTGGTTCAAAAATGGTGTACAAACTGTTTAAGCGATTGAAAATGCCCATGAATGAAAAAATGAAATTCGTTCAAAAAATGGTGCTGTTAAGTTCCCGCCCGATCGTGCTTGCAACCGAAGTGACGGATTCTGCAGTGCGACGTTTGGTTTTTGATGCCGGCGATGACATTGAAAGCCTGATGACTTTGTGCGAGGCGGATATCACGACTAAAAATCCGTCGAAATTTAAAAAATACCACCAAAATTTTGAATTGGTGCGCCAAAAAATAAAGGAAGTGGAAGAACGCGACCATGTGCGCAATTTTCAGCCGCCGATCTCAGGCGAACTCATTATGGAAACCTTTAATTTAAAACCCTGCCGTGAAATCGGCGTTTTAAAAGAAGCCATCAAAGAAGCCATTTTAGAGGGCGAAATCGCCAATGATTATCAGGAAGCTTACGATTTTATGCTGAAAAAAGGAGGGAAGATGGGGCTTTTGAGAAGTTAGCAGTATTCAGTTTCAGTTGGCAGTTTTAAAAGTTTAAACTAAATAAATACACAAATAAACAATTACACAATTCAACGCTTAAACAACTCAACAACTCAACAATTATCAAAGCGTCTGCATCTCAACCAACTTAGTGTAAACGCCATTTTTGGCGATCAATTCTTCGTGGTTGCCCTTTTCAATGATTTTTCCTTTTAGCAATACCACAATCAAATCTGCTTTTTGAACGGTAGAAAGTCGGTGCGCAATGACCACTGAAGTTCTGTTTTCCATCATTTTTTCCAATGCATCCTGCACCAGACGTTCAGATTCAGTGTCCAACGCAGAAGTGGCTTCATCCAAAATCATAATTGGCGGATTTTTAAGTACGGCACGCGCAATGCTTAACCGCTGTTTTTGTCCGCCCGACAATTTATTCCCGCTGTCGCCTATATTGGAATCGTAACCATTTGGCATTTCTTTGATAAATTCGTGTGCATTGGCAATTTTGGCGGCGTCCATAATTTCTTCATCGGTTTTATTTTCAATGCCCAGTAAAATATTATTTTTGATGCTGTCGTTAAATAAAATGGAATCTTGTGAAACAAGCCCTTGCAAACTGCGTAATGATTTTTTTGTGATGTCGCGAATGTCGATACCGTCAATTTTAATGCTGCCTTCATTTACGTCATAAAAACGCGTCAGCAAATTGGCGATGGTCGATTTTCCGCTGCCCGATTGTCCAACGAAAGCCACAGTTTTTCCTTTGGGAATTTCCAGGGAGAAATTTTTAAGCACGTATTCATTTTCATATTTAAATGAAATATTTTCAATGCTGATGGCCGAATTAAATCCATCTTTCACCAGGGCATTTGGTTTGTCGGCCAATGGAGAAGTTGTGTGTAAAATTTCCAAAACCCGTTCTGCAGCAGCATCTCCTTTTTTAATGCCATAAGCCGCTTTTGAAATGGCTTTTGCCGGCGTTAAAATATTGTAGGCCAATCCCATAAAGACAATAAAAGCATCTGGTTTCAATGTTTTTGATACCAAAACCAACGAGCCGCCATACCAAAGCAAAACGGCAATGACGCTTATTCCCAAAAACTCGCTCAATGGCGAAGCCAAATTTTGTCTGTTCAGCAAAGAATTGGAGAATTTGTAAAACCGCGAGGTTGATTCCCGGAATTTAGAGTTGAAATAGCCTTCTGCATTAAATCCTTTGATTACCCTTAATCCGCCCAAAGTCTCTTCCAAAATGGATAAAAACAATCCCTGCTCTTTTTGCACTTTATCCGATTGTTTCTTTAATTTTTTTCCGACCATAGAAATCACGAATCCGGCAATAGGAATGAAGATAAATACAAATAAGGTCAGTTGCGGACTTAAGGCCAACATCGCGAAAATGGTAAACAAAATCATTAAAGGTTCTCTGACAATCAATTCTAAAATCGACAAAAATGAATGTTGTATTTCCAACACATCGGTAGAAATTCTTGCAATAATATCGCCTTTTCTTTTTTCAGAAAAATAGGCCAGCGGCAAATCAACCGTTTTTTCATATAAGTCGTTTCTGACATCCTTTAAAACGCCATTCCTTAAAAAAGTAATAAAGTACATGGCCAAATAACCAAAAATGTTTTTGAGCAAAAAAGTGCTGATGACAATCACAATCATAAACAGCAAGGCCTTCATTTCGCCTTCTGTATTCACTTTTATCGTAATGAAATAATTGATGGAATTTTCAATGTAGTCACCCAGTTTTGAGATGCCTTCATAAGCAGGTTTTGTGGTGATGGGTTGGGCAGTTTTAAAAAGCACTTTTAACATGGGCATCAGCGACACAAAGGCCAAGGTACCAAATAAAGCGTAAAAAATATTGCTGACAATGTTTAAAACGCCATATATTTTATAAGGTTTGGCATAAACCAATATTTGTCTGAAGTACTTCATTAATATATTTTTATTTTTATCCTATCCCCAACCTCCCGTACTAAAACGGGACAGGCTTTTCCTAAGGAAAGGGAGTTTGATTTGTTGCTTGAAATGAAATTGAAACTTAAACTTAAACTTAAACTTAAACTTAAACTTAAACTTCTGACTTCCGTCTTCCGTCTTCCGTCTTCGGACTATATTAAACTAATTTCAGCTCCGAAATAATGCGTTGAATTTTGGCATCCAGCGCTGCCTCAACGTTTTTTGCATTTTCAATGGCATCCAATTTTGCTTTCACGCTAAAATAGAATTTTATTTTAGGCTCGGTTCCGCTTGGTCTTGCCGCTACTCTTGTATCGTCTTCCGTTTGATAAATCAACACATTTGATTTTGGAATGTCTATATTTTCAACTTTACCGGTCAACAAATTTTTTCTTGTGGAAGCTTTGTAATCAAATATATACTTAACTTTTGAGCCGTCAATTTCCGTTACCGGGTTTTCACGTAATTCAACCATCATTTGTTTAATCTGGTCGGCGCCGTCCATTCCTTTTTTTACAATGGAAATTAAATGTTCTTTGTAAAAATGATTGTCGGCATAAATTTGGAGCAGTTCCCGGTACATGGAACTTCCGTTTGCTTTTGCGTTTGCAGCAATTTCACAGGCCAAAAGGGTAGCGGTTACCGCATCTTTATCGCGCACAAAATCGCCAATCATATAACCAAAACTTTCTTCGCCGCCGCCAATAAATTCCTGTTTTCCTTCGGCTTCGCGAACCATTTTGGCTATCCATTTAAATCCGGTCAGGCCAACTTTGGTTTCTACGCCATAACTGGCGGCAATTTCGTTGACCAAATTGGTGGAAACAATGGTGGAACCCACAAATTGGTTTCCGTTTAATTTGCCTGCTTCTTTCCATTTTCTGATTAAGAAATCGGTCATCAAACACATGGTTTGGTTTCCGTTCAGCAAGGTCATTTTTCCTTCCAAATTTCTTACGGCTATTCCCAAACGATCGCCATCAGGATCTGTTCCAATAACGATATCTGCATTAATTTTTTCAGCCAGATCAGTGGCCATTTTTAAGGCATCCGGTTCTTCGGGATTGGGAGATTTAACGGTAGGAAAATCGCCGTTTGGCACGCGTTGTTCTTCAACAAAATGCACATTTGTATAGCCGGCCTTCTCAAAAGCTTCCGGTATCAGGGTAATGGACGTTCCATGCAATGAAGTGAAAACAATCTTCAGGTTTTCCTTGCCTTTTGTGTTGAAGGTGCCATTTTTTACGCTGGCATTTATAAAAGCTTCATCGACTTCCTTGCCGACAATTTCAATTAGGTTTTCGTTGGCTTTGAAGTTGATTTGGGAAAAATCCAATTTATTTACCTCAGCAATGATTTCATTGTCCTGCGGCGGCACAATTTGTCCGCCATCATTCCAATATACTTTATAACCGTTGTATTCCGGCGGATTGTGGGAAGCGGTCAATACAATGCCCGCATTGCATCCTAAATGTCTTACCGCAAAGGAAAGTTCTGGGGTTGGACGTAAATCTTCAAATAAGAAAACTTTAATGTTGTTCGCGGAAAATACATCGGCCACTATTTTTGCAAATTCTTTGCTGTTATGTCGGCAATCAAAAGCAATGGCGGTTTTCAAAGGTTTATTCGGAAAAGTTTGTATTAAGTAATTGCACAACCCTTGCGTTGCCCGGCCCAAGGTATATTTATTGATTCTGTTGGTTCCGGCGCCCATAATGCCACGCATTCCGCCGGTGCCAAATTCCAAGTCCTGATAAAAATGTTCGGTCAGTTGCGTCGGATCACCGGCAATCAACTGTTGAACTTCCTTTTGTGTTTTTTTGTCAAAGGTATCAGTCAGCCAAAGTTTTGCTTTATCTAAGATTTCAGTCATATCGTAAGAATTTAATAATGCAAAAATAGTGTAATTATGTTAAAAAAATCAATTGTTGATTTTATCTGAAATGGTGTAACGTTTGGTATCCGATTTTGTGCGTAAAATGAGTTCCCCTAAAAACCCGGCCAAAAAAAGTTGCGTACCAATAATCATCGCGGCAATCGCCAAATAAAATTGTGGTCTGGCAGTAATTAACCTACCTGTCGGATTGAAAAACAGTTTGTCAATCCCCAAATACAAGGCAAAACAAAATCCAATAAAAAAGGTGAGTGTTCCCAACAATCCGAACAAATGCATGGGTCTTTTGCCGAATTTCGACAAAAACCAAATGGTGAGCAAATCTAAAAACCCGTTGATAAAACGTTCCATGCCAAATTTGGTCACGCCGTATTTTCTGGCCTGGTGCGCCACCACTTTCTCTGTGATCTTAATGAATCCCGCATTTTTGGCGAGCACCGGAATGTAACGATGCATTTCGCCGTTCACGTCAACATTTTTTACCACTTCATTTTTGTAGGCTTTCAATCCGCAATTAAAATCGTGCAATTTTAAGCCGGAAGTTTTTCTGGCAGCGGCATTGAATAATTTTGAGGGAATGTTTTTTCTGATTTTTGAATCGAAGCGCTTTTTTTTCCAGCCGGAAACCAGATCGAAATCGCCGTTTTTGATTAATTCGTACAATTCGGGAATTTCGTCCGGACTGTCCTGCAAATCGGCGTCCATAGTGATTACAACATCACCGGTCACAACTTTAAATCCGGCATTTAAGGCCTGGGATTTTCCGTAATTTTTTTGAAACCGAATGCCTTTTACGTTTGGGTTTTTCTCCGATAACGATGAAATAACCCTCCAGGAATCGTCGGTGCTGCCGTCATCAATAAAAAGCAATTCATAAGAATAACGATTGGATTGCATTACTTTTACAATCCAATCGTGTAATTCATTTAAAGATTCATCTTCGTTAAGCAGTGGAATGACGATGGATATATCCATGTAAAATTTTGTTTTAAATACTGGTGATTTCTTCGTCGGATTTTTTCATGATCAATCCGCCAATAAGGGAAATTATAAAACCTAAAAACAAACTTCCTATAATAACAATTGCGGAAGTAATCATAGGTCCGGACATTTTTTTAGCCATTTGCATCGATGCTTCCAATTGCTCATCAGTAAAATTAGGATAGGTTTCCAGCATTTTTTGTTGCTGTACTTCCATCATTCTGGCAAAATATTCCGGTTCAATGAAGTTACTGAAGATTAACATATAAACTACCGCAATAATTCCTGAGATTAAGGAAATGCCCAACCCGGTTTTTAAGGCTTCTGACAAGGATAAAAATCCTCCGTTTAAATCCTTAATTTTCTTGATCCCCATTATGATGACAGCAACGGTTATCAGCGTGCTGACAACACCTACTGACCAATGTTGATCATAAGTTTTGCCTGCAGCATACAGAACTACATTGATTAAAATTGACGCAAAACCCAATATTAAACCGTAGTTTAACATAATTTGCTTTGGTGTGATTTCTTGATTTTCCATAATAATTGATTGATTTTTGGTTGAACAAATATACTAAATACCTTATTACCATTGGCGGTTAAATGCCAACAATAATGGTTATTTTTCATTAAGTAATTAGTAAACACTAATTTAGATTTGTTACACTAAAATTAGAAAAAAAATAGTGCTAAAATTAAAAAATGATTGTAAATTTGCAGCCGGGCAAGTCCTGCACAACCAGCTCCCTTTGAACCCTCCAGGGCGGGAACGCAGCAAAGGTATTAGGTTGTAGCGGTGTGATGCAGGTCGCTTGCCCTTTTTCTTTCCTATCCTAAATCCTTTCCAAAGGAAAGGACTTTTTAAATCTCCATAAATAACTTACTTTTGATTTCAAATTATAGATTGCAATTTTTGGCTGAATGCTTATTGCCACTGTATTTTGCGTTAGGGATAGCAGCGAAAATTTTTTTTTGAGGCTTTTTGCCGATAAAAAAGATTGAAGCGCATAGCCCGACCCTTGTGGTAACGCCCACCAAAAAGGCGGGCAGGCTCAATTTTAAATATTTAATATTTTAAGTTTTTAATGAGAAATAAAGTCGTTTTAATTACGGGAGGTTCTTCGGGAATCGGAAAATCTGTCGGTGAATTTTTAACTCAAAAAGGATTCATCGTTTACGGAACCAGCAGAAATCCGGCCAACATCGCAAATCATCCTTTTCGTTTAATTGCTTTGGATGTAAATGATAAGGAAACGATTCTAAAAGCTGTTGATGACATCATTGCTGCGGAAGGCCGTATCGATATTTTGATCAACAACGCAGGAATGGGGATTACCGGAGCCATTGAAGAAACGCCGACCGATGAAATGCGCAAGGTTTTTGAAACCAATTTTTTTGGGGCGATTGAAATGATGAAAGCCGTTTTGCCGCAAATGCGCAAACAAAACAGCGGACTGATCATTAACGTGACTTCCATTGCCGGTTATATGGGCTTGCCGTTCAGGGGCATTTATTCGGCTACAAAAGGCGCTTTGGAAATTGTGACGGAAGCCATCAGGATGGAAGTTAAGGGTTTTGGCATTGAAGTGACCAACGTGGCGCCGGGCGATTTTGCCACAAATATTGCTTCCGGCCGTTACCACACGCCAGTTTTTCACGAATCTCCCTACAAAAAAAACTATCAAAAAAACCTGGATTTAATGGATGCGCACGTGGACAGCGGAAGCAATCCGATCCAAATGGCGGAAGCCATTTTTAAGATCATAAACACGCCAAAGCCTGAAATTCATTACAAAGTGGGCAGTTTTATGCAAAAATTCTCCATTTTATTGAAAAGAATTTTGCCCGATAAAGTTTATGAAAAGATGCTCATGAATCACTTCAAATTGTAAAGCCCCCTAACCCCCGAAGGGGGACAGAGCGCAAAGAAAACAGCCAGTGGCTGTTTTTAGCGATAGGGCCGGCCGGCGAGTTGGCAGTTAAGAAAATGTTCAGTGAACATTTTCAGCGATTGTGCCAGCTGGCGCGTTGGCAATAAAATAGTTGAAAAGTATAAAGTAGGGACAGTTCGGGAACTGTCTACATGAATGTCAATTGTGTAATTCAACAATTAATCGATTCAACATTTTTATAATTAAAATCATATCTTTGCACCATAAAATATAACCGACATTATTATGAAATTTTTTATTGATACAGCGAACCTCGAGCAAATTAAAGAAGCACAAGCATTGGGTGTTTTGGATGGCGTAACCACAAATCCTTCCTTAATGGCCAAAGAAGGCATTACGGGAAAAGACAATATTTTAAAACATTATGTGGCAATTTGCAATATTGTTGATGGCGACGTAAGTGCCGAAGTGATTGCAACTGATTTCGACGGAATGGTGAGAGAAGGGGAAGCATTGGCCGATTTACACCCGCAAATTGTGGTTAAATTGCCGATGATTGCTGACGGAATTAAAGCCTGTAAATACTTTACCGATAAAGGAATCAGGGTGAATATGACTTTGGTTTTTTCGGCCGGACAAGCATTGTTGGCCGCTAAAGCAGGCGCAACTTATGTGTCTCCTTTTATTGGAAGGCTGGATGATATTTCTACGGACGGTTTGGGTTTGATTGAAGAGATAAGGCTTATTTACGACAATTATGGTTATGAAACAGAAATTTTGGCTGCTTCGGTTCGACACACCATGCATATTATCGATTGCGCAAAATTAGGCGCCGACGTGATGACCGGACCTTTATCCGCGATTATGGGATTGCTGAAACACCCGTTGACGGATATTGGCTTGGCCCAGTTTTTGGCAGATTATAAAAAAGGAAACTAGTGGATTTACGATTGTAGATTTACGATTTGCGAATTTTTAAAAAGAGGCTATCTGAAAAAATTATTTTTTAGATAGCCTCTTTATTTATTTACGATTTTTTATAAATAAAATCGTCATTCTGAACTTGTTTCAGAATCTCATGATAGGAGTTACCAATCATTGTGAGAACCTGAAACAAGTTCAGGTTGACGTAATTAAACATCCGTAAACTGCAACTGAAAACTGCTCACTAAACCCGCTCTTTTAATTTCTTAATGGTATCACGCAATTTTGCGGCAGCGATAAAGTCGAGTGATTTGGCAGCTTCTTCCATTTGTTTGCGCTTTTCGCGAATGCTGTTTTCCAATTCGGCCTTCGTCATATAATCCATTTTTTCTTCGGCGGCAATGTTCGCCAAATTTTCAAAATTATAGGTTGAAGCCGTATTTTGCCCCATGATATTTTCGATGCTCTTAATAATTTGGGTAGGGGTGATGTTATTTTCGGTATTGTAGGCAATTTGTTTTTCGCGGCGTCGGTTTGTCTCGTCGATGGTCAGTTGCATACTGTTGGTCATTTTATCGGCGTACATAATGGCAATTCCGTTGATATTTCTCGCGGCGCGGCCAATGGTTTGGGTCAGGGAGCGGTGCGAACGCAAAAAACCTTCTTTGTCGGCATCCAAAATCGCCACCAAAGAAACCTCGGGTAAATCAAGTCCTTCCCTTAAAAGATTCACGCCAATCAACACATCAAAAATGCCCAAACGCAAATCGCGCATAATTTCAACCCGCTCCAAAGTATCCACATCAGAGTGAATGTAACGGCAGCGAATTTGTATTCTGCTTAAATATTTCGTCAGCTCTTCAGCCATTCTTTTGGTTAAAGTGGTCACCAATGTGCGTTCATCTTTTTCAACCCGCAACTGAATTTCTTCAATTAAATCGTCTATTTGGTTGATGCTCGGACGCACCTGAATTTCGGGATCCAACAAACCTGTAGGACGGATTACCTGTTCCACAAAAACACCTTCAGTTTTTTGCAATTCATAATCTGCCGGCGTGGCGCTCACAAAAATAACCTGATTCTGGATTTCTTCGAATTCGTCGAATTTCAGCGGACGGTTGTCCATCGCTGCCGGCAATCTAAATCCGTATTCCACCAAATTTTCCTTGCGCGAGCGGTCGCCGCCGTACATGGCGTGAACCTGTGGAATGGTGACGTGGCTTTCATCAATCACCATCAAATAATCTTCGGGAAAATAGTCCAGCAGACAGAAAGGTCTCGTTCCGGCTTCCCTGCCGTCGAGATAGCGGGAATAATTTTCGATGCCGCTGCAATAACCCAACTCGCGAATCATTTCCAAATCGAATTCCGTGCGTTCTTTTAGGCGTTTTGCTTCCAAATGTTTGCCAACTTCATTAAAAAATTCATATTGTTTCATCAAATCCTCCTGAATATTATGAATCGCATTCTGCAATACATCGGGGGAAGTCACAAATAAATTTGCCGGATAAATGGTGATTTGCTCAAATTTTTCTACCACCAGATTGTTGGTCACGTCGAAACTTTCGATTTCTTCAATTTCATCGCCAAAAAAGTGAATTCTGAAGGCGTGTTCGCCATAAGAAGGATAAACGGTAATGGTGTCGCCTTTCACTTTAAAAGTGCCGCTGCTGATTTCGGCTTCGGTTCTCGAATACAGACTCGCCACCAATTGGTGTAAAAATTTGGTGCGAGAAATGGCCTGGCCAACTTCAACATAAATGATATTTTTCTTGAATTCCACCGGATTCCCGATTCCGTAGATGCAGGAAACTGAAGCCACAATAATGACGTCCCTTCTTCCCGAAAGCAAAGCTGAAGAAGCGCTGATCCGCAGTTTTTCAATATCTTCGTTGATGGATAAATCTTTTTCGATAAAAGTTCCGGTGGTTGGAAGATACGCTTCGGGCTGATAATAATCGTAATAGGAAACAAAATATTCAACCGAATTATTTGGAAAAAACTGTTTGAATTCCGAATAAAGCTGTGCAGCCAAGGTTTTGTTATGCGCCAACACCAAGGTAGGTTTTTGCACTTCCTGAATCACGTTGGCCACGGTAAATGTTTTCCCTGAACCCGTAACACCCAGCAAAGTTTGAAATTTTTCATGAGAATTTAATCCTTCAACCAATTGTTTGATGGCTTCGGGCTGGTCACCGGTAGGTTTAAAATTCGATTCTAACTTAAATAGCATTTTGCAAAAATAAACTAAATTGAGTAGATTTTAATGGCTGAAATATATTTAACGAATCTTTAATGCCAATCAAAAATAGTAGTTTTGATTACTGTTGATTATCTTCTAATCAGACTAAAATGCCCTTTTTTAACCCTGACATTTCCTTTTAGGTCAACCAATTCAACCGAAAACCAATAATCGGTTGATGGCAATAGCTGGCCGTTTAACAATCCGTTCCAGCCGTCACTGTACAAATCAATTTCGGTGAGGAGTTTACCAAACCGGTCAAAAATATAAACGGTGGCGCTTTGGTAAAAGTTTTCACTGACACCTAATACATTCCAAGTATCATTTTGGCCGTCGTTATTTGGCGTAAAGAATTTTGGATAGCCGATTACAGAAACGTAAAAGGAAGATGTTTCTATAAATAAATTTAAAATTCATCCCTAATTCCTCGATTACAAATCCCTCTTTTTTAGCAATACATAAGAAAGATATATGAAAATGGCTGTCCAAACCAACACAATCAAAATGTCTTTTGGCTGTACCGAAAAATCCTTCGATAAATCTTCACCCACCTGTTTCGCCACTGTTTTAACGGCGCCCAAACGGGTAAAAGGTTCTTTAATCAGGTTGCTCATGGCTTCCAAAGGAAAAAATTGCATCACCTTGGCAACCATTGTGTCAAATTTCCAGTAAAGCATTCCTTTGGCAAAACCTTCAATCATGGCCCAGACCAACATAGCGCCAACAGCAAAAGCCGATCTTTTTACCAAAATTCCCAAAAATAATCCGAAGGAGAAAAAAGCGACCAGCTTCACAAAAAAGGCAATTAAATATTCCAGATCTGTGGTTATGATGGAAAATTCTGTAAAATCAGAATAGCTGTAACCGAGAATTAAAGACACCACAAATACAAATATGGTTGATACTAAAGCCAGCAATACCACCGTATAAAATTTGGAAAGCACAAACTCTTTTTTGCTTAAACCGTCTATCAAATTTTGTTTCAGGGTTTTGTTGCTGTATTCATTGGCCATCATGGAAACGATCACCAGCAACAGGAAAAATTTTAAAATAGACGCGATATAGGTGTTGAAATGCCAGATATAAGGGAAATTAAAAATCCCTTGATCGGCCAAATGAAATTTAACCGGACCGATGTCAAATTTTATGGCTGCAATTAAGGCGATGGATGTCAGTAAAATAAAATAAATGAATACCAAAACCCTGCTGGCCCTGCTGTATTTTAATTTATGAATTTCTATGTTTAACAATCGTAGCATGACTTAATTTTTGTTGGTTAAGGTTAAAAATTGTTGTTCTAAACTTGGTTTGCGCTTAACCAAATGCGACAATACAATGCCGTTTTGGAACAAATAACTGTTTATTTCTGAAGCCGAAACAGGTTTGTTCAAAGTGGCGATGAATTTATCGTCTTCTGTTTTAATGGCCGAAATTCCTTCAAATTTGGTAAGCAATTCCATTAATTTTTCAGCATCAGCATCCACTTTTAGTTCAAAAAGTCCGTGCGAAGCTACCATTTCATCCACCGTTCCCGAATATAATTTGACGCCTTCCCTGATCACTATCACGTGAGAACATACTTTTTCCACTTCATCCAACAAATGCGACGCCAATAAAATAGTGGTGCCGGTTAGCGCAATTTCTTTAATGAGCACCCTAATTTCGTGAATTCCCTGCGGATCCAAACCGTTGGTGGGTTCATCCAAAATCAAGATTTCCGGGTCATTCAACAAGGCAGAAGCAATCGCCAGCCTTTGTTTCATTCCCAAAGAATAAGTTGAGAATTTACTGTTTCTGCGTTCATATAAATTAACAATCTTCAGCTTTTCGGCAATTTTTTCGAATGGAACTTCTTTGATCTTGCACACCAATTCCAAATTTTGGATGGCGGTCATATAGGGATAAAAATTAGGTCGTTCAATAATGGCGCCCACTTTTTTCAATGCCTGGTGTGTTGTCAAATTTCCGTTGTACCAGCTGAAACTTCCGGAAGTTTTGTTCACGACATTTAAAATAATGCCCAGCGTGGTCGATTTCCCGCTGCCGTTCGGACCAAGTATGCCGTAAACATTGCCTTTTTTGATATCAAAGGACAAATCATTGACAGCGTGGATGGCGCCAAATTTTTTATGAAGGTTTTTTAAGGAGAGGATCGTTTCCAAATTTTTATGGTTTAGTATGAAAATTAGACGTTTATTAACAATATTTGTTACGGCAATATACTAAATTTGGCCTTTACCAGATTATTTTATGGAGGAAGAAAAATTAATGTCGCGAAAAAAACCGAGTTATCCCATTAACGATCAGTTGTATGCCTATTTGACGGAATACAACAGGAATATTAAAATTCCGATTTTTTATGATGACCTGCTTCGCTTTGCGGGCGGCATTGCCGTTTATGATAAAAAAGGGGAAGATTCTTTGTGGATCAGGGTATATTATTCCGATCACGAGCGCGATGAAATTGATTTAAGCCTGAAACGCATGTACATTATTTTGCACGGCGACGGGAGCGAAGAATCCATCTCTTTTTTGAATGTTGATGCCATAGATTATTGCACTTTCGGAAATTCAAAACCTTTCAGGGTAAAAGTCAGGAATATATTAAACGACAACCATACCTATATTTATATTAAAAAAGCGGATGCCTCAAGGGTGTACGGACTCGAATTAGAGCACATACTTTCGCCCAATAACATTAACTTTTTGGTTTATAAGGATACCTTAATTGAAGAACACGTGCTGGGAATTCCGGGCGATAGTTTTATCGAGGAAAATCTTAAATATGTGTCTGCCAGCGGTAAAAAAAGACTGTCGAAGGAGTTTGTGAAATTTAACGAACGCTGTGTAATTCGTTTGTTGGGCGATATGCGTGCCTATAATTACGTGATTGTGGCCTCGTACGATTTTGACCAGGTTGAATACCGAATTCGAGCGATGGACTTTGACCAGCAATGTTATGAAGGGAATTTAAAGGTTTATTTTCCGCAATATTTCAAAGAAAATTACCCCTTTGTTAAAATGGTGGCCGACAATCTTCAGAAAGAATCTGTGGAACAATATAAAAAAGAGGAACGTTCTGCAATTGCCCGAAGAATTAAAGGATCTCACAACCGGATAAATAATTTAATGGACTGTATGGCGAAAGATACCATTTCAACGCCTGAAAAAGTGCAGCAATTAAAAATGGATTTGGTGAAATATACCAACGATAAAAATTTCAAGAAATGCAAATCGATGGGCGATATTTTAAAAGTGGGCTTCGACTTTGTGGTCAGAAATTATGAAAACGTGAATACGTATATTATTCGTTGATAAAATAAGTGCCTAAAGTTTGGAGTGTCTAAAGTGCCTAAAGTTCAAGATTATCAACTTTACATGTGACACAAGGTTTCCTGTTTTTAATATTTATTAACTTTAAGTACTCCAAACTTAAGGCACTTTAAGTACTTTTTTTAATAATTATCATAGTCAAATTCATCTAAATTTTCAAGATCGGCTTCGTCGTCAAATTCATTTAATTCATCAAACTCATCTTCGGCGGTAAATTCTTTTTCGGGCGCTTTATCGGGCTTATTTCCTATGGACAACATAACTTTTGGCAGGTCACTTTCATCACTCGGCATCTTTTTTGACAATTCAACAAAAAATGTCCACATGGATAGAAAATCGTACACATAAATCAGGTTATCGCCTTCTTTTATCAAAGCATCTTTCAGCAAACAATTACTCATGCACAAGGCCGTGCCATCTTCCGACATGTCAAAAAGCGGAATTTCCTCCCCTTGTTCCCAATCTTCATTGGTTTTGTAGAAAGAAGCCATTTCAAGCCCCTGAAATCCAAATGATTTTGCGATGATAAAATGTAAATCTTCTAAATTAATGGTTTCATTAACAAGAATATCTCTAATTACATCTTTTTCAACATCTAAAACTACCCTAATTTTGTAAGCCATTTTATAAACAGATTTAAATTACAAATGTACTATTTAAAGTTTTAATTCTTATTTTTACGGTCTGACTTTTTTATATAAAAAAGCCGAAATCAAATTTTTTTCAGCGCTAAACCATAAAAATTTGAACGATAAGTGCATTTTATTTTAACAGATAATTCCAACAAATGAATCAGAAAGAAAAAACATTGCTGACATTAAATTCTTTATGCAAGAATACCTTGATGGAAACGTTGCACATCACCTACACAGATGTTGGCCATGATTATTTGGTGGCAAAAATGCCCGTAAACACAAGCGTTTTTCAGCCTGACGGCATTTTAAACGGCGGCGCTACCATGGCTTTGGCGGAAAGTGTAGGAAGTCCGGCATCCATGTTGGTGATCGACAACGACAAATTTATGGTGCGGGGCATTTCTTTTTCAGCCAATCATTTGGGAAGCGCCAAAAGCGGAAATGTCATCGCAACGGCAACATTTATTCACAAAGGACGAACCACGCATTTAATCGATATTAGGATAGAAGATGATTTCGGAAAACTGATTTCAACCTGCAGGCTCACCAATATTATTTTGCCGAAATAACTTCATTTATAACTTTTTAATTTAGAACAATTGTCTGAAGAAATAGCGAATTTTTTTATTGAATTGGAACGAGTTTACCAGTCAAAATCGCCATTTGTGGTGTACAGAAAACCGAACGAAAATTTGGTGACAGCTTTTGTGCAGCGAACACAAGCATTGCATGAATTAATATCTTATAAAGAAGCGGGCTTCGTATTCGCGCCATTTAGTGCGTCGGAGAAAAAAATATTTTTTCCTTTTGATGAATGTGATTCCTTCAGTATAGAAATTACTGACAATGATCTGCTCGAAAACAATGAAATTCAAGCGGAAAAACCAAAATTTGAGACTGTTGAAGCATCAAATACTTTAAAAGAAAATCACATCGCATTGGTTCAAAGCGCCATCGATTTTATCAAAAACAATAAGGCCCAAAAAATCGTTTTGTCGCGAAAAGAAACGCTTAAAATTGATCAATTAAATGTGGTGAATATCTTTAAAAAAATGCTGAAAGAATACAAAAATGCTTTTGTGTATTTGTGGTATCATCCTGAAATTGGTTTGTGGATGGGTGCAACGCCCGAAAAATTGCTCACCAGTTTTGAGGGCAATTTTAAAACAATGGCCTTGGCGGGAACGCAAAAATATAACGGAACCGTTAATGTTGTTTGGCAAAATAAAGAAATACAGGAACAGCAATATGTGACGGATTTTATGGCGGAAAACTTAAAAGAATCTGTTGAATCGTTGGATATTACCGCGCCATTTACTGTTCAGGCGGGAAATTTGGTGCATATAAGAACCGACATATCCGGTAAATTGAAGTCTGCCGATTCCCTCGAAAATCTCATAAACATCTTGCATCCAACGCCCGCAGTTTGCGGATTGCCAAAAGCCGTTGCCGCTGCTTTTATTTTGGAAAATGAAGGTTACGACCGGGCATATTATTCCGGTTTTTTAGGCGAATTAAACAGCAATGGACGCACCAATTTATTTGTGAATTTGCGCTGCATGCAATTGGAAAACAGGTTGGTTTCCATTTATGTGGGCGGGGGAATTACTGCGGACAGCATTCCTGAAAATGAGTGGGAGGAAACCGTTTCCAAGGCGGAGGTCATGAAAAAAGTGTTGTTGTGAAATAGCCTCCTTTTTTTGTGATTGCCAAAATTATTTAATTCGCATTTCATCGATAAATGATGAAAAAATACATGAATTACTGACATAACTTTCCTTAAATTTGCATCTTTAAATAAGCAATTGAATGCCACAACATCCAAAGAAAGAATTAGCGCAACTTATCATCGCTTCTTGTATTATAAATGAGATTGAACATATTGTGATTTCTCCTGGTTCGCGCAATGCCCCGCTGATTATTGGTTTTAATGCATCTGGAAAGATCAAAATTGAATCGGTGGTCGATGAGCGCAGTGCTGCTTTTTTTGCTTTGGGAATTGCCCAGCAAACCAGAAAACCTGTGGCATTGGTTTGTACTTCAGGCTCGGCATTGCTAAATTATTATCCAGCCATTGCGGAAGCTTTTTACAGCAATATTCCTTTGGTGGTGATTTCTGCCGACAGGCCTGCACACCTTATTGATGTTGGGGACGGACAAACGATTCGGCAGGAAAACGTGTTTGAAAATCACATGCTGTTCAGCGCAAATTTAGGGGGCGAAAACGACAGGGAACTCATAGAAAAAGCGTTTCAGACAGCAATCAACAAAAAAGGTCCCGTACACATCAATGTGCCTTTCGAGGATCCTTTATATGAAAAAATTACGGCAGACGCCATTGAAGAGGTAGTTGAAAGATTAAAATCGCAAAACGTCAAAATTACGGAAAAATCTTTGCTGAAGGAAATTCCGCTGGAGGTTGAATCACTTCAGAAATTCGCGGATATCTGGAATGCTTCCACGAAAAAAATGGTGTTGGTCGGCGAACATTTTCCCGATGAATTGCTGCAAATCCAATTGGAACATTTGGCAAAAGATCCGTCGGTATTGGTGCTGATTGAGAATACGGCCAATGTTTCCCATCCGAAATTCATCAACAGCATCGATAAATTAATTTTTCCTTTTGTGGAAGACGAGTTGGAGGAATTTAAACCAGATATTCTGCTGACTTTAGGAGGAATGATTGTTTCAAAAAAAATAAAGGAACAGCTTCGAAACTACAAACCTAAACACCATTGGCACGCAGATGCTTTAAGGGCCTATGATACTTTTCATTGTTTGGAACATCATTTTAAGGTTTCAGCACAACTGTTTTTTAGCCAATTTTTCTTTTTGACAAAAACAAGGGAGAGCAATTACCAACATTTTTGGTTGCATAAAAAAGAATTGCGGTTGCAAAAGCATCAGGAATATATGGAAACCTGTCCATTTTCCGATCTGAAAGTGTTTGACACTATTTTGGGCACCGTTCCAGACCACACACAACTGCAATTGGGAAACAGTTCCGTTATTCGATATGCACAGTTGTTCGACAGCAATAAAACCTGGCGAATTTTCTGCAACAGGGGCACAAGCGGAATTGACGGATGCACGAGCACCGCCATTGGCGCGGCTTATGCGGTAAAAGAAAATACCCTGTTCATTTCGGGCGACATCAGTTTTATGTACGACAGCAATGCGCTGTGGAACAATTACATACCAAATAATTTCAGAATTATAGTGATCAACAACGGCGGCGGCGGTATTTTCCGATTCATTCCTGGCCCAAAAGAGTCGGAGGCACTGTATTATTTTGAAACGCCACACCAATTAACTGCGGAACATTTGTGCAAAATGTATCATTTTGAATATAGCGCAGCAAATGACAAAGCGGAATTGCAAAAACAGCTTGCCGATTTTTATGAAGCTTCCAGCAAACCGAAAGTGTTGGAAATCTTCACGCCAAGGCTGGAAAACGACCATATATTAAAAGCATATTTCAACAATTTAAAAGCATAGATCATGGAAGAATTAAACATAGGGGATAAGGTAGATTTGTTGGTTGTGAAGGCCACAACATTGGGTTTTACGGTCATGGTGAATCATGAATTTGAAGGGTTGCTTTATAAAAATGAGCTTTTTCAAAAAATTCATGAAGGCCAGCAATTAACAGGCTACATTAAAAAAATTAGGGAAGATGAAAAGCTCGACGTGAGTTTGCAGCCCATCGGTTTTAAACAAACCATTGTTAGCTACGAGATTAAACTGTTGAAAGCACTTAAAGAAAACGAAGGTTTCTTGCCTTTGACCGATAAAACGGCTCCGGAAGAGATAAAATTCCAATTAGGAATGAGTAAAAAAGCCTTTAAAAATGCCGTTGGCGGATTGTTCAGACAAAAATTGATCACCATCTCCGAAGAAGGAATCAAATTGGCAGATTGGTCAATTGGCCAAAAAGAAAGTTTGTTGGAATAGTTAAATGTTATAATTTATACGTAATTGTTTAGAAACCATTATTTTTTAGCTTTACTTTAGGCTTTCAGCAATAAACATTTAACATTTAACATTTCAATATTTAACTCTTTATCCTTTTAAATTCCCCCTTCGGGGGTAAGGGGGCTTTTATTCTTTATAAGTTCCATCCCTCTTTTTAAGCACCCTTTCAATATTTTCATAATAACCATCGGCATTTGGGTCACCTTCCGGCAATTTCATATAACCGCTTTTATAATAATCCAGGGCTTGTTTATATTTCCCTCCAATTTCATAATAGCGACCGATATAATAATCCCCAATCGGAGATTCTTTATAAAGTCGGTTGATCATTTCGCCAAAACTCTTCAAATAATCCCCATTTTCTTTGTCCAAAATAATGGATTCAATGGCAAAAATATCGCTTTCCCTAATTTTAAGGTTGCTTCCGAACAAATAGTCAATTTCAACATATTTATTTTCCAAATAAGCGATGGCATCCGCAGGCGACAGATCTTTGATATTTTTTTCAAACTCTTCCTTTGAAATCGCGTAATACAAATCAAAAATAAAGGCAAAAGCGCTTGGAATGCTTTGTCCGATTGACGCCACTGCATTGCTTTTATCAAAGAATTCATAGCGGTATTTAAATTTTGGGCTGTTGGTTGTTTCCAGCATGGCATTGGTGGTGATGATGCTGGTTTTCCAATTTTCTGCATTGTAGGAGCCATTGGACAAATAATAATACCTGTTTTCCTCTTTTAAGGTCGGAATTTTTTGTTGCATCAAGGAAGGCATATCAGGCGCAAAATAAGGATTGATGGCTATAAATGCGTTAAAACCCGGGTTAGTTTCTATAAAAAAATAATTGATAAAATTCGCGGTAAGCGTGTTGCCCACGATGGTTTTAAAAGGCGAAATACGGTAATTTTCTTCAAAATAATCCAACAGTTCACTTCTTACAAACCGGTAAAAGGCCTCACTGTCTTCTGTTGGCAAACTGTTTTCTTTTGAGTAGGCGCAATCGGTAAAGCGTTCCTTGAACTGATTTTGATTGATGCCGACAATGATTTGCTCCGGCGCTTTTTCCTGGGTCGAAAAAAGGATGGAATTGCCCACGTAAACATCAAATAAATATTCGGCATCCAGCACAATGGTGAGCGGATACAATTTTGTGGTATCGCAGGTATAACTGGGCGGAATGTAAATTTTCAGATAGCGATCGCTATTTAATTCCTTTGAATTGAATTTTTTTAATTGCGTGTTTTGGGAAAAAAGCGCACTTGAAATAATCAAGGCAAGCCCCAAGAAACCTATTTTTTTTATCAGTAAACTTTTCATGCCTTAAAGTTATGTAATTTTTTTAAATGCCAAAACCATAAAGAGTTATAAAATCAATAACATTCTTTTTAAAATCATTTTTATTGCCTGGAGAATTAGGGAACCCAAGTTTTGGGTTTATAATTTTTTAAATCATTTAAATGATTTATTTTTACCTTCTAATTGAAACAAAAATGGAAGCTATTAATTGGAAAACGGTCAGGGATTTTGAAGACATTACCTATAAAAAATGCAATGGGGTCGCGCGTATAGCGTTCAACAGGCCAGATGTACGGAATGCGTTCAGGCCCAAAACCACAAAAGAATTGTACGAAGCGTTTTATGATGCACAGGAAGATACTTCAATTGGGGTGGTGTTACTTTCTGCGGAAGGTCCGTCCGCCAAAGACGGCGTGTATTCATTTTGCAGCGGCGGAGACCAGAAAGCACGCGGCCATCAGGGTTATGTGGGCGAGGATGGGTATCACCGGTTAAATATTTTGGAAGTGCAACGGTTGATCCGTTTTATGCCCAAAGTGGTTATTGCGGTGGTTCCGGGCTGGGCTGTTGGGGGCGGACATAGTTTGCATGTGGTTTGCGACCTGACTTTGGCGAGTGCGGAACATGCCATTTTTAAACAAACCGATGCCGATGTCACCAGTTTCGACGGCGGTTATGGATCGGCGTATTTGGCCAAGATGGTCGGACAAAAAAAAGCGCGTGAAATATTTTTTCTCGGAAGAAGTTATTCTGCCCAGGAAGCCTGTGATATGGGCATGGTGAATGCCGTAATTCCCCATGAAAAATTGGAAACAACCGCCTATGAATGGGCCCAGGAAATATTGGCGAAATCGCCAACTTCCATCAGAATGTTGAAATTCGCCATGAATTTAACCGATGACGGGATGGTGGGACAACAGGTTTTTGCCGGCGAAGCCACGCGTTTGGCCTATATGACGGAAGAAGCGACAGAAGGAAGAAATGCTTTTCTGGAAAAAAGAAAACCCGATTTTGAGAAAAAATGGATACCGTAATTAAGTTAAAAGTTGTAAGTTATTAAATTTACCACGATTAACTCCCCTCTTGAGAGGGGTTAGGGGTGTGTAAAAAATAGTTGAAGGAAAAAAATTAATAAAACAGGTCTACACTAATCACGGAAGTTCAAAAAAATATAGGATTTAAAATGAAACATGCATAACAAATTTTGATACACAAAGGAATGATTAATAGTGAACCTGCCTGCCGCAGACAGCAGCTGTTCAGCTAAAAAATATAATTTAAACAGATGAAAATAATTTGCATTGGGCGCAATTACGCAAAGCATATTGCCGAATTACAAAATGAAAAACCATTGAATCCGGTGATTTTTTTAAAACCCGATTCTGCCATACTGACTAAAAACCAACCTTTTTTTATTCCCCCATTCTCTAAGGAAGTGCATTATGAAGTGGAAATACTGGTAAAAATAAAGAAGGTAGGGAAATACATCGATCAAAAATTTGCCCATACCTATTATGATGAAATAGGGCTGGGAATCGATTTTACGGCGCGTGATGTTCAGGAGGACTGTAAAGCAAAAGGATTGCCTTGGGAAAAAGCAAAAGCTTTCGACGGCAGTGCGGTGATAGGGGAGTTCTATCCAAAGGAAAATTTAGGGGATTTAAATAATTTAAATTTTAAATTGCAACTAAACGAAAAGATAGTCCAAGATGGCAACTCAAACGCCATGCTTTGGAAAATAGATGAACTAATTGCTTATGTTTCTCAGTTTTTCACGCTAAAAAAAGGGGACGTACTGTTTACGGGAACTCCGGAAGGCGTGGGCAAAGTCTCTGAAAATGATGTGTTGGTTGGAATCCTGAACGGTGTTGAAGCCTTTCGCATCACCGTAAAATAAATCTGCGGATTAAAAACAGCAATTCACTATAATGCACTTCTTGGGGTGCATTTTTTTGTGGCATTCCTGTATTTTTGGAAACCAGAATGCTTAAACAGGCAGTTTAAGTGAAATAAAATAATTGCCTAAAACGTAAATATAATAGGTTTAAAATCTTTAGGTTCCTCAGTACGGTGCTCCTTCAAGATATTGTAGCCGTAATGCGTTTTCACCAATTTTTGAAAGTCGAATCGTAACCGCGGAAACTCACGCAGTAATTTGTCAAAATTATTGGTGTTTGTTTTCTTCATAAAATAATAAAGAATTTCGACATAGGCCCTGCTCAAAGTTTTGTTGAACTTATCGCTTTTTAAAGCCGTTTTAAAATATTTTTCTTTGATATGATTGTTTTTAACAATGGCGACATCCAATCCGTGCTTTTGGATTAAAATCCATGCAAGCCGTAACATGGTTTCGTGGGTAAATGACTCCGGTTCCAATGAGCAATTTTCTATTTTCTCAAGAAGCTCATTATCGCTTAATTGATCAGGGGTAATCATAGCTGTAGTTGGTTTTTTTTAGTTTTAGTATATATTTTTTAGATGCTTATTTTTTTAAAAGGTTGCGTCTAAATTACTATATTTAACGCAAATATAGTGAAATAATGCTTGCAGAAATAATTACCATTGGGGATGAAATTTTAATAGGCCAAATTTTGGATACAAATTCAAAATGGATTGCGGAGGAATTGAACAAAATTGGCGTTTCCGTTTATCAGATAACTTCCATTCAAGATGACAGGCAACATATTTTAAAAGCGGTGGAAGAAGCGCAGTCCAATGCCGATATCGTGATCATTACCGGTGGCTTGGGCCCTACAAAAGACGACATCACCAAATTAACCCTGGCGGAATATTTTAAGGACACCCTGGTTTTGAATGAAGACATCGTAAAACATATTAAACAAATGTTTGCGAAGATAAATTATCCATTTACCGATGTAAACAGAAATCAGGCCTTGGTGCCTTCAACCTGTATCCCTTTAAAAAATGAATTTGGCACCGCGCCGGGAATGTGGTTTGTGCATAACAATAAGGTGGTCGTTTCCTTGCCCGGGGTGCCTGTGGAAATGAAAGGACTGATGTCACAAAGCGTGCTGCCCAAACTGCAGGCGACCTTCAAATTGCCTTTTATTCTTCATAAAACAATCATTACCTACGGATTGGGGGAGAGCATGCTTGCGGCAAAAATTGAAGATTGGGAAAACAATTTGCCCGCGTTCATCAAGTTGGCCTATTTGCCATCCTACGGAACGGTGCGTTTGCGTCTAAGCGCAAAAGGGGCCACGAATGAAATGCTCGAACAGGCCATTTCCAGGGAAATTGAAAAGCTGGTGAAATTAATTCCCGGAATTATCGTGGGTTTTGGGGAAAATGAAACGATTGAAGCCGTAATCGGACAATTATTGACCGAAAAAAAACAGACCTTGTCATTGGCGGAAAGCTGCACAGGCGGAAATATCGCCAAAATGATCACTTCTGTTCCCGGCGCATCCAACTATTTTGTGGGCGGAATCGTGGCTTACAACAAAAAGATTAAGATAAATGAACTGCTTGTTGATGAAAAAATAATTGCTGAAAACACGGTGGTGAGCGCCCAAGTTGCCGAGGCGATGGCAAAGGGAATTCAGCAAAAATACCAAACCGATTATGCCATAGCAACCACCGGAAACGCCGGGCCAACTGCCGATGAAACAAACAAAACGGCGGGAACGGTTTTTATCGCCATTGCCACACCGACCACTGTTTTTTCAGAAGAATTTTTCTTTGGGAAACCCCGGGAAAAAGTAATCGCCCGCGCTTCAAATAAAGCTTTGGAATTGTTGAGGAAAGAAATTTTGAAAAACTAGTAAAATAAGTTTGTGTATTCGAGTTTAAAAATTTAATTTTGCATCTCGTTTTGAGAATACACTAAAAAGGTACAGAAATATGTCAAGAGTTTGCGAACTTACTGGAAAAAAAGCAATGGTTGGAAACAATGTTTCTCATGCATTGAATAGAACTAAAAGAAAATTTGACGCTAATTTAATTAAAAAGCGTTTTTATATTGCTGAAGAAGATAAATGGATTATTTTAAAAATATCTACGTCAGCTTTAAAGAATATCAATAAAAATGGAATCTCCGCTGTTTTAAAACAGGCAAGAGAAAAAGGTTTTTACAAAAAATAATCATTAGGAAATGGCAAAGTCAAAAGGAAATAGAATTCAAGTAATTTTAGAGTGTACAGAACATAAAGGTACAGGATTACCTGGAACTTCCAGGTATATTACCACAAAGAACAAAAAGAATACGCCAGACAGGATGGAAATTAAAAAATTCAATCCTATCTTGAAAAAAGTGACCGTTCATAAAGAAATTAAATAATATAGGATCATGGCAAAGAAATCAGTAGCATCACTACAAACAGGATCAAAAAGATTATCAAAAGCAATTAAAATGGTAAAATCTCCTAAAACCGGAGCTTACACTTTTGTTGAAGCTATCATGGATCCTTTAATGGTAAAAGACTTCTTGGACAAAAAATAACAATTTGTTTATAGATTAACGACTAAGGCTACTTTCAATCTTTTGAGAGTAGTTTTTTTTTATATTTACAGCAGTAATTTTTATAAAATGAGTTTATTCAAAAAATTATTTTCCCAGGAAAAGAAAGAAACCTTAGACAAAGGTCTGGAAAAGACCAAAACTACTTTCTTTTCGAAGCTGTCCAAAGCGATTGCCGGAAAATCGAAGGTTGACGATCAGGTATTGGACAATTTGGAAGAAGTGCTGATTTCTTCGGATGTTGGTGTTGAAACAACACTTAAAATTATTAATCGCATTGAAGCAAGGGTTTTAAAAGACCCTTATTTAGGAACAGAAGAATTAAATGCCATTCTTAGGGAGGAAATTGCAGGTTTGTTGTCGGAAACCAATGCAGGCAATGAAACTGATTTTACGACCCCTTTAAATAAAAAGCCTTATGTAATTATGGTGGTTGGCGTAAATGGCGTTGGAAAAACAACCACCATTGGCAAACTGGCTTCACAATTTAAAAAAAGCGGCAAAAAAGTGGTGCTTGGCGCTGCGGATACCTTTCGTGCCGCCGCAATTGACCAGTTGCAGGTTTGGGCCGACAGGGTTGGCGTAGCTATGGTCCGACAGGAAATGGGGAGCGATCCGGCTTCCGTGGCTTTTGACACTTTGAAATCTGCCGTGGCACAAAATGCCGATGTGGTGATTATTGACACTGCGGGCCGATTGCACAATAAAATTAATTTGATGAATGAACTGTCCAAAATAAAACGGGTGATGGAAAAAGTGGTGCCCGATGCACCCCATGAAGTGTTGTTGGTGCTCGATGGCTCCACCGGCCAAAATGCTTTTGAACAGGCCAAACAATTCACCAAAGCCACAGAAGTTACTGCTCTGGCCGTCACAAAACTGGACGGTACTGCAAAAGGCGGTGTGGTAATCGGGATTTCCGACCAGTTTAAAATTCCGGTGAAATACATTGGCGTTGGCGAGGGAATTGACGATTTACAGGTGTTCAATAAAATTGAATTTGTGGATTCTTTTTTCAAGTGACAAAAATTGCAAACTTTAATAATTTTTATATGAAGAATTATCTTTTAATCGCTTTTCTACTATTAGTTACAATCAGCAATGCATTCGCCCAAAATCAGGATGTCACCAGACAAAGCAAAGATTCCATCAAAGATTTCAGGGAATTTAAAGTGTTGGATTCCAAATATATCGACAATGCCGCTTTGTGGGCGCCATTTAATGCTGATTTAAATGGTTTTTCTGAAGCAACCTATACTTCTTTAAAGCCTTTAATCATAGAACAAAATATTCCAACCCTTCAAAAAAACATAGCGCAAGGCAAACTGACCTATGAAAAGCTGGTCTTGTTTTACCTGTACCGCATCAGAAAATTTGACAGGGAAAATTGGCTTTCCCTGAATGCAGTAATTGCGTTGAATCCAAACGTTGTGGCAGAAGCCCGACAAAAAGACAAACAACCAAAACCATTGCTTGAATTTTCGGTTTTTGGGATGCCAATTTTGTTGAAAGACAACATCAATGCGGCAGGAATGCCTACAACGGCTGGTGCTGCAGCATTGCAAGAAAATATCGCAGAGGATGCTTTTATCGTGAAGCAACTAAAAAATAACGGCGCTTTAATTCTGGGAAAAGCAAATTTAAGCGAATGGGCTTACTTTTTCTGCGGCGACTGTCCGAGCGGCTATAGCGCGGTGGGCGGACAAACATTAAATCCGTACGGCAGAAGAATATTCGATACTGGCGGTTCAAGTTCGGGAAGCGGGGTTGCGGTTGCGGCAAATTTTTGTGTTGCGGCGGTGGGAAGTGAAACTTCCGGCTCCATATTGTCTCCCTCAAGCCAAAATTCTGTGGTTGGTTTAAAACCAACTATTGGTTTGCTCAGCAGAACAGGGATCATTCCTATTTCAAGCACCTTGGATACGCCCGGACCTATGACCAAAAACGTGATCGACAATGCCATTATACTTGAAGCCATGACAGGGTTTGACAAAGATGACAGCGCTTCAGTTAAATTGGAACATGAATTGTTTAGCAACTTAAATACCTCATTAAAAGGAAAACGCTTCGGCGCTTTTAAAGGGTTGATGGAAGACTCCTTGTATGTGGAAGCGCTGTCAAAACTTAAAAATGAAGGGGCCGAAATTATCGAAATAGAACCACAGGAAATCGATTTGCCCGGATTTATACGCTTGCTGAATTTGGATATGAAAAAGGATTTGCCGGAATATCTCCAAAAACATGCCAATGCTGCTGTGACCTTAAAATCGGTGGAGGATGTGATTGCATTCAACAGCTTGGATAGTTTAAGAAGGGCGCCTTACGGACAAGCATTGTTTAAAGGTATTGTGGCGGATAAGGGAAGTTCGGAAGATTTGGAACGCATCAAAGGCACTTTAAGTACCAACGGGAAACTGTTTTTTGAGGGACCGATGAATAAGCACAATCTGGACGGCATCTTGTCTATCAATAATTTTCACGCCGGCTATGCGGCCGTGGCAAAATATCCGGCAATGACAGTGCCAATGGGCTATCAAACCGACGGGAAACCGAGAGGACTGACGTTTATTGCAAAACCATTTCAGGAAATTTCCTTGTTGCAATGGGCGCATGAATATGAAAAAGCAAGTAAAAAACGGATTGCTCCCAAAAATTATAATTAAACTGTGCTGGTGTAAGCAGTTGGAATTTAAAATGAATAATGCATTTTACACCTTAAATTTGGTATATGAGAACAAAATCGAAGAAAGAAAATAAAATCAACGTGGTTACTTTAGGCTGCTCAAAAAATGTTTACGACAGTGAAGTTTTGATGGGGCAATTGGTCGCAAACAATAAAAATGTTGTTCACGAAGATGAAAATGATGACGGAAACATTGTGGTAATCAACACTTGTGGGTTTATTGGCGATGCCAAAGAAGAATCAATCAACACCATTTTGCACTATGTCAACAAAAAAGAATTGGGCGAGGTTGACCGGGTTTATGTGACCGGCTGTTTAAGTGAACGTTACAAGCCCGATTTGCAAAAGGAAATTCCAAATGTTGATGAATATTTTGGTACGCACGATTTGCCAAACCTGTTAAAAGTGTTGGAGGCCGATTATAAACATGAACTGATCGGCGAACGCTTGACAACTACGCCTACACATTATGCCTATTTAAAAATTGCGGAAGGCTGTGACAGGCCTTGCTCATTTTGCGCCATTCCTTTGATGCGCGGAAAACATGCATCCACGCCGATTGAAAATTTGGTGATTGAAGCCACCAAGCTGGCCAAAAAAGGAATCAAGGAACTGATTTTAATTGCGCAGGACCTGACCTATTACGGATTGGATATTTACAAAAAAAGAGCCTTGGCCGATTTGTTGACCGCATTGGCGAAAATAGACGGGATAGAATGGATTCGTTTGCATTATGCTTTTCCTACGGGCTTTCCGTTGGATGTACTGGAAGTCGTAAAAAATGAACCTAAAGTCTGTAATTATCTGGACATTCCGCTGCAACATATCAACGACGATATTTTAAAGTCGATGCGCAGGGGAACTTCCCACGAAAAAACAACCAATTTAATTGCGGAATTCAGAAAATCGGTTCCGGATATGGCGATCAGGACCACTTTAATCGTTGGTTATCCGGGAGAAACTGAAGAAATTTTTCAGGAATTAAAAGAATGGGTGGCAGCCATGCGTTTTGAGCGTTTGGGCGTATTCGCCTATTCCCACGAAGAAAATACCCATGCAGCGAGTTTGAAGGACAATGTTCCGGAAAAAGTGAAACAAAAAAGGGTGAGCGATATTATGGATCTGCAAAGCCAGATTTCTTTTGAACTGAACCAGGAAAAAGTGGGTAAATTTTTTAAGGTCATCATCGACAGAAAAGACGGCAATTATTTTATAGGAAGAACAGAGTTTGATTCACCCGATGTGGACAATGAAGTGTTGATTGACGCCACCGAAAACTATGTCCAGGTGGGGAAATTCGCAAACATAAAAATTACCTCAGCCACGGAGTTTGATTTGTATGGGGAACCTGAAAAAAGTTAAATGCCCCCTAACCCTAGAAGGGGGAATATAGATGTTAAAATTTAAAAGTAGTGACAGGTCGCGACCTGTCACTACTAAAAGTTAAAAAAAAGCGAGCTTATGCTCGCTTTTTTTCGTTAATTCAAGAAAATGGCATTGGTAAAAAACAGCTTTCCGTTTTGCCAAAATGAACGGAATAACGGATTGTCCACCATATAAATAAGTTGTCCTTTTCCTTTTTTCTCAACCCCGAACAATAAAGAATTCGGAACATCTTTTAAAGCTTCCGACCCCGCGAATCCGGAAATATTTATGGCGTTTTCAGGAAAATAACCAACGTTGGCGCCATCTTTTAATAATTTATAGGAAGTGCCGCTTAATTTTAAGCTATGGTAATAATTAGGATAACCAAAAGCCAGCGGATGCGTATTGTCTAAGGTGCTTTTAAAAATACTGCCCGTAATAGTCCTTTTCAACTCATTGCGTTCTTGTTGGTTGTAGGGGATTAAATTGGGTTTCGGATTGTTCTTATCTTTTAAGGTATCTTTTTTTATTTGTAAGGCGAATCCATCTTTATCGGCAAAACTATTTAAAGCACTTCCAATAGCTATAATCGTCCCGCCATTTGATACGTATGAAGTTAACTTTTCCAGTTCAGTATTATCGGCATTGTAGTCATCGGTTAAAATTAACACATCGTAGGCTGAAAGATCGGTGCGGTTTAAATTTAAATGATTGATAATGGTGAACGGATATTTTAATTGCGTTTCAAAAAAGTGCCAAATTTCCCCAAAACTTAAGGAAGAAACGCCTTCACCGGCAATGGCGGCAATTTTTTTAGGTTTGATCAGAGCATAATTTGAAGAGCCAAAATCGGTTCCCGAATCTACAAAACCTGAAGTTACGGAAGTTAATTTGGTATTAAAATCATTAGCCAACTTTGTGATTAATTCATCAAAATTTTCAAGATGTCCATTGTCTGCACGCATAACCACCAAAGTTCCTTTTTTATAGGAATTATTTTCTATTGAAAAATCGGCTTTATTAAATCTGACATTAAATTTGTTTTCCAGCAATTTACCCAAAAAAGAAGCGTCAGAAACTTCATTCCATTTATGGATATACGCATAGGCGTTATTATTTGCGACATTGTTGTTGTATATCGGTTTATCAGAAGTTGAATTTTTATGAATCCCGACAGCGGTATTTGAAGCAAATCCCTGTAAGCCATAGGCGTAAGGAATGCTCCAGGCAGTGATGTCGTAAGTTAGCGAATCAGTGAGCTTTGCTTGCTGTTCAAATAAAACTTTCACCATTTTTCCTTTGGTCTGATTGGTTGGAATCACCAAATCCTGTATGGTGGTTTGGATGGATTTTACGGAATTTGAAAAATAATCATAGGCTTTTATTGTTTTTTCTTCGGGCTTAAAACTGTAGATTTCATGTTTTTTCAGTAAATCAACCACCTGATTAATTTTTTCGGGATCACCCCTTAAAACATAATTTTGATAGGCAGGTTTATTGTTATTGAAGAAATTATTAAACTCTGAAAGCAATTTTGAAGTGTTTTTTGAAGTCATTTCAACGGTAGAAATTCCTGTTGTAAAATGATGGGCGATTCTGTCTTTTAATGTCAGCACTGACTTATTTTCGAGTTTTACTCCCAATCCGGCACCAATTCCTGCTTGTTCATAAGTCATTCCGATGGCGCCCATATAAGTAGGATAGGTGTCGCCATAGCTTGGATATAGCAAGTCAAAAGCTTCTTTTGTGAAATAACGCCAGCCGTTTTTATCAAAGTATTTGGCATTGTTTTTCCCTATTTGTGTTTGGAAATCACGTTGCCAATCTGTAATAATTTCATGAAAAGGTTCTGCGCCTGGCGCAAAATAATACGGACTTTCGTACCCTTGTTCGTGAAAATCGACATGAACCTGCGGCAGCCATTTATTGTATATTTTTATGCGCTGCTGCGTTTCAACTTGTGTGGCCCAGGCCCAGTCTCTGTTTAAATCGAATAAATAATGGTTTGCCCTTCCTCGTGGCCAAGGTTCCCTATGTTCAAAAGCGTTCGGATCTGCATTATATGGTGTGCTTTTTGTTTGGTCGTACCAGTTTACATAGCGGTCGCGCCCATCGGGATTTATGCAGGGATCAATTATGACCAGGGTGCTTTTAAGCCAGTCTTTTTTATTTGTAACCAACTCATACAATGTTTGCATCGCGGCTTCCGTACTTGATGCTTCGTTTCCATGGACGTTGTAACTTAGCCAAACTGTGGCAACTTCTGAAGTGACATCACCCTTTAAAATCCCTGTTCTTCTAAGGTTGTCTTCCCGTATTGTTTCAAGATTCTTTATGTTTTCTTCTGAAGAAATAAAAGACAGGTACAATGGCCTGTTTTCATTCGTTTCGCCATATTGTTGAAGTGTTGCGTTTGTTGAATTTTCACTGACATAATTGAAATAATCAACCACTTTATGATGTCTCGTAAATTGAGATCCCAATTCATAACCCAAAAATTCTGCAGGCGATTTGAGGGTTTGTGCACCTAATGAAATGGAAATAGCTGAAGTAGCAAAAATTAAAAAAAGAAGGTTTTTCATTGATGTTAAATTTAAAAGCCAAATGTAATTAAATAAACTTAATTATTGGCTTGGTAAATGTGTGGCTATTTGGGTTCATTGATAAAAATAATGTTCTTTATATTAAATAATCTTCACAGCTGAATTACTGAATCTGCGGACGAAGATTTTTTTTTAGTTAAAATAATGTTAGATAGCTTGCAGTATTCGAACAAACGGTTTGAATTGTTTACTTTTATAAAAAATTAAATTTGCGTTAAAATGAACGAAAATTCCAACGAAAACGAAACGACCGCTTACGATTATGAAAAACATTGGGACAATGCCTATCAAAAATCACCCATCACCAATTTGGGCTGGTATGAAGAAAATCCTGCACCATCCATAGAATTGATTGAAGCCTGCAACCTCCCAAAAGACGCCTTAATTTTTAATGCCGGTGCCGGTGCCACCACTTTAATTTCTGAATTGTTGGCGAAAGGCTATGAAAATATGGCGGTGAACGATATTTCATCAGTGGCCTTGGCTGAATTGAAAAGCAATTTGCCTGCTCCTATGAATGCAACGATTCAATTTATAGTGGATGATTTAACGAATCCTTCCGAATTATTGAAATTAAAAAATGTCGATTTGTGGCACGACAGGGCGGTGTTGCATTTTTTTACGGAAGAAAATCAGCAAAAGGCATATTTTGATTTGCTGAAAGGTGCTTTAAAACCAAAAGGATTCGTAATTTTGGCGGAGTTTAATTTAGAAGGCGCCAAAAAATGCAGAGGACTTGACGTGTTTAATTACAATGAAGAAATGCTGCAAGAACGCCTGGGAACCGATTTTGAATTATTGAAATCATTTAATTATACTTACACCCAGCCTTCGGGAAATACCAGAGAATATGTATATACGTTGTTTCAAAAAAAATTGTAAAGGTTCATGAGTGTAACCCATATCCCTTTTGCCTCCACCGGTTATTTTTCAAAATTAATTTGCGATTATCTGGACAAAAAGCCTGATTTATCCCAGTTTTACGGGAATTTTCCAGATGTTGCCGGATTTAAAAATCAGATCCGGTCAAAAAAAACGGCATTTTCCGCAGCTTCGCGAAATCTTTTGGTAGATGCGCTTAAAAATCAGTATGAAAATACGGCGGTTTCGGATGTCACCAATCAGAATATCGCGTTATTGTCAGACGAAAATACGTTTACGGTTACCACCGGACACCAGTTGAATATTTTTACCGGGCCCTTGTATTTTTTGTATAAAATTGTGACTGCCATCAATTTGGCCGACAGGTTAAAAAAGGAGTTTCCGCAGCAAAATTTTGTGCCCGTCTATTGGATGGCGACAGAGGACCACGATTTTGAGGAAATTCAGTATTTTAACGTCACCAATACCAAAATTAGCTGGAACAGGGAAAGCAGCGGGGCAGTGGGCCGATTGAAAACCGAAGGATTTGAGGCCGTTTTTAATGAATTTTCAATGCTTTTGGGCACTTCCCAAAACGCCGATGATTTGCGTGAATTGTTCAAAAATGCCTATTTAAATAACGAAAATCTGGCGGAAGCCACCCGCAATCTGGTAAATGAACTTTTTGGTGTTTACGGATTGGTGATTGTTGATGGGGATGATGCCAAACTGAAAAAATCTTTGGCGCCATTTGTAAAGGAGGAATTGTTTCAAAACACTTCTTTTAAACATGTTTCCGAAACGGATAAAAGGTTGGAATCCTTCACTAAAATTCAGGTAAATCCGCGGGAAATTAACTTGTTTTATTTGAAAGATTCAATACGGGAACGCATTATTTTTGAGAACAATCTTTTTAAAGTCAATAACACCAACCTTGTTTTTTCTGAAAACGACATCTTGCAGGAAGTTACAGCTCATCCCGAAAGGTTCAGCCCAAATGTGATTTTGCGTCCGCTTTACCAGGAAATTATCTTGCCAAACCTGGCCTATATCGGCGGAGGCGGGGAGTTGGCCTATTGGTTTCAGCTAAAAGATTTTTTCAATGCCGTAGCTGTTCCTTTTCCGATCTTGGTACTGCGGAATTCGCTGTTGCTGGCCACCAAAAAACAGTTGCACAAGTTGGATAAATTAGGCATTTATATTCCAGAAATTTTCAGCAAACAGGAAATTTTAATTGCGAAGGTCGTGACGAAACTTTCTGAAATCAACATTGATTTTTCCGAACAAAAGAAACACCTGCAAAAGCAATTTGCCGATTTAAAAGTGCTTGCGGAGAAAACCGACCCTACTTTTTTGAACGCGGTAAATGCCCAAGAGAAAAAGCAGTTGAACGGATTGGATAATTTGGAGAAACGCCTGTTAAAAGCGCAAAAACGCAAACTTTCTGACGTGGTCGAACGCATTGTCGATTTGCAAAATGAGTTATTTCCCCACCAAAGTCTGCAGGAACGCACCCAGAATTTTTCAGTTTTTTATGAAACAATGGGTGATGATTTGATTCCAATGTTGCTAAAAAATACCGATCCGTTGAAATTTGAGTTTACCGTTATTGGTTTTTAACTGAAATTGGCGTAAAAGCCAAGATTTTGTCCTTAAAAGTATATTGAATTTCCCGTACTTGTTCGTTTTGTATTTTTACGGCTTCTTCTTCCGTTAATTCAAAATCTATTTCCGTGTAATAGGCAATGGTGTTTTTAATTTGGTTGGATTCCACATCGGTATTGTCCGAACCCAACACCAAGGAATCCTTATCAAAAACAAAGGTCAGCGTGCAGCCTGTCCGTTTTATTTTGGTGGAGAAATCACCGATAATGATGGTTTTGATAAAGGGAAATCCGCCCAGTTCTTCTATATCCAGATACACGGCATTGCCGTCGTTTTCACCGTATTTTGTCCCGCCCTTAAAATCAATTTCTGAAATAATTTCGGAAATGTCCAGCGTGCTTTTCGGTTTTAAAAGATTTAAGAAGGAAAATGCCATTTTTTTAGATGTTTTAGTTGTGATATGCCTGGTTGTGTGCCAAATCTGTTCCGCAATTGGCACATTTTTCCGCCATGCCCGAACCGCCATAACATCCTTTGGTACAAGTGTAATGATAAATTCCCTTGGCATTTTGGGCAGGAGAGGAGGTTGCGGGCGCATTGGCTGCCGGTGCCTGAATATTGGTAGGGACATTCAACGGCCCGTTTTTCAATAAATCCTGTGCGTGAAAAGCGTCGTTGTGCAAATACGGATTTTTACAAACCGGACAAGCGCCTTGCACATCGCTGCCGCTGTTTTCGCAATTATTCGCGCAAATATAATGCTTTACGGAGGCGGTCAGCGTGTTTTGCTGTATTGAGGGTTTTGGTTTTTCCTCTTTGCAGGAGAATGAGAGAGCCAAAACAAAAAACAGCATAATTTTTATAGTTTTCATAGGATTTTATATTTCTTTATAAATAACCTTCATCACAAATATAATAAAAATTATAGGAAGACAAAATGCAAATGGGCTGTAGCCAATCGAAAAAAATAAAAGGGCAATTTTTATAGTTTAAAAATTGCCCTTTTGATTTTTAAATTAACATATAACATTTAACATATAACATTTAACATCTAACATTTAACGTATAAACTGCTTGCTACAAATGAATCACTTCCCCATAAGCATCGGCAACAGCTTCCATCACCGCCTCGCTCATGGTTGGGTGCGGATGGATGGTTTTTAGCACTTCATGCCCTGTGGTTTCCAGTTTCCTTCCCAAAACAGCTTCTGCGATCATATCGGTAACGCCGGCGCCAATCATATGGCAACCCAGCCATTCACCATATTTCGCATCGAAAATCACTTTTACGAATCCGTCCGGTGTTCCGGCAGCTTTCGCCTTTCCGGAAGCGGAAAACGGGAATTTTCCAATTTTAAGTTCGTAGCCTTTTTCCAATGCTTGCGCTTCTGTCAGTCCAACGCTGGCAATTTCCGGAGTTGCATAGGTACAGCCAGGAATGTTGCCATAGTCGATGGCTTCGGTGTGCAAACCTGCAATTTTTTCCACACAGGTAATGCCTTCTGCAGAAGCCACGTGGGCCAGGGCAGGACCCGGAACAACATCACCAATGGCATAATAGCCGGGAATATTGGTTTGGTAAAAATCATTGACAATAATTTTATCACGGTCGGTAACGATACCCACCTCTTCCAGCCCGATATTTTCTATATTCGATTTAATGCCCACGGCAGAAAGCAGGATGTCGGCTTCCAGTATTTCTTCGCCTTTTTTGGTTTTAACCACCGCTTTAACGCCATCGCCTGAAGTATCCACAGATTCCACCGAGGAATCGGTCATGACTTTTATGCCCGATTTTTTAAAGGAGCGTTCAAACTGTTTGGAAACGTCTAGATCTTCCAGAGGCACCAGGTTTGGCAAAAATTCCACAATGGTCACTTCCGTTCCCATCGCGTTATAAAAATGGGCAAACTCAACGCCGATAGCGCCTGAGCCCACCACAATCATTTTTTTAGGTTGCACAGGCAAAGTCATCGCTTCCCGGTAACCAATCACTTTTTTGCCGTCCTGCGGCAAGTTTGGCAGTTCTCTGGAACGAGCGCCGGTGGCAATAATAATATGTTCGGCACTGTATTCGGTCACTTTTCCTTCCGCATCGGTCACGTCCAGTTTTTTGCCGGTTTTCAGTTTCCCAAAACCATCAACAACGTCAATTTTATTTTTTTTCATCAAAAACTGAACGCCTTTGCTCATCCCGTCCGCCACATTTCTGCTGCGTTTGATCACGGCGCCAAAATCTTTGTCGATGGCTTCGGCTTTTAATCCGTAGTCATCCACATGTTTTAAATAATCATAAACCTGGGCGCTTTTTAACAAGGCTTTGGTTGGAATACAGCCCCAGTTTAAACAAATGCCGCCTAAATTTTCTTTTTCAACAATGGCAACTTTAAAACCAAGTTGTGATGCCCTGATGGCAGTGACGTAGCCTCCCGGACCACTTCCTAAAATAATGATGTCGTATTTCATGTTTTATTTGTTTAATCGTTTATTTGTTTAATCGTTTAACTGTTAGTTGAAATTTTGATATTTAACTTCCGTCTTCGGTCTCCCGTCTCCCGTCTCCGGTCTTCTGTCACCAGTCTTCACTTTAGTCTTTTCTCTCTATTCTCTTCTCTCTTTTCTATCTTCTCAACATCTTAATTATCAATTATCAATTCCCCCCTTCGGGGCTAGGGGGCTACATCCGCTCAGGAACCTCAATCCCCAATAATTTAAAAGCGGCTTTAATAATTTCGCCCACTTTTGCCGAAAGTTGCGTTCTCAGTATTTTTTCGTTTTCGTTTTCGCTTCCTAAAATAGGCAGACTCTGATACAACGAATTGTATTCTTTCACCAAATCGTAGGTGTAATTTGCGATGAGGGCCGGACTGTGGTTTTTGGCGGCATTCTGTATGATTTCAGGGAACTGCTGAATTTGTTTGATCAATTCACGTTCCTTTTCATGCAAATCGATGCTTTTTATTGCTTCAGAAAAATCAAAATCGGCTTTTCTGATGATGGATTGAATCCGTGCGTAAGTGTATTGGATGAACGGACCCGTATTGCCGTTAAAATCGACGGATTCTTCAGGGTCGAACAGGATTCGTTTTTTCGGATCTACCTTTAAAATATAGTATTTCAGGGCGCCCATCCCAATTATTTTGTACAAAGCCTCTTTTTCCGGTTGAGAATAACCTTCCAGTTTTCCCAATTCCTGGGAAATATTTCTTGCGGTGTCAACCATTTCCAGCATTAAATCATCGGCATCCACCACGGTTCCCTCACGCGATTTCATTTTTCCGCTTGGCAAATCAACCATGCCGTACGACAAGTGGTACAAGTTATCGGCCCATGCAAAGCCCAGTTTTTTAAGAATCAGAAACAGCACTTTAAAATGGTAATCCTGCTCATTTCCAACGGTATATACCAATTCACTTAAATCGAAATCCTTAAACCGCTCAATGGCGGTTCCAATATCTTGCGTCATATACACCGCTGTGCCGTCCGATCGCAGCACAATTTTTTCGTCCAGGCCGTCGTCGGTCAGGTCAATCCAAACTGAGCCGTCTTGCTTTTTATAAAAAACGCCTTTCTCCAGCCCGATCGCAACCACATCTTTTCCCAGCAAATAGGTGCTGCTTTCGTAATAATTTTTATCAAAATCAACGCCCAATTCCTGATAAGTTTGTTCAAATCCGGCATAAACCCAAGAGTTCATGGTTTTCCAAAGAGAAACGACTGCTTCATCACCGGCTTCCCATTTAAGGAGCATTTCCTGGGCTTCCAACAAAATGGGCGCCTGTTTTTTTGCTTCTTCCTCGGTTTTTCCTGCCGCCATTAATTGGGCAATTTCTTCTTTATAAGCTTTGTCGAAGGCCACATAGTAGTTTCCCACCAATTTGTCGCCTTTCAAACCGGTGCTTTCCGGCGTTGCGCCGTTGCCGAAACGTTGCCAGGCCAACATACTTTTGCAAATATGGATGCCGCGGTCGTTGATGATTTGTGTTTTATATACTTTTTTTCCTGAAGCCTTTATTATTTCGGCCACAGAATAGCCCAACAAATTATTTCTGATATGCCCCAGATGCAGCGGCTTGTTGGTGTTTGGGGAAGAATATTCCACCATCACGGCTTTTTCGGCTGGATTGGGGGCTACAAATCCGAAGTTTTGGGTGGCATAAATTTTATGGAAGGCATTCAGGAAGAATTGATCGGCAATCACCAGATTCAAAAAGCCTTTGACCACGTTAAAATCGGCCACTTCCTGCACGTTTTCTTTCAAGTAGGCGCCCAGATTCGTGCCAATTTCAACAGGATTTCCTTTGATATAGCGTAAAAATGCGAAAATAACCACGGTAATGTCTCCCTCAAAATCCTTGTTGGTTGCCTGAAATTCCACCGAATCCACAGCGATATCGTAAATTTCTTTGAACCCTTTTTTTATGGCTGTTTCTAAACTGTTTTGCATCTTTTTTTACTGAAATCCGTTAAGGAGCAAAAGTACGATAATTTTTAAAAGTTTAAATTGTATTTTTGCCAATAAATTAAATAGATGGAAGCGTTTTTAAAAGAATTGCCGGGTTTGTCCAAAGAAAAATATCCGGAAACCAAAAAATATTTTCAAAAATTAAAAAAGCGCACGCCCAACAATTTGGATTTTGTGGTGCAGGAATTGCATACTAGCGAATTTAAGAGAACGGACTGCTTAACCTGTGGGAATTGCTGTAAAACCACCAGCCCCATTTTTACGGAAAAGGACATCCAGCGCATAGCCAAGTATGTGAAAATGAAAGAGCCCCTTTTTATTTCGACCTATTTGGAAAGGGATCCCGACGATTTTTATGTGTTAAAAACTTCCCCCTGTTCCTTTTTGGATTTACACGACAATATGTGCAGCATTTACGATGTGCGCCCAAAAGCCTGCAACGAATATCCGCACACCAACCGACGAAAATTTATCCAGCTCACCAATTTAACGATGAAAAATACGGAAATTTGCCCGGCAGTTTATAACATTGTCGAAGCCCTGAAGAAGAAATTGCCGCTTTAGTGGTTGTTTAGTTAGTAAGGAACTTTAACCTTTATAGTTTTATTGGTTGTCGGTTGTCAGTTATCAGTTGTCTGTTATATTTTGTACTGGTATCCTGCTATTTTTCTAATAAGAACTTTCGTTGGTTGTTGGTTTGTTATTTAGTTATCGGTTGTCAGTTATCAGTTTTCGGTTTTTATTAGTTGAAGTTCTCCACTATTTTACTAATAAGAACTTGCATTGGTTTTCAGTTTGTTCTTTAGTTGTCGGTTATCAGTTGTCGGTTTTTTTGGTTTTCCATGCTTTATTAATAAGAACTTGCATTGGTTTTCGGCTTTCCATTTTCAGAACTATTTTTGACTCACAACTGACAACTGACAACTGACAACTCAAAACTCGAAACTCAAAACGGATAACTCACAACCCACAACCCACAACTGACAACTGAGAACCGACAACTCACAACTGATAACACTTTACGTTTTCCAATTGTCTTCTACATATTTTATAAAGGAGTAAATTTTACCTCCCAAATTATCATAATTTTCAATTAACAAATTTATACCATCCACCTCATGCAATACTTTAATCATCTCAAGTTGAGAAGTACTCTCAAGCAATGATGCATGCGCATAGATTAAAAATTTAATAAAATCTGCTTTATATTTCCTTCGCCCATAGCCTTCAACAATATTATTTGTTACACTTTTTGAAGCTCTTCTCAATTGACTGCCTGATTCATACAATTCATACTTTGGCAGATTTAATGACATTTTATGGACGTCAATCGCATATTGAAACGACAACTCATAAATTTGTAATTCTTTATAACTTTTCATAACAACTTAATTTTTTCTTATTGGTTATTTTTTTAGTTCTCGGTTGTTGGTTTGTTTTTTAGTTCTCGGTTGTCTGTTGTCGGTTTGTTCTTTTGTTGTCGGTTGTCGGTTGTCGATGTTCAGAACTATTTTCAACTGAGAACTCATAACACACAACTGATAGCTCACAACTGACAACTCACAACTGATAACTGATAACTCACAACTGACAACTCACAACAGACAACCTTTAAAACTTAACCGGAATGGTAAAATAAAATTTCGATCCATTATCGGGCTGGGAGTTCAACCACATTTTGCCACCCAGGAGTTTTACATACGATTTTGCGATGGCCAAACCGAGTCCGGTGCCGCCGGCTTGTAATTCCGAACTGTTTTCAACCTGGCTAAATCGTTTAAAAATTTCATCGTGCATTTCATCGGGAATTCCAATGCCGGAATCTTCAACAAAAAACTCTATTTCGGTGTCTTTTGTTTCATAGCCAAAATGAACTGTCCCGAAATTTGTGAATTTAAGCGCGTTGCCCACTAAGTTAGTAAGGATTTGGGTGATTTTTGTTTCATCGGAAAAAATGATATCATCATAATCGGGCAGCGATAATTTAAGGGTCAGGCCGATTTGTTTAGTTTTGGCCAGCACATTAAACTGGTCGTAAATCGTTTCGAGCACCGAATTCAGTTTGAAGTTCTTTTCCGTAATTTTTGCCTGGCCTGATTCAATGGTGGCAATGTTGATAATGTCTGTGATGATGGAAAGCAATTGGTGACTGCTTTTGTTGATGATGCCGGAGTACCGATGAATTTTATCCTGCGACAGGTTTGGATCGGTTAAGAATTCAGAAAAACCAACAATGGCATTCATCGGCGTTCTTATTTCATGGGTGATATTGTGCAAAAATGCGGTTTTTAGTTTGTCGCTTTCTTCCGCTTTTTCTTTGGCGCTGATCAATTCGGCCTCCTTTTTTTTCTTTTCGCTGATATTTTCCTGTATGGCCAAATAATGCGTAATCTCGCCTTCGTCATTTTTTATGGGCGAAATGGAAGCCGATTCCCAATAGGTGCTGCCGTCCTTTCTTTTATTAAGAAATTCACCCGACCATTCATTGCCTGCCGCAATGGTTTCCCATAAATTATGATAGTCTGCATAAGGCGTAAATTCCGATTTCAAAATATTGGGATTTTTGCCCATCACTTCCTCAAAAGTATAGCCGGTTGCCTTTGTAAACCTGGGGTTCACATAATCTATGGCGCCGGTGGTATCGGTGATAATTATGGAGACAGGACTCTGTTCTACGGCTCTTGACAGTTTTCTTAGTTGTGAACGTATAATCCTTCCGGCGGTAATGTCGCGTGAAACTCCCAATATTCCAATTGGCGCATTGTTTTCATCCAAAATAAGCGTCACTTTAACTTCTACCCAAACGGTGGTCTTGTCTTTTTTAAACATCTCCAATTCCACTGTTTTTTGGTTCAGTGGAGATTTGGGATCCTTTTTGTTCTCATCAATAATTTCAGCAATAATTTTTCGGTATTTTAGGTTTGAAGCCGGCGTAAGCATTTCTTCCAATTTTAATTTTAAGGCTTCCTCAGGCTCAAAATCCCTTAAAGTTTTTACCGACGGACTTATATAAGTACATTTTAAATTCAGGTCGAGCACAAAAATGACATCTCCTGAATTGTCGGCCAGTAAACGGTATTTGGCCTCGCTTTGAATCAGATCGGATTGCTGTTTGATCAATAAACTTTTTTGATGCGCGCTGATGATTAAGGAAGGAAGTCTGAAAAGATAGTTTTCGCGCTTCACCAAATAGTCATCGGCACCAAATTTAAGTGCTTGTATGGCCACTTCTTCAGTTCCCTGGCCAGTCACCAAAATGATGGGAATTGTAAGTTGTCTTTCTTGCCTGATGGTTTTAACCACCTCAAACGCATTCATTTTCAGCAGTTTATAATCCATCAGCAAAACATCAAATTTGTTGGCTTCGTGATTGTTTTTCGCCAGCAGTTCAAGTGCCTCGGATGCCGTGGCAACCGCTTCAAGGTGAATGTAGGGTGCAAACTGTTTGAGATGGCGCAAGGTTAGGTCAACATCGGCCGAATTGTGTTCAATATAAAGAACCTCAAGGGTTTTGGCTTTTTGCTGAAGATTTTTATGATAATTTATGATGGCAAAATCAATGACTTCAGGCAATTTTTTTAGGTAGTCGTGATGTTTTACGACGTAGTCATTGGCTCCTGATTTTAGGGCGGAAACAGCCACTTCTTCATTTCCTGTTCCCGTAAGCATCACAACTGCCATATTGTGGTTCGATTTCCTTATTTCCATCAGTAAATCCATGCCATTCCCGTCCGGAAGCCTCATATCCAACAGGGCAATGTCAAAGTCATTATTGTTTTCAAGGAGTTTTTTGGCTTCTTTCAGCGTTGCGGCAACGGCGATGGAGCAGTCGGGATAGGCATCAATCAGGCTTCTTTTTGTTAAATCGATATCTGTATTATTGTCTTCTAAAAGTAAAATTCTCATAGCTAAGGGATTAAAAAACTAAAATAGTCTAAAATTTATGCAAGTTTGTTTAAAACGCACCAATATAAGTCAATTTGTGTTGCAACCTCCATAAACTTTTCAAAACTTACAGGTTTTATGATATAAGAGTTTACGCCCAGTAAATAAGCGGTTTCCATATCGGATGACTGACTGGAGGTGGTTAAGATAACCACGGGGATCGTTTTATATTCGGGGTGGTCTTTTAAAATTTTTAGCACTTCCAGCCCATTTATTTTGGGTAAATTAAGGTCGAGCAAAATAACCGAAGGTTTTGGGGCGCCATTGTCCCAACGCGTCAGAAATGCCAAAGCTTCTTCGCCGTCTCTCGCTATTTCAATTTTGTTGGTAATTTTTCGGGAGGCGAATGCCCTTAGGGTTAAGTCCAGATCAATCGGATTGTCTTCAATTAATAAAATGGGGCTGTTTTGAATGGTTGCTGTCATTTTTAGTGGATTTTAGGAAGTTCTAAATTAAAAGTGGAACCTTGGTCAGGAATGCTTTCTCCCCAAACGTTTCCGTTTATTCTTTGCATGGCCTTGTGCACCATGGCAAGCCCGATGCCCGTTCCCTTATAATCTTCGGACCTGTGCAAACGTTGGAAGATTTCAAAAATACGGTCGTGATATTTCATATTAAATCCAATACCATTGTCTTTTACATACAATATCCAGAAACTTTCACCTTCGTTTAAGCCAATTTCTATGTTTGGATTGGGTTGTTTTTTGGTGAATTTAATGGCGTTTTCAAGTAAATTTCGCACCGCAATGCGAAGCGCCTTTGAATCGGTTCTGATTTCAATATCCGGCACATTCAGGTTTACCGTGAAGTTGTTGTGCTCCAAGACGGTTTGGTATAACGAAACAAGGTCGGCAACAAATGTTTTTATAGGTATGTTTTCTTGGGTCAACTGCCCCCTTTCCAAACGGGAATATTCCAGCAAATCGTCAATCAGCTGGTTCATTTGTTGGGTAGACGACCTGATGGTGTTAATAAAATGTTTCGCTTCTTCATTTAATTCAGCCCTATAAAGATCGAGCAGCAATTTTCCATACCCGTCAATGCCTCGAAGCGGTGCTTTTAAGTCGTGAGAAACGGAGTAGGTGAAAGTTTCCAATTCCAGAATGGCCGATTGCAGTTCTTTTGTTCTTTGTTTAACGCGCAATTCCAGCTCTTCATTGAGTTTTTTAATTTCACTTTCCACATTTTTACGGTCGGTCACTTCTATCAGCGTTCCTCGAATCACAGCGCCTTGACCATCTTTATCACGTTCCACTACCTGACCGGTTACGTTCAGCCAATGGATAGATTTGTCGGGATGAACGACCCTGATATCGAAGGTGTAATTGTCAGATCCGCCTGGCGCAACAGATTGCTGCATGGTGGAAGTTGAAATTTCGCGGTCATCAGGATAGGTTGCGCTCAGAAAAGCGTTTAAGTCCCATTTTTCCTGCCATTCAAGTCCGTAAAGCTGGTCGTAATTTTTAGAACGCGACATGCTTTTATTGGCAATATTGTGTTCCCATACGGCAACTTTTGCCAATTCGGTGGAAAGCCGCAAGCGTTCTTCACTTTCCTTTAGGGCTTGCTCTGCCTGTCTGCTCTCTGTAATGTCTTCCCCAATACTGGCGGTTCCTGCCACTTTTCCGGCAGCGTCACGCAACACGGTATTGCTCCATCGAATTGTTCTCAGCGTGCCAGTTTTTGTCAGGATGGCGTTTTCAGCATGGCTAACAATTTCACTTTTTTCATGGCCTTTAAAAATTTCTTTTATTTTTTCTTTTTGGAAACTGGGTATCATGAATTCAATCCAATTGGTCCCAATAATTTCTTTAGCAGTGTAGCCGGTAAGTTCCAACAGATAAGGATTGCAAAAGGTAAGGTTTCCTTGGTTGTCTAACAGAATGGAAATTAAATGGACATTTTCCAACAATTCGCGAAAACGGTTTTCGCTTATTTTTAGAGATTCGGAAGCTAATTTTCGTTGTTTTTCCCGCTCTATCATATCAAGCGCGAAGGAAATTTCAGTGCCAATTTCTTCCAACAGTTGTTTTTCTTTGAAATCGAAAACCATTTTTTCGGCCGAATAAACCATAAAAGCGCCAATTACTTTGTTGTTTTGCCGAATTGGAATGGCTGCTGAAGCACGAAAACCACGTTGCAAGGCTTCTTCCCGCCAAGGCTTCATGCTCGGGTCGGTAGCGATATCCTGACAAAATACACAATGGCCTTCATTGACGGCTTCGCCGGTTGGGCCGCTGCCTAAAACACTGTCGGTAAGTGGGATGTGAATACCGCTGAGATAACCCTGTTCTTCCCCTGAGGAAGCGGCCGACCTGATGAATTGACGGGATTCATCAATCAAGCCAATCCATGCCATTCGGAATTCTCCATAGTTGATCGCGATATCACAAATTTCCTGCAATAGCGGCTCTTTTTTCTGGATGCGTACAATGGCATGGTTTATTTGGCTGAGCGTGGCATAAAGCCTGTTTAACTGAAGCAACTCTTTCTCATGGGAGTGGGAGGTATGCGAAAATTCATCATGTTTAAGCGGCTTAAGGTTAAACATATTTGAAAATATATTGCTTAATACATGGATCGTTTTATGCATAAATGAGGTTTATCCATTTTAAGCTATGGAATTGTCTCAAAATTAACATAAATTTTTTAAACAGCGATGCCATTCATTGATAAAGAGATGGAATAAAGGATTTTAGATTTTATATTTACGACCTGCCTGCCGGCAGGCAGGTTTTGAATTATGAATTTTAAATATTAAATGTTACCCTTCGACTTCGCTCAGGGTGACGGATTTTGCCCTTCGACTTCGCTCAGGGTGACGGATTTTGCCCTTCGACTGCGCTCAGGGTGACGGATTTAAATGAAGAAAGGGAAGCCAGTAATACCGCTTGTAACCCCTTACAATCGATATTTTAGTAGCTTCCCAGTTTTTTAAGCACACAATTTCTGTGATGCCTACGATGAGTTTAGGGGTTTTAAGAACCTCTTTATGTTTTTTGTAAAACCGTTGTGGGGACAATGATTTTATTTTTTTAATCCGAACTTTTAATTTAAAAACCGTTGTGGGGACAATGATTTTTGTTGTTGAAATTTTATAAGACCGTTGTGGGGACGATCGTCATAATTTTAATGCTATAATAAAGCACATTTGTTTGGCGTGATTGATTCTCCTGTATGGTTGATATAATTGAATCCTGGCACTAAAGTGTTGATGTATAGTTTTTTTGTCTGTACTGTGGTCATACCCGTTTTTCCCAAACTGTTATTTACGACTTTTAAGAAAGGGGCACTGTTGATTTGTTGTAGTTGTGTTGCTTTCATCTTGTTTAATTTAGGGGTTAAAAATTAACTTCTGTTCTGTTGGGGGATTGCATATATTTTTTAGATTACTTTTTGATAAATATATTGGTAAAGTAATTTCTGTTTTCTGTATTTGAATCCGTTGAGATCCCAAAGTGGGTATAATCCGGATTTTCAATAATTTTTCTGTGTCCTTCGCTGTTTAACCAGCCATTTACCACACCTTCCGCAGTGCTAAATCCGTAGGCAACATTTTCGCCGACTGTTTTGGCACCTGCCTGTTCCATTAAAATTTGAGCTCTTTCCGCAAAATTGTCGTGGCTGATGGCACCAACTTCAATCATATAATCGGTATGGCCGTCTGCCACGCCGGAAACTAGGTTTAAAGTGCTTAGGGCTGACAATCCCATGCTTGTTCTGTGGGCGTTTACCAAACTTACGATTTCTGATTCAATAGGGGAATAAACAACTTTTGCGTTTATAACTTCACTATTTTCATTGAAGTAAACTCCGTCTTCTTCTTTAGCGCAGGAAAATAAAATAGTGGTTAAAAGGACTAATGCGAATAATTTTGGGGCTAAGGTTTTCATTGTTTTTGGGGTTAGGGGTTAAAGTAATTTTTAATCAAATTGGGGTCGATTTATTTTTTTGGTTTGGGGTTAAGGTAATTTTTTGTTTTTGGGGTTTTGGTTTTTTACTTGGGGTTATTCGTTTCTGATGTTGTAAATGTAGAAATAAAAATTGATTGCGCAAATAAATATTGTAAATAATTTACCATTTGTTGAAAAAAACTTACCGTTTGTTTGAAAAAAATGACAAATTAGCTGATTCTAAAGGGTTTGTGTCTGTAAAAATATTTACCATTTGTTATAAAAAACTTACCATTTGTTTGTGTAAATTGACAAAAAAAGCGATAAAAATGTAAAAAACAGCCTTTTTCTGAATCGTTTTGGAACCCAAAAAAGCGTAAAATGTTCCAATTTGTACAAAATGTCAATTAATTTGATTTTGGACAGGTGTTTAAATGGTCATTTGTTGGCCAAAATTTACCGCCTCTGTTTGGTGTTCTTTCAAGTTAATGGCTATCAGTGAGATGGAAGTAAATAGGGCGGAGGATTGTATGTAGTAGGATCGCTTAATACGTATTAAGATCCGTTTAATCCGAAAAATAACAGGAATCCTTTCAATTTATGGGAATTCTTGAAAATGAATTTTAATTTTTTGGTCTTGGTCGGAAATAATTATTTGTACAACAAATATTTCGCACTTATTTTTTTAAATGCTTCAATTTCTGCTTGCCAGGAACGCTGTATTTCATTCGCGGGCACGCCGTTTTCTATTTGATTTTCCAGTTCGGTGGTGCCGGCGTGGACGGTAAAGGAAGGTCCGAAAAAGGTTTCCGTTTCCGGTGTTTTTGCATAGGCGTCTATCAACCATGCGATGTTAACGTTGCTGAGTCGTCGGGTATTTTTTAAATTCACGCCATAACACAGTTTTCCCATGTGTTTTGGGGATTTGGCGCCTGCATTGGGTTGTGGCGTATAAGAAAAATCGCTTTCAGGAAAAAAAGGCGCACCGTATTGCTGAAACTGATTTTCGGTTCCCCTTCCGGCGTTGATGGGGGTGCCTTCAAAAAAGCCCAGGCTCGGATACAAATTGATGGCCTTGTCGTTTGGCAGGTTCGGGGATGGTTTAATGGGAAGTGAATATTCGCTTTGGTGCACATAGTTTTTCAGGGGAATCACCGTCATATTACAAAGCACCTTATTCTTAAGCCAATGTTCACCGTTAATCATTTGCGCGTATTCGCCAATGCTCATGCCGTACACCAGCGGCACCGGATGCAAGCCCAAAAAACTGCTGTGCTCCATTTTTAGGGTGGGTCCGTCTACATAATGTCCGTTCGGATTCGGCCGGTCCAAAACGATAAGCGGAATGTTATTTTCTGCACAGGCTTCCATCACATAATGCAAAGTGGATAAATAGGTGTAAAATCGCACCCCTACATCCTGAATGTCGAAAACAACCAGCTCAATTCCCTGCAGCTGTTCAGCACTTGGCTTTTTGTTTTTGCCGTACAAAGAAACTAGGGGCAAGCCTGTTTTTACGTCGAATCCGTCAGCTACCGTTTCACCGGCATCCACATCCCCCCGAAATCCGTGTTCAGGCGAAAATACTTTTGTGATATGAATACCTAAGGAAAGCAGGGAATCCACCAAATGGGTATAACCATTTTTTTTGAAAATAACGCTGGTCTGGTTCGTCACCAGGGCAACATTTTTACCTGCCAGTAAAGGCAAATAACGGGCTGTATTGTTTGCGCCAACCACAATTTCACTGGAAATGTTATTTCCTTTATGGTTGATAACGGTGGTCTGTTTTTTTACGGAACAGGAATTCAAAACAAAAAACAATGCTAAAACCAATAAGAAATATGTATTTTTGAACCGTATAGAAATCATAGACCAATTGAATTACGAGTTATTTATTGCAAAACGCATTATTGCCGCAAAGCAATACAAAAGTAGCATTTCATCGCCGATAATAAAAATCGCGATCATTGCCATTGCGATGGGCATAGTGATTATGATGGTCGCCGTGGCAACCGGCATCGGGCTGCAGAAAAAAATAAGAGAAAAACTGTCGGGCTTTAACGGACATATACAAATCACGAATTTTGACGACAACAATTCGGAAATCACCTTAAACCCGGTTTCTAAAAAGCAGGATTTTTATCCGAAATTCACCGCCATAGACGGCATCAAAAATGTGCAGGTTTATGCCACCAAGGCAGGAATCATCAGAACCGAAACCGATTTTGAGGGCATTATTTTTAAAGGCGTGGGGCAGGAGTACGACTGGACTTTTTTTAAGGAATACCTCACCAAAGGCAGGTTGCCCAATTTCTCCAAGGAAGTTTCCAATGAAGTGCTGATTTCAGAAGAGATTTCTGACAGACTCGACATCCATCCGGGAGATGAGTTTAATATCCTGTTTGTAAAGGAAGATCCGGCAAAAGCGCCGTGGATTCGCGTGGTGACCGTGGTGGGCCTATACAATTCCGGGTTTCAGGAGTTTGATGAAAATTTTGTGATTGCCGATATCAGGCACATCCAAAAAATGAATCGATGGAACGATGATGAAGTGGGCGGATTTGAAGTATTGCTGAACAATTTCGACGAGATCCAGGAAAAAAGCGATCAGGTGTACCTGCAAACGGCCTCTACTTTAAACAGCAAAAGCGTTATTGAAAAATACCCGGCCATTTTTGAATGGATCAGCTTGTTCGACAATAATATGTTCCTGATTATCGCCATTATGATTTTGGTGGCAGGCATCAATATGATTACCGCTTTATTGGTGCTTATTTTGGAACGAACCCAGATGGTGGGGATATTAAAAGCCCTTGGCGGCTCCAATTTCAGCATCAGAAAAATCTTTTTGTACAATGCAGGCTACCTGATTGTCAAAGGTCTGTTTTGGGGCAACCTCATCGGACTCACCCTGCTGTTTACCCAAAAATACTCGGGCGTTTTAACGCTTGATCCTTCCACCTATTACGTAAACACCGTTCCTGTCCATATCGATTTTGGCTATATCGCCCTGTTAAACATCGGAACGCTGCTGTTATGCCTTGCCATGCTTATTATTCCTTCCGTTATCATCTCAAAAATAAGTCCGGCGAAATCCATTAAGTTTGAGTGATTTTCGAAGACGGAAGACCGAAGACGGAAGTTAAAAGTTTAAATTTAACCACGATTAACTCCCCTCTTGAGAGGGGTTAGGGGTGTGTAAGACTGGAGATATTGTTTGTAATCTAAACCAATCTAAACTAATTATACATATTTTCCATCTAATAAATAATCAAGACAAATTTTCATTAAATTGTAGCCAAAAAGCAATTGATGAAAAAGAGAAAAATATTATACTACAACCCTAAATTAAAGCCATTAGCACGTGAACTTCGGAATAATTCAACAAAATCAGAAATAATTTTTTGGTTAAAAATTAAAGGAAAAGCATTTTATGGTTATGATTTTCACCGGCAAAAACCTATTGACAATTATATTTTAGATTTTTATTGTGATGATCTTTTGTTAGGAATAGAAATAGATGGCTATTCACATCAGTTTTTAGAAGTGTATAATAATGATACTGTTAAAGAAAAACGGATGAATGAATTAGGCCTAACGGTTTTACGTTTTACTGATGAGCAAGTATTAAAAGATATGGAAAATGTAATTCGAGCATTAGAAGACTATATTTATGAGTTTGAAAAACACACCCCTAACCCCTCTCAAGAGGGGAGTTAATTGGCGAAAGCTATAAAGTTAAGGAACTAATTAATCATCTGACCATACGCAATCCGCAACTGCTATTTTATAAAACATTGTATCTTTGCATTCGAAAACTAAAAAAATGAACTACGCTAAAAATATATTGGAAACCATAGGCAACACCCCATTGGTTCAACTCAATAAAATCGTAAAAGAAATAGACGCTTTGGTATTGGCCAAAGTGGAAACCTTCAATCCGGGAAATTCCGTAAAAGACCGGATGGCCGTAAAAATGATTGAAGATGCCGAAAAGCAGGGCGTATTAAAACCCGGAGGCACCATTATTGAAGGAACCTCCGGAAATACCGGAATGGGTCTGGCTTTGGTGGCCATCATCAAAGGTTATAAATTGATTTGCGTTATCAGCGACAAACAGTCCAAAGAAAAAATGGATATTTTAAGGGCCGTGGGCGCCGTGGTGGTGGTGTGTCCCACGAATGTGGACCCCGATGACCCGCGCTCCTATTACTCCGTTTCAAAACGCCTGGCTGCAGAAACCCCAAATTCCTGGTACGTAAACCAATACGACAATCCGTCCAATGCCCTGGCGCATTATGAACAAACCGGACCGGAAATTTGGGAACAGACCGATGGTAAAATCACCCATTTCGTTTCGGGCGTGGGCACCGGAGGCACCATTTCAGGCGTGGGAAAATACCTGAAAGAAAAAAATCCGGCCATAAAAATATGGGGAATAGACACCTACGGCTCGGTATTTAAAAAATACCACGAAACGGGCATTTTCGACGAGAATGAAATTTACCCTTACATCACCGAAGGCATCGGGGAAGATATTTTGCCTAAAAACGTGGATTTCAGCATCATCGACGGATTTACCAAAGTGACCGACAAGGATGCGGCGGTATATACCCGAAAAATTGCCAAAGAAGAAGGCATATTTGTCGGCAATTCAGCCGGCTCCGCAGTGAAAGGCCTGTTGCAGCTCAAAGAACATTTTACCAAAGACGATGTGGTGGTGGTGCTTTTTCACGACCATGGCAGCCGCTATGTGGCGAAAATATTTAACGACGACTGGATGCGGGAACGCGGTTTTTTGGATGATGAAAAAAAGGTGGCCATCGATTTGATCAGAGATAGGATAGATACCCCGATGATTACCGTAAAAACGGAAGAATTGGTGTCCCATGCCATAGAACGCATGAGAAATAACGACATTTCCCAAATTCCGGTGACCGACGTGGACGGATTTGTGGGCTCCGTGGACGAAAGTGATTTGTTTCGTTTGTATTTCGACGATAAAGACATCGCCAACAAACCCATTAAAGAGGTGATGCGGGCGCCTTTTCCCATCGTGAAAAGCGACACCTCCATCGACCAGATTTCAAAACTCATTAACCGCGACAACGGCGCCGTGCTGGTGGATTTGGGCAACGATAAATTCCACATCATCACCAAACATGATGTGATCAGGGCGATTCAGTAGAAAAGTTGAAAGGTTACCACGATTAACTCCCCTCTTGAGAGGGGTTAGGGGTGTGTAAGACGGGAATGTATTTGTATTTTCTTATTTAGGATTTATAATAAATACTGCCAGCTATTTCCGCGCGCAACCTGGCTCCATCACTAAAAACAGCCACCGGCTGTTTTCTTTACGTTCGGCCCTCCTCTAGAGAGGGGCTAGGGGTGTGTAAGACTGGAATTAATGTTTTTTTTCTTTTACCCCAACCCTAAAGGGCGAGAAAAAAACAATTAACCAATTACTCAGAATCAAAAAGAAACCGTCATATGATTTTCCTGCCTGCCGGCAGGCAGGTTTCGTTAGGACAGAGCGTTAAAAAAACAGCTGGTAGCTGTTTTTAGCGATAGGGCCAGCCGGTGCGTTGGCAATATTTTAGCGCTGGCCGACGGAGCAACCCAAAGAGCCAAGCGCCGGATGAAGCGGCTGGAAAGGCGGTCTGGGTGATAGGACAGAGCGTTAAAAAATGTTCAGTGAACATTTTTAGTGATAGGGCCAGGTGGCGCGGGGCAAAAATTCAATAATTTTACAGAAAAAGATCAGTAGACTATATTTTTTGTTACTTTTTTATCAATGAAAAAAGTAAAAAACATCCAATAGAATTACCAATTAATTAAAGAAATTGTAATTTAATTGGAAAATAGAATAAATAACTAAATTTTTTCTTTTACCCCAACCCTCCCTTCGACAAAAGCCTGTCTTGAGCTTAGCCGAAAGGCCCAGTATGGGAGAAAATTGATTTCGAATAATTCCATTTTAACCTCGGTCAACGTTATTTAGGCATCGACATTATCGTTTTTCAGTTGTGAAAAGAAAACTGTCAACCTATCCTGTCCCGTCCCGATTATTATCGGGATTAGAAATGTTGATTAAGTGGTGTGAAAGACTAAATTTTATATAAAAAGTTATAATTATATTTATAATAATTACTATATTTGATAAAAGTTATAAACGTAATTATAATAAATGACTGTTAAATTACCAAAAGATCTTCAAAAAAGAACCCAATATCTTGAGCGGGTAAGCCCTTTTATGGGTAAAAACCTCATAAAGGTATTTACAGGCCAACGCAGGGTAGGAAAAAGTTATTTGCTTTTTCAACTAATGGCTCGCTTGCTTGAACAAGATGAAAATGTAGCCATACTTTACATAAACAAAGAAGATTTGGCTTTTTCTTTTATTAAAACTGCAACAGACTTGCAGGAATATGTATTGGCAAACAAATCTACTATCGGCAAAACATTTGTTTTTATTGATGAAATCCAGGATATACTTCATTTTGAAACCGCCTTGCGGTCTCTATTATTGCAGGAAGACCTTGATTTGTACTGCACGGGAAGCAATGCAAACTTATTGTCGGGCGATATTGCGGGTCATTTGAGTGGCAGGTATATCGAAATTGTGGTATATAGCCTATCCTATAAAGAGTTTTTAGATTTTCATGAGCTAACCAATAGTTCTTCAAATTTAGACAAATTCCTTAAATACGGGGGACTTCCTTATTTAAAACATTTGCCTTTAGAAGATGCCATTGTTTTTGAATATTTAAAAAATATTTACAGCACTATTGTATACCGTGATATTATCAACAGATATGCTGTGCGCAATGTGCCATTTTTGGAGCAATTGGTACTGTTTTTGGCAGGGAATACAGGGAGTATATTTTCAGCAAAAAAAATAAGCGATTTTTTAAAATCACAACGCATCAATATTGCGCCCAATCAGGTGCAGACCTATATACAGCACTTGGTAAATGCTTTTTTGGTACATAAAGTAAGTCGGTATGATTTAATAGGGAAGCGTCTTTTTGAAATTGGTGAAAAATACTATTTTGAAAATCTCGGTATCCGTCACGGTCTTTGGGGCTATCGATTGGAAGACCGGGGCAAAATCATGGAAAATGCGGTATACAATCATTTGCTGTTTAAAGGTTATAAAGTAAATGTAGGCATTATGGGCGCTTCCGAAATCGATTTTATCTGTGAAAAAGAAGGCGAGAAGCAATATATCCAAGTTGCTTTAACAATAAATGACCCAAAAACAATGGAACGTGAGTTTGGTAATCTAAAAAGTATCTCTGATAATTACCCCAAAACGGTCATTACGATGGACACTTTTACCGGAAATACCTATGAAGGAATTTCCAATATTGATCTGAGAAGTTTTTTATTGACCTAAATTTTCTTGACCGCATCCCAATAGATATGGACCGCAGAATAATTAACAATTAATAATCAACAATCCAACATTCAACATTCAAAATTTCCTTGACCGTACGACTGCAAGACAGCATCCCGAGAGCTGTCGGGATTAGAACGGGAGGGCTAGGGGCGTGTAAGACTGGAATTAATGTTTTTTTCTTTTACCCAACCCTCCCTTAGACAAAACTCAGGATGGGAGACAATTGATTTCATATAATTCCATTTAAAATCGGTCAATGTTATTTAGGCATCAAAAAATTTTAAATTGTAAAAAACCAATAGGATGCTTTTGGTCCATGCTTCGATCATAAAAGTATCAATATATTGATATAAAAACTATAAAAAAATGTCAATGTGTTGATGTTTTTACTACTTTAGCAAAAAAGAACATGTGATGCAAAAATTATACAGTCTATTTTATGAAAAATATGCGCTTGTACAAACCAAACAGGTGCGGAATTTTATGAATACTATTGATTGGGACAACCGATTTATTGGCATAAAAGGCAGCAGGGGTGTAGGAAAAACCACGCTGTTACTGCAATATATTCGGTTAAATTATAAACCAGACAAAAGTGTTTTGTACATAAGTCTGGATCATTTGTATTTTCTCGAAAATAATCTATACGATTTGGTAGCTGATTTTTATAAAAAAGGAGGCCAGTTTATCGCCATAGATGAAGTGCATAAATACCCCAATTGGGCAATTGAAATCAAAAATATTTATGATGATATGCCTCAGCTAAAACTAGTTTTTACAGGTTCATCTTTGTTACATATTAATCAAGCTAAGGCCGATTTAAGCAGACGTGTAGTGGTTTATGATATGCCGGGTTTATCATTCAGGGAATTTCTTCAATTTGAGACTAACATAAATTTTAGTACCTATTCAGTTGATGAAATTGTGAAAAATCATATAGCCATCAGTATTGAAATTACCCAAAAAGTAAAACCGCTAAAATCCTTTGGTGACTATTTAAATTATGGATATTATCCGTTTTATCTGGAAAACAAAAAATCATTTCATCAAAAATTAAGTGAAGTTTTGCTTACCGTATTAGAAGTTGACATACCGCAATATGCAAATATTCAAACCGCAAATATTGTAATGCTCAAAAAATTATTGTCCGTAATCAGTAATTCGGTGCCGTTTAAACCCAATATGAATTCAATTAGCGAACGCACAGGTGTTAGTTTAAACACGATGAAAAATTATTTAAAATTGTTGAATGATGCACAAATTTTAAATTTATTATACATTGAGGATAAAGGAATTAATAGTTTGGGCAAACCCGAAAAAATATTTTTGAATAACCCAAACTTGATGTTTAATCTCGGTAAGGATGCAGACCTCGGTTCATTAAGAGAAACCTTCTTTCTCAATCAACTCAGCCAGGTTAGTACCGTTTATGCGCCGCCATTTGCGGATTTTAAAGTAGATAATACCTATTATTTTGAGTTGGGAGGCAAAAACAAAAAACAGCAACAAATCAAAAATCACCAAAATTCTTATCTTGTAAAAGATGATATTGAAATAGGAACAGCCATAAATATACCCTTATGGTTATTTGGTTTTTTGTATTAGAAGTCCGAAGGTACTGTCTAAAAATCCAAAATTCAAAACCTGCCGGAGGCAGGCTGGTTCAACATTCAAAATTCCTTTGACCGCAAGACCGCATAATAAATTAATAATTAACAATTCAACATTTAAAATTTAGCATTCAAAATTCCTTTGACAGTAGGACCGCACGACCGCAAGACTAAAAAAGTTTAAAGTTAAAAGCTCAAAGCTCAAAGTTAAAAGTTGAAGGGTTAACAGTTAACAGTTAATAGTTTACCACAATTAACTCCACTCTTAAGACCTGTGCTGAGTGATAGCCGAAGCAGGGGTTAGGGGTGTGTAAAGCTGGAATGTTTTTATAAAACTAAATACTATAAAGCCAAATTTTTGAATTAAATTTGACTGCAAACCCGCACAACTGCAAGACAAAAAAAATACCAGACGCCAATTATCAAAGTAAAATATACACGTGGCAATAATAAACAATAAACACGTGTAATTATTTTTTTGCTATATTTGTATCATAAAAATTAAAAAATATGAACACTAAATTAACTTTGACAATTGACGATTCTGTTATTGAAAAGGCCAAAAAATATGCTAAAAATAAGGATAAAAGCCTGTCAAGCATAGTTGAAAATTATTTAAAGATATTGATAAAAGAGCAAAGTGAGAACAAGACCGAACTAACGCCCATTGTCAAATCTTTAAAAGGAACTTTCCATACAGAAGAGGCTATTGATTATAAAACAGCATTGACCAAAAAGCTGTCTGAAAAATATTTATGACCGAATGAAGCGAATTTTAATAGATACCGATGTTATTCTTGATCTCTTTTTTGACAGAGAGCCCTTTTCTGAAAATGCCGCAAAAGTGTTGTCTTTATGTGAAAAAAAAGTCATCATTGGATTCGTGACACCCGTTATTATCAGTAATGTCTATTATTTGTTAAGCCAAAAAGCAAAGCAAGAAAAAGTAATCGAAAAATTAAAAATATTGCTGTCGATTTTAGAAGTGCTTGTGATTGACAAAAACACGATTATGGTTGCCTTAAATTCAGAATTTAAAGACTTTGAAGATGCGCTGCAAAACTATTCAGCGGAATTAAATGGTGAAATTGATATGATCATCACAAGAAATACCAAAGATTATAAAAAAAGTAAATTAGGAATTATGAATCCCGAAAACTTTTTAAAATTGGTAAATGAATTATTACATTAAAAGCCGGAAGTAAACAGGGCATATTAAATATTAAAAGTTTTAGTTGCAAACAACATTATAACCTCAAATCAAACTCCTTTTCCTTGTGAAAGTTTACCTGCCGGAGGCAGGCCTGTCCCGTCCCGATATCGGGATTAGAACGCGAGGGTTAGGAGTGTGTAAAACAGGAATCAAAAAAATATTAAAAGTTAAATATTAAAAGTTAAAAGTTAAGTTCAAAACATATTTTGAAACCAAATCAAAAAAGAACCGTCCTATGATATTCTTGCTTGTCAGAAGGCAGGCCTGCCAGCCTGATCCCATTCCTACTTAGGGGAGGAGCCTTCAACTCGACTGGGCACTCGTTTTTTTAAATTTCTTTTTTTAGTTTTTTCGGATTTTGCCTTGTATCAAATATGGTCACAACATTAATTCGTTCAGAATTGAATCTGTAGTATAAAGTTGTTTGTTTTGTAATGACACATTTTCTCAGACCCTTTACTTTTTTAGATTCCGGAAATATTTCAGGTTGATTTTGAATAATGGAAATCGATGAATCTAATTTTTCAATAAATTCTTTTTTAACATTAACAGACCAATTTTTTAGGAGATAATCGAAAAGCAACGCTAATTTCTTTTCACCCGTTTTTGAAATAATAATTTTTCTGCGCAATTATCTATGTTTTTGCATAAAAGATTCATAATCTGTCACTTCTCCATTTTCAATCTCTAAAGAAGCATTTTCAATTTCTTTTCTTTGCTGCAATGATAGTTCGTCCCAAAAATCAGAAGTTTTCTCTTTTTTGAAAATCTTTTTAATGGATTCAATTATTTTCGGATTTTCTGTATCCAAAAGCATTTTAGCCAATTGTATTTTTTCCGCTTGAATATTCATATCAAATCATTAATGTTCAAAAATAGCAATTTAAACTTAAATTATTATTGTAAAATGATTATTTTTCATTATTGTCCGATTAAATTTCGCAAAACTTACAGGTCGCCTTGCCTTTGCCGGCAGGCAGGTTCAACATTCAAAATTTCCTTGACCGAACGACAGCACGACCGCAAGACCAAACAAAAAATAAAATAAACAATTTTCAAATTCCCCCGCAATGCTATATATTTACCAACATAAAATTGCTTAACAAAAGCCAATTAAGAATACCCATACAAATCACAAGCCCTAAGGCCTTGATTATTAATTTATATGATACAAAACACCACTGAAAATAACGGCGATTGGTTGTTTGAAATAACCCCAAAAAACAAACTTTTCAGTTTAAACCTAAAAGAAGTCTGGCAATACCGGGACTTACTCATGCTTTTTGTGAAAAGAAACATCATCACAGCTTACAAACAAACCATCCTCGGACCCCTGTGGTATTTAATCCAGCCCTTGTTCACTTCGGTCATATTTACCCTGATATTTAACAATGTGGCCAATATTTCAACGGGCAGCGTGCCGCCATTTTTATTCAATTTGGCAGGAATCACCATCTGGAACTATTTCACGGCTTGTTTTTCGGGCACCTCCAGTACCTTTTCCGCCAATGCGGGGATCTTTGGAAAAGTCTATTTCCCGCGGTTGATTATGCCGTTGGTGGCGGTAATTTCCAATTTGGTGCGGTTTGGGATTCAGTTGTTTATATTTATGGCATTTTTTGCCTATTACTATTATAATGGTGCCGACATCAGGCTCAATGAATATGCCTTATTGTTTCCGGTGATGGTCATCATTATGGGGATGCTGGGTTTGGGCTTGGGAATGATCATCTCGGCCATGGTTACCAAATACAGGGATTTAAGCATTTTGGTTGGATTTGGCATGCAGCTCTTGATGTACATTTCGGCTGTGATGTATCCGGTGGCGTATTTTGTGGAAAAATTGCCAAAATATGCATGGGTGGTGGAATACAACCCCCTGTCATTTGTCATAGAAACCGTGCGCTATATGCTCCTGGATACCGGTGTTTTTGACATAGGCATGTTTATATACACCTTAATCACCACCATTATCGTGTTGTTTTTGGGGATTGTCATTTTCAACAAAGCAGAGAAGAATTTTATTGATACGATCTAAAAAGTTAAAAGTTAAAAGTTAAAAGTTAAAAGTTAAAAGTTCACCACGATTAACTCCCCTCTTGAGAAGCTTGTCCCGTTTTTAGAACGGGAGGGTTAGGGGTGTGTAAGACTGGAATCGAAAAAACATGAATAACCAAATTTTTTTCTTTTACCCCAGCCCTAAAGGGAGAGAAAAAAATCATAATGATTTAGAAAAAAAACAGAAACTGAAAGTTCACCACAATTAACTCCCCTCTTGAGAAGCTTGTCCCGTTTTTAGAACGGGAGGGTTAGGGGTGTGTAAGACTGGAATATGGCCCCCTAACCCCCAAAGGGGGAATAAATAAATTAAAAAAGTCAATTTGTAATAAATATTTTACATTTGAAATTTAAAATATGATTTTACTCAAATGATAAAACCCTTTATCGTAAGTATAATATTTCAAAAGCGTTAAAAATTTTTGAAGCCTTGGAGAAAATTTAGCTTTTGAAATATGGTTTTTAAAGAGCGTTTTTTTCAAACGATCTTAAAAAAATACCTGACGAGAAAGTGCCTTTTCTTTTGGTTCGTTTTCTTTGGGTATAGCAAATCGACGCAGGAGATTCACGAATACCAATAAAAAACAATAAAAATGGTGAGTAAAGAAAATGAACAAAAAACATAGATTGAAATACCAGCCATCTGATATAAAAAATAAATTAATGAAAAAAATACTGGTAACCGGAGGTGCCGGCTTCATCGGATCACATTTGTGTGAAAGACTACTGAACGAAGGCAACGAAGTCATTTGTCTCGACAATTATTTTTCGAGCCACAAAAGCAACATCATTGGCCTGGCCTCAAATCCTTTTTTTGAATTGGTGCGGCACGATATTATCCAGCCTTACTTTGCGGAAGTGGATGAAATTTACAACCTTGCCTGTCCGGCGAGCCCTATTTACTACCAGCACGATCCCATTAAAACCATACAAACCTCTATTATGGGCGCCATCAATATGCTGGGTCTGGCCAAGCGTTTGAACGCAAAAATACTGCAGGCAAGCACCAGCGAGGTCTATGGCGACCCCATTGTGCATCCGCAAAAGGAAGCCTATTGGGGCAATGTAAATCCTATTGGCATCAGGTCATGTTATGATGAAGGCAAAAGATGCGCAGAGACTTTGTTTATGGATTACCACCGCCAAAATCAAGTGGCCATCAAAATCATCCGTATTTTCAACACCTATGGCCCCAATATGAATGTGAACGACGGCAGGGTGGTTTCCAACTTTATTGTGCAGGCTTTAAAGGGCGAAAATATCACCATTTACGGCGACGGCACGCAAACACGTTCGTTTCAGTATGTCGATGATTTGGTGGAAGGGATGCTGCGCATGATGAATGCCGACCCCAATTTTACGGGTCCGGTGAATCTGGGAAATCCCAACGAGTTTACCATGCTGCAGCTGGCGAATACCATCATCAAACTAACAGGCGCTAAATCCAAAATTGTGTTTATGCCCTTGCCAAAAGACGATCCCAAACAACGCCAGCCCAACATTGAACTGGCCAAAGAAAAGCTAAACGGCTGGCAACCTAAAATTGAGCTGGAAGAAGGCCTTGGCAAAACGATTGCGTATTTTGAGGAAATTCTGAGAAAAGGGTAAAGGTTATAGGTTATAGGTTAAAGGTTAATGGTTATGGGTAAAGAAAAATATGCAAAAGGCAATAATAATTAGCCAAATAAAAAGTTAAAAGTTAAAAGTTCACCACGATTAACTCCCCTCTTGAGAAGCTTGTCCCGTTTTTAGAACGGGAGGGCTAGGGGTGTGTAAAACTGGAATATGGCCCCCTAACCCCCAAAGGGGGAATAAATAAATTAAAAAAGTCAATTTGTAATAAATATTTTACATTTGAAATTTAAAATATGATTTTACTCAAATGATAAAACCCTTTATCGTAA
>DATCUQ010000009.1:0-158906 GCA_036567345.1 Lutibacter sp.
GTAGTATATGATGTAGAACATATCAAGTAATCACTGTATAAATCTGCAAAATTTTCCATTGTATTCTCTGCTAAAAGTTATCAACATCTCAAATGTTAAAATTATAAATATTTATCCTATTTTTGCGTAAGGTGAGTTAATAATTAGTTCATAAAAAAAGGTGCTTTTTGAAAAAAGCACCTTTTAAAATTTGGTTTTATAATTTTAAATATCTTCAATAATAATTGAAAGTGCTTTTTTGTGTCCATACTTGTTGCTGTTGCACAAGATTGCAAATCGCATAACTATTTAATGTAACTGAAAACAAGGACTTCACATCCTTTAGCGTTTCCATAATAATAGTTTGTATGTTCAAAATTTCTTTCATAATTGAATCAAAATTAAAAATTTATTTCAATAAACGAACATTATTTGAATAAAATATTAAATAATTACTCATTTTCTTGTATTTTTGCATCAAAATAAACCAATAAAAATTTTATGGCAAGTATTAAAAATTTAAAAAAGGATATTAATTACGTTCTGGGAGATATTATTGAAGCGTGTTATACTTGGGAATTGTACAATCCGAAAGCGGGTTCAGCAGGAACAGAAGCAATTATAGATGAAGCGATTGAATCATTTGATGTTTTAATTGAAAAAGTGAATGTTAAAAAAATCGAGGACAAAAAAGCTTATTTTAAAGCCATTAACTTAGAATTGGAAAAAACAGCCCACGATTTAATTGAAAAAGTGAACAAACTTTAGTTCTTAAAAGAATCACAAATTACGCTTAAAAGTTTTTAATGTGATATTTATTGATTAAATTCACACAATAATTAGATGAATACCACGTTCTTAATTTACCAACTAAAAACTACTTAATTTATGGCAAGAGCAATGTTTGAGTACACCAAAACGATACTCGAAAAAGTCAGCTTTAACAAAGAATTATTTAAAAAAGAATTGGAAAAAGCAGTAAACAGATTATTGCCTTATGAAATAAAGGAATTGTACTATTGGCTAAAGGAGTTCACCCTTAACAAACCGGAACTTCAATTGTGTTTGGTCTTGGTTGAAAATAAAAAAAGGAGCTTTTAAGCTCCTTTTTTTTGTTGTAGCGGACTTATTATTTTCACGTCGTTAAAGGCGATAACGCCTCTTATGACACTGTCTATCACATTTTTTAAGGTTTCAATTAATTGTATTTTTAATTGGGATTTATGGTAAATTAAGCTAATTTCTCTGGCAGGAATCGGCGCATTAAATGGCCGCAAATACTTGGTGTCCTTGTCTGATAAGTCCAATGTTTGCAAATAAGGCAACAAAGTCATGCCTAAATCTTCCTTCGCCAATTTGATTAAGGTGTCAAAACTGCCGCTCTGGATTTGAAAATGCTGATTTTTATAGCCAATGGCACTGCATAAATTAATGATGTTTTCTTTAAAACAATGGCCGTCTTCCAGCAATAAAATATCTTCTATTTGTAAATCTTCCACTTCAATTGTTTTGTTTTTAAACAGGCGATGCTCTTCAGGCACAAATCCCACGAATGGCTCATAATACAAAACACGTTCTTTAATTTGGTCATTTTCCAGCGGTGTTGCGGCTATCGCCACATCAATATGGCCGTCTGCCAATTTTTTTATAATTTCTTCGGTCGTAATTTCTTCTATTTTTAAATTTACTTTCGGATATTTTTTAATAAACGTTTTTAAGAATAGCGGCAACAACGTCGGCATCACGGTAGGAATAATTCCCAGCCTGAAATCACCGCCAATAAATCCCTTTTGCTGGTCTATGATGTCGTTGATGCGGTTGCTTTCGTCCACAATGATTTTTGCCTGTTCAATAATTTTTTTGCCCACCTCCGTAAGTTGGATGGGTTTTTTGTTTCTGTTGAAAATTTGCGTGTCAAATTCCTCCTCAAGTTTTTGTATTTGCATACTCAAAGTGGGCTGGGTAACAAAACAATGTTGGGATGCAACTGTGAAGTTTTTGTATTCGGCCACGGCCAAAACATATTTCAATTGGGTGATTGTCATAATTATCAATATTTGTGATAAAGATATTAAAACTATCAATAATGATTATGTTAATTTTGTTTTATTTTTCCTGAAATTTGCACTAATAATAAATGGAATTAATATAAAAAGCACGAATATGAACACAACAAGTATTGGATTAGACAAAGAGAAAGCTAAAAACTTAACCATCGGTTTAAATAGTTTATTGGCAAACTTTCAAGTGTATTATCAAAATTTAAGAGGACTGCACTGGAATATTAAAGGGAAATCATTTTTTGAATTGCACGTTAAATATGAAGAGTTTTATACCGATTCCCAAATTAAAATAGATTTGATTGCAGAGCGCATCCTGACTTTAGGCGGAACGCCCTTGCATACCTTTGGGGAATATTCGGAATTGTCTAAAGTGGCCGTGGGTAAAAACATAACGACTGGCGTTGAGGGCGTTCAGTTGGTGGTCAATTCTTTAACGGAACTTTTGCTGTTGGAAAGAGCAATTCTTAATGAATCTGCTGATGCAAATGATGAAGGAACCAATGCCATGATGAGCGATTTTATTGCGGAACAGGAAAAAACGATGTGGATGCTGAATGCCTGGTTGAATTAAAGAAGCCGGCAGCCCAAAGACCGAAGTCAGAGAGATTAAAGTCTGGTGGAATTGGTTTATAAATGCTTAAAATATTATTGAATCATTGATAAAATTCAATATACCTTAACTTTAAGTACTTTAGGCACTCCAAACTTTAGGCACTAAATTATCACAAATAAAAAAGCAGTTTTCAAATCTTGAAAACTGCTTTTTTTAGTAGATATCCCAGAATGTCCGTTGTTTGTCCAATTCTTCTTCCTGTTTTTTATACTCCTCAACAGAAATAACTTTTAAAAATGAAGGATGTTGCTCAATGCCAAACTCAATTTTTTTAACGATTTCATCAACAGTGTCGTTTTCGTAATCAATTTCTATAGGCGGTTTTATCACCATAGATTGCAACACATTCCTTTTTTTGATGAGCAGCCCTTTCTTGTCGTAGGCTCTTCTGAAACCGTCTATAACAATCGGAATCACAATGGGTTTACAGGTTTTTATGATGTGGGCGGTACCGCGTCTAATTGGTTTAAAAGGTTTTGTGGTTCCTTGCGGAAAGGTAATTACCCAGCCGTCGTCTAACGCTTTCTTGATACTGCTGATGTCCGACATTTTCACCTGTCTGTTTACATTTTCTCCGGCACTTCTCCAGGTTCTGTCTATGGAAACTGAACCCACATAGGCAAATATTTTTGGCAACAGGCCCGATTTCATCGTTTCTGAAGCGGCAACATAATAGATATTTAATTTCGGATTCCAGATATAGCCAATGTTTTTTAGGGAATCAACCCTCCCTTTTAACGAGGCATTAAAAACGTGATACATCGCTGCTACATCCGCAAAATACGTTTGGTGGTTGGAAACAAACAGCACATTGTTAGGGGGAAGATCTCTGATGATTTCAGATCCTTCTATATTTAGTTGGTTAAAACGCCGATACCGTCCGTGTGAAACAACTCCAATAATTCTTACGAGCCACCTTTTTACAAATAAGATATGACCAAAGGGATTTCTTTTAAAAATTGGCATGTAATTGACAGGGTTTTTAATGAAGCACAAATTTAATAAAAAATAAATTAAATTTCTTTTAATAACACTTTGATTTCGTTTAACATCATGGCGGTAGCTCCCCAAACAATAAAATTGCTTAAATTAAAACAGGGAACCGGGATGTTTTTTGCGTAGGAAGTGGTGACGATGGTGGTTGATAAAGCATTTTCGTCCAACAAATCTTTTAGCAATACTTCAATATTCTCTTCCACTTCCTCATTTTTTGTGAGTATGGGCGTGTAGTTCAGCAATCCTAAAAATGGGGTGACCAAAAAATTGCTCGGCGAGATATATACATCGGTTATTTGCTTAAAAATGCGCACATCATCAGGCTGAATGCCAACTTCTTCCTGGGCTTCACGCAAGGCGGTTGTTTTAAGGGAATCATCGGAATCGTCGAATTTTCCTCCCGGAAAACTTATTTGTGATGCGTGGGTGCCGTTATAGTTTGCGCGTAAGGTCAATAAAAAACAGGTTTCTCCCTGCGTATTGGGATAAAAAAGGGCCAATACGGCTGCTTTTTTTGCATTTCGGGCCACAATAAATTCCCGGGAATATTTTTCCCTGAATTTTGGCGCCAGTTCAAACTGGGCATCCAATCCGCCAAGGGCTAAGTCCGACAGACTTGAAACGCTATTTTTGAAGTGTTTGAAATCCATTAATTATTAGAATAAAAAGTGGGTAAAGACAAATGATATTTTACGGCCACCAGCCTTATGCCAATAACAATTAAGGAGGTTGAAACATAGACGATGTTTTGGTCAATATTAAAATTATGTAAAATAATAAAGGCAATTGACCCAAAAATACAGGCAGTGGCATAAATTTCTTTTCTGAAAAGAATGGGAACCTGATTGCATAAAATATCGCGGATAACGCCGCCAAAGCAAGCCGTCATAGTGCCCAATGCTATGGAAATAATGGGATGAAAATTTGCGTTTATGCCAATTTCTGTGCCGGTTATCGTGAAAATGCCCAAACCGATGGTGTCAAATAAAAATAATGATTTTTGCAGGTACCTTAATTTTTTTCGAAATATAATAGCGACAATAACAGCGATGCCGATTAAAAAAATATAAGTAATGTCGTTCATCCAAATAATGGGTTGTTTGCCTATTAAAACATCGCGCAAAGTACCGCCGCCAACGGCAGTGACAAAGGCGATGATAAATACGCCAAAGGGATCCATTTTTTTGTTCATTGCCATCAAAGCGCCTGAAATGGCAAATGCAATAGTTCCCAAAATGTCCAATACGTAGAAAACTGTCATGAATGCTGATTTGTAAAAAGGTCGATAATTTTAGAATATTTTCAATAAATTAATGAATAGATTTCAATAAAAACCTTATTTAATTTCGGCTATTGCAGCCATTGCGGCACCAATAATGCCGGCTTCATTTTCTGCTTCCGCAGGCGCTATTGGGGTATCAACTTCAATTTTGTGGATAAATTTGTGTACTCTTTTGCTGGCGCCGCCTCCAATGATTATAAGGTCCGGCGACATGATAAAATTGAGGTGACTAAAATATCGGTGCAGTCTTTTTCCCCATTTTTTCTGACTCAGTTTTTCTCTTTTGCGTGCAGAATCAGCAGCATAACTCTCGAAACTGTCGCCATGTCTGTTATACAGATGGCCAAATTCGGTATTGGGCAACAATTTTCCGTCTAAAAATACCGCCGACCCAATTCCTGTTCCCAAAGTAATCATGATAACAACGCCTTTTTTGTCTTTTCCCGCGCCAAAGCTCATTTCGGCAATTCCTGCAGCATCGGCGTCGTTTACAACGGTAAATTCATTTCCCGTGGCATCTTTAAAAAGAGCGGCAACATTGACATCTTTCCAATCTTCGTGCAAATTTCCGCCCGACATACATTTGCCGTGTTTTAAAGGCGTAGGAAAACCACAGCCAACCGGACCTTCCCAGTTAAAATGTTTTACAATCTTTTGAATGACTTTAGCAATTGCCTCAGGTGTGGCGGGTCTTGGTGTAGGAATTCTCTTTTTTTCGGCAGAAAGTGCGCCTGTTTCAACGGTGACTATTGCGGCTTTTATTCCTGTGCCTCCAACATCAATACCCAATATTTCCATAATGCTAAATTTTTAGTAGGCCAATTTAAGCATTAAAAAGTTAAATATTAAAAAGTTTTTTTGTAAAGATTATACTAATTTCATATCAAACTCCCTTTCCTTCGGAAAGGGTTGGGGATAGGATTAAATGTTAAAAGTAAAAAGTTTGAAAAGAAATTGATTAAAAATAAAGACCAACTTCTCAAAACTAAAAATTACATCCGTTCTTCAATCCATTTGCTGAATTCGTAAAAATTCTTTGGCGAAACGCCGTGGCCGACAGGAAATTCTTTATAACAGTGTTTGATGTGCAATTGTGTTAAAAATTCGGGTGCTTTATTGGCCCATTCAACAGGAATCACCTGATCCACGCTTCCGTGGGAAATATAAAAATCCAATTTGGAATAGTCTTTTGCGTTTAAAGCTGCCGGCAATAAATCAGCGTTGACATAACCGCTCAACGCGATAATTTTTTGCACTTTTTCAGGATAATTAAAGGCAACGGCATAACTTAAGATGGTGCCCTGGCTAAATCCAAGCAGAAATGTTTTTTCTGGGGAAATATCATATTTTTGCTGCATTTCATCAATAAAAACAGCAATGGTTTCCATGGCCTTAATGGCTTCGGGCATATCGGAAAATTTTCCCTGCGGACTGTTGAAATGGATGGTGTACCAGGAGTAGCTGCCAAATCCCAATGTTCGGGGAGCTCTTGCACTTACAATAATCAAATCATCGGGCAATTCGCCCGCAAATGAAAATAAGTCTTCTTCATTGCTGCCATAGCCATGAAGCAAAATGAGCAATGAAGTATTTTCGGATATTATTTTAGGTACTCTGACAATATAATGCAATGATAATTTCTCCATAGTATCAATATAAAAGTCGCGGTTTTGGGCGCGAATTCAAAAGTAACTTTTAAAATTAGCTTAACCAATTCCTTTAAACCAATCTTGAAATAAATCTCCCACAAACGGGACTCTTTTCTCTTCGCCATTAATGGCGCCAATGAATCCGATAACCCAAAGCACAAACAAGCCGATGCCCAAAACTCCAGCAACGAACCCTCCATATCTTGCAATAAAAGAAATTCCTATGGAGAAAATCGACAAGCCGACCATTTGGCGAATATGAAAAGCGGCGAATGAATTATGTTTATCATTGTTCATCACAAAGGCAATTAATGTTCCAATCCAGGTAATATAGCTGATAATAGCCATTGTTTTTCCATCTTGAGTAGTTTGATTTTCCATAAGTTTGATTTATTTTATGACGGTTAATATTTGATTTACGTCCCGATAGGAGCTATCTGGATTATGAATGTTGAATTGTAAATGATGAATTAAACTGATAACTTAATATTTTCCAAACCCCCAATCTTTCCGAAGGAAAGGTGAAAAAATTAACCTTTAACCTTTAACCTTTAACCTTTAACCTTTTTATTGGGGCTAGGGGGCAATGATCTTATTATTCGAAATAATGCCATATACTTTTCCGTTTAAATTTTTATTCATAAAAACGGCGTTTTTGGAAGAAGACAAGATGTCGTTCTCACTAAAAGTATAGTCAAAATCGGGATTAAAAAGGGTGATATTGGCAGGTTTTCCTTCAGCAATGGGATAGGTTGGCACCTTAAACCGCTCCCGCGGCTTTGTGGTCAAACAATCGATTAAGGTTTCCGGCCCGAGGATTTTATTCAAGGCGCCAAACAAACTTTCAAGTCCGATAGTGCCAAATTTAGCATTGTTGTATTCCACTTTTTTATGTTCAACATCAATGGGATTGTGATCGCTGGTCACCATATCAATAACGCCTTCTTTAACGCCTTTAATCAGCGCTTTTACGTCTTTTGAAGTTCTTAATGGAGGCAAAACCTTAGTGTTTGCGTTGAAATCTTTCAATTCATCGTCGGTTAGCATCAAATGATGTGCGGCAACGCTGCAGCTAACGTTTAATTTTTTCTTTTTGGCCTCTTTAATGAGTTCAACCGATTTTGCGGTGGATATTGTTGGAATGTGTAATTTTCCCCCGGTATATTCAAGCAGAAATAAATCGCGGACAATTTGCAGTTCTTCAGCCAGGCAGGGGATTCCTTTTAAACCCAGTTTTGTGCTGTTGATTTCTTCATTGACCAAGCCAATTCCCGCAATGGAATTGTCCTGCGGAAAACTTAATAATAATGCGTCAAAATTTTGTGCGTATTGCAATCCGATTTTCAACAGATTGCCATTTGAAACGGCTTTGTTATAGTCCCCAAAAGCAATGGCACCGGCGTTTTGCATATCATACAATTCTGCAAGGTCTTCGCTTTTTCCGCCTTTGGTCAGGTTTCCTATGGGGAAAAGGTCGGTGGCCGAATGAGTGGCTTTGTTTGTTAAAAACTGTATGGCCGATTTATTGTCTGTGGCCGGATAGGTATTCGGATTCACGGCTACCGCAGTAAAACCGCTTCTGGAAGCTGTTTTTAATCCGTTTTCAATCGTTTCCCGATCCTCAAATCCGGGTTCGCCAAAGCACACGCTCGAATCGAACCAGCCTTGCGAAATATGCAGGTTGTCAAATTTAATTTCTTTGTAATTTTTCGGATTCTTTAGCTTATCGCCAATTTTTGTGATGTTGCCGTTTTCAATAAGGAGGTCTTTAATTTGAAGGTGAAACGGACTGGAACTGTCGATGATGGTAGCAGATTTTAGAAGTAAATTCATATTTTGAAATATTTTAATAACAGCATTTCAATGAACAAAAATAGCACAGAAAATGCTAAAAACCATTTAAAAAGCCAATTGATTTTTTGTTGGTTGCCAATTTCATTAAAAAGGTCCTCAATGGAGGCCGAAACAGTCACATTTTCAGCATTTCCGGCCAAAGATTTTAAATCGGCGTAATTGGCGTCGCTCTCTTCCCTGTTGTAATTTAAGGAGATGGTGGCCAATACCTCATTATTGCTGGAGACTTTGTAAAATCCGCTTTGCAAAATAACGTCCGACAAGGTAAGGCCGACTTTGTTTTGGGAAACTTTTTGCAGCGGAATAAAGGCATTGGTTTCGTTTGAAATCTTCAACACTTCATCTTTGCCGATGGATGCCGCCATTTCAATGCTGTTTTCTGCAGCAATGGTATAATAAAGTTGCGCTGTTTTTACGCTGTTTTTGGCGAAATTATAAAATATGGGAACCACCAATGGCGATTGCGTAAAATATGAAATATTCTTGTTTAAAGGCGCTGAAATCCAATAGAAAGCACTGTTTTTGGATTTTGTGACCGAAATAAACGGACTGTTATTGTCAAATTTGAGTATGGCGGAACTGTTTTTATAATTGTTTTGGTAATGCATGGCCGTTTTCGGGTATTGAAAATTAGTCACTTTCTTTTCAAAAACATCTGCTATTAAAGGATGCCCGTAATTAATGGAAGTGATTTTATGTTCATTTTCAATTTTAGCGCTTATTTTTCCGGCCTCAAATGCATTTAAAAGTCGGTTATACGAATCTGTATTCGCGTTTTGGGAAGGTATCACCGCCAAACTTCCGCCGTTTTCCATAAACTCGGTTAAACTTCGCAGCAGTTCTTCAGGAATATCTTCCAATTCATTCAAGATGATCAAGTGTTGGCTTTGAAGCCTGTTGTAATTTAATTGCCGCAGTGGGGCAGCGGTAAAATTAAATTCATTTTCAGTATATATTTTTGGTAAAAATTCAGATGGATTTCCTACGCTCAAAACATTAATTTTTTTTGGGCTTGAAATGGAAAAGTAAAAGTCGTTGTCGAATTCCATCCCGTCATCAACCAGCGATATTTTTCCGTTAAAATTATTGGAATCAGGAAGCGTAAATTGAATGGAGGAACGATTGGAATTGGTGAATTTTGCAGTTGTTTTTCCCATTAAATTTTCCTCCTGAAATAAAGAAACGGGAATGTTTGAGGTGATGATTTGTGTGCTTTTCACCAGTACGTTCAACGTTGTTTCCGTTGCCGATTTGCGTTCGATGGATGCGCTGTCCAAATAAATGTTTTGAACCTCTTTTGGAGTGAGCTGCAGCAGGGAAACAGGTGTGTTTACAATTGTAAAATCAATTTTATTTTTGATGTTAATATTTTGAAAATCAGATATTAATATAATTTTATTTAAGGTGTTTGTTTTACTTGAATAATTGCTTTTTGCTTTCAGTAAAACAGTATTTAAATCAAGCTTATTTGGTGAATAATCCAAGTCAATCAATTCATTTTTTAAACTATTTACGTCTAAGTTTTTCAAATTTCCATCATTGGTGATCAGCGTAAAAGTGCTGTTTTGAATGTTGTTGTTGTCAACAATATTTTGGGTGGCACTTTTTAACAATTCACCTTGTTCACCTTTTGCCTGCATGCTGAAGGAATTGTCTAAATAAATGATAACATTCCCGTTTTGCTGTGCTGATGATTTGGAAAAATAAGGTTGGGAAAAGGCTAAAATAATACAGCTTAAAGCCAATAATCGGCTTATTAAAACAAGCCATTTTTTTAGTTTGGCGCTTTTTCTGGTTTGCCTTTCTATATTTTTTAAAAAAGCGACATTGGTAAAAGGGACTTTAACGAAGCGTTGCAGCTGAAATAAATGAACAATTATCGGGATGACAAGTAACAGAAGTGCGTAAAGGATTTCCGGATGCTTAAACTGCATTGCTCAAAAGGATTTATCAAAGATATAAAAATAGGCGGAATCTATGAAAAATAGTTTTTCAAAATGCCCAAGGCATATTTGCTCGCAATGGAATTGGCAAATTTCGGAAAATCGATGGTTGCATTGTCATTTGCCTTGTCGGAAATGACGCGAATGATGGAAAACGGCATTTCGTATTCAAAACAAACCTGCGCTACCGCAGCGCCTTCCATTTCCACGCAAATAGCCGTCGGCAGTTTTTTGTTCAGCTTTTTAATCTTTTTGAGGCTGGAAATAAACTGGTCGCCGCTGGCAATGTCGCCATAAATCACTTTAGGCAACTGAATATCAAAAAGTTGGGAATCTTCCGGTGCAATAAATTCGTGATATGTGTCCAAAAATAAATTTGTGGCCGTCAATAATTTTTCAGAATCGTTCGTTTCCAAAAACTTCTTTCTCAAAATGGGGATTTCAAATTTTTCGTAAAACGGAAAAGCATTTAGGTCGTGTTGGTACAAATTTTTGCCAATCACAATGTCGCCGATATTTAATTTTGGATGAATGGCGCCGGCCACGCCGGTAAAAATGATTTCTTTGACATTGAAATCGTTGATCAGTTGCGTGGTGGTGGCGGCAGAAGCGACTTTTCCCCAGCGTGAAAAAACTAGCACCACTTTTTTATCGAACAAGGTCCCGGAATAATAAGTTCGCATTCCCTTTTCGGTGGTTGTTACTTGCTGAAGTTCATGAAGCAATGCCTGAATTTCTTCCTGCATCGCACTAATAATACCAACCATTTTATAAAGTTTTTTTGCTGATTTTGCCGTCTGTCATTTCCAGTTTCCGGTCGGCCATCTCCGCCAATTCCTGATTGTGCGTCACAATCACAAAAGTTTGGTTGAATTTATCGCGCAGGTCAAAAAATAATTCGTGCAAATTTTTTGCAGATGAAGAATCTAAATTACCGCTGGGTTCATCGGCAAAAATAACGTCGGGATTGTTGATTAAAGCCCTGGCGACCGCGACACGTTGCTGCTCACCGCCCGACAATTCGTTTGGTTTGTGGTGCATCCGGTTTGCAAGTCCTAAAAATTCAAGGAGTTCCGTGGCTTTTGCTTCCGCTTCCTTTTTAGAAGTATTTCCTATAAAAGCGGGAATGCAAACATTTTCAAGCGCCGTAAATTCGGGAAGTAACTGATGAAACTGAAAAATAAATCCTATATGCTGATTTCTGAACTTGGAAAGTTCGTTGTCTTTTAATTCGAGGATGTTTTTGGTGCTGATGGAAAGTTTGGAATCTTTTCCTTTACTTGGGTAATCCAAGGTGCCAAGAATTTGCAGCAAGGTTGTTTTTCCGGCGCCTGACGGCCCAACAATAGCGACAATTTCCCCCTTTTTTATGGATAAATCCACGCCTTTTAAAACCTCTAAATCTCCGTAAAATTTATGAATATTTTTAGCTTCTATCATTTGCCAAAAGTAAGCTTTTTGTTTTAAAATTGTTTATTTGTGTAATGGTTTAATCGTTTGTGTAACTGTTTATTTGCTTAATCGATTTACAAATGATTGTTTTAATTTTGATTTAACGGAACCATTAACTTTTCAACCTTTAACCTGCCTGCCGGCAGGCAGGCTTTTAACTTTTTTTTAAAGCCAGGTTTTTACATTGTTGTAATCTAAATAATAGATAAATTTAACCGAAAAATTATTGGAAATAGGCTCATTAAACAGGTTGTCCAAGTTTTTTCTGAAATTTAAATGCGCCAATTCATCTTCATTAAAAATGGAGTTTCGGTATAAAACAACCAACTGGCTGCCCGGGGCAAATTCCCATGAATAACTTAAATCCAAATTCCAGATATTGTAATTGATATCGTGGTTTGATTGGTAGGAACTGGCGTTTAAAGTGCCTTCATTATTGAGTTCAAAAAAATGGGCGTCGTATTTTACCGGCGACCAATAATGCCTGAACGACAGCGCCAACGTTGATTTTGTATTGAAACTTAAATTGCCCGTTAAGGTATTGGTCACTTCTTTTACGTCTCTGTTTCCGAAAATAATGTCTCCGTTATCTAAATTGGTGACCCATCCATCATCATTTATAAGTTTCGAATAATTCAACGCATAAATGACAGAAAATTTATCGGAAAAGCGATAACGAGGCGAAATGGCCAGCTCCGCATATTCATTATCAAGATCGTATCTTTTGAAATATGTGCCACTAACATCAATCGCAAACTTTTTGCGGTAATCCGAAGAAACCCAGCCATTGATTAAATATATCGGATTTTGCTTAAAAAATCGTCCATTTATGCGGGGTTCATAGAAATTATATTGATCGCCGACACTGGTATTGAATTCTCCGCCAAAAGCAAATCTGGTTTTGGTGAAAAAGAAAAAATCAAGCTCGAAATTGTTTTCCGCGAATTGGTTTGTGTCATTTTGGTAATTAAAATTGCTGGATAATGAAATATTATAATCGTCAAAGATGTTGGTGGGCTCAAAAATTCTGTAGGAAACCTCAGCCCAGTAAACTGCCAGGTTATTTCTGTTCTGATAACCCAAATCGTTGATATCATAAGTGTCATTGCTTCGTGAATGGCCAAATTCATATTGATAATTGCCGGATATTTTTGCAAATTCGAGCAATCCCGAATAACCCGATTTGTTTTTGCCATTTTCCAGAATGTTGCTTATTTTAAAATCGCCCGTTGTTTTGTAACTGTTTTTTTTATTTGAAACATCAAAAAGCAAGGCCGAAACATTGGCGTCCCTAAAACTGCCGTTTCGCGTAACATTCGTATTCACAAAACTGATGGAGGAATTTTTATTGAATTGCTGGTCTAAAACAAGTACATTATAATTGGCAATCGGCTCGGTAACAACTTCTCTTGTTTCATCGGTGAGCGTATTTTTAATTTCTGCGGAAGTTTTTTCGGTGATGGCATTGAAAAACCCGATGCCCAATCCTTTTTTTGTCCGCCCCGAAACTTTTAAGGCGTTTAGCATGTTGACTTTTGACGGATTGTTGGCGATTTCTTCATTTTCTTTTAAATCGGACTGAACCTTTCCATAGCCAGTGGGTCTGCTTCCAATTCTTCGGGAATAAAACAAATAACCTTTGTTGAAAAGTTCGGTGCCTTCCGTAAAAAAAGCGCGTTTTTCTTCATATTGTTGTTCAAACGGACCTAAATTTAACACTTGGTCGTCAAATGCCGTTTGCCCGAAATCGGGAATCAATGTGGCATCCAACGTAAAACTTTCGTTGATGCCATATTTTAAATCCATTCCAACACCGTAATCGGTGTCAGAATTTCCGTTATAATTATTGTAAGCAGCAAAAGCATAAGGTGAAAAACTGAGTCGGGTAGGAGGTTTTATGTTATTTATGCCGGTGATTAATCCGGAATATTGTGTGAACAACCCAACTTTTTTATCGACGTAATTCCAGGAGTATTGCTCATTGAGCCTGTTTATTCTTCTGTGAAAATTAACGCCCCAGGTTTGTACGGCTGAATTGCTGAACCGCAAGGCCGAATAAGGAATCTTGATTTCGGCAACCCAACTGTTGCCGTTAATTTTAACGTCACTTTCCCAAACGGCATTCCAGCTAAAATCCTCTCCTTCTGAAGAAACTTTGGCGTCGCCTTGGGCGCCTGTGCTCATCACCACAAATTCCGAGTCATTTTGTCCGTCATTATTTGGGTTGATGCTGATTAAAAAAAAATCGACTTGCCCAAATTGATCCCTGCCGCCAAACTGCATAGGAATCGCTTTTGGGTTAATGTCATACATCGTGGCCCCAAAATAAATGGCTTCATCGTCATAGGCAATTTTCACAACCGTTTTCATATTTTCTCTTTCGTTGCCGCCATCGCCGGGCTTAAACATTTGAAAATCTTGGGCAGCTTCGGCATTCTTCCAAAAATCTTCGTTTAAAACACCGTCAATTGCCGGCGTTTTATCAATTCGCAGGGCGTTAACCGATTTAATGTTTACTTGGGAATAGGTGAGGGAGAAAAAAAATAAACTAAGTATGAATAGGTGTTTTTTCATTATAATTTAATAAACGGGGTCAGTTTTTTGGTTAAAATATTTAAGATAAAAATCAAACCATCTTAAATAAAAGCTATTGTTAATAGACGCCAAAAATAACACATTGTTACACATTGTAAAACTTTTTTGAAATGAACTTAAATTTTAAGTTAGGATTAGTACATTTGTGAATATTTACAAAAACCATTATTTCTAATGAATTTACACGAATATCAAGGAAAAGAATTACTAAATAGTTTTGGCGTAAGAATACAACGCGGTATTGTTGCCGATAATCATTTAAAAGCGGTGGAAGCGGCAAAACAATTGGCTGTGGAAACCGGAACAGGCTGGTGGGTTGTTAAAGCACAAATTCATGCGGGCGGACGTGGCAAAGGCGGCGGAGTGAAATTGGCCAAAAGTTTGCAGGATGTGGAAACAATTTCGGAAAGCATCATCGGAATGATGTTGGTGACACCGCAAACACCACCCCAAGGTAAAAAAGTTCATCAGGTTTTAATTGCTGAAGATGTATATTATCCTGGAGCGAGTGAGCCTGAAGAATATTATATGTCGGTACTTTTAAACAGGGCAACCGGTAAAAATATGATTATGTATTCTACCGAAGGAGGTATGGATATTGAAACTGTTGCCGAAAAAACACCTCATTTAATTTTTACGGAAGAAATGGATCCTTTATTGGGATTACAGGCTTTTCAGGCGCGTAAAATTGCTTTTAATTTAGGCTTGTCAGGGAATGCATTGAAAGAAATGATCAAGTTTGTGACTTCTTTATATGCTGCATTCGTAAATTCAGATGCCACTTTATTTGAAATCAATCCGGTATTAAAAACATCAGACGACAAAATATTGGCGGTGGATTCTAAAGTTGTTTTGGATGACAATGCTTTATTTCGCCATAAAGATTTAGCGGTGCTTAGAGATTTCCGTGAAGAAAATCCGATTGAAGTTGAAGCCAACGCTGCCGGGTTGAATTATGTGGATTTAGACGGAAATGTGGGCTGTATGGTAAACGGGGCAGGTTTGGCGATGAGCACGATGGATTTAATCAAACAGTCTGGCGGGGAGCCTGCAAACTTTTTGGATGTTGGCGGAACGGCAGATGCGAAACGTGTTGAAACAGCCTTCAGAATTATTTTAAAAGATTCAAATGTAAAAGCCATTTTGGTGAATATTTTCGGCGGAATTGTACGTTGCGACCGTGTGGCGCAAGGCGTTATTGATGCTTATAAAAATATGGGCGATGCCATAAACGTACCAATTATTGTGCGTTTACAGGGAACCAACGCAAAAGAAGCACAGGAACTATTGGACAATAGCGGATTGGATTTAATTTCAGCCACTGAATTTCAGGAGGCAGCAGATAAAGTTCAAAAAGTATTGGCGTAATATTTCAAAACTAAAAAGGGAAAAAGCTGATGAATTTATCAAGGCCACTGAAAAAGTCATTTTAAGACTTAAAATTTTAATTAAAAGGAGTAGAAACGCAAGTTTATCTACTCCTTTTTTGTATCTTGTGACAGTTTAAAAGTCTAATATAGATGCTGTTACTACAAAATAAAATTCAATTATCTTACCCTTACAACCACTTTTTGAATGTTATTAGAAAAAAGAACACCTTTAAAAAAGAAATAAAAAAGCGACTAAGTCAAAGTTGCCTTTAACCTTAATCGCTTTTATAAATCTTGCTCAATTTAGATGAACTTTTTCAGTGGCCTCCATTGCTGGGGGCCATTTTTTATAACTAACTTAAATTTATTCTTTTAACACAATGCCTTTAATTTGTAAAGTTTTAACAGATTCATCAGCATTAGAACTCACAGTAATTGATTTTGAAAAACCTCCAGGTCTGTTGGTGGCATATTTTACTTCAATTTCACCACTTTCTCCCGGCATAATCGGATCGGTTGGTTTTTTTGGAACGGTGCATCCGCAACTTGATTTGATGTCGCTTATCACTAAAGGCGTTTTTCCTACGTTTTTAAATTTAAAAGTGCGAACGCCATCAGCATTCAACGCAATTTTACCGTAATCTATAACCTCAGTAACAAACTCAAATGAAGGTGCATTTGTATCTTTTGGTTTTTCGGTTACTTGTTTTTCTTGGGCATTCATCGTAAATGTTAAAAATCCCAATACCATTATTGTAATAATTTTTCTCATAATTTTTCTATTTAAAAATGTAAAGTTAGTACTTTTTTTATGTTTTCAAAATATTTTATGATATGGCTTATAATTGTACATTTGCGAATCGTATTACAAATAATATACCAAAATGAGTTTAGCAACAAAATATAGCCCCAAAGAAATAGAAAATAAATGGTATGATTACTGGATGAAGCATAACTATTTTCATTCAACGCCTAACGAAAAAGAACCATACACCATTGTTATTCCGCCTCCTAATGTCACGGGCGTTTTACATATGGGGCATATGCTGAACAATACCATTCAGGATGTATTGATTAGAAGAGCAAGATTGAAAGGCTTCAACGCCTGTTGGGTTCCGGGAACAGACCATGCATCTATTGCAACCGAGGCCAAAGTTGTCGCTAAATTGAAAGAACGAGGAATCCAAAAATCGGACTTAACGCGTGAAGAATTTTTAAAATACGCTTGGGAATGGACGGATGAACACGGTGGCATTATTTTGGAACAGCTTAAAAAACTGGGCGCTTCCTGCGATTGGGAACGCACAAAGTTCACCATGGATGCTGATTTAAGCGAATCTGTCATCAAAGTTTTTATCGATTTATATAAAAAAGGGCTGATTTATCGCGGTTACAGAATGGTAAACTGGGATCCTTCAGCAAAAACAACTTTGTCTGATGAAGAGGTTATTTATGAAGAAAAAGCAGGCAATCTATATTATCTGAAATATAAAATTGAAGGCAGCACTGATTTTTTAACCATAGCAACTACACGTCCTGAAACAATTTTTGGCGATACCGCTATTTGTATCAATCCGAATGATCCGCGTTTTTCGCACTTAAAAGGCAAAAAAGCCATTGTTCCCATTGCAAACAGAGTTATACCAATTATTGAAGACGACTATGTAGATATTGAATTTGGAACAGGTTGCTTAAAAGTAACGCCTGCGCACGACCCCAATGATAAAGTTTTGGGTGAAAAGCACCAGTTGGAAGTGGTGGATATTTTTAACGATGATGCGTCTTTAAATTCCTTCGGATTACATTACGAAGGTAAAGACCGATTTGTTGTTCGGAAAGAAATTATCAAAGAATTAGAAGCTTTAGGCAGTTTGGCCAAAATTGAATCGTATGTCCATAAAGTGGGAACTTCTGAAAGAACTAAAGAAGTTATCGAACCAAAAATTTCCGCCCAATGGTTTTTAAAAATGGATACCCTTGTGAAACCGGCTTTAAAAGCGGTTTTGGAAGATGAGGAAATTCATTTTTTTCCAAAGCATTATAACAATACTTATCGCCACTGGCTGGAAAATATCAGGGATTGGAATATCTCGCGCCAGCTTTGGTGGGGTCATCGAATTCCGGCTTATTTTTATGGCGATGGCGTAAACGATTTTGTTGTGGCTTCAACGATGGAAGAAGCGGTGAAATTGGCTTCAGAAATAGTTGGAAGAAAGTTAACTTCCGCAGATATTACGCAAGATCCTGATGCTTTGGACACTTGGTTTTCCTCTTGGTTGTGGCCAATTTCTGTTTTTGATGGAATCAGATATCCCGACAATGAGGAAATTAACTATTATTATCCGACCAATGATTTGGTGACCGGACCGGATATTATTTTCTTTTGGGTTGCACGTATGATTTTTGCCGGTTATGAATTCAGAAATGAAAAACCTTTTACCAATGTTTATTTTACCGGAATTGTGCGCGATAAACAAGGCAGAAAAATGTCGAAATCCCTGGGAAATTCTCCGGATCCTATTGAATTGATCGAAAAATTTGGCGCAGATGGCGTTCGTGTGGGGATGCTGTTGTGTTCCGCTGCCGGAAACGACTTGTTGTTTGATGAAGAATTGGTTGCTCAAGGACGAAATTTTTCGAATAAAATTTGGAATTCTTTCCGATTGATAAAAGGATGGGAAGTTTCTGACAACATTGAGCAACCAAAAGCTGCCAAAGTAGCCATTGAATGGTACAATTCGAAATTTCAGCAAGCATTGGGCGAGCTTGAAAAATCGTTTGAACAATATCGCATCAGTGAAGCTTTAATGATTACTTACAAACTAATTTGGGACGATTTTTCTTCCTGGTTTCTGGAAATGGTAAAACCTGAATATCAGCAGCCAATTGATGTTAAGACATACAGTGCTGTGGTTGGATTTTTGGAGGACAACTTAAAAATATTGCATCCATTTATGCCATTTTTATCAGAAGAAATATGGCAAGACATTACAGACAGAACTCCGGAAGAAGCTTTGATTATTGCTGAATATCCGAAATTTACGTCAGTAAACGAAGACCTGATAAACGATTTTAAATTTGCTTCAGAAGTCATTTCCGGAATCAGAACCATCAGAAAAAACCGGAATATCGCCTTTAAATATCCAATTGATCTTTTGGTGATCAACAATGAAAATACGACCAATTATTTTGATGCGGTTATTGTAAAAATGGGTAATTTATCGGGAATATCTTATGGGGAAACAAAAGTGGAAGGCGCTTTAAGTTATCGCGTAAAATCAAATGAGTATTTTATTCCGATGGAAGCAGAAATCAATGTGGACGCCGAAAAAGCCAAATTATTGGAAGAGCTAAAATATACCGAAGGATTTTTGCAATCGGTACAAAAGAAATTGGGCAATGAACGTTTTGTGGGCAGCGCCCCGGAACAGGTGATCGCAAACGAACGCAACAAAGAAGCAGACGCGTTGGCCAAAATTGAAATGATAAAAGCGAGTTTGGATAGCCTATAAAAACCCCTAAAATGCCCCCTAACCCCCCAAGGGGGGATTAAAAAGTTAAAAGGTTAAAGAATGATAATTTTGCCATTCTTTAACCTTTTTTTATTTCTTTCCTATATTCTTTTTCCCGGTCTAATAAGAGTTCCCCCTTCGGGGGTTAGGGGGCTAAACTTTCGAAAAGATAAAATCCATCACCTCTTTTTCAACGGCTAACGCTTTTTTATAGATAACTTCACTTTTGGCTATAATTTCTTCAGCAAAAACCCTGTCTTTGATGTCTTTTGCATTAATTCTAACATTAAAATAAGCGCCAACAACGGCAGTTCTTGCACACAAGACGCCAACTCCGGCATCGGAAATGGAACTTTGCATGCCTTCTTTTAGCATCGCCTGCATCACTTCCATAGAATTATAAGCGGTTTCCATCACCTGAAACGGAATTTCAGTCGCGTAAATTGTCGCTTTTTCAATCGCTTGCTTTCGCGCTTCTTTTTCCTCATCGGTCACTTTCGGCATTCTGAATCCGTCGATAATTTTATTAAAAGCGTTGGTGTCTTCATCCACCAATTGCAATAATGTATTTTTGTAGGCCTGGCCTTTTACGGCCCAATCGGAATAGAATTCCCATTTGTCGTCCCAACCTGCTTTGTGCGCCGATAAATTGGCCACCATAGTTCCCAATGAAACGCCTAAAGCGCCAACATAGGCCGAAATTGAACCGCCTCCGGGCGCGATGGATTCTGCGGCAGTTTCTTCGGCAAAGCCTGTTACCGTTAAATCAATCAGTTTTTTTGTATCGTCCTTAAGCAAATATTCAATAATTTTTTCGTTGGGATTGAAGGGTTTTAAATCATCCAATCCCAAAGATTTTACGGCGATTTTTATTTTTTCTGATTCTGAAATTCCCAAAGAACGTTGTTGTTTTTTCAAAAAATAATCGCCTGCGTCCAGCATTGCTTTTAGCGGAATCAATCCAATCAATTCCGAACCCGTAACGCGCAAACCTCTTTCAATGGCACATTTTTCGGTTTCATCAAAGGCAATATGCATAGGGGTGATGTTGATATTGGTCAAATTATAGGAAATTTGTGCAATTCCGTATTCTTCAATATACCAGCCAATTCCTTTCACCGCTTTTAATTTCCCCGGAATGCGAATCGGTTCACCATTTTTATCCAGCAGCACTTTCCCTGAAACGCCGTTTTCATATTTTACCCTTCCTGCTTCCCGAATATCAAAAGCGATGGCATTTGCGCGTCTGGTTGAAGTGGTGTTTAAATTAATATTGTAGGCTATTAAAAAATCACGGGAAGAGATCGCGATAGCGCCCGATTTCACCACAGTTTCGTTAAATTCAGCAGGGCCGAAATCGGGTTTCCAATCCGGATTTACCAATTTTTCCTTCAATCCTTCATATTCCCCGGCACGACAGCTGGCCAAGTTTTTGCGTGATTCACTGGTTGCGGCATTTTCATAGTAATAACCGGGAATTCCCAATTCTTTTCCAACGCGTTCCCCCAATTTATGGGCAAAAACTGCCGCTTCCTCCAAAGTAATTCCGGAGATTGGGACGAGCGGACAAACATCGGTGGCGCCAAAACGCGGATGTTCGCCGGAATGTTTTCCCATATCAATTAATTCTGTCGCTTTTTTGATCAGCCTAAATGCGGCTTCAATCACATTTTCCGGTTCGCCCACAAAAGTAATTACCGTTCTGTTGGTTGCTTTTCCGGGATCAACATCCAATAATTTAACGCCTTCAACTGTTTCAACAACGGCAGCAATGGCATTTATTTTGGCAGTATCGCGTCCTTCACTGATATTTGGTACGCATTCTATTAATTGTTTGTTCATTTTTTTTCAATTTACAGGTCAAATTTAGGCAGTAAATTTCAATTTTTTAGCATTCTTTCTGAAATAAATCTGGCACAATTGAGCGGTTTGGCTAATTAGTTTTATTTTTGTTCGAATTATAAATCCAATCTCATTTAAATGAAGAAAGTATTAATTACCGGAATGGCTGGTTTTATTGGCCATCATTTGGCAAAATTGTTGGTGAAATCGAATTATGAAGTGGTTGGTTTGGACAATATCAACGATTATTACGACCAGCAACTAAAATATGCACGTTTAAAAGACTTGGGCTTTGATACCGAAGCCATCGAATACAATAAGTTGCAAAAGTTGGCGGACATTTCTTTTATAAAACTGGATTTAACCGACTTAATTCCCTTAAAAGATCTCTTTAAGGAACAGCAATTTGATTATGTGGTGAATTTGGCGGCGCAGGCAGGAGTGAGGTATTCCTTGGAAAATCCGCACGCTTATGTGGACAGCAACATTACCGGATTCTTAAATATTTTGGAAAGTTGCAGGGCTTTTCCTGTGGAACATTTGTTGTTTGCTTCTTCAAGTTCCGTTTATGGGTTGAGTGAGGACATTCCTTTTCAGGAGGATAATTGTACCGATCATCCGCTGGCGATGTATGCTGTTAGCAAAAAAGCCAATGAAATGATGGCGCATTCTTATGCGAATTTATACAACATTCCTTCAACCGGATTGCGATTTTTTACCGTTTATGGACCGTGGGGACGGCCTGATATGGCGCTGCATATTTTTACGAAAGCCATTGTGGAGGACAAAGAATTTGAAGTGTTCAACAACGGAAATATGAGCCGCGATTTTACCTATGTTGGCGATATTGTTGAAAGCGTAAAGCGACTATTGCCCTTGGCCCCAAAGGAAAACAATCCGGCGTTTAACCCGAAAAAACCGGTGCCTTCCAAAAGCACAAAACCTTATCAGTTATTCAATATTGGCAATAACAGTCCGGTTGCGTTAATGGATTTTATAAAAGCCATAGAAAAAACGCTGGGCAAAAAGGGAAAAATGATATTTAAACCAATGCAGCCGGGCGATGTGCAAAGCACTTATGCCAATGTTGAAAGTTTATTCAACTATATTAATTTTAGGCCGCAAACTAATTTGGAAGATGGCATTAAAGCTTTTGTGGACAAATATTTAGAATTGCATTCGTAGTTTTGTTTGAATAAAAATAGTAATTTGAATATTCTGTCATTATCAACAAGGGGTTAAAACCCCTTGCCACTATGCTAATCAATTTTTTAGCAAAAAAAGAGGTGTATTTTTTAAAATACACCTTCTTTTAAATACGTCTATAACGTAAATCTTATAATTTAAAGCCAATTCTTCCAAAGAAATAAGCCCCGTCAGAACCCATTTGAACAGAATCCATCAATCCTCCCTGATCAGTCCAGCCATCAAATTGCGGTGTTGGATAGGTATTGAAAATGTTATTTCCGCCAACGGTAAATGTTAACGATTTTGAAATTTCATAAGAGAGGTTTAAATCCACAACCATTTTCTTTTTGTAAATATCAGTTGCAACAGCATATAAATCATTGGCTTCCGCAAGAGTAGTTGCCGGTGTGTCAACCCACTGAAAATCCTGTAATTTCACTTCACTAAATTGTGTCAAATTAACGTTTGCGTTAAATTTTTTATGGGTATAGCCCATATTCAGCCCAAATTTGTAATCGGGGGCGGCAGCTTCTAAATACGCTCTTGAAAACGGACTAAAGAAAGTATATTCATTTAAATTTCCATTGTGGATTTTTTCAATTTTTAGATCGTTTATATTTCCTGTCAACCCAACATTGAATGAGTTATTGGCATCAATAGTTCCGTTGTAGGTAAAAACCATGTCAAGTCCTTGTGTTCTTGTGTCAACGCCATTGGCGAAAAACTGGGCGGCTTCAACGCCCGGAATACCAAGTCCGGATGCGTCAAAATTATCAGTCAATACAACCCTGTCATCTACATTAATGGAATAGGCATCAACTGTAGCCGTAAATCCACTTTTGCTGAAAGTAAAACCTACGCTTCCGTTAAAGGCTTTTTCTTCGGTCAACTGATTGATTCCAAAACCTTTTGTAACGGTGCTGTTATTTGCAGAGAGCAACGATGTTAAGGATTGGCCGTTCACAATATTTGTGAAAATAAGGTTGTAATACAATTGAGCTAAAGAAGGCGCCCTAAAACCGGTGGACAATGAACCTCTCAACGATAAATTTTCATTCACTTTAAATCTGCTCGCCAATTTGTAGTTAAAAGTGCTTCCAAAATCGCTGTAATCTTCATAACGCAAAGCTACTGCCGCCAAGAAATTTTCACTTAAATTAAATTCGGTATCCACATAAAGCCCTAAATTTCTTCTGCTTCTGTCAACTTCATTATCAGGGCTATAACCCGGGAATCCTTGAGAACCGCCCGGAAGGTCATTACCCAATGGAGACTTTGCAACTGTTTGTATGGCTGGATTTGTGACAGGCAAACCGTCTTCATCATACAAGGCATAAGAAGCTTCTTCGCCTGAAAAAATAATAAAATTTTCCGTCCTGTACTCCATCCCAAAAGCAAGGCTGATTCCGCTTGCGGCATCTTCAAAATATTTATTGAAATCCACTCCGGTGGTATTTTGCGATAAACTATGTCCGCCAGCATCAAAATCGGTAGGAGAGGCTTCTTTTAACGAAGCATTGTTGGTGTTTTTAATAAAATAATGGAAACTGTTTTTTCCGTAAGTGTTGTTAAAATCAACATTCCAGCCGTTTTCCATTTTATGTCTTACTCCTGCGGAAACTGATGCGTCCGTAATATTAGAGGTAATTTGTGGCGTAAATCCGTTAGGATATAAACTTGGCACAGTTCTAAGTTCACCATCAGGATCATCATCAAAGCTGCTTCTTGAGAATGCATTGGCATTGGTATCTCTGTAATTCCTGCCTCCAAAAGCATAAATTTCCGTATTGTCAGAAACAGGAATCATGGTGTTAACCATAAAATTAAAAGCATCAACAGCAGCGCTTCCATATCCTTTTCTCCAATCAAAACCGGGACGCAATGTTTTTTCTTTTGAAAACAATTCCGTGGTAAAGTTCATATATCCTTTTTCTCCAACCTTTACCCCATAGTTTAAATCCAATTTTGTGGTCTCGCCGTCAAAACTTTTGTCTTTTCCGTCCAGCCTGTTTTTTCCTTCCACATTGTGCAAAGGTTCTCCTGTTGCTTCTTCCCAGCCATCACCAATGGCGGTGCTGTATGCGCCATAAGTAATTCCTCCGGTAACGCCATCAGTGTTATCTTTCAAAACAATATTGATAACGCCGGCAATGGCATCAGAACCATATTGCGCTGAGGCGCCGTCACGCAAAACCTCAATTCTTTTAATGGCAGCAACCGGAATTGCATTTAAATCTGTTCCCGAGTTTCCTCGGCCGCGTGTTCCAAAAATATTGACAAGCGACGATTGGTGTCTTCTTTTTCCATTGATCAACACCAATGTTTGGTCAGGTCCAAGTCCTCTTAACGATGCCGGTACAACGTGGTCAGCGCCATCAGACCCTGATTGTTTTGTGGCATTAAAGGAAGGCGCTGCATATTGCAAAATTTGCGTAATTTCAACATTTCCGTTTTTGGTGGCAAGCTGGCTTACATCAATAACATCAACGGGAACAGGCGTATCTACGGCAGTTCTTTTAGTGCTTCTTGAGCCCACAATTTGAACTTCCTGCAATTGTTCTCCGCTTTCCAGACTCACGTTTATAACGTTTTTGGTCACAACAATTTCCTGTGATTGAAATCCGATAAAACTAAAAACCAGTGTTTTTCCTTTTTCTACGGATATTTTATAATTCCCGTTAAAATCGGCAACTGTACCGTTTGAAGTTCCTTTTTCAACAATACTTGCGCCGGGCAAAGGTTCGCCTGAGGTGTCTTTGATAATCCCTGAAATAATTTCTTGTGCAACTGCAAAGTTTGCAAAGAAACAGAGTAATACGATTAGAATATTTAATTTTTTCATTGTTAATTTGGTTAATGTTTAAGGCGAATATACAATTTATAAATTTAGTTGAAAATTTTTAAGGTCATTTTTGAACGCATCAATTAGTGAAAGAATCTTTAAATTATATGATTGAAAATGCTATATTTGCACGCTCAAAAAAAAACTTTTTTAGAAAAACAGCTAAATGCAGATTTATGCCAATTTTCGCGTTAAGGATTGCAGCGAAAATCCTTTTTTTTGGGATTTTTCCCAAAAAAAGATTGCAGCGGAAAGCCTGACCCTTGTGGTAACGCCCAAATAGCGATTGTTTTATTTTCTAATCAAATTAGAATTTAGCCGAAAAAAAATAAATAAAAATATCAGTATGAAAGCAGGGATTGTAGGATTGCCAAACGTAGGAAAATCGACTTTATTTAATTGTTTGTCCAATGCAAAAGCACAAAGCGCAAATTTTCCGTTTTGCACCATTGAACCAAATATTGGGGTGGTAAATGTGCCCGACAGCCGATTGACGAAATTGGAAGAATTGGTAAAACCTGTGCGCGTGCAAACCGCGACGGTCGATATTGTTGATATTGCCGGATTGGTGCGCGGCGCTAGCAAAGGAGAAGGATTGGGAAATCAGTTTTTGGGAAATATTAGAGAAACAGACGCCATTATTCACGTAATTCGTTGTTTCGACAATGACAATATTATTCACGTTGATACCACTATTGATCCGTTAAGGGATAAAGAAACCATCGATTTTGAATTGCAGTTAAAAGATTTAGAGACTTTAGACAAGAAAATTGACAAGGTTAAAAAAGCTGCCAGAACAGGTGTTAAAGAAGCCCAAAAAGAGTTGGAAGTTTTGGAAAAAGTTAAAAAAGGATTGGAAGCCGCCAAATCGGTAAGAGCAATTGATTTAACCGAAAAAGAGCGCGAAGATTACATAAAACCATTGCAATTTATTACGGACAAGCCGGTATTATACGTTTGCAATGTTGATGAAAAATCGGCCGTGAACGGAAATGACTATGTAAACATCATAAAAGAAGCGGTGAAAGATGAAAACGCAGAAGTGATCATTTTAGCGGTTGGAACGGAAGCTGATATTACAGAATTGGAATCTTTTGAAGAACGCCAGCTTTTTTTGGAAGATTTAGGCTTAAAAGAACCGGGAGCATCAGTTTTAATAAGAACCGCCTACAAATTATTAAACCAACAAACCTATTTTACGGCAGGCGTTAAAGAAGTGCGCGCCTGGACAATTAATGTAGGAGATACCGCGCCACAAGCAGCCGGAGTAATCCATACCGATTTTGAAAAAGGATTTATCAGGGCGGAAGTGATTAGTTATGAAGACTTTGTGAAATACGGAAGCGAAGCCAAAGTGAAAGAAGCCGGTAAAATGCGTGTTGAAGGCAAAGAATATATTGTGCAAGATGGTGATATTATGCATTTTAGATTTAATGTGTAAGTTAGTTTTGAGAATTGAGAAGTCTTAAGAATTTAATCTTTGATTTCCAGTTTTCAATCATAAATTCCCCCTTCGGGGGTTAGGGGGCTTTTCAACTTTTTATGTTAATAATTATTTTGACAGACTTTTTTTTATTTCTTAAAGCAAAATAGTACTTTAGCCACGCTTCAAGAATCACGAGATATAAATGACAGATCAAACAGCATATACCGAGGATAATATTCGATCGCTCGATTGGAAAGAACATATTAGGCTTCGTCCCGGAATGTATATCGGTAAATTAGGCGATGGTTCATCTCCCGATGACGGTATTTATATTTTGATCAAAGAAGTTATTGACAATTCCATTGACGAATATGTGATGGGCGCAGGCAAAACGATTGAAGTTTTGGTGAAAGAAGATACGGTGACCATTCGCGATTACGGACGCGGTATTCCGTTGGGAAAAGTGGTGGATGTGGTTTCAAAAATGAATACCGGCGGAAAATACGATTCTCTTGCGTTTAAAAAATCTGTCGGGTTAAATGGCGTTGGAACCAAAGCCGTAAACGCTTTATCCTCTTATTTTAAAGTGCAGTCTTTCAGGGACGGAAAAACGGTTTTTGCAGAATTTGAAAAAGGAAATATCACCCACGTTGATAAACCCGAAGAAAGTTCGCATCGCAAAGGAACCAAAGTGACCTTTGTTCCCGATAAAAGCATTTTCATAAAATTCAAGTACAGAAACGAGTATATTGAAAAAATGATTAAAAATTATGTGTACTTAAACACAGGTTTAACCATCATTTTTAACGGTGAAAAATATTTTTCCGAAAACGGATTGAAAGATTTATTGGAAGAAAATATTTCTGAAGAGTCGATGCTGTTTCCGGTAATTCATTTGAAAGGAAATGACATTGAAGTCGCAATAACTTACAGCAAAGCGCAATACAGCGAAGAATACCATTCTTTTGTAAACGGGCAACACACCACACAAGGAGGAACGCATCAAAATGCTTTTAGGGAAGCTATCGTAAAAACCATACGCGAGTTTTTTGGAAAAAACTATGATGCTGCCGATGTTCGAAAATCCATTGTTTCGGCCATCAGCATCAAAGTGATGGAGCCAATTTTCGAAAGCCAGACCAAAACCAAGCTGGGTTCTACAGAAATGGGCGACGGATTGCCTTCTGTTAGAACTTTTATTACTGATTTTGTGAAGACGAATCTAGATAACTACCTTCATAAAAATCCGCTTACTGCCGAAAGAATCCAGAAAAAAATATTGCAGGCCGAAAAAGAACGAAACGACTTGTCAGGCATCAGAAAATTGGCCCGTGAACGCGCTAAAACAGCCGGATTGCACAATAAAAAACTGCGAGATTGCCGTGTTCATTTAAGTGATTTAAAGAATGAAAAACGGTTGGAAAGCACCTTGTTTATTACCGAAGGTGATTCTGCCAGCGGTTCCATCACAAAATCCAGGAACGTAAATACGCAGGCCGTATTCAGTTTGCGTGGGAAGCCTTTGAATTCCTACGGAATGAACAAAAAAATCGTCTATGAAAATGAAGAATTTAACCTGTTGCAGGCGGCTTTAAATATTGAAGAATCCATAGAAGACCTGCGCTATAACAATATTGTGATTGCAACCGATGCCGATGTGGACGGGATGCATATTCGCTTGCTGTTAATCACTTTCTTTCTCCAATTTTTTCCTGAATTGATCAAAGAAGGCCATTTGTATATTTTGGATACGCCGTTGTTTAGGGTGCGAGATAAAAAACAGACTTTTTATTGCTATTCTCCGGAAGAAAAACAAAACGCCATTGATTCCTTAAAAGGAAAACCGGAGATTACGCGATTTAAAGGATTGGGTGAAATTTCGCCCGATGAATTTGCCAATTTTATTGGGGAAAGCATTCGTTTGGATCCGGTGATGCTTGATAAAGAAATGTCTATCGATAAAATGCTGGAATTTTATATGGGAAAAAACACACCCAACCGCCAAAAGTTTATCATAGAAAATTTGAAATTTGAATTGGATATCATTGAAGATAATATTTGATTTACGCCCTTCGTCTGCGCTCAGGGTGACGATTTAAGGTTTTAATATTAAAAAAATAGAACAAACCAATTTCCTTCCCTTTGGGAAGGATTAAGGATGGGAAATATGGAAGAAGACAACAACGAAAACGAACATTCAGAAGAACACATCAACGAGGAATTCGGAAATCAGGAAACCATTACCAAGGTTACGGGAATGTACAAAGACTGGTTTTTGGATTATGCATCGTATGTTATTTTAGAGCGTGCCGTTCCTGCCTTAAAAGATGGTTTTAAACCGGTTCAACGCCGAATCATGCATTCCATGAAGGATTTGGATGACGGGCGCTACAACAAAGTGGCGAACGTTGTTGGGCATACCATGCAATACCATCCGCACGGTGACGCTTCTATTTCTGATGCTTTGGTTCAACTGGGACAAAAAGAATTGCTGATTGATATGCAGGGAAACTGGGGAAATATTTTAACCGGTGACCGTGCTGCAGCAGCGCGTTATATTGAAGCCCGTTTGTCGAAATTTGCTTTGGAGGTGGTTTTCAACCCAAAAACTACCGATTGGCAATCTTCTTACGACGGCAGAAAAAAAGAACCCATAGATTTACCCGTTAAGTTTCCGCTTTTGCTGGCTCAAGGCGCTGAAGGAATTGCTGTCGGACTTTCAACAAAAATTTTGCCGCATAATTTCAATGAATTGATTGACGCTTCCATAAAACATTTGAAAGGCAAACCATTTATGCTGATCCCCGATTTTTTAACTGGAGGAATTGCAGATGCTTCTGGATATCATGACGGAAAAAGAGGCGGAAAAATCAGGGTTAGGGCAAAAATTGGCCAACTTGATAAAAAAACTTTGGTCATTACCGAAATTCCTTTCGGAACAACCACATCCACTTTAATTGATTCCATTTTAAAAGCAAACGAAAAAGGAACCATTAAAATCAGGCAAATAGAAGACAATACCGCCGCCAATGTTGAAATTTTGGTGCATTTGCCAAGTGGCATTTCACCAGATAAAACCATTGATGCGCTTTACGCTTTCACCAGTTGCGAAAATCCGATTTCCCCTTTGTGTTGCGTAATTGACGACAACAAACCGGTTTTTATTGGTGTTTCAGAAATATTAATTCGCTCCACAAACCATACTGTTGAATTGTTGAAATTAGAACTTGAAATTCAGTTAAATGAATTGGATGAGCAATGGCATTTTGCTTCATTGGAACGTATTTTTATTGAAAACAGAATTTACCGAGATATTGAGGAACAGGATACTTGGGAAGGCGTAATTAAAGCGATTGATGAAGGTTTGCAGCCGCACATAAAACATTTAAAACGCCCGATTACCGAAGAAGATATTGTGCGTCTGACAGAAATTCGCATCAAAAAAATATCCAAATTCGATATCGACAAAGCCAAACAATTTATCGAAAGTCTGGAAGAAAAAATTGCCGAAGTCAAAAAGCATCTGGCAAATATCATAGAATTTGCCATTGACTATTTTAAAAACCTGAAACTAAAATACGGAAAAGGAAAAGAACGTTTGACAGAAATTCGGTTGTTTGACGATATTATTGCCACAAAAGTGGTGATGCGGAACACAAAACTGTATGTAAACAGAGAAGAAGGTTTTGTGGGAACTTCCCTTAAAAAAGACGAATATGTTGATGATTGCGCCGATATTGATGATGTGATTGTTTTTAGAAGAGACGGCGTGATGCTGGTTACGAAAGTTGATGCAAAAACGTTTGTGGGAAAAGACATTATTCATGTGGCGGTGTTTAAAAAGAATGATGCGCGCACCGTTTACAATATGATTTACAGGGACGGCAAAAACGGACCGAGTTATATAAAACGATTTAACGTCACCGGAGTTACGCGCGATAAAGAATATGATTTAACCGCTGGAACCAAGGGTTCACAGGTGCTATATTTTACCGAAAATCCGAATGGAGAAGCTGAAACAATCACCATTAATTTACGCGCCGCAGGAAGTGTAAAAAAACTGAAATGGGATATTGATTTTTCAGATTTGGCCATCAAAGGGCGAAGTTCCAGAGGAAACATCGTCACAAAACACACCATCAAAAAAATTGATTTAAAATCGGAAGGTGTTTCAACCTTGAAACCTCGAAAAATTTGGTTTGATGAAACTGTGCAACGCTTAAATGTTGATAATAGAGGAGAATTGTTGGGCGAATTTAAACCCGAAGACCGATTGCTTATCATCAACCAGAAAGGAATTATTAAAACCATCAAACCTGAACTTTCCACGCATTTTGACAGTGATATGATTGTGCTGGAAAAATGGGTTCCGGAAAAGCCGATTTCCGTGATTTATTATGACGGAGACAAGGAAAAATACTTTGTGAAACGATTTATGATCGACAATCCGAATAAAGAAGAACTTTTTATTTCCGAGCATCCAAAATCGCAATTGGAAATTGTTGCCACGGATTATCGGCCAATGGCTGAAGTGCAGTTTTCAAAACGAAATTTGGGACCTATCCTCTTAAATTTTGAAGAATTCATCGCAATTAAAGGCATAAAAGCGCAAGGAAATCAGTTGACTGCCGATAAAATCAAGCAAGTGAATATGCTGGAGTCTTTGCATTACGAAGCGCCTGTAATTGAAAATGTGGAAGTGAATGACGAAGAGGTGATAGACAATGGCACGGAATCTTTTGATGATGATTCGGATTCGGAAAATGACAATTTGGCCGATGAAGCAGGACAAATAAAGTTGTTTTAAAAGCCCCCTAGCCCCCGAAGGGGGAAAAGTTAAAGTAGGGACAGGTCGTAACTTATCCTCTGGTGCTCGTCTGTGACGAGTACAAGAAGAGGCATTAAGGCTAAGCTTTTAATAGTATTTTTGATAGAATAAGTTATGCAACATTATGAAAACTCATAAAAATTAACGAAATTGCAAAATTAAATTGAACGAATATGGCAACAGTAGATAAAATACGTAGCGGACTGATTGATAAAATTTTGACTATTAGAAACAAAGACTTTCTTGTGGCTCTTGATAATCTGATTTCATCAAGTGCAGCTGACACAAATGTGGTAGAACTGACCGCTGAACAAAAAGAAATGCTTGAAATGAGCGAGGCAGACATTAAAAACGGTAGATTGATTTCTCAAGAAGCGATGGACAAACGAAATATGGAATGGCTAAACGAACTATAAAATGGACTCGAACAGCCGATATTCAATATGTCGGAATACTTGAATATTGGGTTAAACGAAACAAATCAAATACTTACTCAAAAAAGCTGATTAAAATTGTAGCAGAGCGGACCAAACAAATTTCGGAAACACCTTTCATATACAAATCGGCTGACTTTAAAGACACTAGTGTTGCTTCATTGGGCAATTTCAGTATTTTTTACAAGTGACAGAACGAGAAATATTAATAACAGCTTTTTGGGACAATCGCCAAAATCCGATAAAATTATCACAGATTTTAAAAGACAAAAAATAACGACGCCTCCTTTGGTTCGCTTCTCTGTTGTTCGTCTGCGACGCGCCTCTGGGTTTTTAACTGAAAACTTACTTCACTCTTTCATAAAAAGTTAGTTCGTAGTCTTTTAACAACTTAGGATGCGCAATTTTAATCAAATCTTTTAAAACCAAATCCGGGCGGGCAGGAGCGAGTTCAAAATAAACAATGCCGCCTAACGCTCCTTGTTTATTCACGTAAGAGAATACATTTTTGTTTTGAAATGCTTTGAATTTTGGATACATATCATTTGCATCATTTAATTGTTCCATCGTTTTATAATAACTGGGTGAAATCCACAATTCGGCATCTTTGCCTTTTTCAAACACATTTTCAATATTTAAGGAAAGGCTCCCTTTTCCCTTAGAATTTTTCCAAAGGTAATTGGTGTTGGCATCCTTCAAAAAAGTAGCCTCAAAACTGTCGCCTGCAGGCAAATTCCACACATCTTTAAAAAGTCCGCCCGAAATTACCGTTGGTTTTTCAGTCGCTTTGGAAGCAATAGTTGCAGCTTCCAAATAATTTTTTTCTATGTTGTTAAAAATGCTGTCGGCCATCTTTTCTTTATCAAACAAAACGCCAAAAAACTTGATCCATTCTGCACGTCCAAGCGGCGTTTCTTCAAGCCAATCACCATTTAAAAGCACCGGAATTCCCAATTTCTCAATCACAGAGAACATTTTGTTGTTGCTGTTCAGCGAAAAACCAACCACCAAATCGGGCTTTAAATCGAGCAACAATTCGGTGTTGATGCTTTCCTCGTGTCCGAGTTCTTTAACAAAACCTTTCGCAATTAAACTTCTTGTTTTAGGCGATGAAATATAATCGGTATTGGGAAAACCAGCCAGTTTATTTTCAACCTGCAGCAATTCGAGCATTGGAATATGCGTGGTGCTGGTGACTACAATAGAATTAATAGGAATTTGGATGGTGTTTAAATCACTGTTTGATTTCTTTGAGGTAAGCACAAACTCAAAAGTTTCCGTTGAATTTTGGTAAGGCGCTTTTACGGTAAGTTTTGTGTAATTTTTAAAATGCTGAATGTCAAATCCTTTGGCGTATTTTATGGTGCTTTTTTCATTAGTTTTAACGATTGGTAAATTGTTTTTTTGATCGTTTTTACAGGAAAAAAGCAGTATTAAGAGCGCAAATGCTAAAATCTTTGAGAGGAACAACTTCATTAAAAATAATTTTGACAAAAGTAATATTTTAGAAATTTAATACGGGTAATTACACTTAATTAATTTAACTTTGGGGCAGATTATGGTTCTTATTTATACTTCTGTATAACCAAGTGAAAAGGGAATTCGGTTTAAATCCGAAGCTGTTCCCGCAACTGTAAGCTTAGCCAAAAATTGGTGGTTGTTATTAGCTTTAAGCCACTGTTCGTTCAGGACGGGAAGGTGAATAACAATACGCAAGCCAGGAGACCTGCCAAAATCGAGATAGTTCAAACTTTCGGGAGAATGGTTTGAGTATGGTTTTTCTGTACTTGAAAACTTACCTGATTTATTTTTTAATTAAATCAAAAAAAATGAAAAAACATTCATTTCATGCAAGTGCGTTATGCTTATTTTTTGCAGTAACGAACTTAACGGCTCAACAAAAAAATGACAGCATTGAGCAATTAAACGAAGTTGTGGTTACCGCCACAAAATTTGCCATTAAAAAAGAACACGTAGGTAAAATTATTTACCAAATTACGCCCGAAGAGATTGAAAACCTGAAGGGAAAAACCGTTGCCGATATTTTGGATAATATCGCAGGAATCAGTATTAACGGAAGCAACAGTTCTGCCGGAAAAGACAAAAGCATTTACATTCGTGGCGGGCGAGATCGCCACGTTATTGTGCTTATTGACGGGGTTTCGGTAAGCGATCCATCTGGCGTAAACACCACGTTCGATTTGCGTTTGCTGTCGCTGAACCAAATTGAATCCATTGAGGTGATGAACGGTGCCGCCAGCACTTTATATGGATCTGGCGCTGCTACCGGAGTGATTAATATAAAGCTGAAACAACCTAAAGCTGTGCCAATTTCTATGGATTATGAAGTTTCCTTGGGAACAAACAATTCGCAAAGCGATTCAAAAATGGATTTAAAAGATTTTAACCAAAATATTACGGTGAATGGAATTTTGAATAAATTCAGCTATTTGGCGGCCGGTAATTTTTCCAATGTTGATGGTTTGTCTGATGCCAGCGATGAAAATAGCGACGAAAAATTTGAAAGTGATGAATTTAAGGCAACAAACACTTTTGTGCGTTTGGGCTACAAATTTAATGAGCAATTTAACGTTCAGTTATTCAGCAATTACGACAAAGATATTTACGATTTTGATGGCGGTGCATTTTCGGATTCAAACATCAATAATGGTGAAAACGAACAGCTTCGATTTGGTTTTTCTTCGAACTTTAATTACGAGAAAGGAAAACTGTCGGCAAGCGCATCTTACAACAAAAACGACCGAATGCTGGATATTTTTAACAGCTGGTCAAATGCTGTCGACCATTTTGAATATACCGGGAAAACCTATGTGGCGGACGTCATCAATAATTACAAATTTTCGGATGAATTTCAGTTGATTACGGGTGTGAATTATCAGAAACAAAGCAACCAAACTAACAGTCCGTACGGTGATATCAATGAAGGATTGGCAAATTACCATACCTTCGATCCTTATTTTACGGTTGTTTATAATGCGGCATCAGGATTCAATATTAATGCTGGAGCACGACTTAACAATCACAGCGAGTATGGAAATCATTGGGTTTATAACGTAAATCCTTCCTATAATTTTTCTAAGGAATTTAGGGTTTTGGCCTCTTTAAGCACCGCATTTATTGCGCCAAGCACTTATCAGTTATTTTCTCAATACGGAAATGTGGATTTGGAGCCTGAAGAAGATAAAAGTGTGGAATTCGGATTTATTTATTCGTTAAAAAATATGATAGAGATCAATTCGGTTTTCTTTTACCGAGAAGAAGAAAATGCCATTATTTTGCCCGATTGGGTGACGTATTCAAATTCCGATGAAAAATTGAACGCAAAAGGCGTTGAAACTGAAATTAAATTTGATCTTTTTAAAGATGCAACCCTGAAACTGGGTCACGCCTATATTTACAAAAATTCCGATATTGACTACATTCCTAAACATAAAATCACCGCTTTAATTGAAACCAACAGCATTAAAAACACGTATTTATCGCTGCGTTTTAAAAATATTTCAAAAAGAACTTATTTTGACCAATGGGGAACAGGCGAAAATATTAATTTAAAAGCTTATAGTTTGGTCGATTTATTTGCCCGCCACCATTTGATAAAGGACCGACTTTCATTGGTTGTACAGGCAAATAATATTTTTAACGAAAGCTATGTGGAAACCATTGGCTACACCACCAAAGGCAGAAACTTCAAATTGGGACTGAATTTTAAATTTTAATCCTTAAAATAGTTTAGTATAGAACTTGTTTTGGTTTTTATGAATAGTTGGCTTGACTATTTTAAAATGCCGAAACAAGTTTTTTTTGTTTTGATATTGTAAAAAACAATAACTTTGAAATTGTTAAAATTTTAAATGAATTACGAAATTCTATTGTCATTTATCGGGGCATCCATGCTGCTCACCATAATGCCGGGACCCGACATTATTTATGTGTTGGTGCAAAGCATGGCCAACGGTAAGAAATACGGAATTGTCACCTCACTCGGACTGGTTTCAGGGATAATAATTCACACCACATTGGTTGCTTTTGGCGTTTCGGCACTGATAAAACAGTCGGAAAATATCTATTTTGCCATCAAATTGTTTGGCGCAATTTATTTGTTGTATTTGGCGTATTTGACATTTAAATCGGATGAAGAATTAGTGTTGAACGAGAAAGCCGGCAGAAAAAGTTTGGTAAAACTCTTTAAACAAGGATTTATCATGAATGTTTTAAATCCGAAAGTTTCCATTTTCTTTTTGGCATTTTTCCCCGGATTTTTATACAGTGCCACGCAAAATACAGTCGTGCAATTTTATGTTTTGGGCGGATTGTTTATGCTTCAGGCATTGCTCATTTTTTCCATTGTTTCATTATTATCGGGGAATTTTGCATCGTACTTAAAAAGTCATCCAAGCTTCAACTCAAAAATAAAATGGTTTAAAATTATGGTGTTTGTGGGGATTGCCATTTTTATCCTTTTTTCTTCATAGGTTTTGTATATTTGAAAACCCATGAAAAAAGTAAAACTCATAGAATGTCCGCGAGATGCCATGCAAGGCATAAAATCGCATTTTATTCCTACGGAAGCGAAAGCGCAATACATAAATGCATTGTTGCGGGTGGGTTTTGACACTGTTGATTTTGGCAGTTTTGTTTCTCCGAAAGCGATACCTCAAATGCGCGATACCGTTGAAGTGCTGTCGAAACTGGATTTGAGCAATACACAAAGTAAATTATTGGCAATTGTGGCCAATATTCGCGGGGCAGCCGAGGTTTCGCAATTTGAAGAAATCACCTATTTGGGTTATCCTTTTTCAATTTCTGAAAATTTTCAAATGCGGAATACCGGCAAAACGATTGCTGAATCCATTGAAATTTTAAATGAAATCTTAAGCATCGCCGCAAAAACCAATAAAGAAGTTGTTGCCTATTTATCGATGGGTTTTGGAAATCCGTATGGAGATCCCTGGAATGTGGAAATTGTCTCAAACTGGACAGAGAAATTGTCGAAAATGGGCGTAAAAATACTATCCTTGTCCGATACAGTCGGAAGTTCAACACCAAAAATTATCGATTATCTTTTTTCTAATTTAATTCCGGCCTATCCAACCATTGAATTTGGCGCGCACCTTCATACAACACCAACTTCTTGGTTTGAAAAAGCGGATGCGGCCTATAAGGCTGGCTGCAATCGGTTTGACGGAGCAATCATGGGTTACGGAGGTTGTCCGATGGCGAAAGATGATTTGACCGGAAATATGCCTACTGAAAAACTCGTTTCTTATTTTAATCAGCAAAAAGCGACTACAAATATCAACGCAATGAGTTTTGAGAGCGCTTATAATGAAGCGTTGAAGATTTTTGGCTAAAACGTAATTACCTCATTTGTAATCATATAAATTTTTATATTTTCAGAAAATATGACATAAGTCATCTTATTTATAATTATTCTAAATAAAGTTTTTTTATTTCTTTCACCTTATATATTTTTGCAACGTTATTTATAACAAGTCTAAATAAAAATAATTAATTAACTTAAATCATAAAATGAAAAATATAAGATTATTAGTAGCATTATTGATAGGTTTCATAGGATTCGCGCAAGAAAATTCAGATGAAAGCACCCAAAATTTAGGAACAAAAATTTCAGAAGGCGTATCAATTGGCGGTTATGCACAAATAGATTATAACGAACCTGATGGGGCGGCTCCAGGAAAATTAGATGTCCATAGAATGGTGATGTTTTTGGGATACAAATTCAACGAAAAAGTAAGTTTTATGTCGGAAATTGAATATGAACATGTTTCAGAAGTTTATATTGAACAGGCATATTTAAAGTACAAAGCAAACGAAAATTTTAACGTTTTGGCCGGTTTAATGTTGGTGCCAATGGGAATTATAAACGAATTTCATGAGCCAACAACTTTTTATGGCGTTGAACGTCCCAATGTTGACAATTATATTGTGCCTACTACCTGGAGAGAGATTGGTGTTGGATTTTCAGGAAAAATAGACAACGCATCGCTAAAATACCAAGCGTATTTATTTAACGGATTTAAATCGTATGCTGACGGGGCAGGGATATTGCGTGGATCTGACGGATTCCGAAAAGGCCGCCAAAAAGGGGCGGAATCTGTGGTGAATTCACCAAATTTATCTACTAAGTTGGATTATTACGGAATTACCGGACTTCGATTGGGTTTGTCTGGTTATTTTGGAAAAACCCAAACTGATGACACTTCCATTGAAGGATCAACCGTCGGTATTTCAATGATTGGATTGGATGCACGCTACAAATACAATAATTTGGAGTTAAGAGGTCAGTACATTCACACAAATTTAACCGATACGGAAGATTACAATCAGCTAACAGGCAAAGATTTAGGTTCTGAAATGTATGGTTTGTATGGGGAAGTGGCTTATAGTTTCGATTTAAAGGGCGTAGAAAAATTGACACCGTTTTTACGTTATGAAAAACACAATACCCACGCTGATACTGCCGGAATTTTAGCTGCCAATGATGCTTTTGACAGAGATGAAATCATTTTTGGGCTGAATTATAAAGTGGCGAACGGCGCGGCTTTTAAAATAGATTATCAGTTAATGAACAATGCGGTTGCAGGAAGCGATACAAGTAAGCAATTTAATGCAGGCGTTGCGGTTTCATTCTAAAGCATAAATTACAGTGAGGCTGCTTTTAAGGGCAGCCTCATTTAATCACCAATATTTTAACACTATTATAAAATGAAAAAACTTGCTTTGCTAACAATCATTGTGCTTTTAATATCAAGTTTCACAACAACCAAAAAGATGGAAGCATTGATAGAAAAAGAAATAAAAACGGCGTTTAATTTGGTGAAATATTCAAAGAAGCCGATTTCTGTTTCTTTGGAAGTAAATAAAACGCTACCAATAAAAATTGACGACACCAATTTCTTTAAAATAAAAAACGAGGAAAAAATTCAGGGATATTATTATTTGGGACAAGCTTTTGGAAAAGCTGATTATTTCGATTTTATGGTTATTTTTGACAAAGACCTAATCGTTTCAAAAGTGAAAGTTTTGGTTTACCGGGAAGACCACGGTTCAGAAGTGGGAAGCAAGCGGTGGTTGAATCAGTTTAACGGAAAAAAAACAACGGAGAATTTAACCTATCAAAAAGACATTGCAGCAATTTCCGGAGCAACAATTTCAGCAAAATCGATGACCAATGAGGTTAATAAATTGCTGAAAACAGTGGCGATTTTACACAATAAAAAACAATTATAATGCAAATTCACGGACTCATACATCAATTTCCCAAAGAAATAAAATCACTTATTTTAGTGTTCATCATCGTACTTAGCGTTGGCTTTTATGGCGGATTGAGTTTTGTGAACAATACAACTTCCATGAATTCTTCGGAAATTGAAAGCCATTATTTGGGAAATGAAAATGATGAAGCTGCTGAAGTCATGAAATTCAAAAAAAGTGAAAGTGAAATTTTGACCATTGTTCATAACCACATTCTTTCTTTGTCGGTCATTTTCTTTATGCTTTCCTTAATTCTCGCCACAACTTCCATCAATAAAAAGTTTAAATATTTTTTGATGATTGAACCTTTTTTATCCATCATTTTAACTTTTGGCGGTATTTATTTGCTTTGGAGCGGCATCACATGGTTTAAATATGTGGTGATATTTTCTGGAATATTGATGACTTTTAGTTTTATATCGGCCACAATAGCCATAGGCTATCAAATTTTATTTTCAAAAAAGCAAAATTAAAATTATTAATATTAATTCTAATTGTGTTAGGGATTGAAGTGGAAAACCTTTTTGCGTTTTTTTAATGAAAAAAGTTTGTAACGAAAAGCCCGACCGCTTTTTTAGCGGGAACACCCACCGAAAAGGCGGGCAAGCTCAAAATATTTTAAAACAGAATGCTTTATTATTAAAAAACGGCTATCGATTCTTTTGGAGATTCGACAGCCATTTTTAGCTATTGGTTGATGAAATTTAAGAAATTATTTTGAATTTTCTCTTTTTTAAATAGGCGAGGGTACTTAAAATTATGATGCAAACCACAAAAACATACACCCAATTTGGAATTGGAATGGGATCTCCGGTTGCGTATGAGTGCAAACCAGAAAGATAGTAGTTTACGCCATAATAAGTCATAACCACAGAGCCCAACCCAAAAATAGTGGCTACATTATAAGAAAATAATCCGTTTAATTTGGGGATTAACCTCATGTGTAATATAAACGCATAAACAAGGATTGAAACGAGCGCCCAAGTTTCTTTTGCATCCCATCCCCAATATCTTCCCCAAGATTCATTTGCCCAAACACCGCCTAAATAAGTTCCAATACTTAGCATAAATAAACCTCCGATCAAGGTCATTTCGCTGATATACGACATTTCTTGAATGATTCTTTTGATGTTGTTTTTGTTGGATTCATTGAGGAAAATCATTAGAGTTAAGTTCATTAATCCGATGATGGCGCCCAACAATAAAAATCCGTAACTGCCGGCCTCCAAGGAAACATGTATGGTTAACCAATAGGATTTTAAAACTGGCACCAATGGCGTAATTTCAGGATCTAAAAAACTTAAAGTGGAAACCATAAGTATGGTAGCCGCCAAAACCATGGTAGCCGCCAAACCTCCAAATGATTTTCTTGTAAATAAAATGCCCGCCAGCGTTGAAGTCCAAGCTATATAAATCATAGATTCATAACCATTGCTCCAAGGTGCCCTGCCCGAAACATACCATCTTATTCCGAGTCCGACAGTATGACAGGCAAAGCCTATTAAAACCAATAGGAATAATATTTTGTAAATTTTATTTAGATTTATTTTTGGTCTGAAAACAGATAAGAACAAGAAAAACAAAAATGCCAATCCGAGCAGAATATAGAAAATTGCCAAACGACTAAAGATATTAAAATTATTAAGAAATATTTCAGCATTAATTTTTGAATTGGATGGCATAATTGAACCTCCGGCTTGAGTTTGATAAGCCTTTAGCTCGCCCACGGCAGTGTCAACAAAGCTATAATCCTTAGTTTCAAGGGCTTTCTGCAACCCCAAGCTGTATGCGTTAAAAAATTTAGGTGCTATTGTATTTTCTTGATGACTTTCGTTGCCGTGATTGTGGGTATCCGTTGAAACCCAGGTATTATTGGGATCATTTGCAGTAGGCACGATTTTTAATAAACTACCGGAAAATAACATACTTAAAATATTAAGTTTTTCATCTAATTTTAGCAGTTCTTTTTCATAAACGCCTCTATCCATTGGTTTTAATCCATTGGCTTCAGCTACAATATCCCTTAATTTATAATCGCCATTCTCTGAAAAGAAATCTCGGTAAGAAACAAAATCACTTGTTACCCCTAATTTTCGTTTAATATCTTCATGTTTTCCCAATTTAATTATTTTTTCTCCAGTCCAATCACCAGGATTGGCATACATACTCAAAATAACCTGATCTGCGCTTAATCCGTTGAAGGATTCCTTTTTTGATAATTTTCTTAAAATTTCCCTTGATAAAGTATGAACAGGTTTCATTCTTCCTCTAAAATCCTGCACAACAAGTTTGCTGAATTTATTGGCATGGTCAAAACTGACAACATGATTTAAATTGACAGAATTTTCTTGTGTTTGCGCAAATAAGAAGGTTGAAGAAAACAGAAAAATGAGAAGAAATAGGGTAGAAGCGGTATTTTCCCTTAATTTTTTAATTTTTTGTGTTAATTGATGAAACCTCGTTTTTTTATTAAAAAATGTCAGTAGCATTCCTATTGTTAATACAATATAACCGATATAAGATATCAAGGTACCCCAAAAATCGTTGTTAACACTTAGGTAAGTGCCTTTTTCATCCTGATCAAAAGAGGATTGGAAAAAACGGTAGCCATTATGCGTTAAAATATTGTTCATATAAATGCGAAAATCCTTTATAAAAGTATTGTTGTTGTCTAACAATTGAACTTCACTTGCATAAGAAGATGCACTTTCGGTTCCTGGATATTTATCCATTATAAATTGCTTTAACCTTATTGAAAATGGCAATGTTTGTTCTTTTGCGCCATAGGAAACCAATAAATTCAAATTCTCAAAATTAAGTTCCACTGGATTTCCTTCAGATCCTTTGTTTTCATAAACGTAAGTTTCTTTGGTTTTTCCGTTAACGGTAATTTCCATTAACAGCGCATTCTTGCTGGTGTTTTTTACTTTGGGGTCTTCCGAATCTATGGTGATTTCACTGCTTTTATTAAATTCGGGCAAAACAAAATTATTTGTTCCATCTGAATATAAAGAACGCAACATTAAATGCTTGTAATTTTCTGAAGGGTAAATAGTGTCTTTTTTTTGCGTTGCCATAACCATTTGCGTAAATGGTTGGTTGGTTTTAAAAAACAAAGAATCGTTTTTATAAATAATATTGATGGCTTCTGGGATTTCATTGTCGTTAAAATTGTACACTAAGTTTCCAAATCTTTCTGTATCACCTTTGCTAAGTATGTATTCTTCACGACCACCCATTCCTGCAACCACAATTTTTAATGTTGGTTTTCCGTTAGGATTTGCATTTAATTTTTGGATTGGATTTGGAATGAATTTTTTAACAGTGACATCAATTAAATCATTTCCAATTAAGTAGGAGTTGTGCCAATTATTATTGCCTAAAGAGGCAAACAGCACCTCTTCATCAAATTCAAAATTTTCATTATTTTTAAGCACCTTAAATTTTAAAAAAGTATTGGCCGAAAGAAAACTGTTAGAAGTTTCATTTTCTCTAATATGCATGATTCCTTCAAATCCAAAATATCTTGTTATGCCTGCACCAATAACGATAATTACAATTGCAGAATGAAAAAGAAGCAGCGACCATTTCTTTTGTTTTACCATATTAAATTGGAAAATGTTCATCACAATACTGATGCTGAATAGCGTCAGTAAAAGTTCAAACCACCAAGATTTAAAAACAATTTTTTGGGCTGAACTGGTTCCGAAATCATTTTCTATAAATGTAGCAACACCAATGGCAATTGCAAACAATAACATATAAGCACCAGCTGCTCTTGTATTAAAAATTGGTGCTAAAATATTTTTGGCTTTTGTAAGATATTTCTTCATAAAATTATTGGTAAAGTTTGTTGTAATGTTTTTTAAAATACTTTTAAGGAATTATTTTTCCTTCTTCTAAAATTAAATCATATTTATAACCAGCTCCAAAATCCTTGTTTAGTGAGACTTTAGCCTTCATAGTTACAATTGTTCCTTCATTTATAATTTCACTTGAAGTTACTACCAAATCATAATCATCTTTGCTGCCGTCTTTAAGATGAATCCAATTTTTGCCCATAATATTGGCATTTAATTTTACGCAAACACCACTTATTTGTATCGTTTTTCCTTCGTATTTTTTAAAATTCTTAACCAATTCTGCAATTTTCACTGATCCTTTTACTGTAACCGCTTTTACAGGTGTTGAAATTGGTTTTGGTGTATTTTTGATCTTAGGTTTTACCGTTGATTTATTGCTTTTTTCTAAAAGGCCTGGATTATTGGCGTGCTCTGCCGGCACTAAATTGGAAGAAATTAAATAAATCTTCTCAAAGACTTTATTATATTCTTTACTTTCATAATTGGTTTTAAGCAATCCGCCATTGTAAAAATAGATTTCGCCCACGTTAATATCCATGATACGGGTAGCAATCCAAAATGGTTCTTCAACACCTTCTTCATTCACGTTAATGTATAAATATTTTGAGGCTGGAAGTATTTCATTTACTTTAACTGTATGTAAAGCATCATTAGAGGCTGAATTGTCAGCGCTATTTACTTCATTAGCGGATTCTTCCGAAAATATTCCGGTCTTTTCAACATTATTTGGTTGATCACTTGATGAAGTGATTACTTTTGGCCCATTGTTGCACGCAAAAAAGCTTAACAAAATAGCGGCTAAGTAAACTGGTAATTTTAGTTTTGAATTCATAATTTATTTTTCTTTTTTTGGTTGTTAAATCGTTTTACTATTCTTGTGTTTATTCTATAATTATTTTCTAAATCACTTGTTAAATATTCGCCTGAGAGACTTAACATTAATTTTCTTCCAATATTCAAGGAAAGATCTGCCCCATAATAATTTTGTTTACTTGCAGTTATATTATTGTTTAAGTAATTGTAATCCACAATCCTGTAATATAAATCAGCAAATAGTTTGTCTTTAAAAAAAGTTCTTGAATGTCTAAATGATATGATACTGCTTTCTAAATAATTTGAGGCGTTCTTATTATAATTAATGGATAAGGAACCATCTATAGCCGGAATTTTGGACAAACTTAAAAAGCCATTCAAATTGTCTGATTTATTAAGATGATCACATTGAAATCTTTGGCTATAGCTGAATCCGGCGTTTATATATTTAATTGGTCTTATATTTACGTTAAATCTTAATCCTTGGCGAGCAATGTCATCTGCAAGTAATCGTTCTATTTCAGTTTGGAAGGTTTCATAATAAATCACATTTTTTCGGGAATCATAAGATATCCCCAAATTAAATTTGCTGCTAAATCTATATCTGGCAGATAAATAAAGATTGGTTAGTCTAAATTTATCACTTGTGGTATTATTATAAATATCCAGTTCAAACGATGAAAAAAGATTTAGAGAACTAAAGAGCGTACTTGAATGCTGGAAATAAGTGTACCTCCTGTCTATTTGTCCGCTATTTTGTTGTTCTATAATTCCTAAAGTTGTTTGCGCACTTAAATTTTCGTTATTCACACTTCTTCCAATATAAGCACCATATTGAAATAAATTTGAATTAAAACCATAATCATAAATATCAGGTCTAAATCCGGTAATAACGCCTACATAATTTTTGCCAAAATATTTTTCAACTTGCAATCCGTCAATGGCACCTACGGATGACATATTATTATTTATTTTTCTTCCCAAAGCAATTGCCAGGGTTGGTGTTGCATCGTATTTTAAAGCAAGGTCATAAACTTTAAAAGGATTTTGGTTTAGCGTTCCGCCATTTGTTCCCGAAAAAATTTCCTTATTGTAATTTAAATATGTTTCAAATGAAAATTTTGAATTTTTGATATGATCAGCATAAATAGAAAAACGTGATATTAATCTATGCCTGTCATCTCTGATATTATAATGATTGCTATAGGTTGCAACAGAAAAATTACCTGAAATTCTTTCTAAATCCTTTGAGTCTTCCGTGTTTTTAGTTACAGATGTATTGGTTTTAATAGCAGTAGAATCAGTAATTTTATCTAAATTATCATTTAAAACTTTCGCAGCTTCATTTATGATTACATAAGCAAATATGATATCATCGTCCTTTTTTACATCACAACCATTAATTAATACGGCTACACAAGAATTGGAAGATTTATTATTGACTACTAGACAAGGACTGTTATTGCTTGCAATTTTTAAAGTATCACCAATTTGTATGTTTTCTGTATTTTCAAATTTTACATAAACATTTTGGGACGTTACAAAAGATACTTTTCCTTTAAGCAAGCCAGTATGCTCTTGTCCCAAAATTTTTTGGCAAAATAAACATAGAAATACTGTAAAAATTAAAATATTTTTCATCTCTCTTTAATCTTTTCCATCAGGGTGACATGAGTAACAGGCATTACTGTTATAAGCGTAATTTCTTACACCTTGGTGATCTTTGTCAACACTGGTTTTATTGTTATGCTCATGGCAATTTATACAAGCAAAGACAGCATAGTTGCTTGTGTTTGTATGGCAATCTGTACAAGCATTCCATTCTCCTTTATGATTCCCGGAATATATAGGAAAATATTGGCCGTCATGGTTAAAGGTTGATGGTGTCCAACTACCTTCAGTATGGCAAGACATGCAATCTGTTGAAAATTTTAGCGTACTGTGATTAGGATTTGTGGTACCGTTAAAATCCGTAAGGTGGCAGCCAACACAAGTATTAGGGGTTGTGTTGTAATTTCCATTGTGACAAGTAACGCAATTATTGGCAATGGCAGCATGTGCGCCATTTAACGGATAAAAGCTATTGTGGTTAAATGTTGTAGGTGTCCAATTTGGATTTGTGGTATGACAAGTAACACAATCTGTTGGAAAACCTGCACTTAGGTGATTTGGATTTGTTGTAGTATTGAAATCCGTTTGATGGCAAGTCACACAATTTGGAGATGCATCAGCATAATTACCCGTCGTATGGCATTGCGTACAAGAAGGAGCCGCATGGCCTAAAGTAAGTGGGAAAAAGTCATGATTAAATGTAGACGGAACCCAACTGCCTTCAGTATGGCAACTAGTGCAATCTGTTGAAAATTTGGAAGTACTGTGGTTAGGATTTGTGGTACTGTTAAAATCCGCAAGGTGACAACCAACACAAGTGTTAGGTGTGGTCGTGTAGTTTCCTTTGTGGCAAGAAGCACAATCAGTTGCAATAGTGGCATGCACACCATTTAAAGGATAAATACTATTGTGATTCCAACTTGAAGGAGTCCAATTAGGATTGGTGGTATGACAAGTAACGCAATTTGTTGAAAAACCTGTACTTATGTGATTGGGATTTGTGGTATTGTTAAAATCAGTTTGGTGGCAACTTACACATTCAGATGAAGCATCAGCAAAATTAGCTGTAGTATGGCATTGAATGCAATTTGGCAAATCGTGTGATAAAGTGAGCGGAAAAAAGTCATGCCTCCAATTTGTCGGATTCCAATTAGATCTGGTTGTATGGCAAGATATACAATCTGTAGAAAATCCTGCATTTTTATGATTTGGATTTACTGTGGCATTAAAATCAGTTTGGTGGCAACTTACACATTCAGATGATGTTGTTAAATAATTATCTGATGTATGACATTTTTTGCAATCTTGAATATCGTGTCCCAAAGTGAGTGGAAAAAAGTCATGCTTCCAACTTACGGGAGTCCAATTTAGACTTGTGGTATGGCAAATAGCACAATCTGTAGGGAAACCTGCACTTGCATGATTAGGGTTTTGTGTGGTATTGAAATCAGTTTGATGACAACTTACACATTCAGAAGATGTATCAGTATAATTTTCTGTTTTATGACATTGCGTACAATCTTTTATGTCATGGGCTAAAGTTAGCTGGAAAAAATCATGATTCCAATTTACAGGAGTCCAATCAGGATTTGTGGTATGACAAGTTGCGCAATCTGTAGAAAATCCTGCATTTTTATGATTTGGATTTACTGTGGCATTAAAATCAGTTTGGTGGCAACTTACACATTCAGATGATGTTGTTAAATAATTATCTGATGTATGACATTTATTGCAATCCTGAATATCATGTCCTAATGTACGAGGGAAAATATCATGATTCCAGTTTGTAGATGTCCAGTTTGGATTTGTAGTATGACAAAGCACACAATCTGTAGGGAAACCTGCACTATCATGTTTAGGATTGGTTGTTGCCAAATATTTATCTTGATGGCAACTTACACATTCAGAAGATGTATCAGTATAATTTTCTGTTTTATGACATTGCGCACAATCTTTTATGTCATGGGCTAAAGTTAGCGGGAAAAAATCATGATTCCAATTTACAGGAGTCCAATCAGGATTTGTGGTATGACAAGTTGCGCAATCTGTAGAAAATCCTGCATCTTTATGATTAGGATCTATCGCAGCATCAAAATTTGCTTGATGACACCCGACACAAGTATTGGGTGTGTTGTTATAATCGTTATTATGACAAAGCACACAATCAGTAGCGATTGTTGCATGGGCTCCAGTTAAAGGATAATATTCATCGTGTACATTAAAATTAGTGAGTGCCCATCCTGGATCAGTATTATGGCAGGAAGTACAATCGGCAGACAATTTAATGGTATTATGATTTGGGTTTGTTGTGTTGTCAAAATCAGTTTTGTGACAACTGATGCATTCCGAAGAAATATCAGAATAATTGGTTGTTGTATGACATTTATTACAATCTTGTATGTCATGTCCAAGTGTTAACGAGAATTTTGGATGGTCATAGGTTGAAGGATTCCAATCGGGACTTGTGGTATGGCATGAAGCGCAATCAGTAGAGAATTCCGCTATTTGATGGTTTGGATTTGTGGTGTTGTCATATTGAGTTTGATGGCAACTAACACATTCCGAAGAAGTGTCGGAATAATTTGTTGTTTTATGGCATTCTTTACAATCTTGAACGTCATGACCAAGTGTAAGTGGAAAAATGTTGTGATCATAACTTGAAGGCGCCCAACCTGGATTTGTTGTATGGCATGAAACGCAGTCTGTAGAAAATTGAGCACTTTCATGATTTGGGTTTGTGGTTTTGTTAAAATCATTTTGATGACAACTGATACATTCGGAAGAAGTGTCTGCGTATAAAGCTGTTGTGTGGCATTTGTTGCAATCTTGAACCGCATGACCTAAAGTAAGCGGAAATTTTTCGTGATCAAAAGTTGCCGGTGTCCAGGCTGTTGCAAGTGGGTTGTGGCAATCTGTGCAACTGGTTGAGTAATTAGCACTAATATGATTTGGGTTTTCTGAATCTAAATAGTCGTCTCTATGGCAACTTATGCACTCATTGCCAATTCTGTCAAACCTTAAATTGGTTTCGGATTTATGGCATTCCGTACAACTTAAATTGCTGTGAGAGCCAGTTAGCGCAAAACCGTTTTCTTCATGCAACTCAGGGATGTTATCTACAACCCATGAATTTGAAGTATGGCATCTTATACAATCATTTCCAACAGATCCGCTGTGCATATCTTTATGGCAAGAGATGCAGTCTGTTTTGGCTTCATCAAAAACCAATGTTGAATGGCACTGTTTACAATCAACTTGTTTATGCGCTCCTTCTAAAGCAAATTCTGCTAATTTTTTATGATCAAATTCAATCGTTTTGAAATTTATGGACCAGCTTTCGGGATTGTGACACTTTGCACAATCAATTTTCAACGCTTCTCCATGAGGAGATTGCGCAAATATTTGCATACTCACGAGTAAAGCAAATATTATTGATGACAGTCTATACATTGGTGTTTTTCAATTTTATAATTAAAACTAATCCTATTTTTATCTAATGCAGCTATATGACATTGACTGCATTTTACTTCAATATGTTTGCCTTCCAAAGGAAATTTCGTGGTATTATGGTCAAATTTTTCGGGAACCCAACTTTTTAAAACATGGCATCTTACGCAATCTGTTACGCCATTTATTGCAAATTGATCTCCATGTTTGTTTTCATGGCAGTTTACACAAGCGCTTTCTAATTTGGTAAATTTTTGAATAAATTCCCCTGTTTTGTCTTTGTCTTTAAAATGGCAGTCTCTGCAATCAGTATCTAAATGCTTACCTTCCAGCGGCCATTTTGTTTTATTGTGATCAAATTTTACATTAATCCACGATTCATTTTTATGGCAAGTTTCACATTTTTTATCAGGATAAAATTTTTCTGGAATATAATTTTTATGGAGATCTTCATGACAATCAACACACTTGGTACCTTTGTTTTTAAAAGTCCATCTTTTTTCTGGTTCACTTACGTGGCAAGCAAAGCAAGGTGTTGCAACATGTGCACCTTCAAGCGGAAAAGTTGTTTTTTTATGCTTTTCCAAAGTGAATAAACTATTTTTGAAACCACTTTCTGTTGAATGGCATTCTTTACAGTCAGGAATTATTTCATTTTTTTTGAATTCACCTTTATGGTAATCTTCATGACAATTTTTACATGCTGAAAAATCAATAGGTTTTGAAAATTTTCCTTTTTCATGGCATTTTTTACAATCTACTTTTTCATGCATTCCCACAAGTGCAAAATCAGTTAATTTATGGTCAAAAAAGTCCATAGTTTTAAGAGAGGTAAAACCACTTTCGTTATGGCATTTGGCGCATTCATTGCCAAATTTACCTTCATGATTATCTTTATGGCACGAAACGCAACTGGTTTCGTCAACATTATTTTTATCTTGAAAAATTAATTTGGGATTGGTTGTTTTGGTATGACATGCAAAGCAATCTATGCTTTGATGCTTTCCTTTTAAAGTGAAATTTGTGTTATTGTGATTGAATTTTCCTCGACCATTAAAAAGAGTAAATGACTCCTCTGTATGACATTGTGTACAAGCCCCAATTATTTTTTCATTATGTGGATTGTTATGGCAGGATTTACAATCGTTAAAAGGAATGTTGTTAAATTTTTGAAAATCTTTGCCATTTTTTTTGCTAACTTCATGACATTTATTACAATCAACAGTTTCGTGTTTCCCTTTTAATTTAAAATCTGCTTTGTTATGGTCGAATTTAATGGCAGGTTTAAATTTCGCTGTATTATGACAAGATGCACAATTATTGGATGACAATGTTTTTTGATGATAATCTTCATGGCACGACGCACATTTTGTGTCTAATCCAAGAAATGTATTTGGTCTTTTTTTTATTTCTATATTTTTAATATTGTCTGAAACATGGCATTTTTTGCAATCTATTACTTCGTGTTTTCCATCTAATTTGTAACCAGTTAGCTCATGATTAAATTTTTTCTCATCAAACCGAACCATGTCAAATTTGCGACCGTGATGCTCACTATGGCATTTAAAACAATCTTTATTTTTTACTTCAGCGCTTGAGTGATAACCTTTTTTTTGTGCGATTAGGGTTTTTAATTCTTTATGGCAATCCAAACATTTGGTATTTGATACTTTTTCTCCCAAATCATGGCAAAGCGTACAATTGCTCATTCCTTCATATTTGGCGTGAGCACTGGTTAAATCACCAGGGGATATTTGGCTGTAACCAAAGGTTACAAACAATATAAAAAATGGAATTATATAGTTTCGTATATTTTTCAAGATGATTTTTTATATGTTTTCATAATATACCCAAATCGTTTTGAGATTTCTACTCCGGCTTTTTGTAAAAAAACTGTTGGCATTTCACCTCCTGCAAAAATATACACCAAGTCATTCTCAATTTCCATAGGAATTTCACTTTCAGCAGTGTTAATAATTACGTTTTTTTCATTTATGGAAATTAAATTTGAGTTAAGTAGCACCTCAACCGTTTTGCTTTCAATGGCTTCATTAATTTTTATTCTATTTTTTGGTTTCAATCGTGAAAACTTGTCGCTCCTATAAGAAAGTGTCACATGGTTGTTGTCTTTCAATAGTAGAACAGATTCAATGGCAGAATCCCCACCTCCAACAACAATAATATTTTGATTTTGTATTCTTTCCGATTCTATTAAGCGATAGGCCACTTTCTCCGAGTCTTCTCCTATTACATTTAATTTTCGCGGACTGCCTCTTCTTCCTATGGAAAGCAACACATTATTACAAATGTATTCTTCACCGGTATTTGTCATCACTTTAAAAGTGTCATTTTCTGAAGGAATAATACTTTCGACTTTTGTATTTTCAACAATTTTTAAATCATGGGCCACAATCACTTTTTTCCACAATTGAAGTAATTCATCTTTTGAAGTTTCAAATAATTTTACTTTACCATATAAGGGCAAATCCATTGGAGCAGTCATCACTATTTTTTTTCGTGGAAAAGTATAAACGGTTCCTCCCAATGAGTCTTGTTCTAAAGTAATGGAGGATAAGCCATATTTTTTTGCTGCCAACGATGCTGAAATACCCGCAGGTCCTGCACCAATAATGACTACATCAATTACATATTCTTTTGATGTTTTTTTATTTTTTACGATGCTTTCAATAGCTTGCTGACCTTGTTCAACACTATTTTTTATAAGTCCCATCCCACCCAACTCTCCGGCAATGTATATTCCTTTGTTATTGGTTTCAAAATTTTGATTGATGTGCGGCAAATCGACGCCCCTAGTTTCTGTACCGATACGAAGTGAAATTGCTTCTACCGGACAGGCGTGAAAGCAGGCTCCATGACCTACGCAATTTGATGTTTGGATCACAGTGGCTTTACCGTCAACAATTCCTAAAATATCTTTTTCTGGGCAATCCGCAATACATGCCGCACTTCCAATGCATATATTTAAGTCAATATAAGGATGTAATGAAACAGGTTCAAACAAACCTTCTTCTTTAGCTATGGCGACTTTTTTTTCAACAACCATCGATTTTACTCTTTTCTTCCTAAGATAAAAAAAGATGATGATGAAGCATATTAAAAATACAGTTCCATAAATTACGATTTCTTCTATAAGCACTTCATTCATCAAAATATCCATTTATAGCCAAATGTCAATGTAACCCCGACATGTATAATCAAAATGATAAGCATAATAATCGCAAAAGGCAAATGTGCCACATGCCAGTATTTAAAAAGTTGCTGCATCGTTTGTAATCTGGCAATTTTACGTGAGAGCGATTTTTCTTTTTTTACCATTTTTATAATGGCTATTCGTTCTGTTTTCGGTATTTTTTTTAATTTTAAAGCCTTTTTTAAACTCCATACCGTTATTTTATGACCAGTTGCATTTTGGTCGTTTGTCAAACTCACAATCAAGTCTATTATGTTTGAATCCAGTTTAAATTTTTCGATTAAAACAGACGCTAAGTCGGTTTTCATATTTTGTACTTCATTTAAACTTAACTCTCTTCCTTCAATAGTTCTTGGTATCTGAATGTATATAAATCTGCCAATAACCCCACTCAAAACTACCGCCACCATACTCCAAAATGCAATAGATACAATACCGTTAAATTTAAAAGTTGTATGAAACAATATCAAAATGGGACCAAGTGTACATAAGAAAATGTGGAATTCCAGCAAATATTTTAGACGAATATATCTCGCTAAAAAATCATAGCGTTTTCTTGCTATATAAATTGAAACCCCAAACAAAATCATGAATGTGCCGAGAATGCCTAAACCTTGCCCATAAATGCCACTTGATTTAAACCAGGCATGATTTGGGTGATAAAACCTTTCTTCTAATGAGGTATTGTAATAACTATAACCCACATAAATTAAATAAATAGTTACAGTAAATGTAATTAAAACCATTACTGTAATATAGGAAGTATGCAGAAGTGCTTTCAATAATTTTGAGTTCTTTATAATGTAAATAAATCTCCTTCTTCTTATTAATAATTATCATAAAACAAACAAAAACTAATTTACCCTACCTTTAAATAATTATATTTTTTAATGATAGAGACTTTTTTATCCATCATTTTAACTTTTGGCGGTATTTATTTGCTTTGGAGTGGTATAACTTGGTTTAAATATGTAGTGATATTTTCAGGAATATTAATGACTTTTAGTTTTGTATCGGCCACAATAGCAATAGGCTATCAAATTTTATTTTTCAAAAAAGCCATAAATAGCGCTATTTAAATTAAATAGTCTAAATTTGCACGCAATTAATTTATAAGTTGATTGCACTATGATTTCAGATTCTTCAAAATTCGTGGGAGAAGGTTTAACCTATGATGACGTACTGTTGGTTCCGGCATTTTCAGAAGTTTTGCCGCGCGAGGTAAGTACACAAACAAAATTCACAAAAAACATCACATTAAATGTTCCAATCGTTTCCGCAGCGATGGATACCGTTACCGAATCGAATATGGCAATTGCCATGGCTCGTGAAGGCGGAATTGGTGTGTTGCATAAAAATATGTCCATTGAAAAGCAGGCTGCTGAAGTCAAAAAAGTGAAACGGTCTGAGTCCGGAATGATTCTGGAACCCATTACCATCACCAAAGATGAAACGGTTTTTGTTGCCAAAAGCCTGATGAAAGAATACGGCATTGGAGGAATTCCGGTTATTGACAACGACCAAAAATTAATAGGCATCATTACCAATAGGGATTTGCGTTTTGAAGGGGACAACAAGCGAAAAATTTCTGAAGTAATGACTTCTAAAAACCTGATTACTGTTGCTGCAGGAACTTCCTTAAAACAAGCAGAATTGATTCTTCAGGAAAATAAAATTGAAAAACTGCCGGTTGTTGATGCCGATTATAAATTGGTAGGGTTGATAACCTATAGAGATATTATTAAGGTTTTGGAAAATCCGAATGCGAATAAAGACCAGTATGGCCGTTTGCGTGTTGCGGCGGCAATTGGCGTTACGCCGGATGCGCTTGAAAGAGCCTCGGCTTTAATAACAGCAGGCGTTGATGCGCTAATTATTGATACGGCGCACGGACATACAAAAGGCGTGGTGACTGTTTTGAAACAAATTAAAGGTGCTTTTCCTGCCATTGATGTTGTGGTGGGCAATATTGCAACAGGCGAAGCCGCAAAATATTTGGTTGAAGCTGGCGCTGATGCGGTGAAAGTGGGTATTGGACCAGGCTCCATTTGCACAACCCGTATTATTGCAGGTGTTGGTTTTCCGCAACTTTCGGCCATTATTGAGGTGGCAAATGCCATTAAAGGTTCGGGAGTTCCCGTAATTGCCGATGGCGGTATTCGTTATACGGGAGATATTCCCAAAGCCATTGCTGCAGGCGCCGATTGTGTGATGTTGGGTTCCTTGTTGGCAGGCACAAAAGAATCTCCGGGCGAAACCATTATTTACGAAGGACGAAAATTTAAATCGTATCGCGGAATGGGTTCTATTGAAGCGATGGAACATGGGTCAAAAGACCGTTATTTTCAGGATGTTGAAGATGATATTAAAAAATTAGTCCCAGAAGGAATTGTGGGAAGAGTGCCTTACAAAGGGGAATTAAATGAAACGATGATCCAGTTTATCGGCGGTTTGCGTGCCGGAATGGGCTATTGCGGCGCAAAAGATATTGAAGCCCAAAAAGGGGCAAAGTTTGTTAAAATTACGGCTGCCGGAATGCGCGAAAGTCATCCGCACAATGTAACCATCACAAAAGAATCTCCAAATTATTCGAGATAATTTTTAGGGACAAAAATTAAAAAATTAATTTTAGGCGCTTTTTTATGCAAACGGGAACTTTAAAACAGCTTTGTGAATCTTTGTGATTCTTTGTGCAGCTCTGTGTAATAACGATTTCTCAAAGTTTCATGGAGAAAACGGCAATCCGCATAAAACTATTTTAAGAAAAATTAAGTTCGAAAGGCGTGCTGATGTAATCTAACGCAACAATGCTTGCGCTATTTCTGTTCACATAAGCATTTAAAATTCGCCGAACATCATTGTTCTCTTTTTGCGCGCTTAGCATTTTAAAATAATCTTCGGCAGAAGTGATTTTTTGTTTCTTGCTGGCGTACCCAAATCCTTTGTAAATGCCGTTTAGAACCAAAACATAAGCATATTCACTGCTGGTTCTGCCGGTTTCTTTAATGATAAAGTTTTCTGATTTAAATTTTAAGGAATCAATGGCTTCCTGCACCCTTAAATTGTACAATTCAACCGATTCTTCTTCTTTGCAAACACCTTTGCATTTTTTTATCTGATAATGAAAACAGGTGGAAACATTGGTTTGCAGGTGGCAATATTTTGGGCACAGTTCAAAATCTTCGCATAATTTCTCCAGAAAAATCCGGCATTCCGTAATATTGGAAAACTTCATTATAGGGGAAGTAACCAATTTTAATCGGTTGTAAGCCAAATGAATAATGCCGTCTCTGTCTTCGTAAGCAAACAATCCGACACTTTCCTGAGCCCTTCTTTGTGCCCGATTGTATTTTGGATAGATGCTTTTTATTTCCGAAGATTCCAACAGCAAGGCCAACAATTCGCTGCCGGTTTCTACACAGGAAACATTGCTTGTTTCCAGGCACATAGTAATTTCTTTCTTTGATTTATCATAAAAATGGCTCAGCACGCGTTGTTTTATGTTTTTGGCTTTTCCAACATAAATGACTTCATTTTTCTCGTTTTTGAAATAATAAACGCCCGAATTTTCCGAAAGTTCATCCACCGTTTTTTTCGGCAGCAAAGGCGGCAAGGTCGATTGTTTTGAACGCGGATTTAAAAAGGAATTGAACACTGTTTGGCTGGCATCCAGCAGCAACAATTTTTCGAATAAAATCACTGTGGCTTCCGCGTCTCCTTTTGCCCGGTGCCGGTCTTTAATCACAATATTTTGCGTAACGCAAAGCGCGCCCAGGCTGTACGACCTTAAATTGGGAATTAATTTTCTTGATAACCGAACAGTGCACAGTTTTTTTCGTTTAAATTCAAATCCCAAGTCCTTAAATTCTTTTTGTATGATGTTGTAATCAAAATTTACGTTGTGCGCCACAAAAATGGTGTCTTTGGTGATTTCGGCCACTTTTTTGGCAATTTCATAAAATTTTGGGGCATTGCTCACCATCGCATTGGTAATTCCCGTTAAATTGGTGATAAAAGGAGGAATGCTGCATTCCGGATTCACAAGTGTCGTAAACTCGTCAATTACTTTTTCTCCATCATACACAAAAATGGAAATTTCTGTTATTTTGGAGCTGTGTCCGGTAGTTTCTATATCAATTATGGTGTACATTTATTATAGATTATTGTGACTAATGAGTACTTAAAGTGACTAAAGTTTGGAGTGCCTAAAGTTTGAAAAAATAAAAAGAACTCCGTTTTATGTAGTTTGTAAAACAGGTTTGCTTAAATTTTTTATTTTGGTACTCAGTAACGTGTTACACAATGATGTTGAATTTTGGTTCGCTCATTTAATCGATTTTTCCAGTGCCTTTAACTCAATTCCCAACTGATTTAGCATAACGGCAATGCTGCTTATTTTTAATTCGTGCTCTTCATATTCCTGCGTATTGATGCTGCAGGTAAATTCCCACAATTCCAATATTTCATCTACAGGCACATAATAAGGATCGTATTTTTTGTTGTCGGAAACCAGCAACAGCATATTGTGTTCATCAATTTTGTTAAAAACCCGTTTGTAAACAATGCCGTCATTTAAGGTGAGCACAATATACGTTTTACCGTCTTTTAGATTGCCAATTTCTTCAACAAAGCGCGCCACAATATACGAACCGCTTTTCACCGGCAGCATAGAATCTCCTTTTATGGGAAAAGCCCGGTGCGTTCCTGTAGGCAAAAACGGCAATTTTATTTTCTCCAAATGCTCAATATATTCGGGATCGGCGTAGCCTCTTAAATAACCTGCGGAAGCTTCCACAGGAATAATTTCTATCAAATCTTCATTGGCGCCATCTACCGTAATGGGAAATAAAACCCGTCTGCTTCCAATTTCAATAAACGAAACATCTTTTGCGCCCGACAAATCATTTTTGATTAAAATATCGATGGGAATTTTAAAATAATTGGACAAGTCGATTAAAAATTCCACAGGAGGAATGGCTCTGTTTTCTTCATAAGAGCTTATTCTGGATCGGGAAACTTTTAAATCTTCCGCAAATTGTTCCTGCGTCAAACCTTTTAAAGTTCTCATGTGTTTGATATTTTGTGACAAATAATTCATAATGCTAAATTTGTGAGCAACAATTGCTAATATTTTGAGCTAATTTAGCAAAAAAAAGTTTACCGCCTAATTTTTTCTGAAAAAATGTATTTGAACACCAATTCATATTATAGTTTAAAATATGGCACGATAGCGCCGGAAGCCTTGTTGCAGCTGGCGTTTCAGCACAATATTACGGCAATGGCACTGACGGATATTAACAGCACTTCTGCCAACCTGGATTTTGTGCGTTTGGCGCCAAAATACCATATAAAACCTGTTTTGGGTGTCGATTTCAGAAATGGTGCGCAACAACAATTTGTGATGCTGGCAAAAAATAATGAAGCCTTGCGGCAAATGAACAGATATTTGTCGGAATTTTTGCATTTGGATAAAATTACGATTCCAAAACGCGCAAAATCCATTGAGGATACGTATGTGATTTATCCGTACCAAAATATGCTTATGGAGCTTGAAGAAAATGAGTTTATGGGCGTAAAACCTTCTGATTTAAATCAGTTAAAGTTTTCGGAATGGCGATTGCATCAGGAGAAATTGGTGGTATTGAAAACAGTTTCATTCCAAAATAAAAAAGGATTTAACACGCACCGATTGTTGCGCGCGATTGACAACAATGTTTTGCTGAGTAAATTGCCAAAATCGGAGCAGGGAGAGGCATCGGACATGATGATTTCTGAAAAAGCATTGAAAGCTGTTTTTGGGGAATATCCTCAAATTATTGAAAATACGCAGCGTATTTTGGACAATTGCCACATCAATTTCGATTTTTCAAAAAATGCGCCAAAAAATCAGAAAACTTACAGCAACAATGAAGAACTGGATTTTAAACTGCTGCGAAAACTGGCTTATGACGGCTTAAGTTATCGGTATAAAAAATTGGGGAAACGCGTTTTTGCGCGATTGGAAAAAGAGCTTCAAATGATTCAGGAAAAGCAATTTGTTTCCTACTTTTTAATCAATTGGAAAATATTGAAATATGCCCGAAGCAAAAAATATTATTATGTTGGCAGGGGAAGCGGCGCCAACAGCATTGTGGCGTATTTGCTGAGAATTACCGATGTTGATCCCATAGAACTCGATTTGTATTTTGAACGTTTTATCAATTTACACAGAATAAATCCGCCCGATTTCGATTTGGATTTTTCCTGGCGTGACCGCGATGACGTGATGAATTTTATATTCAAAAGGTTTAAAAACACGTCGTTGATTGCCGTTTACAACACTTTTAAATACAAAGCTTCCGTTCGGGAATTGGGGAAAGTTTTTGGACTTCCGAAAGAAGAAATCGACAAACTTTCCATCGGAAATTTCAACTTAAATGAGTTGGATGATTTGTCGAAATTGGTGTTAATTTACAGCAAATACATCGCCGGATTTCCAAATTATTTGGGCATCCATCCCGGCGGAATTTTAATTTCAGAAAAGCCAATCGATTATTATACAGCCACTTATTTACCGCCAAAAGGATTTTCAACCACCATGTTTGATATGGTTGTGGCTGAAGATATTGGCCTGTATAAATTTGATATTTTGAGTCAGCGCGGATTGGGAAAAATAAGGGAAGCTGTTGATATTGTAAAATACAACCATCCAACACATCCCGATATTGACATTCACGACATCAAGCGTTTTAAGGAAGATTCAAAAATTAAATACCTGCTGAAAAACGCGAAGGCCATTGGTTGTTTTTATGTGGAATCTCCCGCAATGCGGATGTTGTTGAAAAAATTGCAGGTGGATAATTATTTGGGATTGGTGGCCGCAAGTTCCGTGATACGTCCGGGTGTGGCAAAATCGGGGATGATGCGGGAATATATTTTAAGATACAGAAATCCGGAACGCAGGAAAGAAGCGAACCCAATGTTGCTTAAAATTATGCCCGAAACTTATGGCGTGATGGTTTATCAGGAAGATGTGATTAAAGTGGCGCATTATTTTGGTGGTTTAAGTTTGGGTGAAGCGGATATGCTGCGGCGCGGTATGAGCGGAAAATTCAGGTCGAAAGAAGAATTTTCAAAAGTGAAGGACCAGTTTTTTGAAAATTGCAAAAACCAAGGGCACAGCAACGAGCTTACTTCAGAAATTTGGCGGCAAATTGAAAGTTTTGCCGGTTACGCTTTTGCCAAAGGCCATTCGGCTTCCTATGCGGTTGAAAGCTACCAAAGTCTGTTTTTAAAAGCCTATTATCCGCTGGAATATTTGGTGGCGACGCTCAATAATTTTGGTGGATTTTACCAGCCCGAATATTATGTGCACGAAGCGCGAATGAACGGCGCAATCATTCATCCGCCAACCATTAACAAGTCTCATTATCAAAATTATATAGAAGGAAATCACATTTATTTGGGGTTTATGATGCTGGAAAGTTTTGAGTTGAAAAATGCCACAAAAATTGTAAATGAAAGAATGAAAAACGGTTTGTTTTTGGATTTGGACGATTTTATAGAACGCGTTGCCATTTCGTTGGAACAGCTTTCCATTTTAATTAAAATAAATGCTTTTCAGTTTACGGGGAGAAATAAACGAGAATTGTTGTGGGAAGCGTATATGAAAGTGAATAAAGTGTGTTTGGAAGAACACGTTTCTACTCTTTTTAAATCAGAAAAAATTGTTTACAACACGCCACAACTCAGTTGCAGCAACTTTGAAGATGCGTTTGATGAAATCCAATACCTCGGTTTTCCGTTGTGCAGTCCGTTTGATTTATTGACACAACCAATTCACCAACAATTGGTTGCGAGTGATTTGGTGCATTATATTGGAAAAACGGTAACGGTTTACGGCTATTATATAACGGCAAAAAGAGTCAACACTTCCAAAGGCGAATTGATGTATTTCGGGAATTTTTTGGATGTAAAAGGAGACCATTTGGATACCGTGCATTTTCCGCCGGCCGCCAAAAAACACCCATTTAAAGGAAGGGGCGTGTATGAATTAACGGGAAAAGTGACGGAAGAATTTGACTGTATCACTGTTGAAACAGAAAAAATGGAAAAACTGGCAATTATCCAAGATCCGAGATATGCCGACATTCCTAAAAAAGTAATGACATGAGCACTTTGGAACGTTCTATTGTACATATGGATTTGGACACTTTTTTTGTGTCCTGCGAACGACAAATCGACAGCAAACTGGAAGGAAAACCCATTTTAATCGGCGGAATTTCCGACAGGGGCGTGGTGGCTTCTTGCAGTTATGAAGCCCGAAAATACGGCGTTCATTCGGCAATGCCTATGCGAATGGCAAAACAATTATGTCCGGAAGCCATTGTGTTACGCGGCAATTCGGAAATTTACACCAATTTCTCAAAGTTGGTTACGGAAGTGATCAATGAATCGGTTCCTTTATATGAAAAAGCTTCCATTGATGAATTTTATATCGATTTAACGGGAACGGACAAGTTTTTTGGCTGCCACCAACTGGCTTCGGAATTGCGTAAAAAAATAATTAAAGAAACCGGATTGCCCATTTCTTTTGGCTTGTCCGTTAACAAAACCGTCTCAAAAATCGCCACGGGAGAAGCGAAACCCAACAACGAAATGAAAATAAAGAGCGGCACCGAAAAATTTTTTCTGGCGCCGTTATCTGTCCGTAAAATTCCGATGGTGGGCGAAAAAACCTATAATATATTGTGCGACTTGGGCATTAAACGCATACAAACCGTTCAGGAAATGCCGATTGGTATGATGACCAAAGTTTTTGGAAAACACGGCAGCGGCATTTGGAAAAAAGCGAATGGCATAGACAATTCTCCAGTTGTAAAATACCATGAACGAAAATCCATTTCAACAGAAAATACTTTTGAAAAAGACACCACGGATCTTGAAAAACTGAAAAGCAACATTGTAGCCATGACAGAAAGTTTGATTTTTCAATTGCGAAGAAGCAATAAATTAACCGCGTGCATTACTTTTAAAATTCGCTATTCCGATTTCCAAACGTACACAAAACAAAAGAAAATTGCGTACAGCTCGGCCGACCATGCTATTTTACCGGTTGTGATGGAACTTTACAACAGTTTATACCAAAGACGGTTGCTGGTTAGGTTGATAGGCGTGAAGTTTAGCGATTTGGTGAGTGGCGGACAGCAAATTAATTTGTTTGAAGACAATGCCAAAATGGTGAATTTATACAAAGCCATGGATAAAATGCGTGAACGTTATGGCGATAAGGCGGTTGCGCGGGCAGTTACAATTGAAGCCCCCTAACCCCCGAAAAAGCCCCCTAACCCCCAAAGGGGGAATTGATAACTTTGTAACTGTTTCTTTTTGACTCCGCTTAAGGTGCAAATCGTTTATTTCATTGAAAAAAAATCGCATATCGTAAATCGTAAATCCAAAATCGTAATTCGATTTGCGTTAGCGATTGCAGGGGAAATCCTTTTTGGCGATTTTTCATCGCCAAAAAGATTGGAACGGAAAGCGCGACCTGAAAGGGAACGCCCAGAACAAATTGTTTAATCGTTGAAGCGTTTAATTGTTTAATTATGTATTTGTTTGGACTAAAATCAAAAATTCAAAATACCAACAATCTAACATCTTTATTATTTTAATATTGAGTAAGATAGTTAGGCATTTATAAAAAAGATTGGATTTATTTTTTTACATTTGCGGATTAAATAAAAATTCTAGTATTGCAGTTATTTGGTTGATTTTGCTTGCTTCAATTTTTTTAAACTTAAATTATAAAACATTTTATTTAAAACATGAACATTTTCGTAGCAAAATTAAGTTCTTCTACCACGAGTGAGGACTTACAAGGATTATTTGAAGAGTATGGTGAAGTAGTTTCCGCAAAAGTTATTACTGACAAAGAAACAGGCGAATCTAAAAGATTTGGCTTTGTTGAAATGAAGAACGCAGAGGAAGCTTTAAAAGCAATTGAAGAGCTTGATGAGTGCCAATACGACAACAGCACTATTGTTGTGAGTAAAGCAAAACCAAAAACTGATGCACCAAAGCGTGACAACAAATTTGGTGGGAAAAAAAGATTTTAATCTTCAATACAATCCAAAAAACGAAAAAGGCTATCATTTCTGATAGCCTTTTTTGTTTTTATATTTTAGGAAATTGTTTCCTTTATTAGCGTTGTTTATTTGCTGCCGGTTTACGGTTTTTCCAACCATTATTTCTTCCGCTGCCGTTGCCTGATTTTTGGGAACGTGCATTTTTTGGTTTTTCTTCATCTACTGGCGTATCATCAATTCCGTCAACCAAAAATGGGTGTTCTGTTACCACAGGAATTTTTTGGTCGATTAATTTTTGAATATCGCGCAGAAATGCTCTTTCCTCTGCATCGCAAAATGAAATTGCAATTCCGCTGGCGCTTGCGCGTCCGGTTCTTCCAATTCGGTGAACGTAAGTTTCAGGAATATTTGGCAAATCGTAGTTAATTACCAGCGACAATTCTTCAATGTCTATGCCTCTAGCGGCAATGTCTGTCGCCACCAAAACGTTTGTTTCGCCACTTTTAAAATCGCCCAGCGCACGTTGTCGCGCTCCTTGGGATTTATTGCCATGTATGGCAGCGGCACTTATATCGGCTTTTTCTAAAAACCGCACAATTTTATCGGCACCGTGTTTGGTTCTCGAAAACACAAGTGTAGATTCCCTCGCTTCCGTTTCCAGCAAATGAACCAATAATTTCGGTTTGCTTTTTTTGCTGACAAAATAAACAGCCTGTTCCACTTTTTCGGCAGTTGCCTGCTCAGGTTTTACGCTTACTCTTTGTGGATTTCCCAATATTTTTCGGGACAAGTCCACAATATCTGCAGGCATTGTTGCAGAAAAGAACAAAGATTGTCGTTTTGACGGCAATTTGGCGATAATCTTTTTAATGTCGTGAATGAAACCCATATCTAACATATGATCGGCCTCATCCAACACAAAATATTCAACGTCTTTTAAGGAAATATAGCCTTGATTCATCAGGTCGAGCAATCTTCCCGGTGTTGCAACAAGCACATCAACGCCTTTGCGAAGCGCATCTGTTTGTTGGCCTTGTTTCACGCCGCCAAAAATAACGGTGTTTTTAATTCCGGTAAATTTTCCGTAAGCCGTAAAACTGTCAGAGATTTGGATGGCCAATTCTCGTGTTGGCGTAATAATGAGCGCTCTAATTTTGCGCTGATTGTTACTGGTGCTTTTATGGTCGAGGAATAAGTGCTGTAATATAGGAACGGCAAATGCGGCCGTTTTTCCAGTTCCGGTTTGTGCGCAACCCAAAAGGTCGTTTCGTTTCAGCAAAATTGGAATAGATTGTTCTTGAATTGGAGTGGGGTGGGTATAGCCTTCAGCACTTAGCGCTTTCAGGATAGGTTCAATAATTTCTAAATCTTTAAATGTCATGTATTTTATTTAACGGGTGCAAAGGTAGGTGAATTGTTTGGATATTTGTTATTTTATAACTAAAGCATTGATTGTGAGGATAAATAGCGTAAATATTTTTCAATAGCCATAGTTCCAAAAAAAAGCCTGTCAAAAATGACAGGCTCTACATTGTAAAAAGGTAAGTATATATTAAATAACTTTTACATTCACTGCGTTTAATCCTTTTTTACCTTCCTGTAAATCGAATTCAACTTCGTCACCTTCGCGTACTTCGTCGATTAATCCAGAAATGTGTACAAAATGTTCTTTGTTTGAACCTTCTTCGCTAATAAAACCAAATCCTTTGGCTTCATTGAAGAATTTTACTGTTCCTTTACTCATTGTTAAAAAATTTAAATATAATATTAGTCGCAAAGGTACTGTATTATAATTGGGTTTAACTAATTTAGCGAGATATTAATTTATTTTTTATTTTGAAACCAGTTTTATCTCTATTTTTTTCTATGAATTATTCTGTGATATTCGTATGATTAAATAGGTAAGATATTAATATTGAATGCTATATAAAAAGCTAAAAAATAAAAATTGATCATCATTTTATAAGTTTAAACAGTATGATAAAAGACATAAAATTAGCCGTTTTAATTGATGGTGATAATATACCACCTTAAACTCGCAACAGGATTTATAAAAACCCCATAACCTTTTGAAAACAAAAGGCTTTTGGGGTTTTGTAGTTCCACCAAAAAGGTGGAAATTGCGGTTGAAACCCAGCAAATACTACAATGCGTAAAATTACACAATCTTCAAAAAACATCACGCCTTTTGGCGGTTTAAATTTCATTTATAATGCAATTAAACAATCAAAAAGTGACAATTTTATAGACCAAAAATTAGGTTTTCGTAATTTTAGAGCTCATTATTCTTATTCCGATATTGTGCTTTCATTGTTAGGAAATTCACTTTGTAACGGCGAATATGTTTCTGATTTAGAACATCTTAAAGGCAAATTCAGGCATCAGGCTTTCACAAATATTCCTTCTCCTGACACCGTTGAGTACGCTTGTCAGGAACTAAAAACAGGCACAGAGGAAGAAATAACCAATCAAGGAATCGTTCATCAGTTTAATTATGACAATGATAAAAACAAAGCCTTAATTGGTCTTTGCATAAAAACGGGACAGCTTGCCACTACAGAAAAACACATCCTCGATTTTGATAATGTAGTGCTTGAAAACGAAAAACAAGATGCCAAAAAAAGCTACAAAAACACCAAAGCCTATCATCCAAATTTTGCTTTTATAGGAAGATTACCCGTGCATATCGAGAATCATAACGGCAATACTCCCGCTAAATACAAGCAATTAGACACCCTTCAAAGATGTTTTAAAAACCTAAAAGACAGCAATATAGAAATCGAACATTTTAGGGCTGATTCTGCATCTTACCAAAAAGGAGTGATTGAGTTTATTAACGAAAATGCCCGTTATTTTTACATCAGAAACATCGGTTCGCAAAATTTTATTAACAGGTGTGGAAAAATTAAAGACTGGAAAACAATAACCATTAACAACGAACAAAAGCAAGTTGCCACAATGATTCATACCCCTTTTGATGGAAAATTTTCATATAGAGTTGTCGTTACAAGAACTTTGAGAAAAGACAAACAAATTGATTTAATCTCTGGAACTCCTTATAACTATTATGGAATAATGACCAATAATTTGCTTTTTTCAAATCAAGAAGTGATTGAATTTTACAACCAAAGAGGCGATGCCGAAAATTCTAACAAATTCTTAATCAGTGATTTTAATCTAAAACGTTTGCCTTTTATGGATTTTGACACCAATACAGTGTTTATGTATTTGATGGCAATGTGTAACATCCTTTTTGAATGGACAAAAATAATTTTGGTGAAAAACAAAACTCCAAATATCAGTCTCAAAATGAGAGTCAAAACAGTGTGTTTTCGTTACATTACCGTGGCTACGACTTTTGTAAATCACGCAAGAGAAAAAGTGCTTCAAGTTTTTTCAGACCAAGAATACAAGATTTTGCAGATTTAAAACTAGGACTTACTGAAGTTACACAAAAACTCTCGTGGGGGTAAGGGGGAACTTTGTTGACAACATCCCTTTTTTTGTTGAAAACCCTGAAAAAATAAAAAAATAAAGTTTAAGTTTGTTTTCAATTCTTAAAAAAACTTGTTGCGAGTTTAGGGTTTTAACTTTTTTAAATCCCCCTTCGGGGGCTAGGGGCTTTTGCGTACCTTTGCATCCAAACAAACGCAGATGCAATTTAAAGACTTACAGTTAAACAAACATATTTTAAGGGCCATTTCAGAAAAAGGATACGACATTCCAACAGTTGTTCAGGTGCAAACCATTCCTTTACTATTGGCAAAAAAAGATGTGATTGCTTCTGCACAAACGGGAACCGGCAAAACTGCGGCATTTGCATTGCCTATTTTACAAGGGTTATTCGACAAACAAGACCCATCAAAAAAAGGAAAAAAAATACGTGCGCTGGTGGTAAGTCCAACCCGTGAATTGGCCATTCAAATTGAAGAAAGTTTTAGAGATTACGGCAAATACACCAATTTAAAAACCGCTGTTGTTTTTGGGGGAACCTCCATTGACCCGCAAATAGCGTCACTTAAAAATGGCGTTGATATATTAATTGCCACACCGGGAAGGTTATTGGATTTGCACAAACAAGAGCTTGTGAACCTGTCTTTTATTGAAACATTGGTGTTGGATGAAGCCGATCTTATGTTGGATATGGGTTTTATTGATGATGTTAAAAAAATTGAACGCTTATGTCCGAAAAGCAAACAAATAGCCTTGTTTTCTGCAACTATGCCGCATAAAGTTGTTGAATTGGCAAAAACCATTTTAAACAAGCCTGAAAAAGTCGATGTAACTCCGCTCTATGCTACCGCACAAGGCGTAAACCAAGTATTGTATTATGTTCCCAAAACAAAAAAGATGGAATTGTGTCTCCACCTTTTAAGAAATACCATTAATGGAGACATTCTTATTTTTAGGCGCACCAAATTTGGTGTGGACAAATTGGAAAAGATGTTGCGCAAAAACGACTTTAGCGTTGCCAGCATTCACGGCGACAAAACCCAAGATGCCAGAGAAGAAGCCTTGAACAGATTCAAAAATAAAGCGGTTTCCATTTTAATTGCCACCGATGTGGCTTCCCGCGGCATAGACATCGACAACTTGGATGCCGTTATTAATTTTGATATTCCAAACATCCCGGAATCTTATGTGCATCGCATTGGCAGAACCGGAAGGGCAGGAAATACCGGCACTTCATATTCATTTTGCGCGGCAGATGAAAAAATATACATTCAAGGAATTCAAAAACTGATTAACATCAACATTCCTGTGGTGGAAGACCATCCATATCCATTGGATCCAAACGCCAAACCTGAAATCTACAGAAAACTGGGCGTTAAACCAAAAAAAGGACGAAAATCCGACGCTTCCAAAAAAAACAAAAAACGTTGGTATTGAAAAAGAAGTCCGAAGTCCGAAGTCCGAAGTCCGGGGTACGAAAACCGAAGTTTGAAGTTGAAAGTTTTTTATTGTAAAGACCCTTCTAATTTTAAATCAAACGCCCTTTCCTTTGGAAGAGCTTGCCTGCCGTGGTAGGGGCTGGGGATAGAATTTCCCCTCGCTGGTGCAAGCGTCCCGCTCGTACACACAATATTTTCACAAATACAAGAGAGACGCTTGCTCGGACACATGCCACAAAATAATCCAACCAATAAATCTGGTTCCGCTCATCACTATCACTACTTTTGTTTACCCACTCGTCTAATTGGTTAAAAAAGCCGTATAAATGACTTAAAAAAGCACTCAAAACGCATATTTTAACCATACATTCTCATTTTTTAATTCCAAATATAAATCCAAAATCAGCTTCTTTACTGATAACCAACATAATATATGGACAAAAAATAGGGTGAAAAATTTTCAAAAAAATTGAGGAAGCTACTCAAATTTTCATGTCTTTAACTAACATTTATCATAGTTCATAAATATTTAGGCCATTTAGCACCATTTACCCCTTTTAAACTTGTTAATAAAAGACTAAAAACCATTAAAATATCATAAAAACATCGAATATTATGAGAAAAAACATCAAATTAAATCTTAATTATAAAAATATAAATAAAATTTCTTTCTGCTTAACTACTTATTTTTAAACATTTTATATAGTAATAATAAAAAATATCATTATTTTAGCATTAAAAATAAGAGGTTTTGACAAATCAATATTGCATAATAAAAATTATATATGTAAGTTTGTTAATAACTTATGAGTTCATGAGTTCATTAACCTATTTAAATTTCAAAGAATATTAATTAAAAAGTTACAAAATGAAACATTTAAAAAAATTGTCGGTAGTCCTGATGATGACTACCCTGTTTAGTGTAAGCTTTACGTCTTGTATAGACAACGAAGTTTCACCTCTAGTTGAAGCCATTTATGAGGCCCAAGCTGATTTAATCGCTGCACAGGCTGGTGTGCAAAACGCTGAAGCCGCTTTATTGCTGGCGCAAGCAAACGCTGCGCAGGCACAAGCCTCATCTGATGCGCAGGTAAATGAAGATTTAGCCGCAGGCCAATTGGCAATTTTAATTGCCAATGCAGGTTTAACTGACGCGCAGGCTGCAATGATTATGGCACAAGCACAAGCACTTGCCGATATGACAGCTGCTCAAGTTCTTAAATTAATTGCTGACGCCGGTTTAACTGATGCGCAGGCTGCTTTAATTATTGCACAGTCTAATTCTATTGAGGATATGACTGCTGCTCAAGTTCTTGGCTTAATTGCCAGTGCAAATTTAACAGATGCGCAGGCTGCAATGGTTTTGGCTCAAGCTTCTGCGCTTGATGACTTAACTGCTGCTCAAGTAGCTCAATTGTTAGCCAATGCTGGTTACACCGATGCTGAAACAGCGTGGTTGATGGCTGCAGTTGCCCGTTATGAAGCTGAAACTGCTCAGAACGCTTTAATCGCCGAACAACACCTTTTAGAATTAATTGCTGAAACTAATTTAAATGTTGCTGAAGCACAAAATGCCTTAGCGCTAGCGCAAGTTACTTTCCAAACACAAATGGCTAATGCAGTTGCCCAAATGGAAGCTGCTGGGGCTCAAATAGCTGTTGGTTATGCTTGGGATTACGCAGGTGCAATGCAACACGCAAATAGCCTTATGCAAGATTTACTGGGCGCTCAGGCCGATTTAGCCAATGCGCAATTAATGCAAACTAATGATGGTTTTAACAACGTGTCTTGGGAATTTTATTTAGCGCAAATGGAAGGTGCTGTTGCCACTAATATGGCAGCCAAAGCCAGTATAGAAGACGCAATTGCCGATTTACAGGCTTACATTGCAAATCCTACAACACCTGAATCTATGCTTACAACTTTGAAAGCTGAAAATGATGCCTTAGATGCATTAAGAGATGCAAAAGAAATTGAAATGCAAGTGCAATGGAATAAAATCATGGCTATCTATGATGAAGCTGGCGTTAGAGATGAATTTGTATTAAGATATGAAGATGCTTTAGCAGAATTAAATGACGCTATTGCTGAAAAACAAATACGTCTAGATGATATTGAATTGGCTGAGGGTGATATCGCTGATTGGCAACTTGCCCTTGATGATTATCCTACTGCATTGGCTGGTTTAGAATTGGCTGTGAGTGATGCTGAAGCTGCAGTTACTGCCGCTGAAGCTGCTTTAGACGCTGCAAATGTTGCTAAATGGGCAGCTGATGATGTTTTAGCAGCTGCTGATGCAGATTTAATTGATGCTAACACTGCATTGTCTGACTTAAATGCTGAATTGGCATTATTAAATCTTTCATACCTAAATGCTATACAAGATTTAGCTGATGAAACTGCGCTTTACAATGCAGGCCTTCCTGCTGCTCAAGCTGCTTTACTTGCCGCTCAAGCTACTTTGGCTGCTGCAGAAGCTGATGTTTTAGTTGCTCAAGCTGATTACGATGCCAAACAACTTGCTTTTGAAGCCAATCCTACCGGATTTGTTTGGACTGGCGGCGCTAATGGTGCCGTAGGTTTACACGCTGACGCTACAACTCCTACAAATTCTTACAGAGAAGTTAACCTGACTGACAATGGTGTATTGGCATTATCTTTATCTGCAGGCGCGGGTAATGATATGACAGGTACTTATGGTACTTATGCCGCTTTCCTTGTTGACGCTACTGCTGGTGCCTTGGTTCCAGGAGATTACTACAATGTAGGTGGTGATGACGTTGCTGGTGGCACTAACGCTGACCGTTTAGAACTAGCAGCTGATGCATTAACACTTGCTTTGGATGCTATCGCTCCTTTAGAAGCTGCTGTTGCAGTTGAACAAGACATCGTTGACAATTTTGGAGATGCTTTAGCTGCTGCACAATTGGTTTATGACCATCAAAAAGATTTATACGACAATCAATTGGCACTAGTTGTTGCTGCTGAGGCTGTTGTAGATGCCGCTGACGCTGCTCAAGTTGCTGCTGCTGCTGATTTGGTTATTAAAATCCAAGCTGTAACTGACGCAGATAACGACTTAACTGATGCAAACACTGACTTAAGTGATGCTCAAGCTGACTTAGCTGCTTTCTTGGTTTGTGATGATGTTTGTCTTCAAGCCAATATTGATGGTGCTTTAGCTAATATCGCTGATTGGACTGCTGAAATTGCTTTAATTCAACCAATTATCGATGCAAAACAAGCTATTGTTGATGCAATGGAAGTTGAAGCAGAAGGCTATATTGCAAGTGAAGGTGTTTTAAGTAATCTATATGCAGACTTACACGCTGAAATTATAGCTGAATGGCAAGTATATTGGACAATGGAACAAGAATTGGACGCTTTAAATTTCCAAGAAAACTTAAATGACGAAATGATCAACATTTATGGTGGATGGGGTGCTGATGATTTAACTGATTTAGCTGATTATTTGGCTAACTTACAATCTCAACTTTCAGATGCTATTTATGATATCGAAGTAGCTGAACAAGCATTGGCTGCTGCACAAGTTGAAGAAGCTGCTGATGAAGCATACATCGCTTACCTTGAAGCATTGGTTGACACATTAGAACAAAGACATGCAAATACTTTAGCAATTGCAGCTAAATACAAAGCATTAATGGACGCTGCATTGGCATCTTAATTCTTTAAGAAATTAACTAAAGGGCTGCCAAACAGCAGCCCTTTTAAAACAAAATTTTAACTCTTAAAGAACTAAAACATATGAAAAAATATTTAATTTTATGCTTTATTTTAGTCTTTGCGCTAACAAGTGCAAATGCACAGGATAAAGATTCAGACCACCACCACTATATAGGGGATACCTGCAAGGTTGGGCCAAGATTTGCCCCGCAAAAAGGTGACTTTACGGCGGCAATGGTTTTTGGACGCGGAGCATATCTAAATGGAGGTTTGGTTGTTCCTAGTTCTTCTGCAGCAGTTTCCGGTGCAGCACCGTATGAAAACAGTGTTGACAGTAATAACAACAGCATTACCAATATGGTTGGTGCTGAAGGAAGGTACTACGTTTCCAATAAATTTGCCATTAGCGTTAGCGGTGGCGCAATTTGGAGAAATACGCCTTCTCAATTGGCCATACCTGCCGTTATTGATGGAGACGGAAATACAATTATTCCTGCTTACAATGCAGTTGTAGAAGATGAACGTATTGACGCAAGCTTTTCAGTTGGCGGCCAATGGTTGTTCAATACCAAAAATGATCGCTTATTTCCTTATATAGGATTCGCGTTGCCTTTTGACTATGCAAGAAGATCTATGTTTGAACCAATCATTATTGATGAGAACGGAAGTCTTGCTGTGAACGATTTAGGCGCACGTCACGTAGATATTACTGCTTTCGGAGTGCAAGCAATTGCCGGAGTTGATTATTACATTACTAAAGATGTATTCTTTGGTTTTGATATCAAACCGGTGGCTTACACCTACGCCGTAAGCATGAAAACACCAGGTCCAGGGTTATTTAACCTTGAAGCTGACACAAATACATTATCATTTTTTGCTCAATTTTCTTTCAAACTTGGGTTTAAATTTTAATTTGTAGGTTAATAAATTGATAAGGAGAAAGGGTTGCAATAGCAGCCCTTTTTTTTTATGCTGAATTTGCTCGTGCTGAACCTGCCTGTCCGGCAGGCAGGCTTGTTTCAGCATCTGTAAATAGCAAGTTGAATCATGAACATTTCAGCATCTGCCAAATAGCAAGTTAAATCATGAACATTTCAGCATCTGCCAAATTACTGTTTAAATCATAGCCATGATTCCCTTAGCTGGTGCGAGCGTCACGCTCGTACCCTTAATGTAACAACAATACAAGGATAGTGAAGCATCCCATCGTAATTCAACAGTCACGAGCGAAACGCTCGCGGCGGCAATTGTAATCACCTTATTTAAAAAATATTTCCACAACATATTTCTTTCCCCCCTTACTTCGAAGCCGCTCTGGATGGGTGGAAAAAAACTTTGGAATTAAGTCTTTTTTCTTTCCCCGCCCTAAAGGGAGGAAAAAAGCCAAACTACAATATAATACAAAAAGTATGTGAAAAATAGTTCACCCTTTAGGGCAATGTCATTAAGTTAAGGGTTAAATGGCTCTTTTATAATTAGTTAAAGTTTTAAATCTGGGGCTTTTTTTAACAATTTTGCGAGAATAACTTCTGTTGGGCCTTATAGGCTCAATATGTTGTTCAAATAAATTTTGAAGATACAGTAAAATGCCTTCCGGATCTTCGGTTAAAAACAGCTTTACAATTTTATTTTTCATTGATCCAATACTTATATTTTTATTGATTTTATAATTATGGACTCGTTTTTTATTTATCTTTTCCAAAAAGGGTTCACATTGTTTTTCTATAAGGCTTTGCAGGTTTGCCACAAAAATTAAAGCATAAAAATCTTGTTTAATGCTACAAACGGTGTGGCCGCTAAATTGCTCCAGCTGTTGGGCGTTTTTATCCGCCCCATAACTGGTTTCAACGCCCCATCTCATATAATACAAGTCTTTGAAACATGCTGTTTTGTAAATATCTTGATCATATAAATTGGTCAACAAAACCTCTATTTCGCCCGTGTTTAAAACCACTTTTACCATTCTGACTTTAATTGAGGTCTTTTTTGTTACGCAATACCCATATTGGTAAAGTTTTTTAATCGCTTTGTCTTTTGGGAACATTTCCACAATAATATCATTTTCAGCGCTATTCATAAATGCTTTGACTTGTTCGTTAAAACCGGTCTTGCTGCGCATTACAAAATGTCGTGGCCTTTCCTGATTTATATGCAAATACATCAGTGCAAAACCGGGAAAACCCCTGTCATAAATAGACAAACTATTCTCCGGAAGCTTTTCTATATGGTCTGCAACAATGGTTTGTTCGGATATTTTTATAGGACAAATTTTTGAAAATATGGTTATCTTATTAAGTACATCATAAAATTTCATAACTCTGGCAATTGGTGTCTGCGTAAACTGATTTTCCTGAACTCCAAAATAATCTCTCACCTCTTCCTTATTAAATAGATAGGCTGTTGAACCATCTACTCCAATAAGCAAAAAATTATTCCACTTTTTTACCTTTTCTCCATAATAATGATGGAAACAATCTACAAGAAGTTTGTTCCATAACTCAAAAAATAAAGGTTTTAGCTTTATTCTTTGGGAGGAAAATGCCGATTTTGTGCAGGTAATGCTATTATCTGCAATTAGTTCAAAAAATTCTCGCACTTCAATTGCTAAACTTCTTTTAGGCATATTAAGTAGCATTAAGATGGTTCTGTTAAATGTTAATGTCCTGTTTCTGCTAAAATCAGAAGATTTTTCAATAAACAATTCCTTTATTTTTTTGTTGGAATTTATAACCTTTAAAAATTCTTTTAACTCTTCTATTATTTTTATATTTGTCTCTGCCATTGGGTTAGGTTTTTTTACAATTACAAAGAACCAATTTTTGGTTCATAACCCAATGGTTTTTATTTAATTATCTCTTAACTTAATGACATTGCCCTTTAGGGCCGGGGCAAAACTATTTTTTATCAAAATTTATAAAACCACGAACCAGGGCACGTTAAATGCTCTGGCTGACTTTAGGGATTAAAAGTTCCACAATTCAACATTTACACGTTTCAACGATTAAACAACTAAACGCTTAAACATTTAACGATAACTGTATCCTTTTCCTGGCAATATCCACCTCCAAAACTTTCACCACCACATGTTGCTGTAAACTGACAACTGAATTAACGTCGCTCACAAATGTTTCGGATAAATTGGAAATATGCACCAGTCCGCTTTCTTTGATGCCAATATCAACAAAACAACCGAAATTGGTGATGTTATTTACGATGCCCGGCAACAATTGCCCTTCCCTTAAATCGTTGATGGAAGTGATGTTTTGGTTAAAAGTAAAAACTTTCGCTTTTTGGCGCGGATCCAATCCGGGCTTTTCCAATTCGTTAATCATATCTTTTAATGTGGGCAATCCTATGGATTCTGACACGTAATTTTCCAATTGAATCGCATGCAAAATAGCCTTATTTCCAATAAGTTCAGAAATAGCCACATGATTGTCCGTTGCCATTTTGTGAACTATTTCATAGCTTTCGGGATGAACGGCAGAATCATCCAGTAAATTTTTAGCATTTTTAATTCGTAAAAATCCAGCACTTTGCTCAAAAGCCTTATCTCCAAGTCTAGCCACCTTTTTAATGTCATTTCTTGAAGAAAATGCACCATTCTCAACCCTGAATGCCACTATATTTTCTGCCAATTTTGGGCCTATGCCAGATACATACCCCAGCAAAGATTCACTTGCCGTATTGATATTGACGCCCACCATATTTACGCAACTTTCCACAGTGCTGTCCAAAGCAATTTTCAATTTGACTTGATCCACATCATGCTGGTATTGCCCAACGCCAATAGATTTAGCATCAATTTTAACCAATTCCGCCAAAGGATCAGACAACCTTCGTCCTATTGAAACTGCGCCTCTCACCGTTACATCATAATTTGGAAATTCATCGCGGGCAATTTTTGAAGCGGAGTAAATGGAAGCGCCGGCTTCACTCACCACATAAACTTCAATATCCTTATAAAACTTGGTGTTTTTGATAAATTGTTCTGTTTCCCTTGAAGCGGTTCCGTTGCCAATGGCAATCGCTTCAATTTTATGGGCATTCACCAACGACCTGATTTTTCCGGAAGCGGCTTTTATGTCGTTTTGTGGGGCATTTGGATATATAGTTTCATTATGAAGCAAATCGCCCTGAGCGCCCAAGCAAACCACTTTACAGCCCGATTTAAATCCGGGGTCAATTGCCAAAATGTTTTTTTCGCCAAGCGGCGCGCCCAACAACAATTGTTTCATGTTTTTTGCAAAAACTTGAATGGCGGCATCATCGGCTTTTTCTTTGGCCAAATTTAAAGTTTCGTTCGCCAAGGCAGGGAAAAGCAACCGCTTATAGGCATCTTGGATCGCGATTTTTATGTGGGTTGCGCACTCATTTCTTGAATTAATAATTCGCTCTTCCATTTTAGAAATTGCCTTTTCATCATCTATTTCAATTTTCACACGAATAAATCCTTCATTCTCTGCACGTAAAATCGCCAGCAATCGATGAGACGGACAACGGCTTAACGGTTCTGAAAAATCAAAATAATCACGATATTTTTGAGCTTTTTCATCTTCGGCTTTTGTTTTTATTACAGTGGTGGAGATAACAGCAAACTTTTCCAATTGATGGCGAATGCTGTTTCTGATATCGGTTCGTTCATTAATCCATTCAGCAATAATATGTTGTGCGCCTTCAAAAGCATCAGCTACTATTTTAACTTCATCGGTGATATATTTTTTAGCGATAGCAATAATATCTGTTGCCCGCTGGCCCATCATAATTTTCGCCAAAGGTTCCAACCCTTGATTTCGGGCAATTTCGGCTTTTGTTTTTCGCTTTTTCTTAAAGGGAAGATAAATATCATCCAACGTGATTAAATCATTTGCGGCAGTAATTTTCGCTTTCAATTCGTCGGTTAAAACTTCTTGGGCGTCCAATTCTTTAATGATGGCAGATTTGCGTTTTTCCAACACTTCAAACTGCAATTTATACTTCACAATTTCACCAATTTGAACTTCGTCCAAATCGCCAGTCATTTCTTTTCGGTAGCGGGAAATAAAAGGAATGGTGCAGTCCTCATTTAGCAATTGTACCGTATTTTGAATGCCTTTATCGGGAAGGTTGGTAAAGGATTTTATATAATGTAGTAGTTGCATTTTTAAATATGGTTGGCAGTTGCATTTAACACAACTGTTTAAATTATCTGATTTTGACTAAAATACTCACCTATTACTTCTTTCAGGATTTGGCTAAATAATATGAGATGCTGAAACAAGTCTGCCTGCCGGCAGGCAGGTTCAGCATAACATCTTTGGAGAAATTACAAAAAAATTAACATATCTGCGCGCCATTAGCAACCAAATCATTTTCAGGTTCAATAAATGCCAGTTTGCCGTCGGGCGTGTTGGTCATTAAAATCATTCCTTGGCTTTCAATGCCTTTTAAGATACGTGGTGCCAAATTTACCAAAACCGTCACTTTTTGTCCGATAATGTCTTCTGCATTAAAATTTTCTGCAATGCCCGAAACAATGGTGCGAACGTCAATACCCACATCAACTTTCAATTGCAATAACTTTTTGGTTTTCGGAACTTTTACCGCTTCTATAATGGTCCCAACCCTGATATCAAGTTTGGTGAAATCATCAAATTCAATGATTGGTTTTTGGGGCTCAACCACATTGTTATCGGAAATATTCTCAAGTTTGGTCGCTTCCAATCTGTCCAATTGCTTCTGAATTTCTTCATCCTCAATTTTCGCAAACAACAATTCTCCTTTGCCAATTTGGTGATTTGGAGACAATAATTCTTCTTTTTCTTCAACATCATTCCAAGCCATCTCGACTGCGCTCGATGTTACGGTTAAATCGTCATTGCGAAACGCATTTTTTTGCGTTGTGGCAATCTCTTGGTGTTGACCAATATTTAATATTTTTTTCAATTTTTCTGAAGTAAACGGCAAAAAAGGTTCGCTCAACACCGCCAAAGCAGTCGCGATTTGCAAGGCAACATACATCACCGTTTTTACGCGTTCTTCATCAACTTTAATCATTTTCCAAGGCTCTTCATCAGCCAGATATTTATTTCCCAATCGCGCCAAATTCAGCAACTCCTGTGAAGCTTCCCTAAATCGGTATCGATCAATGGAATTGCCAATGATGGAAGGAAATTTGTGCATTTTTTCCAAAGTTTCATTGTCGATGTCGGAAAATTCATTGGGCTCAGGAACAATTCCGTTGTAATATTTTTCGGTCAAAACCACCACCCTGTTGATGAAATTGCCAAAAATGGCCACCAATTCGTTGTTATTTCTGGCCTGAAAATCTTTCCAGGTAAAATCGTTGTCCTTTGTTTCCGGCGCATTGGCCGTTAAGGCATAACGCAACACATCTTGTTTGTTTGGGAAATCCACCAAATATTCATGCAGCCAAACCGCCCAATTTTTTGAGGTGGATATTTTTTGGCCTTCCAAGTTTAAAAACTCATTCGCAGGCACATTTTCAGGCAAAATAAAAGTGCCTTCCGCTTTTAGCATCGCCGGGAAAATAATGCAATGAAACACAATATTGTCCTTGCCAATAAAATGGATCAATTTTGTGTCTTTGTCTTTCCAATAAAGTTCCCAGTCTTTTCCTTCGCGCGCCGCCCATTCTTTGGTGGAAGAAATATAACCGATTGGCGCGTCAAACCAAACATATAATACTTTTCCTTCTGCGCCATCAATAGGCACCGGAATTCCCCAATCTAAATCGCGCGTAACCGCTCTTGGTTTTAATCCGTCATCCAGCCACGATTTCACCTGTCCCAACACATTGGCTTTCCAGTCGTTTTTATGGCCTTCCACAATCCATTCACGCAGCCATTTTTCATATTTTTCCAAAGGCAAATACCAATGTTTTGTCAGTTTTTTGGTGGGAACATTTCCCGTAATGGCCGATTTCGGGTTGATTAAATCGGTGGCATTATGACTTGTTCCGCATTTTTCGCATTGGTCGCCGTAACTTTCTTCGTTGCCGCATTTCGGACAAGTGCCCACCACAAATCGGTCGGCCAAAAACTGGTTTGCTTCTTCATCGTACAATTGCTCGCTGGTTTCTTCAATAAATTTTCCCTCATCATACAATTTTCTGAAAAATTCAGAAGCTGTTTTATGATGGATTTCTGATGATGTACGTGAATAATTATCAAAAGAAATTCCGAAATCCTCAAAAGATTTTTTGATGATGGCGTGGTATTTATCAACTATAACCTGTGGCGAAACACCTTCTTTTTTTGCTTTTATGGTAATTGGCACACCGTGCTCGTCCGATCCGCAAACGTAAAGCACGTCGTTACCCGCCATACGCAAATAACGCGCATAAATATCGGAAGGCACGTAAACACCCGCCAAATGGCCAATATGAACGGGACCGTTGGTGTAAGGCAGCGCTGCCGTAATGGTATATCTTTTGGAATTGCTCATCAAAATTTGTTTAAGAGCCACAAAAATAAGGATTGTTTGTCAGAAAAGTGTATAGTTGATTCGGTTTTCGTAATTTGCATTCTATTTTATTAATTTTATTATGATTCATCCCAGCTATTTGAAAAAAGAAGATACTGTTGCCATTGTTTCAACAGCCAGAAAAATAACTTCTGATAAAATAATTCCTGCCATTAAATTGTTGGAAAAATGGGGATTGAATGTGATTATTGGAAACACCATTGGTTCGGAAGAAAATCAATTTGCCGCTTCAGATGAAAAAAGGATTGCCGATTTTCAACAAATGCTTGACAACCCAAAAGTGAAGGCGATTTGGTGTGCAAGAGGCGGTTACGGGACGGTTCGGCTTATTGACAAACTTGATTTTTCGGAATTTAAAAAAGAACCTAAATGGATTGTCGGCTATTCCGACATTACCGTTTTACATAGCCACATCCATAATTTCGGGATTGAAACGTTGCACGCAACAATGCCAATAAATATAGAAAATAACAGTAAGCAAGCTATAGAAACCTTAAAAAAGTGCCTCTTCGGAAAAAATTTATCTTATGAAATTCCTGCTGATGAAAAAAATAAATTGGGAAATGCTTCTGGTGAACTTGTAGGCGGAAATTTATCGGTTTTATACAGTTTGTTGGGAAGCAATTCATCCTTAAAAACAGAGGGTAAAATGCTGTTTATTGAAGATTTGGATGAATATTTATACCATATCGACAGAATGTGCATGAACCTGAAACGAAATGGCTGTTTCAAAAATTTAAAAGGATTGGTTGTTGGCGGAATGACAAATATGCACGACAACGAGATTCCTTTTGGGAAAACTGCGGAAGAAATTATGTTGGATTTCGTTTCGGAATATGATTTTCCGGTGGTATTTAATTTTCCCGCAGGCCATTTGGATGATAATCGGGCATTGATTTTAGGGCGAAAAGTAACTTTGGAGGTTGGGGAAAATAAGAGTAAAATCACGTTCTTGTAAAAAATAATCAAAACTTAACCGCAAGGAAAGTTTTACGAAAAGTTCGCTATATTTCCTTGTGTAACTTCGTGGGTCTTTGAGAAGCTCCGTGTGATTAAAATTCGTTGCACAAAGATTCACGGAGGAAAAACACAGAGGTTCACAAAGTTTAATAGCACAATTAATCAATGGCTTATTATTTTTAACCGCAAGGGACGCAAAGAAAAAGCGCGAAGGGCGCAAGAAATTTAAAAACCAATAATAAACATAGCATGCTTTGCGAAAAAACTTTGCGAACTTCGCGGTTAAAACAAGTAATTTGTTGATAATGAAAAAGTATATACGGATTATTTAAAATTCTCTTAACCGCAAGGAACGCAAGAAATTAAGTTTGATGATTAATACTTAGCTTACTTTGCGAACTTTGCGGTTAAAATGTGCAACTAATTTTAAAAAATAATGGCTAAACACAACGAATTAGGGGAATTGGGCGAAGATCTTGCCGTGGAAGAACTCGAAAAAAGCGGCTATGAAATAGTGGAACGCAATTGGCGCTTTAAAAAAGCGGAAATCGACATTATTGCGCGAAAAGATGAGGTTTTGGCCATTGTTGAAGTGAAAACGCGCTCATCGGATTATATGGGAGATCCGCAAGATTTTGTGACGCCAAAAAAAATTAAAATGTTGGTGGAAGCCGTGAATGAATATGTGGTTTCAAAAGATTTGGATGTTGAAGTGCGCTTTGACATTATCGCCATCATCATCAACCAAAACAAGCTTACCCTTGAGCATCTTGAAGACGCTTTTTTTCATTTTTAATTTTCAAAATAAACCTTTACATCTTCAAAATGTTCAGGTTTCGCCATGATTTTCTTCTCCTTATCAAGTATAAAATAGGTAGGCGTTGCATTGATTTTATATTCTTTTGCCATTTCATTTTCCCATTTTTTCAACCCTAAAATATGCGTCCACTTTGTTAATTTTTTGGCGAATTGTTCAAATTCTGTTTTGTTGTCTTCCAAAGCCACCGCAACCACATGAACTGTCGCATTTTCGATGGAAAATTCATATAATTTTGGAATTTCCTGTAAACAATGTGAACAAGTGGTGCTCCAAAAAACCAGAATATAATTGTCTGAAACATTGAGTTCGCTCAGTTTTTTCTGCACGCCATTTTCTTCCCAAGTAATTTCTGGCGCTCTGTTTCCAACTGCTAATTTTATTTTTGACCGCATTTCGTCAACAAGGGCTTTATCTTTTAAATGCTCAGGCAATTTGCTGTAAAATTCATCAATTACAAAACCGGTCATTGTCAAATTTTCAAATTGCTCGAATGCGTAAATTAAGGAGGTGAAAATGTCGCTTTTGACCTCATAATTTTCGCCAACTTTTTGAATGATTTCATTTATGGCACTTTTGTACAGCGCATTTTGAACCTCAACATCATCGGAAACATTTAAATAAAACACATATTCTATGGCCTTTTCACTAAAAAATGTCGCATTTTTTAAAGTGCTGTCATCAAAATTTATAAAATCAAAATAGTGCTGCTTTACGCTGTTTAAATATTCTTGCGGTGAAACAAAAAGCGTAGGCGCAAAATATTTGCGGCTTGCTTTTATAAAATGATTTGCCAATTTGCCTTCCGTTTTTTCTTCATATTGATTTTGAGTTTTAGTGTAAATATTCAAGTTTTTTATATATGAATCAATGGTAATTTCATCTTGTTTTTTATCCTTCAACCCAAAAAATACGATTTGCAAAGAATCCAATTTTTGCTGCACCTTCAATGTTTCAGCCAAATAATTGGCATAGGTTTTATTTTCTTCAGAAGTAAAAAATTCCACGGAATTGGAAAGGTTGCGAGAATCAAATTTCAGCGAAACATCTTCTTGGCCGAAAAGAAAATCGACAAAACCAAATGCTGTCGGACTAAAAGACATCCGATACATTCCTGCCTCAGCTCCCTGCGGAATCTCCAATTTAAATTGGTCATTTTCTATTTTTGAATTTGAAATATACACCTGTTTGGCTCCTTTTAACTGATATAAAACAACCCGGGTCACCAAATCGTTTTTCGGACTCACAGTTCCCGTAATTGCATGCTGGCCTTGGGCACCGACAGAAATAAATAAAAGCGCTATCAATATTTTTTTAAACATCTTTTCTTTTTTTGAATTATTTATTCATAAATCACGCCAAAAGTAACTATTTTTATGCCGAACGCACAAATAAAAAAGCTCAATTTCAGCATCAATTTTTGCGTTAAATAGTTGAATTTTTGATATAATTGAAATCTGTGTTAGGGATTGCAGCGAAAATACTTTTATTGCCATTTCGCAATAAAAGATTGTAGCGAAAAGCCCGACCGTTTTTTGAGGGTTTTGGCCCCGAAAAAAACGGGAACACCCTCCAAAAAGGCAGGCAGACCCAAAAAATAAATAGAATTAAATTAATTTTTTCCTTAAATGTAAACTTATGAATTTTGACCATAAAATAATTTGGATTACCGGCGCGTCATCGGGCATTGGAAAATCGTTGGCGCTGGCGCTTTCAAAACAGCATACAAAATTAATTCTCTCTTCGCGAAATGAAAAGGAATTAAACGCGGTGAAAAATGCCTGCGATCATCCAGAAAACGTGATAATTTTACCGCTCGATTTGGAAAATTACTTGAGTTTGTCGGGCAAAGTTGACGAGGCTTTAACACTTTTTGGCGGTGTTGATATATTGTTTAACAACGGCGGTATTAGTCAGCGATCTTTGGCAAAAGACACTTTAATAACAGTGGATAAACGTCTTATGGATGTGAATTACTTGGGAACGGTGGCGCTCACAAAAGCTTTATTGCCGCATTTTATTGAAAAAAATAGCGGTCATTTTGTGGTGATTACCAGTATTGTCGGGAAAATTGGCACGCCGTTGCGTTCCTCTTATGCCGCTTCAAAACACGCTTTGCACGGATTTTTCGACAGTTTACGGGCTGAAGTTCACCAAAACAACATTAAAGTTACGCTTGCTTGTCCGGGATTTGTGCAAACGAATGTGTCCTTAAATGCATTGACAGCCAATGGAACGCCTCAAAATAAGATGGATGGCGCCACCAAAAACGGATTAAAGCCTGAAGTATTTGCCGAAAAACTGCTAAAAGCGGTTCGGCAAGAAAAACAGGAAGTTTATATTGGCGGATTTAAAGAAAAATTGGCAGTTTATGTAAAACGGTTTTTTCCCAAACTGCTTTCAAAAATGATTCGAAAATTGGCAGTCACCTAAATCAGCTCATTTTTTTTGAAATACAACACAATCGCCTCTTTCATCAACACTGTTTGCTCACCCGATTTTAGCGGTGGCAATGCTTCCAAAACTTTATAATGGGGCCAGCCGTCGTTGTCGAAAAAGTCAAATTCGTAATAGCCAAAAGGCTCCAGCAACCGGCAAATTGCAATGTGCATTAAATTTACTTTATCATCTTTTTTAAATTCTTTGGCGCCTTGCCCCAATTCCTGAACCCCAATTAAATAAATAATGGCATCTAAATTAAGCAATTCTCCATCGCCAAAAGTAGCCGATAATATGTTGAGTACTTGCTCCCAATCTTCTTTTAAATTTTTGTCTCTTGACATTTTAAATATTTAGTTAGTGCACAAATATACGAATCGATTCATGTATATTTACAAAAATCAAACAATGAATACATTTGACATCATCATCACGGCGCTTTTGTTATTTGGTTTTATAAGCGGTTTATTTAAAGGCTTATTTGTTGAAGTCGCTTCATTTATTGCCCTAATTGCAGGAATTTATGGCGCAATTAAATTCTCCCATTTTATTAGGGAATTTTTGGCAACCCGCGTTTCCTGGGATGAAAAATACATCACCTTAATGTCATTTGCCATAAGCTTTATTATAATTGTTATAGCGATTTCGTTGTTGGGCAAACTGTTTACCAAAATTGCTGATTTCGCCAGTTTGGGTATTTTAAACAAATTGCTTGGCGGAATTTTCGGCGTTTTAAAAATCGGACTTATATTAAGCGTTGTTTTGATAATTTTCAGCAAACTGAACAATAAACTTCCGTTTATTTCCAAGGAACAACAAGAAAGTGCCGTTTTATACAAACCCCTAAAAAATTTGGCGCCAACCATATTTCCTCAGTTTGTAAAAGTTGAGGATGGTGAAAAAGGAAAAATTGATGAATTATTTCTTCAACAATAGACTTTAAATCTCTTTTATGTCAGCGGCGTTTATCCAGCCAATTTTGCCGTCTGCCAGTTTAATTTTTTTCCAATTTGAAAGCTCATCCAAAATATACACTTTGGTTCCTTCATGAAGTTCAAAAACTTCTTCACCATCAATTGATGGTGAATTTTTAATGTCGCTTTTTAACGAAAAAACAATGGCACTTCTGCTTTTTTGGGTAATATCATAATTGCTGAATGCAAAAACAACCATGATTATCATCACAAAAAACATAAAGATAGCAGTATTAAAATAAAATATTTTCTGCTTAGGCGAATAGGAAAAATAATACATCAAAAACAAAAATGCGGCTAAAAAAGAAGCAATCACCCCTAAAATTGCCCATGTGTCATAAGTCAATTTTTGAATAACCGCGGAAGAAAATCGCTGCAAAAATGATTTTGGCAAATCTTCAACAATATCAATGGTCATCCGTTTGGCAAAAGCCAAATTAATTGAAGCATCTTCGTGGATTGGATTCAATTTGAGTGCTTTCTCATAATAATAAATGGAAGGCGCCACTTTGTTTAATTTATAATAACTGTTGCCCAAATTAAAAAATAAATCATCCGATTCCATTCCTTGTTTTTCAATGTTCAAATACAATTGGATGGCTTTGGAATATTGTCCATTTTTATAGAAATCATTTGCCTTTGAGAACAATTCATCTGACGTTTGCGCATAAGAAAATGACCCAAAAAGTAATGATAGCATAAAAAGAATTCTCATTTTCATATTATTACAGTTGTTTATCAATTTCGGTTAATAGTGCTACTGTTTTATCATACTCATTCTTCATCATAACATCTGTAGTTGGCGTATAACGCGCAAAATCACAATCGTTTAAAACGGTTATAAATTCATTTATGGTGGCTGCATCCACGCCTTTATTTTGCAGTAGTTCCGCAATTTTTTCTTTAGAAATTTCTGAAGTTTCAATCTGAAGTTTTGCTTTTAAGAAGTTATGCAACGCTTTTTCCAGCGCCACATAAAATGCTTCTTTTTTACCCAATTGTTTTTTGGCTTCAAACAAATATTTACGGGCTAATTTGTTGGCGTTCCTAATTTTATTTCCAAAGATGTCTCCAGCACGTTTTGCGCGTTTTTTTCCAATAAGTATCCCAATTGGAATCACTAAAAATGGCAACAATAACAATAAATAAAATTCAACCGAATGTAAAAATTCTTTTTTTACAGCGGGTTCAAATGTGGTTTCCAGGGCTATAAATCTAAAATTATTTCCATTGGCAACTACATTTTTTTTAAATGAGCCGGCTGTGTCATTGGCGGATGAAGGCAGTTCTTTGCCTTCGGTAACTTCCACAAAAACAGCTTCAGCCAATATGGTATGGTATTTTTCTTCTTTCGGATTAAAGTAGGAAAAAGCGACTTCAGGAATTTTATATTTTCCTTTATACTGCGGAACAACCGTATATGCATCTGAAATTGATCCTTTCAAACCGCTTAAAGTAGTTGTTACCTCTTCCTTGTGTTCGGGTGTGAAAGCTTCCAGTTCGGCTGGAGTTACTATTTTAGGGATTTCGAACAATTTTAAATTGCCGCTTCCTTTTACTTCAACCTTTATTTGAGCCGCTTCATTTGCATTTAACACATTTTTATCTGCGGAAACTTGAAACTCAAACTCACCCACAGCACCAGAAAAATCTATAGGTTTTCCCAATTCAGGCAAGGCTTTTACCCTTACTTTTCTTACAGCCGATTGCGTTGCATAGCTAATATTTCTGGTAATCATATTTCCGAAAAAATCTCCTCTTCCCGTTGGAATTCCCACTGAAAAGTCCATTTTCATAGGTTCAACAATTAATTCTCCTGCTCTTTGGGGAATCAGCACCGCTTTTTTAAGCACAATATATCTGTAATCTTCCCCATTGTACTTTCCTTTTTGTACGTTGATTTCCGTCATTTCAATATCTTGATTCCAGAAGCCATTGTACTGTGGAGATTCCGTTACGCGCCAATCGTTCACGCTTATATTTTCACTGACAAATAATTTATAAACCACATAAATTCCTTCACCAACATACGGATTTAAATTTGACACCTCAGCCACCAAATGTATGTTTTGCTGTGCAACATATTCGGGATTATTAGGATCTTTTGGAATCTCCACTGATTTTGAAACCGTTATTTTAACGGCATTCGATTTTACAATTTCGTTGTCATATTCTATGGAAGCCGGTTCAATGATAAATTCACCTTCCCTTTTTGGTTCAAGAATATAAATATAAGTTTGAGAATAACTTACCTTTCCGTTGATCCAGGATTGACTTACGGAAGAACTTGGACCTCCAACCACTTTAAAATCGGAAAAAGAAGGCGGTTTAAAATTATCGGCACCTTGCTTGTCTACCGAAAACTCAATTCTAAAACGCTGATTTACCCCTAAATTACTTTTGCTCACAGAAGTTTTAAACTCCATCTGGCCAAAAAGCACTTGCGATGCAAACACTAAAATAGTTAGTATGTAAAACCTTCCGTTTTTCATTTTTTACCAGTCTTTTTCTTGTTTAATTTTTTGGCCTCGTGATTTTTGGGCATTTAATTTTTTTTGCGTTTTATTTTCTTCATTATTCATGGCCTCTAACAATTGCTTCATTTGTTCAGGCGACAACTGATTTGGCCTTGGTTTTTGATCTTTATTTTGCTGATCATCTTTATCTTTTTTCGGATCGCCTTTGTCATCTTCTTTGTCTTTTCCCTTGTCCTGATTTTTATCCTTTTGGTCTTTTTTATCCTTGTCTCCGCCTTCCTTGTCTTTTTGATCTTTATTTTTACCGTCTTTTTTGTCGTCCTTATTATCTTTATTGTCCTTGTTATCTTTATTCTGTTGATTTTTCAATAATTTCTGGGCCATTGCCAAATTATAACGCGTTTCATCGTCTTTGGAATTATTCCGCATCGCATTTTTATAGGCTTCAACAGCTTTGTCATATTGCTTTTCTTTCATAAAGGCATTTCCCATATTGTGAAAAGTTTCCGCTTTGCTCATTTTGTCGGGCGCTATTTTTTCAGCCAAATCATATTGAAAAACCGCCTCTTTATTTTTGTTTTTCTGATAGATGGTATTTGCTAAATTATAGGATGCTTTTGCGTAATTCGGATTTTTATCCAATGCTTTTTTATAGGCAATTTCAGCTTCTTCGAATTTAAGCTGATTGTATAATTCATTTCCTTCCCTTACATCTTTTCTTGCTTCACGTTCCAAAACTTTTGGATCTTTTTGCTGAGAATACATCAAAGATGTAACACATAAAAATAAGATGACAATGCTATTTCTCATTAAATAAATTTAATTTTTGAATCCATTTTGTTTTCTTTTCAAGCAATGTTACGTCAACAATTAACAACAACAATCCGATGCCAATAAACCACTGAAACTGATCTTCATAATCTGAAAATTGCTTGGTTTCAAATTCGTTTTTCTCAGCTTTTTCCAAAACCTCTTTAATGCTGGCAATGGTTTCTTGTGTTTTATTTCCGTTTATGTATTTTCCGTTTCCTGCATTGGCGATGTCCCTTAAAATCTGTTCGTTCATTTGGGTCACAACCACCATGCCTTTGCTGTCTTTTTTATAGCCCATAACCCGTCCGTTTTCTTTAAGGGGAATTGGGCCTCCTTTTGCGGTTCCAATGCCCACAGTATAGATTTTTATGCCCTTTTCAGCAGCTTGTTTAGCCAACTCCAGCGTGTTTTCCTCATGATCTTCCCCATCGGAAACAATCACTAAAAATCGGTTGGTTTGCTCGTTGTCATCATAATATGTGAGCGCTCTTTCTATGGCGTCATTTATGGCAGTTCCCTGACTTGAGACCATATCGGTATTTGCATTTTGCAGGAACATTTTTGCAGCGGCATAATCTGTTGTAATTGGAAGCAATGGATATGAATTTCCTGCGTAAATGATAATTCCCACCCGGTCGCTGCCAAGATTTTCAACAATTTTGGTGATAATTTGTTTGGCTTTTTCCAAACGATTTGGCGCAATATCTTCCGCCACCATACTTTTTGAAACATCCAAAGCAAAAACAATGTCAACGCCTTCACGTTTTACCGTTTCCAATTTTGTTCCCATCTTAGGGTTTGTCAATGAAATAATTAAAAAAGCCAATGCCAAACAAAAGACCGTAATTTTTAAAAACGATTTAAAGGTCGATTTTTCCGGACTTAATTTTTGAATTAATTTAGGATCGGCAAATTGCTTTTGAATGCGTTTTTTCCACCAAAGCACCAATAGAAACAACACAACTATTGCCGGAATAATTGCCAAATAATAAAAATATGTCGGTTCTTCTATTTGATACATGTTTTAAACGTTTAGTTGTTTAGGCGTTAAGTTGTTTATTTGTTTTTGCAATGAAATTGTTAAGTTGTTATTTTAATTGTGATTTTCTTAATGCGTTTAACATATTTGAAATTTTGTATATGTAATCCCTTGTTTCCAGATAATTTTTTTCGTCGATAAATTCAAGTTCTTTTGAAATTATGATTTGATTTAAAATTTCCATTGCAGAACTATATGCCATCGTTGTAAAATGCGCTTTATCTTTATTAGTGCTTCTGGATGTTCCTTCAGCTAAATTTGAAGAAATAGAAATTGTTGCTCTGCGCAATTGACTAACCAAACCAAACTTTTCATTTTCAGGGAAATTATTTGTCAAAACATAAATGGTCTTAACCAATTTTATTGATTCTTTCCAAACTTCTAATTTTTCAAATGAGTATAAGTACATTTTTTAAGATTTAATTATTATTATTTTATTTATTGGTTCGATTAATTTTACTTTATCAAATTCCTTATAACATTTACACGATTAAACGCCTAAACAACTCAACAATAATTATATAAAACTTCTAAAAACAGTATTCTTCAAAGCCAGTTCAATTAACAAAAGCAATCCGGCCAACAAAACCAGAAATCTGTATTTTTCCTGATAATTGTAGTATTTAAACTCTTCAACTTCTGTTTTTTCCAGCTTGTTAATTTCATTATAAATTGCTTTCAGCTTTGAATTGTCTGTTGCCCTAAAATAAATTCCTCCGGTTTGTTGAGCGATGTATTTCAATAAATCCTCATCAATTTCAACCAAAGAATTTTTGAATAACAACTCTCCTGATGTTGGGTCTTTTGCATAAGGAAAAGGCGCCGTTCCGTTTGTGCCAATTCCAATGGTATATACTTTAAGCCCCAATTTAACTGCCATTTCCGTAGCTGTTTTTGGATCTACAAATCCGGTATTGTTAACTCCGTCAGTCAATAATATGATCACTTTGCTTTTGGCCTTGCTTTCTTTTAGCCTGTTCACTGCCGAGCCCAAACCCATTCCAATAGCGGTACCGCCATCCAATCCGCCCCATTCTATTTCAGAAATGGTGCCCATGACAATTCGTTTATCGCTGGTAATTGGTGTTTGTGTATAACTTTCACCGGCAAAAACAACTATTCCTATTCTGTCATTCGGACGCTGATTTACAAATTCGGACGCCACAACTTTTAAGGCTTCCAATCGGTTTGGCTTAAAATCTCGTGCCAACATACTTGCCGAAACGTCAATGGCCATCACAATGTCAATTCCTTTGTTTGTTTTGGTGTTTTGACTCATCGAAACAGTTCTGGGACGCGCCAAAGCAACAATTAATAGGGCAATTGCAAGCAGTCTTAAAATATAGAGCAAGGGTTTTAATTTTGCCCAAATTGACGTTTTGGCTTCAAATCCTTTTGTGCTTGAAATAATTAACGCGGCACTGTCCTCTTTTCGCACTAAAAAATACCAGATTGCCAGCAAAGGTATCAGCACCAATAGCCATAAAAACTGCGGATGCAAAAACTCAAAATTATTCCACTTCATTTTTTGTTTCTTTTACCGGTTTTAAATTTTGTAAAATGCGCTCGGCTAAGTTTCTGTGCACTTTTATTTCATCAACAATTGGTTTTGATTTTGCAAATTTCACCATATCGGCACTTTGTAAAACTTCTTTTAATTGTTGTATGGTTTCTTTAGATATTCCCAATTTGCTCGACTCATTAAAATCGTTGATTGTTTCAATCAATTCATTTGTGGTAGATTCCAAAGCAGGAATATAAATGTCTTTTTCAATATAGGTTCTTACAATATCGGTAAGTTCCGTATAATATATTTTTATTTTGTTTTGCTGAAGCAATTGTTTTTCGTCCAATTCTTTAAGACGCTGCAATGCTTCCTGTATAGGAGCGACAACAACTATTGGCGCTTCTATTTTCTTTTTCTTTCTGAAAATAAAATACAAAGCGGTGGCTATCAGCACTAAAATCAGAATAATCCACCACAACATTGGTTTGTAATCGTCAAATGTTTTTGGTTCGCTTTTAATTGCTTTTATGGGAAACATTTGTTGTTTTAAAGTATCCACTTTAACAGTGGCAACATTCACCAGCAATGAATCGGTGAAAAAAGCTTTGTTGTTTATAAGCACTTGTTGCTTTGGGATTGTATAACGCCCGCTGTCAAAACTTGTCAGCACATATTTTTTTTCATAGGTGTCTTTTAAAGTATCAACAGGCAACGATTCTACAACCTCCACTTTTCCTAAACTGTCTAATTGCAATTTTGGAAAAATTACCGTGCCTTTTTTTAAAACCGATATTTTATATTGGATATGTTCGCCAATTTTTATGTTAGCGGTATCTATAGCAAGAGAAACTGGATTTTCCTGGGCAAAACCTATAAAACCAATTAAAAATAATATATAAAATATCTGTTTTTTCATCTGTTTATCTTTTATTTTTTATTGGTACAGATGCTGTTCGCTATTAATCATTCTACTGTGTATCAAAATTTGTTATGCTCGTTTCATTTATTTTCCATTCAAATTCATTTGCTATTTAGCGCCTTTTCGCTTAAAATAACCCAGCAATTTTTTAACATAACTTTCATCTATTTGAGAGCTGATGGTTCCAGAACCGCAACGGGTAAAGGATTTTTCGAAATAATCCACCGTTTTCAAATAATGTGCCTTATAGCCATTTCTCACACTTTGTGATGCCGTATTTACCAACATTGTTTTTCCTGTTTCGGCATCGCGCATTGGCACCATTCCCAAATTTGGAATTGCGCTGTCATGAATATCGTAAACCCTGATGCCGGTTACATCGTGCTTTCTGCCGACTAATTTTAAAGTTTGTTCATAATCAGAATCCATAAAATCGGACAAAATAAAAACAATCGCTTTTTTCTTCATGACACTTGAAAAAAACTTAAGCGCTTCATTCAAGTTTGTTTTTTTACTTTTCGGCTTAAATTCTATCAGTTCCCTAATAATTCTTAACACATGGCTTTTTCCTTTTTTGGGAGGAACGTACAATTCCATTTGGTCCGAAAATAAAAGCAAACCAACTTTGTCGTTATTTTGAATGGCCGAAAAAGCCAATGTTGCCGCAATTTCGGTAATGGTATTGCGCTTAAATTGTTGCGTGGTTCCAAAATATTCGGAACCGCTTACATCAACCATTAAAACCACCGTTAGTTCTCTTTCCTCTTCAAAAACTTTTACAAAAGGTTCGTTGTACCGTGCGGTTACATTCCAGTCAATTGCCCTGATATCGTCGCCGTATTGGTATTGTCGCACTTCAGAAAAAGTCATACCGCGTCCTTTAAACGAACTGTGGTATTCGCCAGAAAATATATGATTAGACAAGCGACGTGTCTTAATCTCAATTTTACGAACTTTTTTAAGTATTTCTTTGGTATCCATTTAATTAAAGTTAAAAGTTAAAGGTTAAAAGTTAAAAGTTTTGAAAATAAACAAATCAACAATTACACGATTTAACTTTTATTTGCTGGGCATTTTTTTGGTTGAATTTAAAAAATTTAAAAAAATCAAATAAACGATTACACGATTAAACAATTAAACCTTTTATGGTACTTCAACTTCGTTCACAATTTTGTTGATGATGTCTTCTGAAGTGATATTTTCTGCTTCAGCCTCATAGGTAACTCCGATTCTGTGACGCAAAACATCATGCACAACTGCGCGCACATCTTCTGGAATCACATAACCTCTGCGTTTTATAAAAGCGTAGCATTTGGCCGCAAGCGCCAAGTTGATGCTTCCGCGGGGCGAAGCGCCAAAACTTATCAAACCTTTTAAATCTGATAAATTATATTTTTCAGGAAAACGTGTTGCGAAAATAATATCGAGTATGTATTTTTCAATTTTCTCATCCATATATACTTCACGTACCGCTTTTCTTGCCCTAATAATCTGATCAATGGAAGCCACGGCATTCACATTTCCATAACTGTCATTTAAATGTTGACGCATAATTAATTGCTCTTCATCTAATTTTGGATAGTTAATAACCGTTTTTAGCATAAATCGGTCAATTTGTGCTTCAGGCAGCGGATACGTTCCTTCTTGTTCTATTGGGTTTTGGGTTGCCATCACTAAAAATGGTTCTTCCAATTTAAAAGTTGTGTCGCCAATGGTGATTTGGCGTTCTTGCATGGCTTCCAATAAAGCGGACTGCACTTTTGCCGGCGCACGGTTAATCTCATCCGCCAACACAAAATTTGCGAAAATAGGTCCTTTTTTTATGGAAAAATCATTGACTTTAATATTGTAAATCATTGTTCCGATAACATCGGCCGGCAACAAATCGGGCGTAAACTGAATTCTGCTGAACTTGCCCTGAACCGCTTTGGCCAAGGTATTTATCGCCAATGTTTTCGCCAAACCAGGAACACCTTCCAACAAAATATGTCCGTTTCCCAACAACCCGATAAGCAATCGTTCAACCATATGTTTTTGGCCCACAATCACTTTGTTCATCTCCATCATCAACAAATCCACAAAGGCGCTTTCCCTTTCAATTTTTTCATTTATAGCCCTAATATCTACAGAAACGTTATTTTCTTCAATCATATTTTTTGTTTTTAAACGTGTAATTTTAATATGCGCCGTTAGGCTATGCAAATAGCATAAATATTTTCTTAAATCTTGTTAAAAATTGGTTAAAAGTATTGGCAAAATAAGCGGTTTAATAAGATTTTAACACCATTTGGCCGCCATCAAATTCACCATAAGTGAAATGGACAATCCAATCGCCGGTATTGATGTATTTTGAGTTTTCTGAAACTGCTATTTCAAGCGGCAAATGGCGATGGCCAAACACAAAATAATCGTAGTGCTTTTCAGTTAATTTCATTTTGGCATATTGCACCAGCCATTCATTTTCTTCCCCCAAAAATCTCACGTCTTCTACGCCTGAAATAAGTTTGTTTTTTACCGATAAATAGTGCGCAATCCTTATTCCTATATCCGGGTGCAGCCATTTAAAAAACCATTTTGAAACTGGGTTGGTAAACACTTTTTTCATTCTTTTATAGCCTTTGTCTTCAGGTCCCAAGCCATCGCCGTGGCCAATAAAAAATGATTTTCCGTTTAGTGTGAATTCTTTTGGTTTGTGATATACGGGGATGTTTAATTCTTTTTCAAAATAATCGTGCATCCAAAGGTCGTGGTTGCCAACAAAAAAATGGATTTCTATTCCTTGGTCGCTTAATTCGGCCAATTTTCCCAAAACGCGCACAAAACCTTTTGGAACGGCTTCGGCATATTCAAACCAAAAATCGAATAAATCGCCTAAAAGAAACAGTACATTTGCATCTTTTTTGATAAAATCCAGCCAATTTACAAACTTTTGCTCCCGAATTTTACTTTCTTCAACAGTGGGTGCCCCAAAATGTTGATCGGAAGCAAAATATATTTTTTTATTGATTGTCAAAATTTAAACTCGTTAAATGACTAAAGTTACCTGTTTTTGTAATTGATTAAATGGTTACTGCTTCTTGCTGTCCAGCTCAATCACTTTTAAAATCATATTGTCTTTTTTCTGGGTAATCATAAAATAGCCCGTTTCATCGAATAAATTTCTGGCCATAATAGCATTAAAATATCTTTCCAAATCTTCTTTAACTCTTGGGGCAATGGTGTAATTTAAATTGAGTTCACTAATATACTCATTGAAAATTATGTCGTTTTTATCGAAGTTATTAACAAAATCATACAATTCCCATTTGTTCATTTCAGTTCTATTGTTGTCGATGTATTTAAAAATAAACGGACTTAATTCGCTGTACAACTCATTGCTGAAAGTACCAGTCGTATCTATAGAAACAAAAACATCAGGAATAATTCCTCCGCCGCCGTACACAATTTTTCCTTTAGGCGTTTTGTATTTTAGGGAATCATCCACTTTAATGCTGTCTCTTGAAACAAGTTCCCCATTGTGAATTCTTTCCAAATAGTCGTTGTTGTACTGGTCTGTATGATTTTTGGTGTATGGTTTTTGAATTGACCTTCCTGTTGGCGTATAATACCTCGCCGTTGTAAGCCTTACTGCGGATCCATCGCCCAATTCCATTTCCTGTTGCACCAATCCTTTTCCAAAAGAACGGCGGCCAACAATGGTGCCTTTATCATTATCCTGAAGCGCACCCGCGACAATTTCACTTGCTGAAGCAGAATTTTGGTCGATTAACACATAAATTTTTCCATGTTCAAAATCGCCTTTGTCGGTTGCAAATGATTTGTCGATTGCGCCATTTTTGTTTTTGGTGAACACTATTAATTTGCCATCCTCCAAAAATTCATCAACAATCATGTTGGCAATATCCATATAACCGCCGGGATTTCCGCGTAAATCTAAAGCTAACGAGGTCATTCCTTTTGAGATTAGCTCATCTAAATCATACTTAAACTCATCATAAGTTGTTCTTGCAAATCGGTCAATTTTAATATATCCCAAAGTATTATTGATCATATAATGTGCCGATACACTTTTAATTGAAACATCGCCTCTTGTGATTGCAAAGTTTAATTTTTTATTTACTGAACGTCTATAAACCAACACATTAACTTTGGTGTCAGGCTCACCTTTAAGCGCTTTCATGACCGCATCACTCATTTTTCTGTTGCCATCTACTGTTCCGCGGTCAATTTTAGCAACACCTGCTTTTGTAATAAGACTTTTGCCAAACAAGGTATCGGTATTTGCAACAAGAATTCTGTCTCCAGCCTTTATTCCGGCTTTTTCACTTGGCCCGCCTTTAATAACGCTGCTCACGGCAACAGAATCTTCATGGATTAGAAACGATACGCCAATACCTGCAAATTTTCCCTGCATACTTTCGGTAACGCTTTGCAATTCATCTTTTGGAATATAAACGGAATGCGGATCTAATTTAGCCAACATGGTAGTTATGGCATCATCGAGCAAACTGTCCGTATTTACTTTATCAACATAATCGTATTCTATGTAATTTATCAAACGTTTTATTTTTGCCTCATTGGAATTGGAACTGAATAAAACCGATTTGTTTTGAAAATTTAGGGTGCTGCCAATAAATATCCCCGCGGCAATGGCAATCCCAATAATTAAGGGAAAATAAACTTTATTTTTTATCATTATAAATTTTTAAGATGGGTAAGTTCAACGCCTGCTTTTTCTAAAAACTCCAAGCCCGTTTCATCTTTATAAGCATTGGCATAAACCACTCTTTTTATACCCGATTGATGTATTAATTTACTGCATTCCTTGCAAGGAGACATGGTGATGTATAAGGTAGAATCTTTACAAGATTGTGTAGAACTTGCCACCTTTAATATGGCATTTGCTTCTGCATGCAACACATACCACTTTGTATTTCCTTCTTTATCTTCACAAGGATTTTCAAAACCTGTTGGTGTTCCGTTAAAACCATCGGAAATAATCATTCGGTCTTTTACAATGATTGCTCCCACTTGTTTTCTTTCGCAATAAGATAATTTAGCCCACTCAAATGCCATTCGCATATAAGCTTGGTCGTATTTTAATTGTTTCTTATTCATAAATTTTTAAGAGGTTTCAAAAGTACTAAGATTCTAATAAACTCAACGTTAATTTTTTACCAAAATATTGTCTCTTTAAGCATTGGCAACACCAGTCCAATGACTATGGATGAAATTATAAGAATCCAGTCGCGTTTTGGAAATCGGAAAACGGTTTGAAATATAAGTCCAATAATAAGAATGGCAATAACAACCGTGAGCTGTGCAATTTCAATTCCAAGCGCAAATTCGAGCAAGGGAATTAATTTTTGTGTTGAACTGCCAATCAATATTTTAAAATATCCAGAAAATCCCAATCCGTGAATCAACCCAAAAAACAGGGCGAAAAATAAATTGGTATTCGTTTTTGCCAATTTTGTGGCATTTTTTGCAAAAAAAACATTCACCAAAGCCGTAATCAAAATGGTAACAGGAATCAAAAATTCAATCCAGTTCTGACTTATCGACACTATTTTATAGGCTGATAAAATAAGGGAAAGGGTGTGCCCAATGGTAAATAAAGTAATGAGCCACAATATTTTTTGCCAATTTTTAAAATCGTAAACTACCACCAAAGCAATTAAAAATAACACGTGATCGTAGGCATTCCAATCAAGCACATGAAAAAGTCCTTCTTTAAGAAAGAACATAAAATTATCCATTAATTTATCTGTTTTTAAAAATCAAATATAGAAAAAATTGTTAGCCAATAAATACTACTTAAACCAATTATTTACCAAGTCAATTTCTGCTGGTTTGGCGGTTTTATGAATAAACTCATTTTTTACGGCGTCATATTCATAATCTTTGCCCCATTCGGTAATATTTTCGGCAACGTGTTTTATGCTTTCACAAACATAAAGAATTTCTTTGTTTGTTATTGTTGGATGAATGGACATTCTGATCCATCCCGGTCTTTCAACCAAACATCCTTCACTAATTTTTTCTTCAATATTTTTTGAAGTTTGCTGATCTACATGCAACAAAAAGTGACCATAAGTTCCGGCACATGAGCAGCCTCCTCGGGTTTGGATGCCAAATCGGTCATTCAACAACTTAACGACCAAATTAAAATGCGCATTTTCAATAAAAAAGGAAAAAACGCCCAAACGGTCTTTATGTTGGCCTGCCAATAGTTGAAGATTCGGAATTTTGGTCAGTTTTTCAAACACCAAATCAATGAGTTCATGTTCACGGGCCAAAATATTTTTTACGCCCATTTTTTCTTTCAGCTGAATGGCCAAAGCGATTTTTATGGTTTGCAAAAAACCTGGCGTTCCACCATCTTCACGGGTTTCGATGTCATCAATATAATCGTGGTTTCCCCAAGGGTTTGTGTAATTTACCGTGCCGCCGCCCGGATTGTCGGGAACCATATTTTTATATAATTTTTTGTTGAAAATCAACACGCCTAAAGATCCCGGACCGCCTAAAAATTTATGCGGCGAAAAGAAAATGGCATCTAAATAGGCCTCTTCATCTTGTGGGTGCATATTTATTTCAACATAGGGAGCGGAACACGCAAAATCCACAAAACACAAGCCGCCATAATTGTGAATCATTTTTGCGATTTTATGATAATCGGTCACAATGCCCGTTACATTGGAACAAGCGGTTACTGAAGCTATTTTTATTGGCCTGTCTTTATATTGAATCAATAATTTTTCAAAACTGTCAAAACAGATCAACCCCGATTCCTGGCAAGGAATAATTTCAACATCGGCAATGGTTTCCAACCATGAAGTTTGGTTGGAATGGTGTTCCATATGGGTTATAAACACGATGGGTTTTATGGCTGAAGGAATTGTCGCATATTTTTTGAGGTTTTCAGAAATCCGCAAGCCCAAAATACGTTGAAACTTGTTGATAACCCCTGTCATTCCTGTTCCGGAAGTGATTAAAACATCTTCTTTGGAAGCGTTGACATGAGATTTAATAATGGCTCTTGCTTTGTGATACGCCATCGTCATTGCCGAGCCTGTGATGGAAGTTTCGGTATGCGTATTGGCCACAAACGGACCAAAATCATTGAGTAATTTTTCTTCTATGGGACGGTACAGCCTTCCGCTTGCGGTCCAATCGGTGTAAATAATTTTCTTTTTCCCGTAAGGCGATACAAAAGTTTGGTCAACGCCTACAATATGCTTTCTGAATTGTTGAAAATAGGTTTCCAATTCAGAAGGTTGATTTTGATTTTCGATTGCTGATTTTGTTGACATCCCTATTGAAAATATATTGGTTTATAAGTTTGTGATTTGTTACTTGAAAATATGCTTATTTAAAATTTTCGATTCCTTTTTTCAGCCAATTTTGATATTCCTCCACATTTGGCGTATAGGCAACCGGTTCTGTTAAATTTTCCTCATTATGGTCCATCAAAACATAAAAAGGCTGCGCGTTGGCGCCGTAATTTATAATTTGGAATTCGCTCCATTTTTGTCCGATATATTTTAACTTTTTTCCCGGATATAATTTAGAATCAATTTCTTCACCATCGGCAAGCGCTCTTTTATCGTCTACATACAAAGAAATTAAAACCACTTCGTTTTTCAAAATTGGAAGAATTTCATCTTTTGCCCAAACCTGTTGTTCCATTTTTCGGCAATTAACGCAAGCATATCCCGTAAAATCAATCATCACCGGTTTGTTAACTTTTTTGGCATAGGCCAAACCTTTTTCATAATCGTTAAAAGCCAGAATATTGTGCGGTGGCATTAAATGCGCGCCATCCGGAATTTCTGTATTTTCCCCGGAAGGCATGCCGCTATTCATTTTTGAAAATCCGACGCCATAAGGCGATTCACTGTAATGCTGCGCCGGCGGAAAAGCACTGATTAAATTTAAAGGAGCGCCCCACAAACCCGGAATCATATAAATGGCAAAAGCCAACGAAACAATTCCCAGACTTAGCCTTCCAACTGAAATATGGGTTAATGGCGAATCGTGAGGCAATTGTATTTTTCCGAAGAGATAAAATGCCAACACCAAAAATATGGTGATCCAAATTGACAGGAAAACCTCTCTTTCCAGCCAATGAAGCTGCAATACCAAATCGGCATTCGACAAAAACTTAAATGCCAACGCCAATTCCAAAAATCCCAACACCACTTTTATGGTATTTAACCATCCGCCCGATTTTGGCAATGAATTTAACCAACCCGGAAAAGCGGCAAACAAGGCAAATGGAATTGCCAAAGCCAAAGAAAATCCGAGCATGCCCACAATGGGGCCAATCTGATTTCCTCCTGCTGCAGCTTCAACCAATAGCGTTCCAACTATAGGTCCGGTACAAGAAAACGAAACAATGGCCAGTGCCAAGGCCATAAAAAATATGCCGATTATGCCGCCTCTGTCTGCTTGCGCATCTACTTTTGTTCCCCAGGAACTTGGCAAAACAATTTCAAAGGCCCCCAAAAAGGAAACCGCAAAAACAACCAATAATAAAAAGAAAATGACATTAAACCAAACGTTTGTGGAGAGCGCGTTTAAGGCATCGGCGCCAAAAACAGCACTTACCAGCAAGCCTAAAAGTACATAGATTATGACAATGGAAAGTCCGTAAATAACTGCATTTTTAACTCCTTCAGCCTTACTTTTACTTTGTTTTGTAAAAAAACTGACCGTCATAGGAATCATTGGAAAAACACAGGGCGTCAATAATGCCGCAAATCCTGAGAAGAACGCAATGATAAATATGGTTAACAAACTTTTATTTGATGTTTTATTGCTGTTTGTGGCAGCAACTGCCGCAACAGGTTCTTTGTTCTCTTCTGTAGTTTTTTCACTAATTGTTTCCGTTGCCTGAATACTGTCATTCACCAAATCTGCATTTGGTTCTTCTGAAACATCCGTATTTTTATCAGTATTTGCAATTGCCGCAGTCGCGATATTTGCGGGAATTAAAAACGCTAAATCTATTGTGGTTGGAGGCAAACAACTGGCATCGTCGCAAACCATAAACTCCACTTCGCCTGAAATTTTAAAAGCTTTTGAATTGTTTATTTTAACGCGCTGTTTAAAAACAGCCTTGTTTTCGAAATATTTGATTTCCATGTCAAAAACAGGGTCGTGAATGGTATGGCCTTTTTCTTCGGAAGTTTTTCCGACCAACTTAAAATCAGGACTTGTTTTAAACGAAAAAGTGGTTGGTATTGGCCCGTCGGCAGGAACGTTTTGTGAATACAAATGCCATTTTGCTTCAATGGTGGCTGTTGTAATTAAATCGTATTCTGAATCTGAAATTTTCTCTGCGGAAGTTGACCACTTTACCGGGTTGTGAATTTGGGCAAAACTTGAATTGACCAGCGCGAAAAACGCCAAAAGAAAAAATATTTTTTTCATATTAAAAGTCTGGTTTCTTTTATAAGAATTTTCAAAATTAAACAATATTAATCAGTATGTCGTTTTATAATCCTTTTTCCCATATTTCAGACTGTTAAACTTTTCTTAATTAATCGCTTTGTCACATTCATTTTGTGGCATTAAAAAACCCATTTTACACATTCATTTAAAAAAATAATTTCTCTTTTTTAGTAAAATACTTGAAGCAATTATTCGGGAATAAGTTGTATTTTGCCCGGGTCTTTTTATTTTCTGCCAGATTTAGCTAGATTTGTTTTGTACAATATTATGACATTTAAAATTATTTATGAGATTAGCCAATAACATAAAATATGCTTTTTGTTTTCTTCTTGCGGTTTTTATGTCTCAATTTATCAATGCGCAATATGCGCATTACATCAATAATTACACCCTTAATGATTACAAGGCAAGCAATCAAAATTGGGATATTGCCAAATCTGCGGATGGAAAATTATATGTGGCGAACAACAACGGACTTCTGGAGTTTGATGGTTTAAACTGGCACGTTTGGGAAATGCCCAATAAAACAACAATTCGTTCTTTATTGGTTTATCAAAATAAAATTTATGTGGGCTCTTATGAGGAATTTGGCTATTTTTCAAGAGACAACAAAGGTGCTTTGGTCTATACCACACTTCTTAATCCCCAAAAGAAAATAGACGTTTCTAAGGACGAAGAATACTGGCAAATAGTTTTATTTGGCGATGCTGTTGTTTTTAGGTCATTTTTAAACATCCATATTTATAAAAAAGGCAAAATTACCTCCCATAATTTGTCTTCTACCATTATGTCTTGTGATGTGGTGAAGGGTAAATTATATGTTTCAACTTTAGATAAAGGAATCTTTGTTTTAGAAAATGAACAATTAAACCCTTTTTTTAATTCTGAAAAATTAATAAATGCGAAGATTATATCGGTAACGCCAAAAAATGATTCCCAATTATTTATAAATACTGCGCTGGGAGGTTCCTATTTGCTGGATAATAACAACCTGATTCCTTGGCAAACCGAGATAAATCCAATTGTTAAAAAGCATCAACTCAATAAATTTTCACAATTGCCAAATGGCAATATGCTTTTTGGCACCATAAAAAACGGCATTTATATCACCAATAATTCCGGCAAAATCCTGTTTAACATCAATAAAGAAATAGGGCTCATAAACAATACCGTATTGGGACAATGTGTCACCGAAAACAATGAGCTTTGGCTGGGACTGGATAACGGAATTGCCTTTGTTGATTTGAATACGCCCAATTATTTTTACAACGACATTTCAGGCAAACTTGGCGCTGTTTATGACATCATCCGCTATAAAAACACCATTTATATTGGCAGCAACACCGGTTTGTATTTTATTGATGTTTCCGATAAATTACAGTTTATTGAAGGCTCACAAGGCCAGGTTTGGGACTTACAAGAAATAGACGGCGACTTGTTTTGCGGACATAATAATGGCACTTATTTGGTTAAAAACAATACCTTAAAACTCATTTCGGCTTATACGGGCGGTTGGGTTATCAATAAAGTTCCGGAGCAAAAAAATACCTATGTTCAAGGAACTTATGCCGGTTTGGTAAGCTTTAAAAAAGTAAATGGAGAATGGCGGGTAAGACACTTGGGAAAAACTACCATCCCTGCCCGATTTCTTGTTTTTGAAGATGAACATACTGCCTGGATCTCCCATGCGAACAAAGGATTGTATCGGGTTAAATTTGATAAAAACTATGAAAATATTACAGAACTGACGGACTACAATAAAAAAGGACTTTGGTCAGATTATTTTGTAAGAATCTATAAACTCAAAAACACCATTGCTTTTCACACCCTAAAAGGTTGGCAAAAATATGAAACCTTAATCGACAGTATTGTTCCCTATAATTTATTAAATGAAAAAATTTCTAAAGGCGGTTATATCATTTCTGAGGACAACAGTGCTGAAATCGCTTACAAAACTGAAAACTCTTTGTCTTTTAGTTCCTTGCAGAATGATTCGAAAAACATACTGATTCCCGATAGGTATTTTAAAAAGAGACTTATAACCGGTTATGAAAATATTTCAAAAATAAACGACACCACTTTTGCACTCAATTTATATGATGGGTTTATGTTTATTGACGCGGCTAAATTTTCAAAAAAAGAAGCATTAAAAACCCCGACACTTTCTAAAATAACCATTAACAACCAGATGATTGCGCTGGACACCAACAATATTTCACTGCCATTTCGCAACAATTCTATTGCCATAGCCGTAAGTTCGCCCTTTTCTAAAGACCACAGTTTTGAATATAAACTTTCAAGCTTACATTTAAATCCGCCATGGACTGAATCTAAAAACGGCATCTTGGAATTTTCAAATCTTTCTGACGGAACCTATGATTTAGCCATTAGAACCGTTGGCTACAATAAGGATAAATCACCCATTTTACATTTGGAATTTACGGTTTTATCACCTTGGTATAAAAGCACCCCGGGATTTATTATTTATTCAATTCTATTAATTCTTGCCGGAATAATCATCTATTATTTTTATAAAAGAAAGATTAAAAAAGAACAAAAGCTGCTTAAGTCAATGTATGAAAAAACACAAAAGAAAATATTGAAAGAAGAAACGCAGAAAAATGAAAAAGAAATTATAAAGCTAAAAAATGAATTGCTAAAAAATGAAATAATACTCAAAAGCAAGCAGTTGGCGGATACCGCTATGTCTTTGGTTAAAAAAAATGAAACATTGCTTCATTTAAAAGATGAATTGCTTTCCAATAAAAATAATTTCAACAATCAGTATTCCTATAAAAAATTAATAAAGCAAATCGACAATTCCATTGAACATGTTGACGGATGGGAGCTTTTTGAATACAATTTCAATCAGGTTCATGAAGAGTTTTTTAACAAATTAAAAACCAGTTTTCCTGGTTTAACACATAAAGATTTAAAAATTTGCGCTTATTTAAGAATGAATATGAGCAGCAAGGAAATTGCCCCTTTACTTAATATCTCCATAAGAGGTGTTGAAACAAACCGATATCGGTTAAAATTGAAACTTGGGGTCGCCAAAGAAGCCAGTCTTAGGGGATTTTTACAAAATTTTAATTAAAATAAACGCCTTTTTCATCATTTTTAACTGACAAAAACTACTTCATTACTACTTCATTAATGTAGTTATCGTTAATATTTACTTAAAAAATAACAGTCGCTATATTACATCTTTTATAAAAAAACCATTTTTTAAAATAGATGGCGTAACTAAAGTGTATAGGAAATCATTTGTTTAAAGAACCAAACCGTTTAACTTTAACAATTACTTAACTTAAATTAATTTAAATGAAAACAAAAATAATTTACGCCTTATTATTCATTCCTTTCTTAATTTTTGCCCAAGGAAGAACTATTACAGGTAAAGTTACTTCATCGGATGGAGTGGCTATTCCTTCTGTAAATGTTTTAATAAAAAACACTGCTAAAGGAGTTGTAACTGATTTTGACGGAAATTTCAGTATTGTTGCCAATCAAAATGACGTATTGGTATTTAGCTATATTGGGATGAAACCTAAAGAAATTGTAGTTGGAACGGCTAACATTATTAATGTTGCGCTTGAAGATAGCGCCGAGAGTTTAGAGGAAGTTGTTGTTATAGGATATGGTAAAATGAGTGTTAAAGATTTAACCTCTTCCATAACAACAATTAAAGCTGAAGAAATTTCAAAAACGCCAACCGGTTCAGCCATGCAAGCTTTACAAGGTAAAGTTGCGGGCTTACAGGTTGTAAGTGTTGGGAGCCCAGGCGATAGCCCAACAATTCGTGTGCGCGGCATTGGCTCTTATCCGGGAAGTGGCAGTACAGCGCCTCTTTATGTGGTTGATGGTATGTTTTTTGATAATATCGATTTTTTAAACACTTCAGACATTACGTCCATTTCTGTATTAAAAGACGCTTCTGCTTCTGCAATTTATGGGGTTAAAGCAGCAAATGGGGTGGTTTTGATAGAGACCAAATCTGGCGGTTTTAACAAAAAAACTGAAATTGTGTACGATGGTTATTCCGGAGTTCAGGTTGCTCAAAATGTTTTAAAAATGGCAAATGCCGAACAGTTTACAACGATGGCTTTAGAATCTGGATCTGCCGCTGACGTTAGTTTTATCGCAAATGCAATGCAACGATATGGCAGAAGCAGAATAAATCCAAACGTGCCAGACGTAAATACTGATTGGTATAAAGAAATTCTTCGTCCTGCCTTAATACAAAATCATAGCATTAGCATTTCTGGCGGAGATGAAAAAGCAACTTATGCAATTGGCACAAATTATTTTACCCAAGAAGGCATCTTAGACACTAAAAATGAATATGAACGTTTTAATCTTCGTTCAAAAATAGATTTTAAAGCAACCGATTGGCTTACTGTTGGTGGCAATATGATATTAAGTAACGCCACAAAGTACATCCCTGAGCCAAGTGCTTGGAACCAGGCTTATTTTGCGGTACCAATACTGCCAATTTACGACGAGGCAAATACAGCAGCATGGCCCATAAATTATGCCAGTGCCCAAAGTATTGGATATCGAAATGGCCAAAACCCATTTCCTGCATTAGAGTTCAATAACAATAGATTAAAAAACAGGAAAATTTTGGCAAACTTTTACATGGAATTCAACTTGATACCTAAAAAGTTAAGTTTTAAAACAACTTATAATCATAGTTTCGCTTCTTTAAACTCAAGAAATGTAGAACTGCCATACTATATTACAGTTGGATTTCAAAGACCTGTCTCTTCTGTTACAAAAAGATATGAAACTTTTTCTAACCAAATTTGGGACAATGTACTAACCTATACCAATAGTTTTGGAAAACATAACTTAACGGCAATGGCAGGAGCATCATATAGAGATGACGCTTGGGACATGCTAACCGCAAGAGGTGAAGAAATTCCGTCAATAGATCATGAGGTTTCTTGGTATATCAGTCAGGCTGGAACAATTAATGTTGAAAGCGTTAGAGATGACGGAAGCAGACAATATGGGCTTTCGTATTTTGGAAGGGTATCCTATAATTTCAATGATCGATACTTGTTATATGGAACTTTAAGAGCGGATGGCTCTTCAAAATATCAAGAAAAATGGGGATATTTTCCCACAATTGGTGCAGGTTGGGTTCTTTCGGAAGAAAGTTTCATGAAAGATAAAGGCACGTTTGATTATTTAAAATTACGCGCAAGTTGGGGACAGCTAGGAAATAGCAATGTACCGGCAAGTGATGGCGCAAATACAACTGCCGTAGTTGACACTGCAATTGACGGTGTGCTAGTTTCTGGAACTGTGGCTTCAAGTACTTTTTCTTCTTTGAAATGGGAACTTACAGAAGAAATAAATGTTGGGATTACCTCAAGAATGTTTGATGACAGGCTCTCTATAGATGCTGATTATTTTATTCGAGACACTAAAGAGGCTGTTATACCTGTCGGATTTCCTTTAATTGCAGGAACCGTTAATAAAAGTGTAGGCTCAATAAGAAACGAAGGGTTTGAACTCGCATTGAATTGGAACAGTAATGTGACAGATGATTTTAGATATACTGTTGGCGCAAACATTTCAACCTTGAAAAATGAAGTCCTTGATCTATACGGACAAGAATATATTGATGGCGGTTCAGCCGAATTTCGCCAAAGATCTTATGTTGGTGAACCTTTACTTGCCTTTTATGGACGTGAAGTAATTGGTGTATATCAAAATGCCGCCCAAGTTCAGGCTGATCCTGTCGCTGTTGCAAATGGATTGATTCCGGGAGATTTAATCTATAAAGATCAAAATGGGGATGGATTGATTGATGATGGCGACCGTTTAATATTAGGCTCCTTTTTGCCTTCATTTATGTATGGCGCCAATATTGGTTTTTCCTATAAAAACTTTGAATTTTCAACAAGTATGATGGGACAAACAGGAAATAAAATTTTAAACCGTAAACGTGGCGAATTAATTTGGACATCAGACGGAAATATAGATGCTGACCTTGCCATTAACCGTTGGCACGGTGAAGGAACCTCAAATTCCTATCCATCAGCAGCCGGATTAAGAAAAGGATGGAACCAAAAAATGAGTGATTTCTTTGTTGAAGACGGCTCATTCTTTAGAGTGCAAAACATTCAGTTGGCTTATAACATTAAAAAAGGAAATCAGCTCTTTGGCGCTCAAATGCCCGACATAAGGCTTTCTTTAACAGCTGAGCGTCCTTTTACTTCTTTCAGCTACAACGGCTTCAATCCTGAGGTATCAGATGGTATTGATACACAAACATATCCAATTCCTGCAGTTTACACGCTAGGGGTGAATATTAAAATTTAAAAATTAAAAAATATCATTATGAAATTTATAAATAATTTTACAAAACTCGCATCCATAGCTATCGCGCTATTGTTTGCATCTGCCTGTAATGACAATTTAGATGAACTGCCGGAAAACAGATCATTTACCGGAGATATAGATTATACCGTTTCATCTGACATGATTTTACCGCTAATTGGCGCCTATTCTGAGTTTCAGTCTAGGGGCTGGGAAGAATTTCCTCTTATCGCTGTTAGAGGAGATGATGTTAATGCAGGAGGGCTTGGAGACCAACAAGACTTTTCGGAGACAGACAAATTTAATTACAATAAAGATTATTGGATGTACAATTCTGTTTGGCAAAACTATTATGGCGATGTTTTAGTGATGCACTCAACTATGGAACAAATTGAATTATATAAACAAAATGGAGGTAATGCAACGCTAGGAAACCAATATATTGCAGAAGCAAAAACACTTCGCGGATTTTTATTGTTTCAACTATCTCGCGTTTGGGGAGATGTATTTATTACCACAAGTTCAGATCCTTCAGCCTTGTTGGTTGCAAATGTGTCCTCTAAAGCTGAAATAATGCAGCATATTTCAGATCAAATGGATGAGGCTATTCCCTTATTGCCGGACATGAACCCAAATCAGCGGACAGACATTAAGGGTGGCGTAACAAAATATACCGCCTTGGCAATAAAAGCTTTGGCAAACTTGGAATTAAAAAACTATCCAAAAGTTGCCGAGGCCACTTCTCAAATTATTGCTTCAGGAAAATTTAATTTGGAGGCCGATTTCTACGAGCTTTTTAAATTAGACGGAAAACTGAATGATGAAAACCTGCTTGAATTTCAATATTCCGATTTCGGACAGGGAGCAGGAAGCACAAAAAGTTATCTTTTTGCCTTCTTTGGCCCAGAAAACTGGACGCCGAGCGTTACCGGCGCATCTAGTGGCTGGGGATTTTATGAGCCTAGTTTAAAATATATTAAATTTATGTTGAGCAGAGGAGAAACCGTGCGTTTAGAAACCAGCGTATTATTTACAAATCGAGGTATTGCCGAAATTAAGACAGATCCCAATTATGCGACATTGCCTGCTTGGATTTCAAATACCACAAGAGATGGAGATAGGATAAACGATTATGCGCGAGCAATGTTTGCAAGCGGCAAACATTATTTGCCGTCAAACCAACTTACGGCCGGCAGAACAGACTATGGCACCAATAAAAATTTTACATGTATTCGATATGCTGAAATACTTTTAATGCATGCCGAAGCATTGACAAATGGTGCCACAGGCACTGGAATGACAGCAGATCAGGCTGTTAATTCCGTAAGGTTAAGGGCTGGCTTAACGCCACTCACCGGTGTTTCAAATGCACAGGTTATGGATGAAAAATTCGCTGAATTGGCCATGGAATGGGGTACACGTTATTACGACATGGCACGCCTTGGAAACTTTAGTGCACTTAGTTATGACGGAAGAACATTTACAGAAAGTAAAATTTATCTTCCTTACCCTCAAGCTCAAGTTGACAAGTTGCCAATTTTGAACAGCAATTAATAGAATCTGAATATTAAAAACACAAACAAAATGAAAATATTAAGAAATATATTTATTGGAATACTGACTGTCGTTTTTGCAATTTCATGTAATGACGGGATAGACGATATTACTCCGGTAAGTCCGGGAGCAGATGAATCCGCACCTGTAATTAAGGTCAATTACCCTTTAGAAGGCACTAAAATTCAAGTGACAGACATTGTAACTTCCATAAATATTAAATTTGAAGTTATAGACGATATCGAAATTGGTGCAATTACCTTGTTTATGGATGAAGTAGAGATTGCCAATTATTCAAGTTTTAAAGATTACCGCCGTGCGGTTGAAGAATTTCTTTACGAGAATCTTACTAACGGGGAACATGTCTTAAAAATCACCGCAACTGACCTACAAGGAAAAACAACTACCAAACTCATCAACTTTATGAAAGTTTCTCCGTACACCGCGAAATATGACGGAGAAATATTTTATATGCCTTTTGATGGCGATTATTTAGATTTGATTAGCCTTAAAAGTGCAACAATTGTTGGTGCTCCTAGTTTTGCCGGAGAAAGTGTTCTGGGGTTAAATTCCTTTGCCGGTGCAACCGATTCCTATTTAACATTTCCAATGAATGATCTTAAAAACAATGAATTTAGCGCTTCTTTTTGGTATAAAGTGAAAGCGACGCCAGACAGATCAGGTATTTTAGTTGTTGGCAATAATGTTCCTGAAAATCGCAACCAAGGATTTAGATTGTTTAGGGAAGGAAATGCCACTGGACAAAGAATAAAACTTAATGTTGGCACAGGTGCAGGCGAAAGCTGGAATGATGGTGGCGTTATTGATGTTACTGCGGGTGAATGGGTTCATATATCATTTACAATTTCCCAGTCAAAAAGCACTATCTATATAAATGGAATAGAAATGTTATCTGCAGCCCTGTCAGCCGGAATTGATTGGACAGGTTGTGAAACTTTAACCATTGGCGCCGGCGGGGAAACTTTCAGTTACTGGGGCCATTTATCTGATCTAAGTTATATGGATGAATTGCGTATATTTAGCAAAGCACTTACGGAAACAGAAATCCAAAACGTGATTACCGATGATTCAGGAAATGTATTCTCTTATACACCAAAATACGACGGGGAAACATTTTATATGCCTTTCGACGGGGCAAATACTGAACTTGTTAGCGGCACAGAACCTACAGTAGTTGGAACTCCTGGTTTTGCTGGCCAAAGTGTTTTAGGCATAAGCGCGTATGCGGGAGCAGCAGACTCAAACCTAACATTCCCAATTGCTGGCTTATTTGGAAATGAATTTAGTGGCGCATTTTGGTATAAAGTAAATTCAGCCCCAGACAGGGCAGGGATTTTAGTTGTGGGAAATAATGTCCCCGAAAATCGCAACCAAGGCTTCAGATTGTTTAGGGAAGGAAGCGGCACTGAACAAAGAATAAAAATAAATGTTGGAACTGGCACTGGTGAAAGCTGGAATGATGGTGGCGTTATTGATGTAACTGCGGGTGAATGGGTCCATATTGCTTTTACTGTTTCCCAAACAAAAAGCACCATCTATTTTAATGGCGTTGAAAAACTTTCAGCAACTTTTGACTCTGGCGTTGATTGGTCAGGCTGTGAAACTTTAACCATTGGTGCTGGCGGAGAAACATTCAGTTACTGGAACCATTTGTCTGATTTAAGTTTTATGGATGAATTACGCCTGTTTAACAAAGCACTTACTCCAGAAGAAATTCAAGCCATTATGAACGAGTAATGGTTGATTTAATATAGGAATATTGTATTTCCAATAAAAGATTGGCCTTTTTTGGAAATACAATTTTCTTAATAAAAACCCGTTAGGTGCAATTATTATAAAAAAACGTCAGTTAGAGTTTTTTTGTGGTGTAAAACAGAACAAAAAATATATCGAGAACCGTTTTAAAAATATAATTTTTGTTAGGGTTTATCTTTAGTTGAATTCTTCATTGAATGCACTTAAATAAAAAAGGAGTAAATAAGTTATGAAATTTTCAAAAACCATAATTGCAGGTATTGCATTTGTTTTGATGTGCGGTAATGGTTGCACCACCCCCAAAAAAAATGTTTCCCTTAATAAAAATATTGAAATAATTTCAGATGAAGAACTATTAACGTTAGTTCAAAAACAAACCTTCAATTATTTTTGGGAGGGCGCTGAACCAAATTCCGGAATGGGTCGTGAACGCATCCATTTAGACAATATTTATCCGTTCAACGATAAGGATATTGTGACTATTGGAGGGTCAGGTTTTGGATTAATGGCTATATTGGTGGGAGTTGAAAGAAATTTTATTTCAAAAGAAGAAGCCCTTAACCGATTTGAGAAAATTGCCGAATTTCTTGAAAAAGCGGATAGATTTCACGGTGCGTGGCCACACTGGTTAAATGGCAAAACAGGAAAAATTCAACCTTTTAGCAAAAATGACACAGGGGGAGACTTAGTTGAAACCGCATTTTTAGTGCAAGGCCTATTAACTGTTTCCGAATATTTTAAAAATGGAAATGACCAAGAAAAAAAATTGGTCGCCAAAATCGATAAACTTTGGCGTGAGGTAGAGTGGAATTGGTACTCAAAAAATGGTGAAGACGTTTTATATTGGCATTGGTCGCCAACAGATGGCTGGGATATGAATTTCCCGGTTAGAGGTTATAATGAATGCTTAATTATGTATGTGCTGGCCGCTTCATCGCCAACCTATCCAATTAACAAAAGTGTATATGATAAGGGATGGGCATCAAACGGAAATATAGTTTCTAAAGATATTTATTATGGGGAAGAATTGGTCTTAAATTATTTTGAAAACGACGAAGCCCTGATTGGGCCCTTATTTTGGGCACATTACTCCTATTTGGGATTAAACCCAAAAGGATTGTCGGATCAATATGCCGATTATTGGAAACTTACCCAAAACCAAGCCAAAATCCATTATAAATATGCAGTTGACAATCCGGAAAAACATTTGGGTTATGGAGAAAATGTTTGGGGATTAACTTCAAGTTATTCCATAAATGGATATGAAGGCCACAGGCCCGGAAATGATGTTGGGGTAATTTCTCCTACGGCAGCCTTGTCTTCTTTTCCTTATACACCAAAAGAAAGTATGAAAGTATTAAGATTTCTCTACAAAGACGCTGATAGTTTGGTTGGAAAATATGGCCCTTATGATGCTTTTAGCATAGAACATAACTGGTACTTGCCTAGATATTTGGCCATAGACCAAGGCCCAATTCCGGTAATGATTGAAAACTACCGCACTGGCATGTTGTGGAATTTATTTATGAAAAATACTGATGTAATAAATGGTTTAACGAAACTCAATTTTAAAAGTTCCGTTTATAAAATTAATGACAATGAATAAACAAAAAATATTTTTACTTTTTATATTGCTAGGGATTTTTTCCTGTTCTGATGACAACTATAAATATACGGAAATTAATTTTCCAAATGATTTATCTGTTGATGAACCTGTTTTAAGTGATTCGGAATTACTGGATTTAACACAAAAAGAAACATTCAAATACTTTTGGGATTTCGCAGAATCCAATTCCGGTGCAGCAAAAGAACGGTACCACCCCACCAATCCGAGTTTAAATGAACATGTGGTCGCCACGGGAGGAAGCGGTTTTGGTTTAATGAGTATTCTAGTGGGAATTGAAAGAGGTTTCATCACTAAAGATGAAGGCTACAACCGATTGAATAAAATATTGTCATTTTTTGAAAACGCAGATCGTTTTCATGGCGCCTGGCCCCATTGGATTGATGGCACTAACGGAAAAGTAATTCCATTTAGCCTAGATGACAATGGAGGAGATCTTGTGGAAACAGCCTTTCTTGTTCAAGGACTCATTTGTGTCAAAGAATATTTTAAAAATGGCAACACCAATGAAAAAGCTTTAGCAAATAAAGCGGATGTGCTTTGGAAAGGTGTAGAATGGAATTGGTACACCCAAAATCAAAATACACTTTATTGGCATTGGAGCCCTAATTTTGCTTTTGCAAAAAATTTTAAATTAAATGGATACAATGAAGTGCTAATTGCCTATGTTATGGCAGCGGCATCACCTAATTTTGGAATTTCCAAAGAGGTTTATTCCAATGGATGGGCTTCAAATGGGGGAATAAAATCGGCAAACGTAAAATATAATTTACCCCTTTTGGTAAACCACTTAGGTTCAGAGGAATATGGTGGCCCACTTTTTTGGGCGCACTACTCCTATTTGGGCTTAAACCCTAAAGGTCTTTCAGACGAATACGTGAATTATTGGAATGTGAACACAAATCATTCTAAAATAAATTACAATTACTGTATTGAAAATCCCTTAAAATATAAAGACTATGGAGCTGATTGTTGGGGCCTTACCGCGAGCTATTCCCGAAATGCAGACGGAAGCATTGGCTATTCTGCCCACAAACCGGGAAATGACCTTGGCATAATTTCGCCCACAGCAGCGCTAAGTTCAATGCCTTATGTCCCAAATGAGTCTTTAAAAGCCCTTAGGTACTTTTACAAAAATAAAGACAAACTGCTTGGCCCAGCCGGATTTTATGATGCTTTTAGCCCACATAATAACTTTTGGGTGGCAAATGCCTATTTGGCTATTGACCAAGGCCCAATTATTATTATGATAGAAAATTACAGATCGGGGCTGCTTTGGAAACTTTTTATGCAAAACACCGATGTACAAAATGGTTTAACAAAATTAAATTTTACCTATGAATTATAAAATAATAATTCTGAGCCTTTGTGTTCTCTTTAATTTTTTAAGCATCGACGCCCAAAATTATGGGGACTCCTTATTTGAAAAAAAGCAATTTATCAAAGAAAATGATACATTGCTTTACAGAATAATGTATCCAATAAATTTTTCAAAAGAAAAACAATATCCCGTTGTTTTGTTTTTACACGGTTCTGGAGAACGCGGAAGCGACAATTCTTCTCAGTTAATTCACGGGAGTTCACTTTTTTTGGAAAATGACAATAGAGAACAATTTCCGGCAATCGTTGTATTTCCCCAATGTCCTGAAAATGATTACTGGGCAAACTCAACTGTTGACAGATCAACCCAGCCTATTACATTAAAATTTTCAAATGGAAAAGAACCCACAAAATCTTTAAGGTTAACAATGTCTTTGATGGATAATCTATTGGCAGAATCTTATGTTAATAAAGATAAAGTGTATGTGATGGGACTTTCCATGGGCGGAATGGGCACGTTTGAAATTTTATCCAGAAAACCGCAAATGTTTGCTGCCGCAGTGCCAATTTGCGGTGGCGGAAGTACTGAAACAGCTGTAAATTACGCAAAAAATACAGCGCTTTGGGTTTTTCACGGAGCAAAAGATGATGTTGTAAATCCGTTATTATCCTTAGAAATGGTCGCAGCCATATTAAATGCAGGAGGAAAACCAAGTTTCACCTTATACGATAAAGACAATCACAACAGTTGGGATTCCGCTTTTGCCGAACCTCATTTATTACACTGGTTGTTTTCAAAAAACAATAATTAAAAATGAAGAAATTAATAGTGATCAATAGTGTAATCAGTTGTTTCATTTTGCTTCAGCTAGTATCATGCACCCCCGAAAAAAATAAAACCGGCAATAATAACATTTCGCCTTACGACGCTAAAGTTGATTCAATATTGAATTTAATGACTTTAGAAGAAAAAATAGGGCAGTTAAACCTGCCTTCCGCTGGCGATATAACCACAGGCCAAGCGCAAAGTTCCGATATTGCAAAAAAAATTAAGGACGGTAAAGTAGGAGGGTTATTTAACATAAAGTCTGCAAATAAAATAAGGGAAGTCCAAAAAATTGCTGTTGAAAAAAGCCGATTAAAAATTCCTTTAATTTTTGGGATGGACGTGATTCACGGGTATGAAACCACTTTTCCAATACCCTTGGGACTGTCAAGTTCCTGGGATATGGAAATGATAGAAAAAACTGCGCGTATAGCAGCAATTGAAGCAAGTGCCGATGGCATTAACTGGACATTTTCCCCTATGGTGGACATTTCCAGAGATCCACGCTGGGGACGTGTTTCTGAAGGTTCAGGGGAAGATCCGTATTTAGGGAGCGAAATTGCAAAGGCAATGGTTCATGGCTACCAAGGAGATGATTTAACCCAAAACAATACAATTATGTCCTGCGTAAAGCATTTTGCATTGTATGGAGCCTCCGAAGCCGGAAGGGATTATAATACTGTTGACATGAGCAAAGTTAGAATGTATAATGAATATTTGCCGCCATATAAAGCCGCTATAGATGCAGGAGCCGGCTCTGTTATGGCTTCCTTTAATGAAATTGACGGTGTGCCGGCAACAGGAAATAAATGGCTATTGACGGATCTTTTAAGAAATCAATGGAAATTTAACGGGTTTGTGGTCACGGATTACACAGGAATCAATGAAATGACGGAACACGGAATGGGTGATCTACAAACTAGTTCTGCTTTAGCATTAAATGCAGGCGTTGATATGGATATGGTTGGCGAAGGATTTCTGACAACATTAAAAAAATCGGTGGAAGAAGAAAAGGTTACCTTAGAACAATTAAATAATGCGGTAAAAAGAATATTGAAGGCAAAATATGAATTAGGTTTGTTTAATGACCCTTATAAATATTGTGATGAAAATAGGGCTAAAACAGAAATTTTTACGGATGAAAGCAGAAATTTTTCAAGGCAGGTTGCCTCACAGTCCATGGTTTTATTAAAAAATAACGATAATTTATTGCCTTTAAAAAAATCGGGGGTCATCGCTTTAATTGGACCATTGGCAAACACAAAAGAAAATATGGCCGGAACATGGAGCGTTGCTACCAAACAAGACAAATCAAATGCATTTCTTGATGGAATAAAAACTGTTGTTGGAGAAAAAGCCACCATACTTTATGCAAAAGGAAGTAATTTAGACGACGACGAAGAATTTGAAAAGAGGGCAACCATGTTTGGAAAAGAAATTTTCCGTGACAATCGCACTAAAGAAGAATTAATTTCAGAAGCCTTAAAAATTGCTGCCAAAGCTGATGTAATTGTTGCTGCATTAGGCGAATCGGCTGAAATGAGCGGAGAAAGCAGCAGCAGAACAAACATTGAAATTCCCCAAACACAAAAAGATTTGTTAAAAGCTTTAGTAAAAACGGGAAAACCTGTTGTTTTGGTTTTATTTACTGGAAGACCCTTAGTTTTAGTGGAAGAAAACAATATTGTGCCGGCAATATTAAATGTTTGGTTTCCGGGAAGCGAAGCCGGCTTAGCGATTTCGGATGTGCTGTTTGGAGATGTAAATCCATCAGGGAAATTAACCGCAACTTTTCCAAGAAGCGTTGGTCAAATTCCAATCTTTTACAACCATAAAAATACGGGGAGACCTTTGGATAAAACAAAAACCGAGAATTGTGAATTTGAAAAATTTCGTTCCAATTATATAGATGAATGCAACACCGCCTTATTTCCCTTTGGATATGGATTAAGCTACACTACTTTCAATTACGGCAAAATTGTAATTTCATCAAATAAAATGAAAGAAACCGACAAGATAAAAGTTTCTGTAGATGTTAGCAATTCTGGAAATTATGATGGTAAAGAAGTGGTGCAGCTATATATTAGGGATTTAGTGGGCTCCGTTACAAGGCCAGTAAAAGAATTAAAAAAGTTTCAAAAAATATTCCTTAAAAAAGGAGAAATAAAAACGGTTACATTTACGCTTTCAGCAGAAGATTTGAAATTTTACGACTACAATTTAAATTTTGTGGCAGAACCCGGAAAATTTGAGGTTTTTGTCGGGGGAAATTCAAATGTAAATAATAAAGTAAATTTTGAGTTGGTCAAGTAAATCGGTTTATTAAGTAATTGCCCTTAAATGTTGGTATTGAATGGTTTTTATTTTAACATTAATTTGAGTATATTCCATAAACTGCATAAAATCTTAAAATTCATAAAATGAAACAATTTTTTTCGGTTTTGCTTTTTTTTGCCATAAATGCGCTTCATTCCCAAAATATACAATCACCATCCAAAAAAATCGAATTGGAATTTTCTGCTACTAACGGCGGTAAACCAACTTATTCCGTAAATTATAAATGGAAAACTATTGTAGCGCAAAGCACTTTAGGAATGCAACTTAAAGAGATACCCGCTTTGAAAAGTGGTTTTTCTTTGATTTATTCCGAAACAAAATCGATAGATGAACTCTGGAAACCTGTTCTTGGCGAAGTGACCTTAATTTAAAATAAATACAACCAAATCACCTATTTTTTAGACCAAAAAGAGACAGGGTGATAATTTATCAAGACAGTAAAACTGCCAATTGGAAAAATAATCTGATTGGCTATGAAATAAAAACCATAGAGGTTAGCGGCAAATCCATTTTAGAATTAAATTTAAAAAATGGTGGCGGAACCGCAGGGAGTTTTGGAAAGAGATAATTTAAGATTGAAACTAAGTTGTGTGGGGATAAAGACTGTTCCCGCGCATTTTTTAGCTTGCATAAAACCAATAACAGCATGACCCAAAGTTTTTACTGGAGGTCACGCCAAAATAAATAAAAATAAGATGAAACGAGCCATAACAAATTTTGATACACATTAGAATGATTAATGGCGAACTGCATCTGTACCAATAAAAAATAAATAATAAACAGATGAAAAATATATTTTTTTTACTGATTACTTTAATTGCAACCGTAAGCTACACGCAACAAAAAACATATTGCAACCCCATAAATATTGATTACGGCTATACGCCATTTGAAGTATTTTCAACCCAAGGAAAGCACCGCGCAACTGCCGATCCGGCAATCGTAAACTTCAAAGGCAAGTATTTTTTATTTTCCACAAATCAGGAAGGATATTGGTGGAGTGACAATATGCTGAATTGGAATTTTGTGTACAGAAAATTTCTTTTAGACAATAAATACACACACGATCTAAATGCACCGGGAATTTTTGTCATGAAAGATACTTTATATGTTTATGGCTCAACACATGAAGCCGATTTTCCTATATGGAAAAGTACCAATCCAATCAAAGATGAATGGGAAATTGCAGTGGATACGCTTAAAACAGGAGCCTGGGATCCAGGATTTCTCTACGATGAAGAAAAAGATAAACTGTTTTTATATTGGGGTTCGAGCAATGAATTTCCGCTATTGGGCACAGAATTAAATACAAAAACACTGCAATCGGACGGGCTTGTAAAGCCTTTGATATCATTACATCCTCAGGATCACGGGTGGGAACGTTTTGGCGAATTCAATGACAATACTTTTTTACAGCCTTTTATGGAGGGTGCTTGGGTAACCAAATATAATAACAAATATTATTTACAATATGGTGCGCCAGCAACAGAGTTTAGCGGTTATGCCGACGGCGTTTACGTAAGCGATAAACCATTAGAAGGTTTTTCATACCAATCACACAACCCTTTCGCTTATAAACCGGGCGGATTCGCTCGTGGCGCAGGACATGGCGCAACCTATCAAGACAATTTTGGAAATTGGTGGCACACATCAACCATAATTTTAGGACAAAAAAACAATTTTGAACGTCGTATCGGAATTTGGCCAAGTGGTTTTGACAAAGACGATGTCATGTATTGTAACACCTCTTATGGCGACTATCCAACTTTATTGCCTGAATATTCAAAAGATAAAGATTTTACCAAAGGGTTATTTTCAGGCTGGATGCTTTTAAATTATAATAAACCCGTACAAGTTTCCTCAACTCTTGGAGGAAATCAAGCAAATTATGCTGTTGATGAAGACATGAGAACTTATTGGAGCGCAAAATCGGGCGAAAAAGGCGAATGGTTTCAAACTGATTTAGGAGAGGTTTCCACCATAAATGCAATACAAATTAACTATGCTGACCAAGATGTGGAATTTAGGGGAAAAACGCTATCGAAATTTCACCAGTATAAAATTCTAATGTCAAATGACGGAAAAAAATGGACAACTTTGGTTGATAAAAGCAAAAACAAAACCGATGTTCCTCACGATTATATTGAGTTGGACAAACCGGCAAAAGCCCGTTATTTAAAATTGGAAAACATTGCCATGCCAACAGGAAAATTTGCCTTAAGCGGATTTAGAGTTTTTGGAAAAGGTACCGGAAAAGCACCCGATGAAGTTCAAAAATTCATGGTGCTTCGTGCCGATCCCAAAAAATATGGAGAAAGAAGAAGCTCTTGGATTCGCTGGCAACAAAATCCGGATGCAGACGGTTATGTAATCTATTTTGGAAAATCTGCCGATAAATTATATGGAAGTATCATGATTTATGGCAAAAACGATTATTTTTTTACGGGAATGGACAGAACCGATTCCTATTATTTTCAAATTGAAGCCTTTAACAACAATGGCATTTCAACTAAAACACCCATCACAGTATCTCAATAAACAGAAATAAATGCATTTTGTGAGTTCATGGCATTTTTATTGCCGAAAACCTATTTTATATCAAATATCTATAAAAATGTCGCATATTTTCGGTTTCCAAAATTTTCCCCCGAGAAAATGAGGCAGGCAGCGATAAATTTAAAAAATTGGTATGTTGAATGATAAAATCTTGATGTTTTGTATGCTTTGCGGCAATTTAATTTTGCTGTTATACCAAGAGTTTTCTTCCAATTTAAAACCAATATCCTATTATTAATTACGCATTATATGATAAATATCATAATAATATCAACATCTAAAAGTCATATTGATTGATAATACCATAATATAAAGTGCTTTTGAAGCAAATTATTTCAATTATTATTAATAAATTTGCATAAGAAATAGCGTTGAAAATTATTTCCAAAGTTTGGCGTATTTCTTCCTAAAAAAGTTTAACAATTTTGAATTAATATATGTTTAAAATTATCGAAAAAAAATTTCTTTCAGAAAATGTGGCAAGATTGATTATTGAAGCCCCATATATTGCAAAAAGTCGCAGAGCAGGACATTTTATCATCCTGAGAATCGATAAAAATGGCGAAAGAATCCCGTTAACAATTTCAGATGCCGATGTTGAAAAAGGCACAATTTCCTTAATCGTGCAAAGAGTTGGTGTTTCATCACACAAACTATGCGCCATGAATGCCGGTGATTTTATATTGGATGTGGTTGGGCCGCTTGGAAAAGCGACCCATATTGCCAATGTCGGAACCGTTTTATGCGCCGGCGGCGGCGTGGGTGTCGCACCTCTTTTCCCTATTGTGCAAGCAATGAAATTGGCGGGTAACAGAGTTATCACCATTATTGCCGCCAGAAATAAAGACCTGGTAATTCTTGAAAATGAAATGGCTGAATACTCTGATGAACTTATTGTGATGACCGATGATGGCTCAAAAGGCACAAAAGGTTTGGTTACCCAAGGAATGGAAGAAGTCATTCTAAGGGAAAAAGTAAATCAGGCCATTGTTATCGGTCCGGCCATCATGATGAAATTCGCCGCTTTAACCACAAAAAAATACGACATTCCCACCATGGCAAGTTTAAACACTATTATGGTTGACGGAACTGGAATGTGCGGTGCCTGCAGGGTTTCTGTTGGCGGAAAAACGGAATTTGTTTGTGTTGACGGACCGGAATTTGACGCCCATAAAGTTAATTTTGATGAAATGCTTAGCAGGTTAGGCGCTTACAAAGACAAAGAATCAGAAAACTATGATGAGTACATAAAATCTTGTGAAGCAACGGCACTAAACTAACTGAAAAATTTATATCCCATAAAATATTCGTAAAATGGAAGAAGAATTAAACGAAGAATATTATAAAGCCGAACGCAAAACTGAGTGGCGCGATAAGCTGCGCAAAGAAATAAAAGCGAAAGAAAGAACTGATATTTCAAGAGTTCGCATGCCTGAAGCAGACCCCAATGTTCGCAATAAAAGCAATCTTGAGGTAAATAAAGGCTTAACTTTGGAAATGGCGCTTGCTGAATCTCACCGTTGCCTTGATTGTGCCGTTCCAACATGCATTATTGGCTGCCCTGTTGGAACCAATATTCCAAAATTCATAAAATATCTTGAAGCAGGAGACGTGCTTGGCGCCGCCGAAGTCCTTAAAGAAAACAACTCCCTGCCGGCAATTTGCGGAAGGGTTTGTCCGCAGGAAATACAATGCGAAGCACAATGTTTTTATGTGAAGAAACTAAGCAAGGAAGGCGCCGCGATCGGCCATCTTGAAAGATTTGTCGCCGATTACGCGCGTGAACACGGACCAACAACAATTCCGACTTTAGCCGAACCAAACGGTATTAAAATGGCGGTGATTGGTTCTGGACCGGCGGGATTGACCGTAGCCGGTGAATTGGCAAAGTTTGGCTATGATGTCACTGTTTTTGAAGCGTTGCACGATCTTGGCGGTGTTTTAAAATATGGAATTCCCGAATTTCGTCTTCCTAAATCCATTGTTGACTATGAAATTAACACCATCAAAAATATGGGAGTTAAATTCGTGACCAACTTTATTGTGGGGAAAACCGCTTCTATTGCTGATTTAAAAGAGGAAGGTTACGTTGCCTTTTTTATTGCAAGTGGTGCAGGTTTGCCAAATTTCATGAATATTCCGGGAGAAAATTATAGCGGCATCCAAAGTGCCAACGAATTTTTGACCCGCGTAAATTTAATGGGCGGAGGCAACAAAGATTTCGACACGCCTGTTCATACCGGTAAAAACGTGGTCATTATAGGCGGCGGAAATACGGCAATGGACTCCGTAAGAACCGCAAAACGCATGGGTGCGGAAAGAGCCATTATTATGTACAGACGTTCTATGGAAGAAATGCCCGCAAGAGCAGAAGAAATTAAACATGCCATTGAAGAAGGCATTGAATTTATCAACCTTGCCTCGCCCATTGAATATTTTGCTGATGAAAGAGGAAAGGTAAATAAAATGCGCGTGCAAAAAATGGAATTGGGAGAACCTGACGCATCCGGCAGAAGGCGTCCGGTTGTTATTGAAGGTTCTGAATACGATATTGATGTTGACAGCGTGGTTATCGCAGTTGGTGTTTCTCCAAACCCAATTGTGCAACAAAGTATGCCCGAACTCGAGATCACCAAATGGAATACCATTAAAGTTGACGATAATATGATGACCTCAATTCCGGGACTTTTTGCCGGAGGAGATATTGTTAGAGGTGGCGCAACGGTAATTCTTGCCATGGGAGACGGAAGAAAAGCGGCTTCAGGAATGCATGCATATGTTCAGTCTGAAATTTTGGTTAAAGTTTAGTTTAATTTTTAAAACAGTCACAAAACCCCTTAAAAACAAAACCCTGTTAATCAAATGATTAACAGGGTTTTTTGTACCTCGGGTGGGAGTACTTTTATGCAAATTTCAAGATTCTAAAAACTGAACATTTCACCACTAATTTACTTACAAACTCAACAATTACAAAGGTTTACTAATCATTTAACTTTTCATCTGTTTTGATTAGCCTTGATATTATTTGGAGTTTATCGTACAAATACCGTACAAATTTATTATATTTGCATATGTTCTAATATCTTTAACTATGGCAACTATAAACTTTTTATATCGCTCAACACGTGACAACGCAAATTTACATTTGCGACTATTATATCGCTACAATGAAAAAGATTTTGTTTTTGGCGCAAACACAAAATATGAAGTTTCTAAAATCTACTGGAGCAAAGAACATAATCAGAAAAAATTTAAAAAAACTATTGATGTTGATGAGTTAAACAAAATTCAACGTTTAAAAGAAAAACAAAATGAAGTTACTGCCGAACTCAACAAAATTGAAAATCACATCTTAAAAGCATTTAATTCTGCTGATCCAAAGGATATTTGTAAAAAATGGTTGCAAGCCGAAATTAACAATTACTACAACCCACCTAAAAAAGCCGAAGTACTGCCTACTGAACTAATTAAATACTTTGAGAGTTTCTTGGTAAAGAAAAAGAACGAACATACTGAACGCACACAGAAAAACTATAATGTGGTTAAACAGTTATTAATTCGTTATGAAACTTTTATAAAAAAAATTGTTTTGATTAGTGAAGTTAATGAAGATTTTAAACTAAATTTTGAAGCTTACTGCGACAAACAAGGATATGCAAAAAACACAATAGCAAAGGCGTTTTCCTGCATTTTAACAGTCTGTAGAGATGCAAAATATAACGGACTTGACACAAGTTATCAATTGGAGAAAATCAAAGCTAAATACGTCAAAATTGATAAAATTTATTTAACCTTTAACGAACTTGAAAAAATTGATAAAATTGAAAAAAGAAAATTAACCGACAGTTTGGATAATGCAAAAGACTGGTTAATTATTAGTTGTTACACAGGGCAAAGAGTGTCGGATTTTATGCGGTTTACAAAAGAGATGATACGCATTGAAAACGGAAAACATTTGATTGAATTTACTCAAAAGAAAACTGGTAAAATTATGACACTCCCATTACACCCAAAAGTCTTGGAAATTCTTAAGAAAAGAAATGGTATGTTTCCTTATGCCATTTCAGACCAAAAATACAACGAATACATAAAATTAGTGTGTGAACTTGCTAAATTGAATCAATTGGAAAAAGGCAGTAAGTTATTAGAAACAGCCCCAGATAGCGGAATATTTCGAAAAGTGTCTAAAATGTTTAAAAAATGGGAACTGGTCACCTCACACATAGGGCGCCGGTCGTTTAGTACAAATTTTTACGGCACAATACCAACATCATATTTGATTTATGTAACAGGACACAGCACCGAAGTAATGTTTTTAAATTACATTGGCAAGAGCAATAAGGATATTGCAATGGAATTAACAAATTATTTTTAATTATTCTTGAATTTGTGTAAATTCACAATTAATTTTTAGCAGATGACATCCAAGCACCAAAGAAAAATTAGCTACACATTTAAAGATTACGAAAATGATTATGATAGTTTATGGGTTGAATTTTTAAATAAGCACGAAGATTTTGGTATTGTTTATTTTATTGAAAACGAGATCGAATTTTATTCTATGTGCTATGAAAGTTCTTGCATTACTCCAATTGAAAATACTGGAAGTGTAAAAAAATATGTTATTAATCAAGGTGGTACTTCTGATGGGTTAATTGAGGAAATTTACAAGAATCTGCTAAGACCCGATTTGCAAGATGGTTGGGATTTTGAACTTAGTTCAAAATATAAAGCGACTTTTAAAAAAATAATTAATTTTCTTGAAATTAAAAAACAGCAATATTTTGATGAGAAAAATTCTACCTCCCTTCCCATATTTACTAATGATGATATACCTAAACAACAAGTAAATCCATATCCCCATATTTTCTCAAATGTTTTGGCATTCAATTTTTTTGAAAAATTATTTAATCTTTTCAAGGAAAGTGATAATAAAATGGCAGATTTTAGTTTCTTGTATAGAATGATGTACAAAGACGGCTTCATTTTATCCCATTTTAAACCTCAAATGTTTGTTAACTGGATTGATCAAGAGCCGTTCAAAATTTCGCTTGATAAATTAAAAACATTAAACAAATGCACAACTAATAAAAAATTGCAAATTTATAGCACCTTAAAAGAATACTTCCCAATATAATATTTTACCGTTCCAAAAAAAGAACGAAATCGTTCCCTAAATTGAATATTAACGGGTTGATGTAAACCAGCTCAATTTCAGAATTTTGGCTTATAATTTTAAATATTATAAGTGATGAAAACAAATTCAATTTTACTTCAAGAGCTGACGGTTGAAGAATTACAACAACTAATAGGCTCATCCGTTAAGAACGGAATTTTTGAAATTCAAAAGGAACTTCAAACAAAAAACTTCAACGAAGAACTTCTCACACGAGAAGAAACTTGTAAACTTCTTAAAATCGACAGCAGCACATTGTGGGCGTGGACCAATAAAAAAAAGGTCAATGCTTATGGAATAGGTGCACGCCGGTATTACAAAAGAAGCGAATTAATGGAATGTTTAACATTATTAAAAAAGTAAGCAATGAGAAATTTAGAAAAAGACCAAAGAAAAATTATAAAAAAGATAATTTATAAAATTGATTATGTAGAAGATCAAATAAACCACGAAACTAATTCTGAAATTATTTTTTTTAATAGGATGATTTTCTTACGTGTAATGGAGAAAATCAAAGAGATTAAACAGCTACGTGATAAAATTTTAATTCAAATTGAAGTTGTAGATAGTGTCAATCGCTCATTAACAAATATTGCAGATATAATCGATAAGAATATAAAATATTATGACGATGAATCAAAATAGTTATTGTAAACCTGAAAATGGCTTTAATCTGATGTCTGAAGGGATTGATATTCCTTCAGATGCAGAAGCCATAACTCCAGATGATAATGTAGAAAAAGTCGTTTATAATGCTGTTGAATTGATGGCGTTGGGTGACTTACAACCAAAATATCTGATGTTTCCAATATTTCCTCAAAAAGGAACAGCTTTTTTAGCTGGAAAACCTGACACCGGAAAAAGTCAACTAGCAAGGCAACTTTGCATTCAAGTGGCATTGGGTGAAAAAACATTTCTTGGTTTCGAGCTGTATCCAATTCATAAACGTGCAATTTACCTTACTACTGAAGATGATAAAGAAGCAACCAAATATTTAGCAAGCAAACAATTTGAAGGCTTGGGTAAAAAAGAAGTTGAAAACCTTCGCTTCATTTTTGGTGATATTATGGAACAAAGCGAAATCATTAATGAGTTAAGCAAACAATTAAAACTTTGCCCTGTTGATTTGGTGGTGGTTGATAGTTTTGGTGATATTTTCCAAGGAAATGACAGTAATAATAATATGTTGATGCGGAACACTGTTAAGTTATTCGATAAAATAGCGAAAAAATTCAATTGCTTGGTGTTGTTTGTCCATCATATTAATAAAAAGGCTTATCAACTAACTCCTGGGCAAGAGCACATACAAGGAGGATCTGGATTGACTCAAAAAACACGATTAGCAATCCAGCTTACTGAAGGAGTTGGAAATATTCGCTATTTTACAGTTGTAAAGGGAAATTATTGTCCTAAGGAATACAAACAAAATTCAATTGAACTGATATTTTCAGAAGAAACTTTTTTGTTTGTAAACACTGGCAATATGATTCCAACTTCTGAAATAGGAACACAACCTGATAATTTTAGGAAAAAAACAAAGAATAATGAATTAGAAGCAACGGCGCAAGCAATAATTTCTGATGTGCCGGTATCCTATGGAGATTTTATAACGCAATTTTGTGAAATCACGAGCAAAAGTGAACCCACTGCCAAAAGAGCAATAAGGAATCTTGTCAAATCTGGTTTCATTGAAAAGCATCAGGGCAATTATTGTTTAAAAGGCAAAGAAATGGAAAGCGGTAAAGTTGCAGATGATGATATTACGTCCTAAGGATCAAGTATCAATAGTGTCATTATCCTAGGGGTTTTGAGCGAACTGATCCTAAATATGTTAAATAATAAAATTCCATAAAGTTTGGAAAACACACTTTGGTATCAAGTATCATTAGTTTCATTTCCCTAGGGTTTTTGATACTGGTGATACCTGATACTATTTTTTTTATTCCTTCGTATAAAGTTGATTTCTGATGATAATTATTCATCCTGAATGTTTACAAAGGAAAAAATTCAACTTTTGGCAAAAAAAACCACCTCTTAAGGAAAGAGGTGGAAATTGCTATGAAAAAGATAGGCCCTATGAAAGACCTATTATTCAAATGTACAATAAATTTTTATACAATTTTTTAAACTTGATTTTATTTGAATATAAACCTTAAATTGTCAAATATTTAATTAAATTTGATGTAATTATTAAATATTGCTAATTATCCCAATTAACCATTCATACTATAAATCTATTGCTATTGCTGCAAAATCCCAATTTTTAAGTTGCTTAAATCTTTATACAATACTTTTCCCATCATTATGAAAAAAACCAAAGAACTCATCATATTTGAAGAAAATTAACAAATGGATAGAAAAATTGATATCGAAAAAGAAAGAGAGGAGCTAAATGAATGGATACTGAAAAGTATTGAATTATTTGAAAACACCCCTTATTTAGATAACCTCTTGGATGTTTACTCACTTCAAACCGCAGTTCCTAATCATTTAGACGAAAAATTAAAAAGAAAAATTATTTCATCTCACCAAGGTAGACGTACAAATGTTTTAATTGACATTCTTCAAGGTGAAGTGAAATTTCCTTATGACGAACCTTTGGCATTTTTAATTAAGGAGGTTGAAAATTGTAAAGAAGCAAATCCACTTCAAATCAACAGAATTGCAAATACACTTTATGCAATGACGGCTGATGAATTGGTAATTAGATTGGAATCCGCACCTAAGTTAAATACTCAAATGGGCCCAATGTTTACAAATTGGCTAAGAACTAACTTCCAATTACTTAATATTGATGATTTTCAAGAATCTAAGCAAGGAATATTTATTCTTAATTCCTCAGAGGAAAATGGAAAAACTTTTGTTAATGATGTTTTAAAACAAAATTTACAGAAAAGACCTGACTTAGTTGCAAAGGTAAATGAGACGTATATCGTTGGAGAGGCAAAATGGATTGGTCGTTCTGGTGGCAATCAGAATAATCAAGTTCGTGATGTTCTCGACTTTTGCCGTGACCAGCGTGGTGCTGTTATACGTATTGGTATAATTGACGGATTTCCTTGGGCTACAAGAAAAATCAATAATTCTATAATTAATGATAAAGTAAATGTTACAGTTCAAGAATTTCCGTATGATATTTTAAGTGCTTTATTATTAAAGGAATATCTTAGTACTTTTTTAGTCTAACTTAATGTATTATACTCATAGTAATTACATAGAATTTTCTCTTTTGTAAACGAATCTCGAATTACATTCATTGAATGATTTGAATTGTCAACTCCAATCCATTTTCTGTTCAGTTCATTAGCTATTTTTAATGTGCTTCCAGAACCGGCAAAGCAATCTAATACGAGTGATCCCTCATTTGAAGAATTTCTTATGATACGTTCTAATAAATCATAATTTTTTTGAGTTGGATAATTAACATAGGTTAAGCCCTTATCTTTAAATTCCCATACATCTTGTACTTTAAACCCTTTGTGTTCTTTTGCCATAACTATTTTACGAGGATTTCCGGTGCTTGACCACTCAATCAAACCATTTTCGTCCAATTTGTCTAAAACTTCACGTGAATAACGCCAGTGTCTTCCTTTTGGTGGTTTTAATCCTTTCCATTCCATTCCAGTATCACCATTGATTGTTTTACCGGGTGCGTGAATTGGATTAGTCGTGCAACTACCAAATTTTGGATGCTTTTTTGGAAATAATTCTTCCTGTTTTGATTTAGACATCGTTTCTTTAATATCATTCCATATTTGCCTGTCTCTATTTTTAGCATAATATAGTATCATATCAGAATAGTTTCCATATGCATTTCTTGAAAAATTCTTAGGGTTACATTTAATTCGTGTAATATCATTAATGTAGTTTTTATGACCAAAAACTTCATCCATAATTATTTTAACATAATGACCAATTTTTTTATCAATGTGCAGGTATATACTTCCTTGTTCTGACATTAATTCGCGAAGTAGAAAAAGACGTTTTCTAAGATACTCTAGAAATTCGCTATCAATTAATTTATCAGAATAGGCCTTATCATCATTGATTGTATTGAAATTTTGACCAGTACCAAATGGTGGGTCAATATAAATCAAGTCAACTTTTGATTTACACGTCTCAAGTAGTTTTTTCAATACATAATAATTGTCGCCAAAAATAAATTTATTGTAATCATTTTTATGATTAACTTCAAATTCTTTTATTTCACCCGCTTCACTTCCATTTAGAATTTCATACTCATCTAATTTGTCAGTGTACTCTAAAAAACAATTTTTAGTTTTTCTCATATATTCAACTTGTGGTTCTTCGGCAGTGGAGTTTTTCTTCAAAAAAGATTCGTAATCATTAATGGTAATTCTATAACTTTTGTTTATTTTAACAGCGTTTAACTCACTTGTACGTATGTATTTTGATACTGTTTGCCTAGTAACCTTCAAGTTTTCAGCAACTTCTTCAACTGTTAAAAAATTTGATTGATGCATAATTTCATATTTTTACACAAATTAACGGATTTTAACTTAAATAAACAAGTGACATAATAAAAAAGATATTCGACAGTTAATTAAATTGGTGTGTTCGTTTTGAGGTGCATTCACCCCCACCCAAATTTATCCTTCTGAAGGAAAATTGAAATACTGCACGTTATAATAATATGGCATTGTCTAACGTGAAATTGCCCAAAACAGTAATCATTAAAAAAATTATTTTCTAAAAATTTATAACCGGCTTCATTATTCTGCATATCCAAGAATGGCAAGTCCACTCCCCACCAAGACCCCCACATTTTTATTTTCTCATCACGCCTCCCCCTATGTGGAATCATTACAAATTATTGGTATTTAACATCTTAATGTGGAAATCCATAAAAATTATTATTTTAAATTGCGTAATTTGCATAAAATTAAAAATTGAATAAAATGAAAAATTGTGCTGTATTCTTTTGGGTCCTATTGTTAGGCGCTTTAACATTGTCAAGTTGTGACAACACTAAAACTGAAGACGTATTTGAAGAAGTTAATGGAAATGTAAAAGAAAAGCTCATAAAAAGAGTTGAAACTTCTGACTTGTTGCAAGAAAATTTAATTATTACTGTTAATTATGATGGTCAAAATAGGGTAAGTAGTGTTTCTGATGGTGAGTCATCAAGATTCTTTAATTATGGTAGTAATGGAGAATTAAAGTTAGTTTCTGGAAACCCTAATGGATCAGCTTTAAACATTAGCGATTTCTATCTCGCGCCTTATGACGCTTTTGATAAAGGGGAGGTTTTAGTATTTGATAATAGTGGAAATCCAACTAAGATTCTTGCTTTTGAGGATGGTTATAATTCTGCTTCATTAATCGGCGATATCTTTTATGACAATAAACCTAATCCTTACTTTTATACTTTAAAAGCAGCAAAGATTATCGATATTTTTGATAAAGCTGAATTAAATTTCGGATATCAAAATCCAAAAATTATGAAGGCCAGGCAATTGCTTCCATTTAATAACATTTCTGGGATGATTTTTAAAGATTCAAATGGAATTACCAAATATGAAGCGCAATTTGATTACGATTATGATGCAGATGGTTATCCTACCGGAGCAATTGTAACTTCACTAGATGAGAATGGGTCAAATACATTTATTGTTAAATATTTCTATAAATAAATGTTATGAAAAATATTTTATTTTTACTCATCTCTTCAATCTTGTTTATAAATTGTGGCGGTAGTGATGATGACAACAGTTCTTCTCAAACATTTTTAGAAAAGTTTAATGGTACTTTTTGGGAAGTTGAAGCTGCTGATCATAATTTTATTGGCGACTATTTTGGATTTAGCAGTGGAAGTCTATTTCTTCAAATTGTTGAAATTGAGGAATTGAATAATAATGAATTGATTTGTGTTAAACTTCACGAAGGAGATAATTTTGATGGTTATGAAAATTATAATGTTGAAATAACAAAAAACACTTCAAATGAATTATGGGTAAAAGTTGGAACCAGCATCCTAAAATTCCTTGTCAAATCTGGCGATAATGAAATGATTGTAAGCCATTTTATGGATGGAACATTTGAATCTCAAGAAACTTATCAATTAACTGATTTATCTTATGATTATTTCTGCAATTAACTTGTTTTTTTTAGTTTTGAAATAATTGATGAACTTTCGCAGTTTTTTTCAAGCCCACATCACCAAAGCTATGTTAACATAACTCGCTGTTATAATACAGCGGCTTCACCAGCCACATCACCAAAGCTGTAGTTATAACCAAATTATGTTAAATAGCCACACCAGCCAACGCTTTAATAGGAATAGTTTTTACATTGTTTTTTGAAGATGCTACATTTTCAGAACAAACATTCAGCTAAATTAAAATATTCTGTTTCCAAAGGATCCTCCGGCGCATCCTCAAAAATCAAAATAGCCAGCAACAGTATCATTTTTTATTTTCCAGAACCTTGATAAAATTAGTTTTAAGCTGCCTTGGTGCTAATTTTGTACAAATTGCCATTTGATTTAATTTAAAGCAACAGAAACCTTTATAATCATTGTAGTAACACACCAAGCCAACATTAAAACCAATCAGTAAATCTAGTAAGGAAAATAAAAAATCGATACCCTTGCATTCGCTGCTGCCAGCGCACTACGAGAGTTTAGTTGGTGAAATCTCCCATTTCCCCAAGCCCCTTAGGGTGCAATTTTTTTAAAAAAACGCCACGGCAATCATTTTTCATAAGTGGCTTATCTGTTGGCATTCTTAAAAAAACAGCAACAATTAAAGATTTATTTGAATGTTGGTTGTTGAATTGGTAGTTATTGCTGAATTATTATCTAATTTTTAGTAAATTACAACCTAATTATGAAACGAACTTTAAACTTAAAAAACCTTACTTTTTAGATTTTTAATTGTCTTACAGTACAGAAATCGTACAAATATTAAAAAGATAAAACCGTAAAAGCTTGTTTATTAGCTATTTACGGTTTTTCTAAGTACCTCGGGCGGGAATCGAACCCGCACTTCCTTGCGAAAACTGGATTTTGAATCCAGCGCGTCTACCAATTCCGCCACCGGGGCAAATGTTTCGGTCTGCAAATTTAAAAATATTTTTCAACTAAAACACAAAAACTTCACTTAGTTATAGCATTACCATTGAAATAATTTTAAATTTGCAATCAAAATCCAACAACACACCTAAATACACCGCTAAAAAATGGACATCCCTTACTTAGAACCTAAAATTTTTGCCTGTACACAAAGCAAAGAATTGGCTAAAAACATTGCCAAACATTACGGAATTGCACTTGGAAACGTAGTGGTAACCAGATTTAGCGATGGGGAGTTTCAGCCTGCATTTGTTGAATCGGTTAGAGGAAGACGAATTTTTATTGTGGGTTCCACATTTCCAAATTCAGATAATTTAATGGAAATGCTTTTAATGCTCGATGCAGCAAAAAGAGCTTCAGCACGTCACATTACCGCCGTAATTCCTTATTTTGGTTGGGCCAGACAAGACAGAAAAGACCAGCCGCGTGTTGCTATTGGCGCAAAATTAGTGGCAAACCTTTTGCAAACTGCAGGAGCAACACGAATTATTACCTTGGACTTACACGCTGATCAAATTCAGGGCTTCTTTGAAAAACCAGTGGACCATCTTTTTGCTTCAACCATATTTTTGCCTTACATCCATTCATTAAATCTAAAAAATTTAACCATTGCCTCGCCTGATATGGGCGGTTCTAAACGTGCTTATGCCTACTCTAAATTTTTAGAAAGCGATGTGGTGATTTGTTACAAGCAACGCATAAAAGCAAATGAAATTGATTCCATGGAATTAATTGGCGAAGTAAAAGACCGCCACGTGATTATTGTGGACGATATGGTTGATACCGGCGGAACGCTTGCCAAAGCAGCTGATGTGATGATCGAAAAAGGCGCCTTAAGCGTACGTGCAATTTGCACTCATCCTATTTTATCAGGAAACGCCTATGAACGAATTGAAAACTCTAAATTATTGGAGTTAATTGTTTCAGACACAATTCCTTTAAAAAGAGAAAGTTCTAAAATAAAAGTTGTAACTTGCGCCCCTTTATTCGCGGATGTTATGCATAAAGTGCAGGACAATACATCCATAAGCGGACAATTTTTAATGTAAATAATAATTAAATATAAATAAATAAATAAATGAAATCAATTACAATCACCGGATCTAAAAGAGAAAGCGTGGGCAAAGTAGCTACTAAAGCCTTACGTAATGCTGGACAGGTTCCTTGCGTATTATACGGAGGAGAAAAAGCATTACACTTTTCAGCAGACGAAACTGCATTTAAAAACTTAGTGTACACTCCAAACGTTTATACTGCTAAGATTGAATTTGAAGGAAACAAATACAATGCAATTTTGCAAGACATTCAGTTTCACCCAGTATCAGACAAAATTTTACACATCGATTTTTATCAGTTATTTGATGATAAAATGGTAACCATGGCAATTCCTGTACAATTAGTTGGCACAGCTCCAGGTATTATCAGAGGTGGATCGTTGCGTTTTGCCATGCGTAAATTAAACGTAAGAGCTTTACCTGCAGATTTGCCAGACTTTATTGATGCCGATATTTCAAAATTGGATATTGGAGATAAATTATATGTTACTGAAATGAAAAGCAAAAAATTCAGTATTTTAAATCCAGAAAATACCGTTGTTGCTCAAGTTAGAACTTCTCGTAACGTTGCTAAAGCAGCTACAGTGGAAGCTAAAGGCAAAAAATAATCTATTCAATTAAATATGAAAAAGCGTTGCATTGGCAGCGCTTTTTTCATTTAAATTAACTGCAATCTTTTTACTACTTTTACATGATGCAATGAATAAATTACTAAAATTATTGTTTGGTTCAAAAAAGGAAGCCCCGGCGCAACAGCCCATGAAAAAATATTTAATTGTTGGCTTAGGAAATATTGGCGAAAAATATGCGGAAACCCGTCATAATATCGGGTTTAAAATTTTAGACGAATTGGCCTCAAAAGAAGCCGTTTCTTTTGAAAGCGAAAAACTCGGTGCCATCGCCACTTTCAAATTTAAAGGAAGGACTTTTATTTTGCTGAAACCTTCAACTTATGTGAATTTAAGCGGCAAAGCCGTGAAATATTGGCTTACCAAAGAAAACATTCCCATTGAAAATTTATTGGTCATTTGTGACGATTTAAACTTGGATTTTGGCGCCATTCGCTTAAAAGCAAAAGGAAGCGACGGCGGGCATAATGGCTTAAAAGACATTACGGCCGTTTTACAAACCCAGGAATATGCGCGATTCCGGTTTGGCGTTGGTTCACAATTTTCAAAAGGCCGCCAGGTAGATTTTGTTTTGGGCGAATGGGACAAAAATGAATTAAAAGCACTTCCCGAGCGTTTGGACAAATCCGCTGAACTCATCAAATCATTTGGCACCGCCGGGCTAAACCTCACCATGAACACCTTTAACGGTACCTAAAACAATTGCACTTTTAATTTTATTGCGGGCGTTCCCTTTCAGGTCGGGCTTTTTGTTACAATCTTTTTTTCGGAAAAAACCTCAAAAAAGTATTTCCGCTGCTATCCCTAACTCAAATCGAATTTCGATTTTTTAACATTTTACTTCTAATGTTTAATAGTTAACTTTAACTTCAAACACTATTTAATTATAAAACAACGCGTTATTCTTCCTATATTTACTTTTTCAATAAAACCTTAAAATGGCCAAAACCAAAACCTTATTTTTTTGTCAAAATTGTGGTGCCCAATATGCAAAATGGCTCGGACAATGCACTTCTTGCAACGAGTGGAATACCATTGTTGAAGAAGTGATACAGGTTGAAGAAAAAAGAAACTGGAAACAATCCTCCGCTCCAAAAAAAACCAATAAAGCGATAAAAATCAACGATATCGCTTTTGACAAAGAAGACCGAATTTCAACCAAAAACAAGGAACTCGACAGGGTTTTAGGAGGTGGTTTGGTAAAAGGTTCAATGTTATTATTGGGCGGTGAACCAGGAATTGGGAAGTCAACGTTGCTCTTGCAAATCGCATTGACAATGCCAAAAAAAGTATTGTACGTTTCGGGAGAAGAAAGCCAGTCGCAAATAAAAATGCGCGCAGAAAGATTGCAAAACTCAAACACCAATTGTTTAATTTTAACCGAAACAAACACGCAAAACATTTTTAGGGCCATTGAAGAAATAAATCCGGAAGTTGTGGTGATAGATTCTATCCAAACACTTTATACAGAATATATTGACGCTTCCCCAGGCTCTATTTCACAAATCAGGGAAACCACGGCTGAGTTGATAAAGTTTGCCAAAGAAACCGCAACGCCGGTACTTTTAATTGGGCACATCACCAAAGACGGAAATATTGCCGGCCCGAAAGTTTTAGAACATATGGTTGACGTTGTCCTGCAATTTGAAGGCGACAGAAATCATGCTTACAGAATTGTGCGCGCACAAAAAAACCGATTTGGCTCCACTGCGGAAATCGGCATTTACGAAATGCAATCTTTTGGCTTGCGTGAAGTTGAAAATCCATCAGAAATTTTAATTTCCCAGAAAGAAGAAGATTTAAGCGGCACCGCCATTGCCGCAACTTTAGAAGGAATGCGACCTTTAATGATCGAAGTTCAGGCGTTAGTAAGCACCGCGGTTTACGGAACGCCACAACGCTCGGCAACCGGTTACGACACCAAACGTTTAAACATGCTTTTGGCAGTTTTAGAAAAACGCGCCGGATTTAGATTGGGCGCAAAAGATGTGTTTTTAAATATTGCAGGAGGCATAAAAGTGGATGATCCGGCCATTGATTTGGCGGTGATATGCGCCATTTTATCCTCCAATGAAGATGTCTCTATCGCTCAGGATTTTTGTTTTGCCGCTGAAATTGGCCTCACTGGAGAAATTCGCCCGGTAAACCGTGTGGAACAGCGAATTATGGAAGCCGAAAAATTAGGCTTTCACAAAATATTTGTTTCAAAATTCAATAAAATTAGCAGCACAAACCACAAAATAGAAGTGGTTAAAGTCACAAAAGTGGAAGATATATTTGCCAACTTATTTTCATAAAAAAACCGAGTAAAACTCGGTTTTTTTATGCTATTTGTCTAAGTGTTGCTTTTTATTGACTTCAATAATATATTTTTCCAAAGCCATCGTCATTGAAGGAGATTCAGGAGTTGGTGCCTGAATATTGCATTTTAAACCGGCATCGGTCGCCGCTTTTATGGTTGAATTGCCAAATACGGCAATACGCGTGTCATTTTGCTTGAAATCAGGGAAATTTTGAAATAATGATTCAATTCCTGATGGACTAAAAAAGACCAAAATATCATAAAATACATTTTCTAAATCAGATAAATCGCTTATCAGTGTTTTATAAAAAATACCGCGCTCCCAATTAACGCTAATTTCATTTAAAGTTTGAGGCACAATATCTTTTAACTTATCGGATGAAGGCAATAAAAACTTTTCATCCTTGTATTTTTTAATAATTTTTGCCAAATCGGCAAAAGTGCGCTCGCCTACATAAATTTTACGTTTGCGATATACCACATACTTTTGTAAATAATACGCCACTGCTTCCGATTCACAAAAATATTTCATGTCATCGGGCACCGCAAAACGCATTTCTTCAGCAATTCTAAAAAAGTGATCAACTGCATTTCTGCTGGTCAAAATAATAGCCGTATAATTTTTTAAATCAATTTTTTGGGCTCTCACCTCTTTAGCAGAAACACCTTCAACATGAATAAATGGTCTAAAGTCAATTTTAACCTTTTGTTTTTCCGACAATTCTAAGTATGGTGAATTTTCAGTTTTAGGGGTTGGTTGAGAAACTAAAATTGTTTTCACTTTCATAAACTTCAATTTTGTTTTTTAGATTGTTAATTTTAAAATAATCGCTAAAGGTGCTATTTCTAGTGCGCAAATGTACAAAATAAAATAAAATAAGTTATTAATAATGAGCTTTTTATTATTTACAAGGATTAAACTGTACCGTAAAATCAGCAATAATGTAAGGACTAAAATTGTGATTTTTAAATAAAATTCTTTGTGAAAATTTACATATACACTAAGAACTAAAAACGGCAATATCCACAATATTAGGTTGTTAAAATAGCTTACCTTGTCATAAACAATTCTATTGCATTTACTTTTTATATTGAATATCTCGGCTAAAAACTGGCCAATTAAATACCGAAAACAAAAATACAAACCCACTCCTGCAACTAACAATAAATAGCCATTTAGTTCGTTTAACCTCGGAGAAAATTGCCATAAATTATTTGCAAAATAAAACAGCAGGGAAAGCGCAAGAATTTGTATCATAAACATTGAAAATTGAAATAAATTCAGGATATCATTCTTCTCTTTATTGAAATAAATAAAAAGGTATTTATTGGAGATAAACAGCGTAGCAGTATGAAGCAACCTGTCTTTATAAATAACTTTTGCCAGGGCCAAAAAAATAAGGATTGCCAAAAAAACAAGTGAAACCCAATGGTGATTTTGGTGTATTATTTCTTTTGCCTCAAACATCAAGTATGTTATTATTTAAACGCAAAATTAGTGATAATTTGTTTTATCTTTGCTCCGTAATTTTATTTTATGTCGAATACGCTTGTCATCATCCCAACTTATAACGAAACAGAAAATATTGAGGCAATTGTCAGAGCCGTGTTTTCACAAGAAAAACAATTCGATATTTTGGTTGTTGACGACAGCTCTCCTGACGGAACCGGCGATATTGTCACCAATTTGCAACAAGAATTTTCGAATTTATTTTTAGAAGTCAGACATGAGAAAAGCGGTTTGGGAACTGCCTATATTCACGGATTTAAATGGGCGATTGCTAAAAATTATGACTATCTCATTGAGATGGATGCCGATTTTTCGCACAATCCAAATGATTTAATGCAATTGTATAACGCTTGTGCAGAAGATGGCGCCGATTTTTCGGTAGGATCAAGGTATTTAAATAATAAAATTAACGTAATCAATTGGGATTTTAAACGGCTGTTTTTATCCTATTTTGCCTCTAAATACGTAAGATTAATTACTCAAATACCCATTTATGACACAACCGCAGGGTTTGTTTGCTATAAACGCAAAGTATTGGAAAATATAGAATTAGATAAAATAAAGTTTGTAGGTTATGCGTTTCAGATTGAAATGAAATTTAAAGCGTGGAAAAAAGGATTCAAACATAAGGAAGTTTCCATTATTTTTACCGACCGAAAAAAAGGAACATCGAAAATGAGTGGTTCAATAATTTCTGAAGCCGTTTTTGGTGTCATAAAAATGCGCTTAGAAAGATTGCCAAAATAAAAGAAGAAGAAGACTATGAGTTTATTGCTAATTAAAAATGCCCGTATTGTAAACGAAGGAAAGATAATTGACGGCGATGTGCTAATAGATGGAGAATTTATTGTGGATATTGACAGCTCAATCAGCTCAAAATCGGCAGATACCACTATTATTGACGCTGAAGGAAAATATTTAATTCCCGGATTAATAGATGATCAGGTTCACTTTCGCGAACCTGGATTAACCCATAAAGCGACCATTGAATCTGAAAGCAAAGCTGCCATTGCAGGAGGCATAACGTCATTTATAGAAATGCCGAATACGGTGCCGCAAGCAACAACGCAAGAACTGCTGGAACAAAAATTTGAAATTGCATCAAAAACATCTTATGCCAACTATTCATTTATGTTTGGCGGCACCAATGATAATTTGGAGGAATTGTTGAAAACAAATCCGGCCAATGTTGCCGGGATTAAATTGTTTTTGGGCTCTTCAACAGGAAATATGCTGGTTGATGACGAGAAAGTGCTGGAAAAAATATTTTCTTCCACAAAAATGCTCATTGCGGTTCATTGTGAAGATGAAGCAACCATAAAGAAAAATTTGGAAACCTATTTGAAAGAATATGGTGAAGATATTCCCGTAAAATTTCATCCGAAAATCAGAAGCGAGGAAGCTTGTTATATCTCCTCATCCAAAGCGATTAAACTTGCAAAAAAAACGGGTGCGCGATTGCATGTTTTTCATTTATCTACAGCAAAAGAAACTGAACTTTTTTCGCATAAAGGACCGGTAGAAAAAAAACAAATTACCGCCGAAGTTTGTGTACATCATCTTTGGTTTGATGAAAGTGATTATGAAACTAAGGGAAATTTAATAAAGTGGAATCCCGCCATTAAAACCTTGCATGACAAAGAAGGTTTGTTAAAAGCACTGCTCGATGACAAAATTGATGTGATTGCAACAGATCACGCGCCGCACACAAAGGAAGAAAAGGAACAGGTTTACACAAAAGCGCCAAGCGGCGGGCCAATGGTGCAACATGCTTTGCCGGCTCTGTTAAAAATGGTTCAACAGGGAAAAATTTCCATTGAAAAAATAGTGGAGAAAATGAGCCACAATCCGGCAAAAATTTTCAAAATAGAAAAAAGGGGATTTATCAGAAAAGGATATTACGCAGATTTGGTTCTGCTTGATATTTCTTCGCCTTGGACTGTTACCAAAGACAATATTTTGTACAAATGCGGCTGGTCTCCTTTTGAAGGAACCACCTTTTACTCAAAAATTACGCATACCTTTGTAAATGGCCATTTAGTTTATAAAAACGGCAAATTTAATGACGGCAATAAAGGCAAAAGATTATTGTTTAATAGAACAAATGAAAAAAATTAGTTACCTCCTTTTTTTAGGTATTTTTTTAATTGGTTGCACCAGCAACACCATCATAAAAAAGCCCGACAATTTAATTCCCAAAAAACAAATGGTGGATTTGCTGACTGATTTGGTTATTGCCTCAGGAGCCGAAAATATTAAAAATAACAGTCTTCAGCGTAACGTAAACTATTATCCGTTGGTTTTTAAAAAGTATGGAATAGACAGCACGCGTTTTAAAGAAAGCAATTATTACTATACTTCACGCATTGATGACTATGAGGAAATTCTGAAAGAAGTTGACGAGCGGCTTAAAGCAATGAAAAAAGAATTGGACGATCAAATTAAATTGCAGGATTCTCTTAAAAATGATTCCATAAAAAATCTTCGGGAAAATTTTAAAAAGGTGCCTAAACGACCTCGTAAAATTGATTCTTTAAAAAGTGTTCCGTTAAAATAAGCAGTTATCTTTTTTCATTTTTATAAAGTGCACAAACACTTTTTATGGTGTCGGAAATGGTTTCAAAATTAAAATTCAACGTTTTTTGTATTTTTTCTGAAGAATAATAACGTTTGTCATGAATGGATTTCGCCGCATGTTTCGTTAGCGTTGGCGGATTATTTATTAAAATCGATTTCAATATTTCCAATCGCCAGCCTATGGCACTCATTAATTTTGTGACTTTTATGGAAGGCGGTTTTTTTCCCAAATTTTGTGCAATTTGAAAGAATATGCTTTTAAAACTGCTGTTTTCGGCCACCAAAATATAGCGTTCGTTTACGATGTCGCTTTTCATGAGCAAAATCATCGCTTTTACCACATCTTTTACAGAAACAAAACCCATAACTCCTTCACTGTAGAAAGAAAATCCCTTCTCAATTTTAGAAAATAAAGCGCCAGATCCCTGATGCCAAAATCCTGCGCCCAAAATGATTCCGGGATTTACAATTACAACAGGAACGCCTTCTTGTGATGCGCGCCAAACTTCCATTTCTGAAGCATATTTTGTCATTGCATAACCGTAACTAACTTTCTCCATATTCCATTCATCGGCTTCGGTCATATATTTATTGGTGACCGATTTTTCAATGGTTGCCACAGAACTTACAAAGCACAATTTTTTGACCTTGTTTTCAATACAAAAATTCACAATATTCGAAGTTCCTTCAATATTAATTTGCTCCATGGCTGCATAATCTTTGGAATTAAAAGAAACCAAAGCTGCGGCATGATAAACTTGCGTCACATTTTTATAGGCTTCTTCCAAAGAAATAATATCGGTGATATCGGCTTCAACCCAATCAATTTTTTTAAAAAGCATTTCATAATCCGCAGAAAAATATTGAAATACATTTTTTACGGCATCTAAATTGCTGTTTTTTCTGTGAATCGCTTTTATCGAATCATTTTCCAACGAAAGATGATACAACAAATGCGAACCCACCAAACCTGTTCCTCCGGTTACTAAAATCATAAGACGAAAGTATAAAAAATGTTTGTTTTTATAGCGCAAACATCATTTTAAAAAACCAATCCCCAAAAGCCTTAACTAACAAGTAAAATTTTATCTTTGCTGAAATTTAAAAATTTGATGATGAATTTTGTTGAAGAACTGCGTTGGAGAGGCTTGTTACACGATATCATGCCCGAAACTGAAGAATATTTGCTGAAAAATAAAACCACAGGATATATTGGATTTGACCCAACTGCCGATTCGTTGCATATTGGAAGTTTGGTGCCTATTATTTTGCTGATGCATTTTCAAAAAGCAGGACACAATCCGATTGCTTTGGTTGGCGGCGCCACAGGAATGGTGGGCGATCCTTCAGGAAAATCGGAAGAACGCAACTTGCTGGATGAAGAAACTTTGGCCAAAAATGTTGCCGGCGTAAAAGCACAATTGGCGCGTTTTTTAAACTTTGACAGCACTACGGATAACGCCGCACAGTTGGTGAACAATTACGACTGGATGAAAGAAATTTCACTGATTGAATTTGTCCGCGATATTGGCAAACACATTACCGTAAATTATATGATGGCGAAAGATTCAGTGAAAAAACGCCTGGATTCCGAGTCGCAAACCGGAATGAGTTTTACTGAATTTACCTACCAATTGTTTCAGGGTTACGATTTCTATCATTTATATAAAGAAAAAGACTGCAAACTTCAAATGGGCGGCTCCGACCAGTGGGGAAATATTACCACGGGAACAGAATTAATCAGAAGAAAGGCGCAAGGAAAAGCGTATGCATTAACGTGTAAATTGATCACAAAGGCCGACGGAACAAAATTTGGTAAAACTGCCAGCGGAAATATTTGGTTGGATGCGAACAGAACCTCGCCTTACAAATATTACCAGTATTGGTTAAACTGTTCTGATGAAGATGCCGAAAGTTATATTAAAATTTTCACTTTTTTAGACAAAGAAACCATTGAAACTTTAATTGCCGAACATCAAAAAACACCGCATCTGCGCATTCTGCAAAAAAAAATTGGGGAAGAAGTCACCATTATGACACACGGGAATGAAGCGTTTGAAAACGCCATTAAAGCCTCAAATATTTTGTTTGGAAATTCTACCGCCGATGATTTAAAAACCTTGGACGAACAAACATTTCTGGATGTTTTTGAAGGCGTTCCACAAGCAGAAATTGAACGTGCTGTTATTGAAAACGATTTGGGAATTGTGGCTGCTTTTGCCGATTACGGTTTTTTGAAATCGAATGGCGAAGTGCGCAGGGCTTTAAGCGAAAATTCAATTTCGGTAAACAAAGAAAAGGTAAACGAAGATTTTGTGATTACACCAAATGATTTAATTGCCGATAAATTTGTGCTGCTGCAACGCGGAAAAAAAAGCTATTATTTACTGAAAGTGGTTTAAATGAATTCCTACAAATATTGAAATAATATAGAGCGACTCCTGAAAATGAAGTCGCTTTTTTATGACATCACCATTAAATTACAGCCTCTGATATCCGAATTGTCAAACCTGCCCAAAACCTCAAAGGTGCCGTTTTCGTAAGTTTTTCCTAAATCTTGTGTGGCAATAAAAGAACAGGAATTTCTGTTTGCCAAATCTATAATATTGATGCCGCCCGATTTACCTTCCGGCAAAACCGTTAAGGCATCTTCCGTATCTCGTGTCAGTATTTTCATCCAGGGCGGACATTCAAAGATCCCGCTTCCTTTGGAATAAGCCTGGCTCAACAATTCAGTCATTCCATATTCCGAATGGATTTTTTCAACGCCAAAACCTTCGCATAAAATTTGGTGCAATTCATCCCGAATCAGCTCTTTTCTTCGGCCTTTCATGCCGCCGGTTTCCATAACAATGGTATTTTTTAACTGAAATTTGTGTTTCTCAACCAAATCCAGCAAAGCAAAAGAAACGCCAATCAGCAATACTTTTTCGTTATTTTTATCCAATTCCACTAAATTCCTGGTCAATTCTTCCAAATTGTTCAGATAAAACCCGCTTTTTTTATTTTTCGATTTCCGAATAAAATCGTTCACCATATAAATCAAGGAAGATCCGTCTCGTTCCAAATAAGAAGGCAACAAAGCCAAAACGGCATAATCCTCAATGGCGCCATAAAAATGCTGAAATCCCTTGGTGAAGCTTTCTTCGTAAATAGACAAATCAGTAACAAAATGCTTGCTTTGCTCATTTCCTGTGGTTCCGCTGCTTAAAAATACGCGCTGTGCGGCTTCTTTTGAAGATACAACATTATGTGATTTGAAGAATTGAATCGGTAAAAAAGGAATTTTATCAACTTTGTCAATGCTTTCAATATCAATATGCAAAAGGGTTAAAAATTCCTTATAAACCAAGTTGTTTTTAGCCTGAAATTGAAATATCTCAAGCGCCATTTTTTCAAATTCACTGTTGCTATGAAGGTTAAAAACGCTATTTCTTTTCATAAAAATTGTGAAACACCACAAAAGTAATGTAAATTTACGCAACCTATTATCTTTTTAGGTATCTTATTAACAATTAAAATGCTCGTATTTGGGGTTAGATGATCTCATAAAACAGTGTGCTAATAACGATCGACAGGCACAAAAGGAAATTTACCAGCTTTTTGCAGGTAAGTTATTTTCCATATGCTTAAAGTACTCTAAAAACAAACAAGAGGCCCAAGACAATTTTCAAGATGGCTTTATCGTCATTTTTGACAAAATTGGGCAGTTTAATTTTAAAGGATCGTTTGAAGGCTGGTTAAAACGGGTAATGATTAACACAGTTTTGCTGAAATACAGAAAGAAAAATGTGTTAAATATTGTGGCGGAAGATATTCCTGATGAGGTGATTGTTGACGTTGATGATGATGAAATTTCTTTAGATTTTTTACTGAGTCTAATCAATGAATTGCCCGACAGGTATCGACTGGTTTTTAACCTTTACGCTTTAGACGGTTATTCCCACAAAGAAATTTCAGAAATGATGCAAATTGCGGAAGGCACCTCAAAATCAAATTTAGCCAGAGCAAGAGCCATTTTAAAACAAAAAATTGAAATTCATCAAAAAGCACAACAATCGATTTAAGTTAAAAGATACTAGTGAAAGAATTAAAAAATATTGATAGATTATTCCAAGAGATTTTAAAAGACTTTGAGGTTTCCCCACCTATCGAAGCATGGGATGCTATTGAAAACAGGTTAATGCCAAGAACTAAAAAAAGGGGAATTCCTTTTTGGCTTAAAATTTCCAGTGTTGCGGCCTTATTCATTTTATTTTTTAGTGTCGGAACCATTTATTTCCTTCCAAAAAATAATTTTTCCAAAAATTTCTTTCAAAAACAATTGATCAACAAAGAAATTTCAACCCAAAAAGATTCAGCAACTGAAATTACTGTTAAGGAAAAATTAAAGGAAATGCAAAAAGTGGTGACCGCTTTAAGCAAAGAACTGGCCGAAATTGAAAACAGCAACAATTTTACCGTAAAAGCTGAGGAAAAAACAACTGAACAAACTGCTTCTACTCAAAAATCAGAAAACAGCTTTTTATTTAAAGACGCCAAAAACTTACCATTATCTAAATTCGCCCACAAAGAAGTTTCAAAAAAAGAAATCACAGAAAGTAAATTTACCGTTGCCACCATTTTCGCGCCAATTTATTTTAGTTCATTTGGTGATGGTTCGGGAATTGACGCGCAGTTTAAAGACAATCCGTCGTCAGGAAATTCATCATATTCCTACGGCGTAAAAGTTGCCTATCAGCTTACAAACAAATTCAGCTTGCAATCGGGTGTTAACCTCATCAATTTAGGCCTAACAACCAATAACATTTATGTTACGCCAGGCGTGGCAGTTGTCGGTTTTTCAAATTTATCTGCCAATCCACTTTTGTCAAGAACCGCAGATATTTCAGCACTTAAAGAAAATGGACAAATTACTGATGACCTTTCTGGCGGCAGCATCAATCAGGTTTTTGGCTATGTGGAAATTCCTGTTGAGGTAAAATATAGCGTTACAGACGGAAAATTCGGCATCAATTTGGTGGGTGGATTTAGTACGTTGCTTTTAAACAGGGACGAAGTTTTTGTTGAAACCAACAGTTTCTCCCAAAGTTTAGGCTCATCAAACAACTTAAGATCCGTAAATTTTAGCGGTAATATTGGGCTGGACATCGATTATTCGCTCTATAAAAATTTATTCATCAACGTTTCGCCAATGTTCAAAGTGCAAACAAGTACCTTTTCTAAAAACTCAGGCAGCATTCAGCCTTATTATTTAGGAGTTTATACAGGTTTAAATTATAAGTTTTAGTTGGTTTATTTATTTGGTTGGTTACCAAATATTGAATGAAGAAAGCCGTTTCAATTATGAAACGGCTTTTCTTTTTACAAAATATTTTGGGCGTTCCCCTTTGGGTCAGGCTTTCACTACTCGCTTTTTTTGCGATAAAAAATCGCAAAAAATAGCTCAAACAAACCGTTCAATCCTTAACGCAAATCCAATTGGCGCATGGTCTCCTTTTTTATTATTCAGCAAAAAAACATAAAAATCCTATATTTCTTTTACCAAAATTTCAAGAATTGGGCGGTATTATTCGTATTTTTACACAATCTTAAATCAATAAAGGAATTCTACTTATGGAAATTACGGCAATAGAAAAAACAATACAACAAGCTTTAGACAAACTAGGTGTTAAAACGTTGAATAACGGAACCTCAACAGGCTCAAATTTCTTTGGAGTTGGTGAAATTATAGAATCCTATTCTCCTGTAAACGGCAAATTGATCGGTAAAGTAAGCACAACTACCAAAGATGATTTTGAAAAAGTAATGAAATCCGCAGAAGCGGCTTTCACCATTTGGAGGGTAAAACCGGCACCGCAACGCGGCGAAATTGTGCGTCAGTTTGGCGAAAAATTACGTGAACTAAAAAAACCTTTGGGCGAGCTGGTTTCTTATGAAATGGGAAAATCTTTGCAGGAAGGTTTGGGAGAAGTTCAGGAAATGATAGACATCTGCGACTTGGCTGTCGGATTGTCAAGACAGCTGTACGGTTTTACCATGCATTCCGAACGTCCCGGACACAGAATATACGACCAATATCACCCATTGGGTATTGTGGGCATTATCTCCGCATTTAACTTTCCGGTCGCTGTTTGGTCCTGGAATACTGCATTGGCTTTGATTGCCGGCGATGTTTGCGTTTGGAAAGCTTCAGAAAAAGCGCCTTTATGCAGCATTGCCTGCCAAAACATCATAGCCGGTGTTTTAAAAGAAAATAACTTGCCCGAAGGTATTTCATGCATCATCAATGGTGATTATAAAGTGGGCGAATTTATGACCAAAGACAAGCGTATTTCCTTAGTTTCAGCTACAGGCTCCATAAGAATGGGTAAAATTGTGGCAAAAACTGTCGCGGAACGTTTGGGAAAATCGTTATTGGAATTAGGCGGCAACAACGCGATTATTATTACGCCAAGCGCAGATATTAAAATGACCATTATTGGCGCGGTATTTGGCGCTGTGGGAACAGCCGGACAACGTTGCACTTCAACGCGAAGGTTAATTATTCACGAATCTATCTATGAGCAGGTGAAAAACGCTCTAATGAAAGCTTACGAACAATTGCGCATAGGAAATCCGTTGGACGAAAACAACCACGTTGGGCCTTTAATTGACAAAGATGCGGTTAAAATGTATGAAAACGCTTTGGCCGAAGCTGTTAAAGAAGGCGGAAAAATTATTGTGGAAGGCGGCGTTTTAAGCGGAAAAGGTTACGAAAGTGGCTGTTATGTAAAACCCGCAATTGTTGAAGCCGAAAATCATTTTGAAATTGTGCAGCACGAAACGTTTGCGCCAATTTTATATTTGATAAAATATTCTGGGGAACTTAAAAATGCCCTTGCATTGCAAAACGGTGTTGTGCAAGGACTTTCCTCTGCAATTATGACCAACAATTTACGAGAAGCAGAACTGTTTTTGTCAGTTCAGGGTTCCGACTGCGGTATCGCTAATGTAAATATTGGCACTTCTGGCGCTGAAATTGGCGGTGCTTTTGGCGGGGAAAAAGAAACAGGAGGCGGACGAGAATCTGGTTCCGATGCCTGGAAAGTTTATATGAGACGCCAAACAAACACCATTAATTACACCACAGAATTGCCTTTGGCGCAAGGCATAAAATTTGATTTGGACTAAATTTAGATTGATAAAAGATTCCTAAATAAAAAGTTCTTAGACTCAAATCAAATTTGAGTTTAAGAACTTTTTTAAAATCTTGCTTTCTAAGAAAATATGTTACTAAAAAGAATAGGACAAACCAACGCCCAGCATTTGTTTTATTTGGATTTTTGGTCCTGCGGGAACCAATATTCCATCATTATTTAGGTCTTCTTTACGCTTAACATCATCATCATATAAAAAATGTGAACCCACATTGGCCGTTACGTGTTTGTTAATGGTCATATCAAAATTCACTTCCCAGTTCACATCCACATTGCCATATCTGTTTAAATAATCGGAATATAAAATCAGTTTATTGCTCATTTTTATATTTTCCATCAATTTTGTTTTCCACTCGCTGGAAACATAAGTTCCCATCTCCACTTTTAAATTTTCACCTGAAGTCAACAAATTACCCAAATCGTCATAAACAGCCGGAGGAACACCAAAAGCGCCTTCATTTGCCAAAACTTGGTTATAAACAAAAGTCATTTTATTGGTGAGCGGGGAAAGATATATTTTAAGTTCATTTTCCTTCGAAAAATATTCAGATCCAACGCCCAAGAAATTGTAAGCAGGAGAAAAGAACTTTGATATTGGTTTTTCGGTATTTGGATAAATATAACCATTTGTGAACTGCGTTTTAAAATTGAATTTTGCAGAATAATACCACTTAGACGTAATGTCTTTTCTGTAGCCAAATGTTGAATTTAACTCAATTAAATCCTCTGTTTTCCGTAATTCACGCCTGGCTTCTTTATTTAAACCGTAATTGGCTTTCAATTCATTTTCCCAAACTTTATGATTATTTTTGTAATCTCTTTTTATGTTTATTTTCGCGATGCCAGAAATTGAATTGTTCCCTCCGGCACTCCAATTAACGAATGAATTTTGGGTAAAAATCAATCGAAAATTATTGGTTTCCTCCCAATGTGTGACAGGGGCCAAATTGAGGTCCAGTGTGTCTTTTGAAGTTGTTGCTTTTGTGGTGAGGGTGTAAAGAATTGTGAAAATAAAGAATAGTTTTAATCGCATTTTACTATAATATTAGGGGCTAAAAATATTTCGGCAAAGAAACACAAAATATTTTTTTTTATAAAAGTTTCAACAGGAATTCCTTTATTTTTTCTTTAGATAAATGAATGCTTTCAAACAATTCATCCACTTTTCCGTGTTCAATAAAATGATCCGGAATCCCTAAATGTTTAACGGTTTTGTTGTTATAATTATTGTTTGAAGCAAATTCTAAAATAGCGCTTCCAAATCCGCCGACAATTGTGCCGTCTTCAATAGTGACAATGGTTTCAAACTTTTTAAATACTTCATGAAGTAATTTTTCATCCAAAGGTTTTACAAAACGCATCGAATAATGTGCAACCTTATATTTTGGTAATTCTTGTTGAAGTTCAATCAATTTATTTCCGATAGTGCCAATGCTTAACACCGCAATTTCTGAACCTTCTGAAACACAAATCCCCTTTCCAATCTCAATTTTGGTAAAAGGCTGTTTCCAATCAATAAGGGTTCCTTGTCCGCGAGGATAACGAATCGCCAGCGGAAAATCAATGCCCAATTGCGCCGTGTACATAATATTGCGCAATTCTATTTCATTTAAAGGCGCAAAAATCACCATATTTGGAATGCAGCTCAAATAAGCCATATCAAATGCTCCGTGGTGCGTTGCGCCATCTTCGCCCACAATTCCGGCTCTGTCTATGCAAAAAATTACCGGTAAATTTTGCAAAGCCACATCATGTATAATTTGGTCATAGGCGCGTTGCAAAAATGTGGAATAAATGGCACAAAAAGGAATGAATCCCTGCGTGGCCATTCCGGCAGCCAACGTCACCGCATGTTGTTCGGCAATGCCCACATCAAAAGCCCTTTCGGGCATTTCATCGAGCATTAATTTAAGCGAACTTCCTGTGGGCATTGCAGGCGTAATCCCCACAATTTTTGGATTTTTTTTTGCCAATTCCACAATTGTTTCGCCAAAAACATCTTGATATTTTGGCGGTTGCGGCACCTTATTTTTGGTAGGCAATTCACCGGTTATCTTATCGAATTTCCCCGGTGCATGATAAGTGACCTGGTCATTTTCCGCTTGTTGCAGTCCTTTTCCTTTGGTGGTAATGATATGCAAAAACTTAGGGCCTTTAATAGACTTTAAGCGCTCTAATTCCGTAATAATCTCATCAATATTATGTCCGTCAATCGGTCCGGTATAATTAAAATTCAGCGCCTCAATAATGTTGTTTTTCCGAACTTTTTTGCCTGCTTTCACATCGGTAAAATACTTTTTTAAAGCCCCGACGCTCGGGTCAATTCCCATGGCGTTGTCGTTTAAAATAATCAGTAAATTGGCGTCGGTAACCCCGGCATGGTTCAATCCTTCAAAAGCCATTCCGCTCGCAATGGAAGCATCGCCAACAACCGCAATATGCTGCTTTTGAAAATCGCCTTTCAATTTTGAGGCAAGCGCCATTCCCAAAGCCGCAGAAATCGCAGTGGAAGAATGCCCTGTGCCAAAGGCATCGTAAACACTTTCGCTTCGTTTTGGAAAACCTGAAATTCCGCCCAGCTGACGGTTTGTGTGAAAAATGTCCCTTCTGCCTGTTAAAATTTTATGTCCATAAGCCTGATGGCCAACGTCCCAAATCAGCAAATCGTTTGGCGTATCAAACACATAATGCAGCGCAATGGTCAATTCCACAACGCCCAAACTGGCGCCCAAATGCCCTTCTTTGGCGGCAACAATGGCAATAATAAATTCGCGCAGTTCTTTGGCAACAGTTTTAAGTTGATTTTTGGCCAGCTTCCGCAGGTCTTTCGGATCGTTAATATGCGCTAATAAATTTGTTTTCACTACTACAAAACTAAGCTATTTAAATTGTTCAATGAATTAAAAATAATTACTTTTGATGCATGATGGATCCATTTGACGACACTTATTTTATGCGACGCGCTTTGCGGGAGGCGGAAATGGCTTTGGACAAAAATGAAGTTCCCATTGGAGCGGTCATTGTGATGAACAACCAAGTTATTGCCCGCGCGCATAATTTAACGGAAACTTTAAATGATGTGACCGCGCACGCCGAAATGCAGGCTTTTACGGCGGCGGCAGATTATTTAGGCGGTAAATACCTAAAAGATTGCACCTTGTATGTGACTTTGGAGCCTTGCCAAATGTGCGCAGGTGCCAGTTATTGGACACAAATAGGCAGAATTGTATATGGTGCTTCTGAAGATAAAAGAGGGTTTTTGGCAATGAAAACTACCTTACACCCAAAAACAGTGGTTGTTGGCGGTGTGTTGGAAGAAGAGTGCAGCAAGCTTTTAAAGCGATTTTTTATTGAAAAGCGAAATTTAAATTGATAACTAAAATTTTTGTTCGCTTTTACTTCGCTCTTCAAGGTCTTTTTTAAATTTATCAAAAGTAAAATCGCTTATGTTTTTGTTTTTATACCGATGATAAAGAAATAAAGGCATTAAGACAAAAGCCACAATTAGCACCCCTATTCCAATCACAATTTCTCCTCTGGCATCACCAGCGTTTTTTAGGTAAAAACCGGTGGCCAGCATTCCCAAAGAAAGTATCAAAATAAAAATAATCACATATTTCATTCTTTTAATTGTATATTTATTGTGCGTAAAACTACAAAAAACCATACATTTAAATAAACTTTAAACTGTAAATATGTATCGTTTTTTATTCATCTTTTTTATGTTGTCCTTATCTTGCAGTGAACAGAAGCCGGAACCAACAATGGAAATTCAAAAAAACAAAAAAGTGGTGATTGCACACAGAGGCGCTTCGGGATATTTGCCCGAACACAGCTTGCCGGCAAAAGCAATGGCTTATGCGATGGGCGCCGATTATTTGGAGCAGGACATTGTGTTGAGCAAAGACAATATTCCTATCGTGATCCACGATATTCATTTGGAAACGGTTACCGATGTTGCCCAAAAATTTCCGAAGAAAAAAAGAGATGATGGCCGATTTTATGTGATCGATTTCACTTTTGAAGAACTGAAACAATTAAATGTTTCTGAAAGATTTGATCCCGCAACCAACAAAGCTGTTTTTCCAAACCGGTTTCCCGTATTCACCTCAACATTCAAATTGCATTCTTTGCGGGAAGAAATTGAATTTATTCAAGGATTAAATAAAAGCACCGGAAAAAATATTGGCATTTATCCAGAAATTAAGGAACCGGAATTTCACAGAAAAGAAGGCAAGGATATTTCAAAAATAGTGTTGGAAGTTTTAAATGATTATGGCTACAAAACCAAAAAAGACAATTGTATGTTGCAGTGTTTTGATGCCAAAGAGCTAAAAAGAATCAGAAATAAATTGAAAAGCGAGCTTTTTTTGGTGCAATTGATGGAATTTAAATCCGATGAAAAATTGGAAGAAATTGCTGCTTATGCTGATGGCATCGGACCTTGGATTCCCCAAATTATAAAAGGAAAGGAAAACGGAAAATGGCAAATCACAAATTTGGTCGCCAACGCGCACAAGCTCAATTTAAAAGTCCACGCCTACACTTTTAGGGCTGATCAATTGGACGGTTTTGATTCGTTTGAAGCATTGTTGCAAGTTGCTTTATATGAAGCAAATGTTGATGGCGTTTTTACCGATTTTCCCGATAAAGTGGTGGCATTTATTGGTAAAAGGAAATAAGGTTTCTGTTTTTTAAAAATCCTATATGATAGTTTCATTTACTGTTCTATAATGAAAACTACGGGGGAAAATGATAAAAACGGAATTCTTTTAACCGCAAGGAACCTTTAGGAAAAATACGCAAAGTGCTAAATGGCTAAATATTTCTTTGTGTAACTTGGTGGTTCTCTGAGAAACTCCGTGTGATTAAAAAATATTACACAGAGATTCACAAAGGAAAAAACACAAAGATTCACAAAGGAAATCTTGCAACAAATAGGCTATTTGGAATATTATTTTTTTGTTTTAAGAAACTTAATCCTGAAAACTAAGCCGTTACATCAATTAATTTTCTTCTATAAGCGGTAAGCAAGCGCGATTTTGAGATAAACCCGAAGTATTTTCCGTCTTTAAGCACCACCAAATTCCAAGCGCCACACCTTTTAAACTTGTTCAAAATATCCTCGGCAGAGTCTTTTTCGTAATAAATAATATCCGATCCTGCGTGCATCAAACTTTCGACTTTTACTGTATCGTACAATTTTTTATTGAACATAATGCTTCTAATATCGTTGATGGTAAGTATTCCTAAATAATCCATTTCTTCATTCACCACAGGAAAATGGTTTCGGGATGATTTTGCAATTGCCTCATTTACAACTTCTCCCAAAGTCATATCGGGATGAAGCAGCACAAAATTCTTTTCAATAAGCTTATCCAAATCGAGCATCATCAGCACGTTTTTATCTTTATCATGCGTAATGAGTTGTCCTTTTTTCGCCAATTCGGAAGCGTAAATATTATAGGGCACAAATTTTTGGGTCACCACAAAAGAAATCAGCGCGACAATCATGAGCGGCACAAAAAGTTCGTAGCCACCGGTAATTTCAGCGATGAGAAATATTGCCGTTAAAGGCGTCTGCAAAATGCCCGCCATTAAACCTGCCATACCAACCATCGCAAAATTGGTTAGGGAAAGCTGGTGGCTAAACAAGTTGCTGGCATTTACCATCATGGCAAAAACGTAACCTGTTACACTGCCCGTAAATAATGTTGGCGCGAAAATGCCTCCAACGCCGCCAGCACCAAAAGTAAGCGATGCGGCAATTATTTTAAAGGCGATTAAACCCATTAAAAATAAGATAATTGTGTAGGTGTTATCTGTGAGTATCTGAAATATATTATTTCTCACAATTCCGTTTAAATTACCCCGAAAAATATTGTTGATGGTTTCATAACCTTCCCCAAAAAGCGTAGGAATAAAATAAACAATAACGCCTAGTAACAATCCGCCAATTAGCAGTTTTATATAGGGATTTTCGAATTTTTTAAAAAAATTGCCGATTCCAAAATACATTTTGCTGAAATAAATGGAGGCCATTGCAGAAGCAAGACCCAAGAAAACATAGAACAAAACGTCGTTTAGCTCAAATTTATCCTGAATGGCAAAATGAAGCAACACATCATCACCAAAAAAGAAATAAGAGGTTAAAACAGCTGTAATTGAAGCAAGCAGCAGGGGAATCATGGAAGCTAAGGTTAGCTCCAAACTAAACATCTCCACCGCAAAAACAATGGCAGCGATGGGCGCCTGAAAAATAGAGGACATCGCTCCGGCCACTGCAGCTCCTATAAGCAAGGTTCTTGTGGTTTGGTTTAAGTGAAAAAATCGCGCAAAATTAGAGCCAATTGCGGCTCCTGTAGAAACTATCGGTCCCTCAAGCCCAACAGATCCTCCAAAACCAACTGTTAAAGGGGCCGTAACTAAAGCGGTCCACATTTGATGTTTGGGTATGATGCCCTTTTGTTTTGAAATGGCGTATAAGGTGGAGGGAATTCCGTGTCCAACTTTTTTTCGGATCACATATTTTATAATCAGCAATACCAGTAAAAAACCAATAATTGGGAAAATAAAATAAAATGCCTCATGAATTTGGCTAATAAAACCGCCTTCCAACAATTCTTGAATGAAATGGGTTGAGTTTTTTAAAACAATTGCGGCCAAACCCGCAAGCAATCCGATAATGGCACTTGCAATATTGGTGAATTGCTTGTTGGAAATATGCTGGTATCTCCATTTTAAAAACTTAAGAAATAATTTTTTTGAATTAACAGGCATTTTATCTTAGTCAAAAAGGAAATGCAAAAGTATTAAAATATAGCCTTTAAGGCAATCGATTTGGACATTTTTTACAAGTCTTGTTGCTTTTGTTCTTAAATTTTTCACAGCATTTCTCATTTATCTCATTGCGTGGCTTCTTTTTGGCTGAAGCGCTCCAATCGAAATCGTAGTTAAAAATACCAGAATTTTCAGCAGTTTCCAAAATACTTATTTAGAATGATTTTAAACAAAGGTACAAATACTTTGAAAAGCAGCACTTGTATGTTCCATTAATTTTTGAAAAAACATTAAATCAGTGTAAAATTTAAGTTAAGAATAACTATTTTATTAAAAACCTAATTTAATATGCAATTTAATATATTTTTAATAATCAGATTATTAACACTTTACATTATTATAAAAAAACTTAATGTAAACTTAACGTTAACTTAAGGTAAATAATAGGTAAATAATCTACTTTTATAATGTGTAAAAAAAGTTCTAAAATCAAAAATATTATGAAAACATTTATAAACCTCCTTGTAATGTTGTTTTGTATAACAGCATTTTCACAAGAACAAAAAGTGACCTATCAAAAAATGGATAACGATTTGGTAAAAGCAACGTATTATTTTGCCGACAACAGCGATGTTGTTGAACGTGAAGGCTATTTTAATAAAGAAGGCAAATTGCACGACACATGGATCAGTTATGATTTACAAGGTAATAAAAAAGCAATTGCCACCTATAATAATGGCATAAAAGAAGGCGTTTGGACATATTTTAAAACCGATAAAGTAAATATTGTCACTTATCAGGAAAACAAAATAATCAATGTTGAAGAAAAAGCATTGGTTGTTAATTAAGCAATTTATTAATGTTTCTTTAAATAAAAAGGGCACTCGTTTAAACGAGTGCCCTTTTATGTTTTTATGGAATTTTGGAAACTAAAACCTAGTCCAACCAGTAGCCCAAGTTGGCAAACCTGCGCCATTTCCTGCTCCGGTAGCTGTTCCTTCAAACAAAAATCCTAGATTTAAGCCAGTATAGTCTGTAGCTTTAAAACCAGTAAGTTTATTTACAAATTGTATATTGGTCATAACTAAGGCATTGGCTTGAATCCTTGCGGCAGCTTCAACATCTGTACTTTTAACTTTAACGCCTAAATTAACGCCATCAATATACACATTATCAACGTTCCAGTTTCCACCGCCTTCTTTATAATAAATGGCACCTTCGGTAACCGGTCCTACAATGGTAACGTTTTTAACAGTTGCATTGGTGACAGGAGTAGCGTTTCCATTACTGCCATTGTTAGATCCTTCAATACCTGCTTTAGCGCTTCCGGAGATATACCAATATTCACCTGTACCATTCCATCCATCCGCAAAGTCGATTGAATCATCGCCACTATTGGTTGAAACTAAATATTTACCGTTTACAGTTCCACCGAAGAACTCAATACCGTCATCACCGCCTTCAAACGATTGGACGTATTCAACCGTAGTTCCTGAACCCACACCAAATAAAGACAAGCCATTAAATTCTTTTTCAGGCGTAAAATTAGCACCTGTATATTCCAATCTTAAATATCTTATAGAACCAGAGTTGTCATTAGATATAGTACCGCCGTAAGTAAGATCTGCAACTTCAGAAGTGGCAACAGAACCAACATTTGTCGGTGCTTTACCGCAAACTACCAAGCCTCCCCAATTACCAGCCACAGGAGCAGCATCGCTTGATGTCATAACAACCGGGCTGGCGGCAGTTCCATTAATATAAATTTTACCGCCTTGGGAAACAGCAATGTATGCACTTGTTCCTCCTGTTGCCTTGATAATTGTACCGGCAGGAATTGTTAAAGATCCTCCATCTTTTACAACAAAAGAACTTGTTAATTTATATTCTATACTAGCATTTAAAGTAACATTCCCAGAAACTGTACCAGCTAAATTCTCTGTAGTTACACCACTATTGCTAAGCCCTCTTGTCCAGCCTGCAGCCCAATTTGGAGCAGCAGCACCTGCACCTGCGCCAACAGTAATTCCTTGATTTACAAAGTTTTGATTTGCGCCGATATAGTCAGTCATAACAAAGCCTGAAGCATTGTTGGCAAATTGGATATTGTTCATCACTAAGGCATTGGCTTCAATTCTTGCACCAGCTTCAATATCTGTACTTTTCACTTTCACGCCTAAATTAACCCCGGCAATATATAAATTATCGACATTAAAATTCCCTCCGCCTTCTTTGAAGTAAAGAGCACCTTCAGTAACAGGCCCAACAATTGAAATGTTTTTGATAGTAGCATTGGTTACAGGAGTGGCATTACCATTTGCTCCATTATTAGATCCTTCGATACCTGCTTTAGCGCTTCCGGAGATATACCAATATTCACCTGTACCATTCCATCCATCGGCAAAGTCGATAGAGTCATCGCCACTATTGGTGGAAACTAAATATTTACCGCTAACAGTTCCTCCAAAAAACTCAATACCGTCATCACCGCCTTCAAAAGATTGAACATATTCTAAAGTAGTTCCAGAACCGACACCAAATAAAGATAACCCGTTGAATTCTTTTTCAGGGGTAAAATTAGCACCTGTATATTCCAATCTTAAATATCTGATAGAGCCAGAGTTGTCATTAGACACCGTACCGCCATAAGTAAGATCTGCAACTTCAGAAGTGGCTGTAGAACCAACATTCGTTGGTGCTTTACCGCAAACAACCAAACCTCCCCAGTTGCCTGCAACAGGAGCAGCATCGCTGGAAGTCATTACAACCGGTTTGTCAGCAGTTCCTTGAATGTAAATTTTACCGCCCTGGGCAACGGCAATGTAAGCACTTGTTCCTCCAGTTGCCTTAATAGTTGTACCGGCAGGGATTGTTAAAGAACCTCCATCTCGAACAACATAGGCAGCGGTAAGTTTATATTCTATTGTAGCATTAAGCGTGATATTTCCCGTAACATCACCTTGTAAGGTATTGTTAACGGCACAAGGCTGGCAGGAAGTTCCTCCACAGTCAACTCCTGTTTCATCTCCGTTTTGTACTCCATCTGTGCAAGTAGCTGAAGACACATCGTCATCATTGTTACTGCAAGAGCTAATAAAAGCCGCACTGGCAATCATTATCATTAGTGTTAAAAATTGTTTTTTCATCATTTTGATTTTAATTGTTTGTGTTTAATTTAATTCTTGTTTAAAATTGAATGGTTTATTAATTATGCGTTAAAAATTATATGAAATTGAAAGTTTTGCATTTATTCCTGTTTTATAAGAAGAAACTGTGACATTTTGCACCTCTTGTATTCTTTTGATTGTAGGTTCCAATAAGTTTTTAGCGGACAATCCAATACCCAAATTCTTGTTGAGCATTGTTTTAAATACAAAATCTAAAGTGCCCACTCCCTTGTCAATTAAGTCTCCCTTATTTTCTGTGCCGATGGCAAAAATTCTGTCAGAAAAATAATTATAAGCCAAGGTAGCCTGAAGGCTTTTGTCATTTTTATACTCTTTATAATAACTAATATCGGCATTTAACAATAAATCGGAAGCGCCGGACAGCTCGTCTTTGGTATTGGTAAAGTCAACACTAATTGGATAACCGGCTGCTGTGGTTTCTTTTATGACTTTTTCTTTGTCAAGATCTTGGCTTGAATTCATATAAGAGGCATTAAATCCGAAGGAAAGATTGTTTTTTAAATAGCCTTCTTTAGATTCTTTTTCAAAAATATTTTTTCTGATTTCAAGTTCAGCACCGAATGCAGTGGCCAAATCTCCAGAATTTACATAGCTGATGTCATTTGATGCCGAGTTAATTGTAACATCATTGATAGGGTTTTCGATATATTTTCCAAAAACACCCACTGATAAAATTTCATTGGACTTCGGAAAAAATTCCCATTTTAAATCTGCATTATAATCGGTTGATGCGTATAAACTAGGGTTACCGACAGATGATTGCGTTGCTCCCACAAACTGAAATAACGCTCTTTCTTTATATTGAGGAAGTGTGTAAGTTTTGCTGGCGGCAAATTTTAAGTTTTGGGTATCGTTCAATTCATATTTCATGGAGAGCATAGGAAGTATTTCAAGTTCATCCAATTTGCTTGTGCCTGCAGATAATGAGGTGTTCCAATCAATGGTTTGATTGATTTGCTCTCCTCTAACACCAACAATTACGGTGAATTTTGGATTGAATGCATATTCCAAAGAAGCAAACCCTGCATGAATTTCTTGCGGACCCCCAAATGTTTGAGGCTCTAGCGCTTTTGGCTGATTGGCATTTCCCCTAAAGGTTTCAATAGTATATAAATTTGCGTTTAAGTTTGCCTGATTAAAATAGCTGTCCAGGTTATAAACGTCTTCCACTATTGGTTGATTGGCTTTCTTGTTAATTCTAAAGTTAAATTGTGTTGCCTTAAAATCAATCGTCTTAAATCTACCGCTGTATCCAATGGTTAATTTCCCTGCAAATTCATCAAACTCTTTTTTATTGAATTTAAAGGCGGCAGAAAAATTGACGGCAATTTCTTCATCTTCCAAATCTTGATAAAACCTATGATTGTCTGATGCGTTGTTTGTTTGTTTGAAGGATTTTGGACCTTCAGGTACGCTCCAATCATCGGGAGTAAGCGTAATTTGTCTTCTGTCCGGAACGTTATTCGACACAAAATTATAAGAAGCTCCCCAATTAATATTAAAGGAATCGCTAATTATATGGTCACCAAGAAGTTGATGCACAATAAGCTGGGTTTTCTCGAAAATGGCACGTTGTAAAAACCCGCCGCCTTCTGAAGCATTATCAAACGCATCTATAGTCCCAACATATTCTTCCTGTTCTTGGCTAGATGAGTTTACAAATAACCCATTGTATTTTATGGTTTGGCCTTTACGGCTTACTCCCATATTTCCCATTAAGGTTGTATTTGTGTTGTAGGAATAATTTGTAAATTTTAAATCTTTTCTCGCTAAACCAGATGAAGTTACACCACCTCTCGCGATGCCTTCCTTATAGGTATAATCATTATTAAATGAGGCAACCGTAAAGAAATTTAATTTTGTGTCTTCTCCCAAAGAATAAGAGTCACCACCTTTAAGGGAAGCACCTGAATTTATTGGTGTTGATGCCTTTTCTCTATCCCAGCTCGTAGTAAAATTGTAATTGTTTAATGGGAAGTCGGGGTAATTATTGGTATAAAATCCGGATAAATTTGGACCGTCATTTAAATAAAAGTCATCTACTGAAATCGCTTTTGCATTAACTCCTGACTCAATGCCCAACTCAATAAATCCATTTCCTTTATAATTTTTAGAAGCTATATTTACATTGGCACCGGCAAAATCACCGTAGTTTACGGTACTGTAGGTTTTATCAATACCAATATATTCCACAATATCGGTTGAAAAAATATCTAAATCAATATTTTTCTTTGATGGATTGTTTGATGGCAACGGCAGTCCATTCAGCGTTGTTACATTATAACGGTCTCCTAAACCACGCACAAAAACGCCACCAGATCCTTCTTCCTTAGAAATACCGGTTGTTTTAGTTAAGGCAGAAGCAACATCACTTACTCCTTTTCGCGCCAATTCCTGGGCGCCAATTTTTTGATCTATAGAAATCGCTTTTCGTTGTTCTGTCAACAGTGCAGTTTCAGATTCTTTGTTGTTTGAAGCCGTAATTTGTATTTCACTTAAAGAAACGCCTTCACTGGCGCTCAAGGTTTTATTTACGGTTGTTGTTTCTCCCGCTTTTACAATTACATTGGGAACTTCAATTGTTTGATATCCAATAAAACTAAACACCAATGTATATGTTCCGGGATTTACTTGTAAGGAATAATTTCCTTCAAATTCTGTAGTTGCGCCAATGGTGGTTCCTTTAATAAAAACATTGGCAAACGGCAATGGAGCGTTGTTTACTTCTTTATCTAATACAATTCCTGCAATAGTCCCTTTATTTTGGCCAAATGAAAATGTACTCAAAAGCAGTAAAATAATAATACCTAATTTATTCATTTTTGTCAATTTAATTCTTGACGCAAAGGAATTGCAATAAGTTAAAGAGAAGGTTACTTAGAAGTTATAAAAAGGTGATGGAAGGGTAAAGTTAATGTTAAGGATACGTCGATTAATTAGCCAATGAAATATCGGTATTCAACGTTAAAGCTTTTAATTTTTGCTTTATGGACAAGGTGTTTCCCGCAACAACTTCAACATCGCGCAATTCAATGGTTGCATATCCCAAAAACTGCACTTCCAGAGTGTATTTTCCGGGTTTTAAATTGAAGGAAAAAGACCCGTCTAAATCAGAATTTGTTTCAAAATCAGTATTTTTTACTGAAATAGTTACAAACGCCAAAGGCTCATCATTGATTTCATTATCTAAGACAACACCTTCAATTTTTCCCTTTTTTGAAAAATCATCAACAAGAGAGCCAACTTCAAAAGACTGGCTGTATAAAAAAGCACTTGAAAAAATTAAAATTGAAGTTATTAACCCAGCGTTAATATAACGGAAATATTTTGTATATTTGTTCTATGGAAAGAGAAGATTTTAGAACAATAGCGGAACCCACTAGATATGCCATTCGTAAAAGAGCGATAAGGTTAATAAATAATGGCAAAAAGA
>DATCUQ010000010.1:0-34277 GCA_036567345.1 Lutibacter sp.
AGTATATGATGTAGAACATATCAAGTAATCACTGTATAAATCTGCAAAATTTTCCATTGTATTCTCTGCTAAAAGTTATCAACATCTCAAATGTTAAAATTATAAATATTTATCCTATTTTTGCGTAAGGTGAGTTATTAATTGTCAATTGTCAATTGTCAATTGTCGTTGCCTAACCGCTTCAAACAAAATAATTGCTGCGCTAACAGAAACGTTCATGGAATCTATGGCGCCCCGCATTGGGATAATGATATTTTTAGAGGTGTTTTGCAACCATTCATCCGTTAATCCGGTTGCTTCAGTTCCCACAATGATGGCGCTGGGTTTTGTGTAATCTATGGTTTGATATGCCACGGAGGCTGATAAAGCCGCCCCATAAATGTTGATATGGTGTTCCTTTAAAAATGAAATAATTTCAGAAGTTGTGCCGGTCGCTATTTGCGTTGTAAAAACACAGCCAATGCTGGAACGAATGATATTCGGATTGTAAATATCGGTTTTCGGGTTGGCGATAAGTACGGCGTCAAGTCCGGCAGCATCGGCAGTTCTTAAAAGCGCCCCAATATTCCCCGGTTTTTCCGGTGCTTCCGCAACCAAAATTAGCGGATTCTTATTTTTAAACAGGATTGAATTCAGCGTTAAATCCTTGCTTTTGGCAACTGCCAAAATTCCTTCGGTAGATTCACGCAAGGCCAATTTTTGGTAAACGTCATTAGAAATTTCAATCACTTCAATTTGATAATCCACGGAATGAAGAAGTTTTTCAATTTCTTCATTTTGTATAATTGAGGTGGCTGCAAAAATAGTTTGAATCACATAATTTCCCTGAATTGCCAATGAAATTTCACGTAATCCTTCAATTAAAAATGTTTGTGTTTGCCTGCGTAAACGTGATTTTTCTTTAAGCTGAACCAATTCTTTTATATAAGAATTTTGTACGCTGGTAATTTGTTTGTGCATTTTGCTGAAATAAGCCGTAAAGATACTCAAAATTAAAATTTTATAAATATGGCAGTAAAAAAAAGCCCTGAAAATTATTCAGGGCTTTAATTTATTCTTGTGAGCTATACTTCTTGCCGTAGCGTTGCCATAATTTCGTTTGATGGGTTTCCAGACTTATTTTTCTTCCTTGAATAAAAGCATCTGTCAATTTATTGGTTCTCATATCCAACGCATCCCCTTCAGAAATAAAAAGCGTGGCATCTTTGCCAACTTCCAGTGTTCCCGCAAAATCATCGATTCCCAATATTTTTGCTGCGTTGAAAGTGATTAATTTTAAAGCGGCCTCTTTGTTCAAGCCGTATGCAGCACAAGTTCCGGCATAAAATGGCAAATTTCTAGAATTCATGCGTTCCATATTTCCCTCCATCCCAATGGCAACAACCACGCCTTTTTCTGTTAATAGTTTTGCAGTTTTATAAGGCAAATCATAATCATCATCCTCATTATTTGGCAATCGGTGTGCTCTTTCAATGATTACAGGAATGTTATTTTCAACCAATAAATCGGCAATTTTATAGGCATCATTTCCGTTTACAATCACCAATTTTAAGATTTCCATTTCTTTGGAGAAATTTATGGCATCAGTAATTTCTTTTACACCGTTGGCGTGGACATATAAATTTTTTGACCCGTTAAACAAACCTTCCAAAGCTTCATAGGGCAAGTTTTTTGGCGATTTTGAGGAGTTTAAATAGTTTTTTCCGGCACGAACAAATGAAGCAATATTTTCAACATCTTTTAAATATTCTTTGTTGGGTTTTGTGCCTGCTTCTTCGCCTCGCCAAGGTCTTCCTTCAGAAAAACTTTGTGGCCAATTTAAATGAATCCCGTCGTTAACCTTTATGGCCGCATCTTCCCAGTTCCAGGCATCAAATTGCACGATGGACGAAGTTCCTGAAATAACGCCGCCTCGTGGCGTAATTTGTCCAATAAGAACGCCATTAGGGCGAACGCTTTCAACCACTTTAGATTCGGCGTTATAAGCTATCAAACTTTGCACATGGGGAATCATTACGCCAATTTCATTGTCATCCAATGTAGCTCTCACGGCGTCAATTTCACCCAGTCCCAAACTTGAATTTGCAATGATAAATCCCGGATAAATGTGTTTTCCGTTGGCATTTATGACTGTTCCCATTCGGGCAATTTTCATTAAAGCGCTGCCCACAAACGTAATTTTTCCGCTGGAAAACATAATTAAGGAATTTTCTATGATTTCACCGTTTCCTAAATGTGCCGTTGCGCCTTCAATGCTGTAATCGGCAGTTTGTTTTGGAGCAGGAGTTTGCTGTGCTGAAATAGTTATTGTTAAAAATAAAAATAGCAGGTTGTATATAGTTTGTTTTTTCATATTCTATAGATATTTAATATTCTAGCACAGTATCACAATGAAAATGTACCGGTGTTTTTTTACTGGGCGATTGAACTTCATTTCCATTATTTTTTTCAATCAACATCATATTAATTAATGAATTTCGTTCGCTTTTTACTTGTTCTCTTAATTGTAAATCACTTTCCGTATCAAAATAAATAACCCCTTCAACAAGCGTTTTTTCGGCTTTGGCATAGATGGAAAGCGGATTGTCGTTCCACAAAACAACATCGGCATCTTTTCCAACTTTAACACTGCCAACACGGTTATCGATGTGAAGCAGTTTTGCCGGATTGATAGTAACCAATTTCCAGGCTTCTTCTTCACTTAATCCACCATATTTTATGGTTTTTGCGGCTTCCTGATTTAATCGTCGGTTCATTTCTGCATCATCAGAGTTGATGGCAACCGTAAGTCCAACATGATGCATTATGGATGCATTGAAAGGAATTGCGTCATTTACCTCGTATTTATAAGCCCACCAATCTGAAAATGTGGAAGCGCCTGCGCCATGTGCTTTCATTTTATCGGCAACTTTGTAACCTTCCAAAATATGCGTAAAAGTATTCACCGTAAAATTGAATTTATCGGCAACTTTCATCAACATATTTATTTCGCTTTGCACATAGGAGTGGCAAGTTATAAAACGTTCTTTGTTTAATATTTGGCCTAAAATTTCCATTTCTGTATCTTTTCTGAAAGATTTTCCGCTCTTTTTAATGAGGTCATATTCTTTGGCTCTTTGGAAATAATCTGTATAAACTTCTTCTACACCCATTCTTGTTTGCGGAAAACGAGAAGTTTCTGTATTTCCCCAATTGGATTGTTTTACATTTTCTCCCAATGCAAACTTTATAAATTTATCGTTGTTTTTATACAACAAATTATTGGCTGTTTCGCCCCATTTCAATTTCACAAGCGCTGCTTGTCCGCCAATCGGATTTGCGGAACCGTGCAATATTTGAACAGTGGTGACACCACCGGCCAAACTTCTGTAAATTTGAATATCGTCAGCATCCACAACATCTTCCAAAGATACTTCTGCAGTTGAATTTTGTCCAGCTTCGTTCACTGCAACAGTGGCTATATGGGAATGTTCATCAATAATTCCGGCCGTTAAATGTTTGCCGGTTCCGTCAATTACTTTTGCTTCTTTTACTGATAAATTTGCGCCAATTTTTGAGATTTTACCTGCTGTTATCAATACATCCGTATTTTTTAAAATACCTTCATTTTCTCCGGTCCAAACAGTTACATTTTTGAATAAAATGTTTTCTTGTTTTGGTTTTTCTTTAAATCCGAAAGCAATATTGGGATAGGTGATTGGCAAAATGGTTGTTTTTGCGATATCCTCTTTTTTCTCTTTTTCTTTGGCGTCATTTTTTTTGATAGCATTCCAAGTTGATTCCATTCCTTTTTCATTTGTGGCTGTGCCGCTTAAATTGTCGGAATTTGCATAAACCCTTGCGATAAGTCGGTTGAATTTTGTGGAATCAACCTGACTGTTGATTATCAGATTTAACCAATTGTCGGCATAAATGAGTTTCGATTTTAATTTGGTTTCCCCATCTTTTACTTCAACTTTTAATTTGGAGGATTTGCCCGTTATGGACAAAGCGTAATTTTTGCCGTTTAAAGAAAGCGCATAATCGCCTGCAATTTCTTTAATATTCATAGCGTTTACGGTGTTTTTTGCGCCTTGCACCCAATTTTCATACAACGTAGTTTCTTTGTCGAACAATTCGCCTGAAGTGATTAAAAAGTTTGCATAACTGCCTTTTCTTAAGGAACCAATTTCATTGTATTTTCCTAAAATAGTTGCGGGAACCGTAGTTAAAGCCTCTAATGCCGCAGTTTTGTCAAAGCCATAATCAAAAGCTTTTTGCAGATTTTTATTGAAATCCGAAATCGATTTTAATTGATTTGTGGTTAAGGAAAAAGGAATTTTGTTTTGCTGCAATAGTTGCAGATTGGCAGGTTCCTGATTCCATTTTCGCATATCGCCAAGTGCAATTTCATCGGCCAAATAAGGTTCGCTCACATCATAGGCTTTTCTGAAATTTACAGGAATAATGTAAGTTGCATTTGTGGCTTTTATGGCCTCAATATTTTCATATTCGTCGCCGCCGCCAACAATAACGTATTGAATTCCGTATTCATCGCCAACTTTATCGGCACGTAAATCATTTTGTTTTCCTCCCGCTTCAAATATTTGAACCAGATTTTTGTTTTTATTGATGGCTTCCAACGATAAATCCTTGTTTTTTGCCAAACCTTTTGAATACCAGGAAGCATCATTATAAACCTGACGAATTAAGGCCATACTGCCCATTAAGGAATTGGGATAAATTTGTTTGGATTTTGCGCTTTTTTTGAACGATAAATATTGTGCAGACCGCGATTCTAAAATGCGATAAGCATCGGTGGCATTCGGATTTAAGGCAACAAGAAGTCCGTTTCCTCTAATAATTCCGTCCTGAGAATGCGTATTCACAACGCCAAATCCTGCATTCAACAATTCTTCAGCCTGTTTTTTGTCGAATTGAAAAAGGGAAATCGGGTCAGTTTCCGGACGAATATGGTCGTTCCAATAATAGCCTTCCCGACCTGCATCATATTGCGGTGCAGCACTTGAACTCCGGAAGTTAGTTTGAACAGTCTTGGGAATTTCAATCCCGAAACTTGCATACAAATCGATAAAAGACGGATAAATAAATTTGCCTTTTAAATCGATGATTTGGGCATTTTTAGGGACAGAAACAGCGGCGCCAACATCAACCACTTTGTCATCTTTAATCAGTAAGGTTCCGTTTTCAATAATTTGTGTAGGCGTCACGTAAATTTTCGCATTGGTAAACGCATAAGCAGTTGTTTCTGTTGTTTTTACACCTGCATTTGCCGGAAAATATTCCTGGGCATTTATGCTGAGTGTATTCAAAAATAACAGCAATAAAAGAATTTTTTTCATTAAAAGAAATTTAAAGTTTGGTTAGTAAAATTAATTTAATGAAGTGGTTTAAACTTTTTGTTTGTCAGCGAAAAATTCGGCTTTTGCTTCATAATGAAGCCTTTTTTTCTTTGAATAGCATCGCTACGGAAATAAAAAAAGTCAAAATTAGGGAGCAAAATGTGAATTTTGCAGGTAAATGAAAAAGTTTAAACCACTTCAATAGCATTAAAAGGTTTTTTTATGGCAGCAATTTAATAAAATATTGACAAATCCATTAAACTTAATGAAAAAATAATAAAATGAATTTTTATTGAATGAAGAATTGAATTTCAAGAAGATATGACGTCAAAAAAACCAACTATAATTCTTTGGTTTTGTGGTAATTCACCAAAAGCACAACCACTTTATTGTAGCCTTTAATCCCATCAATTTGCTTATTGGCTTTTAAAAAGGTATCGTAAAAAGTTTTGAAGTACTTTTCCGACCAGTTTTGGTAAGATTCCCAGAAATTCTCAGTATTCTGAATGTCTTTTATGACGCCTTTATTCAATTTAATTTTAAGCAATTCAAATTGTGCCGGATCATTTTGAAAAATTTCAAACAAACAAAAACGCAATGCCATTAAATATCCTGAGTAATTAAAATAAACGTCTTCAGCATTGGTTGACGCCAAATAACCTATAAAATTCGCTTCGCTTTCGGAAGCAATGCCAACTTGATGCGCCAATTCGTGACAAACAATCATAGGATAATTATTTTTGGGAATTAAGGAATTTACCTGGGCTTCATTGGTAAGCGGATTTAAATAACCAGCAAATCCCATATAGGTCAAAGGAACACTAAACAATGAGTGTTTTACCTTTAAATTTTCATGATAAAATTGCGGATATTTATCTCGGAATTGTTCATAAACCGTGTAAGAAACTTTTTTAATTTGCGATTTATTCAATTCATTTTCAACAACAATGCTGTCATTTTTTGATATGGAAAGCTGAACCTGATTTATTTTTACAATCAGTTTTTCGGTTAATTGAAGCAAATCATTTGAACTGTATTTTTCATTTTCAAAATTCAGGGTTTTGTAAACCGGCTGTCTGAAATAATTCAAACCCCAGTTTAAATGAAAAATAAAAAAAAGGATGGAAATATAGCCGCCAATTTTAAATAAGGTGTTTTTTAAGTGAAGTTTTTTGTTTTTTATGGCGGTGTAAATATTTATTATAATCACAATAGCCAGTGCAGCATATAAAATATCTCCAAATGAAAAAGGAATCCAGCCGAAAAGCAGATTTAAAAATTTTGAAATATAAATGTAAAGTCCGTTCGAATAATATTTTTCGATTGCAGTTGGATATTGGGCAATAATTCGAAGAAAAGCCCATTGCATAACCAACAATACCGTAAGAATTTTATACGTTTTTTTATTCTCCATGGTTCAAAAATAAGCAATATTTTTACAGAAAGCGACATTTCAAATCTTATTAACAATTTTGTTACTTGTCAACATTTTTTGTGAAAAATTAAATCAAAAATTCAAGCTGAAATTGTGTTTTAAAAATTACATTTGCTTTTGTCAAAAATGCTGATTCTAAAATTTAGTTATTTCATAAAGTTTAAAAGCAATTAAATTTTTTAACAAAAAAAGAGTATCTTAAAGTTTTTTAGGAAGAATAATTAATAAAAAACTGATTAACAATCATATAAAAAGCAGCTAACAAGTGAAAAATTTGCAACCTTTACAATCATTTACCCCCAAAAAAAGCACCATAATCAGCCTGGAAAAAGGAAAAATTCCGCCACAGGCTTTGGATTTGGAAGAAGCTGTTTTAGGCGCCATGATGATTGATAAAAAGGGTGTTGATGATGTAATTGATATTTTACATCCGGAAGTTTTTTACAAAGAAGCCCACCAATTAATTTATGAGGCCATTTTTGTTTTATTCAAAAACGCTGAACCAACCGATTTACTGACAGTTGCAAATCAGTTGCGAAAAACAAATAATTTGGAGGCTGTTGGCGGCGATTTATATTTGGTTCGCTTAACCCAAAAAGTGGCTTCATCAGCGCATATCGAATTTCACGCACGCATCATTCTTCAAAAATTTATTCAGCGAAAATTAATAACGATTTCTTCTGAAATTATTGAGGAAGCCTACGATGAAACCATTGACGTTTTCGATTTATTGGATGATGCCGAAACCAAACTGTTTGAAGTTACCCAAGGAAATCTAAAAAAAGGATCTGAAACTTCTGAAGGACTTGTTGCGCAGGCGATTAAGAAAATTCAGGAAATAGGGAATAAACAGGGGATGAGCGGAGCCGCAACCGGTTTTACCCGTTTGGATGAACTCACTTCCGGATGGCAACCGCAAGATTTAATCATTTTGGCGGCGCGTCCCGGTATGGGAAAAACCGCTTTTGTGATGTCGATGGCAAAAAATATGGCCATAGATTTTGATCAGCCTGTTGCCATATTTTCATTGGAAATGTCATCAGTGCAATTGATTACGCGTATGATTTCCAGTGAAACAGGAATTTCCTCCGGAAAATTAAGAAAAGGAAATTTAGAACCACATGAGTGGGAACAATTAAACGTAAAAGTTAAAAACTTATCAAAAGCGCCAATTTTTATTGATGATTCGCCATCGTTGTCCATTTTCGATTTGCGTGCAAAAGCGCGTCGTTTGGCATCTCAACACGGTATTAAAATTATTATTATTGACTATTTGCAATTAATGACTGCAGGAACTGCGCAAAAAGGCGGAGGAAATCGTGAACAGGAAATTTCAACCATTTCACGAAATTTAAAAGCCCTGGCCAAAGAATTGAATATTCCGGTAATTGCACTTTCGCAATTATCGCGTGCCGTTGAAACGCGGGGAGGAAGCAAACGCCCTTTACTTTCGGATTTACGTGAATCCGGCGCCATTGAACAAGATGCAGATATTGTGACTTTTATTTATCGTCCTGAATATTATGGACTTACAGAATGGGATGACGAAGAAAGATCGCCATGTGAAGGTCAGGCAGAATTTATTGTTGCCAAGCACAGAAATGGTGGTTTGGACAATATTCGCCTTAAATTTACGGCGCATTTAGCGCAATTCAGTAACTTGGATGACGGTATTGCAAGTGAGTTTCATTCTAAAATGAACAATGCAATTCCCCAGCGCAATTTTGCAAGCGCCGAAGATGCTTTTGATGCACCCGATAATTATGACGAGGATGACGTGCCATTCTAAATATGTGCGTTTTAAAACAAAAAATTTCCGATCAATATTGAAAAAATCATTGATAATCTTCTTATTGATTTTTTCCCATTCCATCTACGCATCATTTATATTAATTCCGATGGATGATGTTTCCCAAACAAATCATTTAAAAGCCTACGGAATTGCTTATTGGTCTCTTCAAAAGGGAAATACAGCCAAATGGCTGCTAAATTATGAAGGCGGTTCATTTTTGCTCGAAGACAATGAGGCCACAAGAAATGAATGTAAAATTAGAGGCGTTACCTTTCATATAATTTCCGATACCGAAGCCACTGAAATTCTTGCAGAAATAAGCAGTCCGTCACAAAATATGGAGGCTGTTACCCTTGAAAAAGCCCCTAAAATTGCGGTTTATTCCCCAAAAACGAGTTTGCCGTGGGACGATGCCGTAACTTTGGTGTTAACCTATGCCGAAATTCCTTTCGATGTTATTTATGATGAAGAAGTTTTGGAAGAAAAATTGGTTTTGTATGAGTGGTTGCACTTGCATCACGAAGATTTTACCGGACAGTATGGCAAGTTTTACGGGGCTTACAGAACGGCACCTTGGTATATTGAACAAAAAAGGGAATCCGAAGAATTGGCTAAAAAGTTGGGTTTCAATAAGGTTTCAGAAGAAAAATTAGCAGTATCCTTAAAAATTAGGGATTTTGTGATTGGCGGCGGATTTATGTTTGCCATGTGCTCTGCCACAGACAGTTTCGATATTGCGCTTTCTGCAGAAGGCATTGATATTTGCGAAACGATGTTTGACGGAGATCCTTCAGACATAGATTATCAGCAAAAAATAGATTTCAACAAAACATTTGCATTTAAAGATTTTACGCTGGTCAGAAATCCGGTTGAATATGAATTTTCTTCCATCGATATGACCCAAAAAAGAAAAATAATTCGAACATCCGATTACTTTTCATTGCAGGAATATTCAGCAAAATGGGATCCAATTCCAACGATGTTGTGCCAAAACCATACGCAGTTAATCAAAGGTTTTATGGGACAAACAACTTCATTCGACAGGGAAGCCGTAAAATCGAGCGTGTTGGTGATGGGAGAAAACAAATCAAACCGTGAAGCGCGTTATATTCACGGCGTAAAAGGAAAAGGAATGTTTACTTTTTATGGCGGGCACGACCCGGAAGATTATCAGCATAAAGTTGGCGATGCCAAAACCGAACTTTCTTTGTATCCAAACTCACCGGGATATCGCTTGATTTTAAATAATGTATTATTTCCTGCTGCAAAAAAGAAAAATCAAAAAACGTGATGTTAATAACAGCGCAATAATTTTTTTATTATTTCAGTGATTCAAAATTCAAAAACTGTATTTTTGCTACCTTAAAATTAAATTTCAATAAATGCCGACAACACAACAATTACAGGATTTTGCGCAACAAGTAAGAAGAGATATTGTTAGAATGGTTCATGCCGTGAATTCTGGACATCCAGGCGGTTCATTGGGCTGTAATGAGTTCTTGACAGTTTTGTACCAAGATGTTATGGATTATTCCGTCAATTTTACGATGGATGGAAGAAATGAGGATTTATTCTTTTTGTCGAACGGCCATGTTTCACCACTTTTTTACAGTATTTTAGCAAGAAGCGGATTTTTCCCAGTGAGTGAATTGGCAACTTTCAGAAAATTAAATTCGCGTTTGCAAGGACATCCGACAACCCACGACGGATTGCCGGGAATTCGTATTTCATCAGGTTCTTTAGGTCAGGGAATGAGTGTTGCGATTGGTGCTGCAGAAGCAAAAAAATTAAATGGCGATTCAAAATTAATCTATTCAATGCACGGTGACGGCGAAATGCAGGAAGGTCAAATTTGGGAGGCCGCAATGTATGCTGCCGGTAAAAAAATAGACAATTATATTGCCACAATAGATTATAACGGACAACAAATTGACGGCGCAACAAATGATGTCATGCCTTTGGGAAGTTTAAGAGCCAAGTTTGAAGCTTTTGGCTGGACTGTTATTGACGTTGAAAAAGGAAATGATATTGACAGCATTAAAAATGGTTTGGCAGAAGCTAAATCGTTAACTGGAAAAGGAAAACCTGTTTGCATTTTGTTGCGTACCGTAATGGGCAACGGCGTTGATTTTATGATGCATACCCACGCTTGGCACGGAAAAGCGCCAAATGATGCGCAATTGGAAGATGCACTAACTCAGAATCCGGAAACATTAGGAGATTATTAAAATACGAATCCTGCATTTGCAGGATTTTTTATGATATAATTGAAATCGATTCTGCTATTAATTGTAAGAATACAATTATATTTACGTCTGTTCAAAAAAAATTTAAATTAGTTAAATGAAAATAGGTATCGTTTGTTATCCAACATTTGGAGGAAGTGGCGTAGTGGCAACAGAATTGGGAATGGCTTTGGCACAAAGAGGTCATCAAGTTCATTTTATAACCTATAAACAACCGGTGAGGCTCGATTTTCTTTCGAGCAACATTCATTTTCATGAAGTTTTTGTGGAAGAATACCCTTTATTTCATTTTCAGCCTTATGAATTGGCTTTGTCCAGTAAAATAGTTGAAGTAACAGAATATTACAATTTAGAAATACTGCATGTACATTATGCAATTCCGCACGCGTATGCCGCTTATATGGCAAAACAAATGCTTAAAGAAAAAGGAATAGATATTAAAGTTGTCACCACTTTGCATGGAACCGATATTACTTTGGTGGGAAGTCATCCAAATTACAGGCCGGCAGTTGAATTCAGCATCAATAATTCTGATGTAGTGACCACCGTATCAGAAAGTTTACGTAAAGATACACTTAGACTGTTTAACATCACCAAAGAGATAAAAGTTATTTATAATTTTATTGATTTTGAAAAGTATCCAGAAATTCATTCAGAAGAATGTCTGCGTCATACCATTGCAAAAGAAAATGAACGCATTATTACACATGTAAGCAATTTTCGGCCAGTAAAAAGAGTTTCAGACGTTATTGATATTTTTTATAAAATTCAGAAAAAAGTTCCTTCCAAATTATTGTTGGTTGGTGAAGGTCCGGATAGAGAAAATATTGAACATCAGGCTAAAAAATTGGGAATTTTGGACAAAGTGCTTTTTTTGGGAAACAGCAATGAAGTAAATAAGTTGTTATGTTACTCAGATTTGTTTTTATTGCCTTCGGAAACAGAGAGTTTCGGACTCGCAGCTTTAGAAGCAATGGCAGCCAGAACTCCGGTAATTTCTACAAATTCGGGTGGTTTGCCAGAAGTAAATATTCAAGGTGTTACTGGTTTTTTAAGCAATGTTGGCGATACTGACGATATGGCTAAAAACGGGATATTTATTTTGAAGGATTTGAACACGCTTCAACAATTTAAGCAGAACGCTTTGGAACAAGCCAAAAAATTCAGTTTAGACAATGTTTTACCTTCTTATATGGCGGTATATAGAGAAGTATTGGTCAATTGCTGTTAGGCATTGTAATAATTTAGAGCATCTACCAATAAGGCTTTTTCTACTTTGCAATCTAATTTAAATTGCTCAAAATCAGTTAGCAAGACAAAATTTACTTGTCCGCCCACATTCTTTTTATCGTGAATCAAAAGGCCGATAATTCCTTCATAATCAAGAACATCTATTTCAACTTTTCCATAAATGGCCAAAATGGTTTCTTTGATGGATTTTACATGTTCCGAAGGAAAATTCAATAGTTTTTGGGAGATAAAAGCTTCCATGACCATTCCAATGGCGATGGCTTCTCCGTGTGTTAAGTTCTCTTTGTCCTCCGATTCCAAAAAATAGGATTCTATGGCGTGACCCAATGTATGTCCGAAGTTTAAAATTTTACGCAATCCTTTTTCTTTCGGATCTTTTGTGACCACTTCATTTTTTATTTCGATAGATCGATGAATTAATTTACTTATGGCACTGATATTTATCTCTTCAAAATTATTGATTTCATTCCATAAATGAATGTCATAAGTAATTCCGTATTTTATAATTTCCGCCAATCCGGAACGCAATTCACGATCGGAAATTGTTTCTAAAAAACGAGGATCAATCAGCACCATTTCTGGATCAGAAAACAAGCCAATCTGATTTTTTAAAACGCCCAAATCCACACCGGTTTTGCCGCCAACAGATGCATCCACCATACTTAAAAGGGTTGTGGGAATATTTACAAAAGCAATTCCGCGTTTAAAAGCAGAAGCCACAAATCCGCCCAAATCCGTAATAACGCCCCCGCCTAAGTTAATCATAAGGCTTTTTCTGTCGGCGCCCAATTCTGTTAACGCATGCCAAACTCCAGAGCAGGTATCGAGGTTTTTATTTTCTTCACCGGCTTCAATTTCAATAATTTCAATTTCAGCTTCAGTTTCAAGCGTTTCCAATAAAATGGGTAAACAGTAATTATTGGTATTTTCATCAACTAAAATGAAAATTGCAGAAGGTTTGTAATCAGAAATGTAAGAATTAAGTTTATGATAGGCTTCTTCATTAAAATTTACATAGTAATTATTGGATAAAATAGGTTGCATAATGGATAATATTTTGTGCAAATTAAAGGTAAAATAATTAAAAAATAAACTGTTTGTGGGTATCTTTGTACAAATAGAATTTACAATGAAAAAAATATTTGACAATACTGAAGTTGCCTTTGCTTTAAAAACAAATTCAGAACTTGAGAGAGCATATTATTTGTTTGAAATGATTAAGCGTGAGCCACTTGTTAAAATAGGCACAGCTGTCACTAAATTTGCCCTTAAAACACATTTACCCGTTGAAGGCATCATCAGGGCTACCGTTTTCGATCATTTTTGCGGAGGTGTTAGCGAAAAAGATTGTATGCCAGCAATCGATAAAATGTACACAAAAAATGTATATTCCGTATTGGATTATTCCGCTGAAGGCAAGGAAGTTGAAGAACAATTTGACCTGGCAATGGAAAAAACATTGAACACCATTAAATTTGGCCTTCAAAAACCAAGCATTCCGTTTGCAGTATTTAAACCTACAGGATTTGGACGTTTGGAAATTTACCAAAAAGTAACTGAAGGCACTGAATTAAGCACCCACGAATTGATAGAATGGAAACGGATTAAAGAACGCTATGACACAGTAAGCAAAGCGGCCCATAAAGCAAATATTCCTTTATTAATTGACGCTGAGGAAAGTTGGATGCAACTTGCGGCAGACAATTTAATTGAAGAAATGATGGAAAAATACAACAAAGAAAAAGTGATTGTATTTGGAACATTGCAATTATATCGTTGGGATCGATTGGATTATCTTAAAAAATTGCACAGTCGAGCTAAAGAAAAAGGCTTTAAAATTGGAGAAAAATTGGTACGTGGCGCTTATATGGAAAAAGAAAGGGAGCGTGCTTCAGAATTTGGATACAAAGACCCAATTTGTGCTGACAAAGCTGCCACCGATAAAATGTACAATGATGTTTTGGTTTATATGATGGAAAACATTGACGATATGGCTATTTTTGCTGGAACTCATAATGAAGACAGTTCTTACTTATGTATGGATTTAATCAACAATTATAATTTCGACAAAAATGATAAGAGAATTTGGTTTGGTCAATTGTATGGAATGAGCGATCACATCAGTTATAATTTGGCGGCAGCCGGTTATAATGTTGCTAAATATTTACCATTCGGACCTGTTCGCGATGTGATGCCTTACTTAATAAGACGTGCTGAAGAAAATACCTCAGTGGCCGGACAAACAAATCGTGAACTCGAACTATTGAAACGCGAACGTGAAAGAAGAAAAATTTAATTTCTTTTTGAAATAATTTTTTGAAAAAACTGCCATTTCTGGCAGTTTTTTTTTCGCTATTTTTTAAGTTCACAATTCACATATAAATACCAATAATTGCTAAAGAAGTCTGCTTATAATCCATATTTCTTATGATTTGAATCAATAGAATTTTCAAAAAATGCAATTGTTATTTATTTAACATATACACTAACAGTTAGTTAAGCGCATATAATTAGAAAAATCATTATGAAACTTTTGTGATATAAAACAAAATAAAACAACTACTTTTGCATCGCCTAAAAAAATTAGAACATGCAATCTATCAGAAACATCGCTATTATAGCCCACGTTGACCACGGTAAAACGACTTTGGTTGATAAAATTATTGATCAAGCCCATATTTTAGATGAACGTAAAGTTCGTACAGAATTATTATTGGACAGTAATGATTTAGAAAGAGAAAGAGGAATTACCATATTGTCTAAAAACGTGTCTATTATTTATAAAGGCGTAAAAATCAATATTATTGACACTCCTGGTCACGCCGATTTTGGCGGTGAAGTTGAAAGGGTATTAAATATGGCCGATGGTGTTTTATTGTTGGTGGATGCTTTTGAAGGCCCAATGCCACAAACGCGTTTTGTTTTAGGTAAAGCACTTGAGTTGGGTTTAACCCCAATATTGGTGGTTAATAAAGTTGATAAAGAAAACTGTACTCCTGATTTGGTGCACGAAAAAGTATTCGATTTAATGTGTGCATTAGACGCAACTGAAGAACAACTTCATTTTGCCACAATTTATGGTTCAGCCAAACATAATTGGATGAATACGGATTGGAGAGAACAAACTGATAATATTATTCCGTTATTGGATGCAATCTTAGAAAATATTCCTGAAGCTCCTTATTATGAAGGAACTCCCCAAATGCAAATTACTTCTTTAGATTTTACCTCATTTGTTGGCCGTATTGCTATCGGACGTGTATTTCGAGGTGATTTGGTTGAAGGTAAAGATTATGCGATTTGTAAAGCCGACGGCAGCTTTAAAAAAGTGCGTATTAAAGAACTTCATACTTTTGAAGGTATGGGCAAAGACAGAGCTGCATCCGTAAGAAGTGGTGATATTTGCGCCATCACAGGTATTGAAGGGTTTGAAATTGGCGATACCATTGCCGATCTTGAAAATCCTGAACCATTAACAAGGTTAAAAGTGGATCAACCAACTATGAGTATGTTGTTTACCATTAATAATTCGCCTTTTTATGGAAAAGAAGGAAAATTTGTTACTTCCCGTCATTTACGTGACAGATTGTATAAAGAAATTGAAAAGAATTTGGCTCTTAGGGTAGAAGATACGGATAGTGAAGACCGATTTAATGTTTTCGGACGCGGAATTTTACATTTATCTGTATTGATTGAAACAATGCGTAGGGAAGGTTACGAATTGCAAGTGGGCAGACCACAGGTAATTATGAAAGATATCGACGGTGTAAAATGTGAACCATATGAAACATTGGTTATTGATGTTCCTGAAGAATCTTCAAGCAAAGTAATTAACTTGGTTTCCTTGAAAAAAGGAGATTTATTGATTATGGAGCCTAAAGGTGATTTACAACATTTAGAATTTTCAATTCCGTCAAGAGGTTTAATCGGTTTGCGTAATAAATTATTGACCGCAACAGCCGGTACAGCAATTATTAACCATAATTTTGTTGAGTTTAGCCCATATAAAGGTGATTTTAATGAAGTTGTGAATGGTGCTTTAATTTCTGCGGAAGCGGGTAAAGCAACAGCTTATGCAATTGATAAATTAGGAGACAGAGGTATTTTCTTTATCGATATCAATCAAGAAATTTACAAAGGACAAGTTGTGGGTGAAAATAACAGACAAGATGATATGTCCATTAACTTGATAAAAGGGAAAAAGCTTACAAACGTTCGTAAAACGGGAACAGATACTGCAGTAAACATTGCACCTAAGAAAGAATTTTCATTGGAAGAATGTATGGAGTATATTAAGGATGACGAATATTTAGAAGTTACGCCATTAAGTTTGCGTATGAGAAAAATTAATTTCAAGTAAACTTTTTTTTAAATTTTAAAAGCGCTTTCATTAATTTGAAAGCGCTTTTTTTGTTTTGAATTTTGTTAAGTTTAGAAATAATATTAGTATGGAATGTATAGTAACATTTGTTACCAGTATCATTTTAAACTTTTATACTTTTTAGTGGTCAAAGAATTATAAAAGCATATAAAATATTTATAAAATGAAAAAATTAATTTTAATTACAGTAGTAATAATCTTTACAGCTATAAGTAGCTGTTCAGAAAATGATAATGAACAACCTTTTTCAGAATCAACTTTAACTCAGGAAGAAATCGATGATTTAATATTGATTGGCGAAAAAGAAATTTTAACTCAACAAGAAATTGACGATTTAATATTTCTTAGGGAAGAAGAAAAATTAGCAAGAGATGTTTATTTATTTTCTTTTGATAAATATGGAGCAGCTATTTTTGGAAATATTTCAAAAAGTGAACAACAACATATGGATCAAGTGTTAATATTGTTAAATGCTTATCAGTTAATTGATCCGGCATCAATAGAAAGAGGTGTTTTTACAAATCAAACATTACAAAATTTATACAACGATCTTATTGCACAATCAGATATTTCCCTAAAGGATGCTTTAGCTGTTGGTGCTGCAATTGAAGATTTAGATATTAATGATATTGAAGAAAATATTGATAGAACTGTAAAAGAAGATATTTTAATTGTTTACAATAATTTAAAATGTGGCTCTCGAAATCATTTAAGAAATTACACCAATCAATTGGAAATAATCAATGTAAATTATGTGCCTCAATATATCTCTTTGGAAGAATTCAATGAAATTATTAATAGCAACAACGAAAAATGCGGTAGATAATTCAAATAAAACAATGTTTAAATTATAAAATTAAATAAATCATGAAACCTATTATTTTAATACAAGCGATTCTTTTATTCTTCTTTGTTGGTTGTAGTGAAAAGAAGCAAGACACTTCAGTAAAAATAGCAGAAGCCAATATCCCAGCGCAAATTCAATCGGATGGTTATACACTTTTGAAGAATAATTGCTATGCTTGCCATAGTGTAACCACAAAATCTCATGAGGAGATTATTGCGCCTCCAATGATTGCCATTAAAAGAAGGTATAAAATGAATTACAATTCAAAAGAAGAATTTGTAAATGCCATAAGTAATTGGGCGTTAAATCCAACAAAAGAGCATGCATTAATGCGTGGTGCTGTAATGCAGTTTAATGTTATGCCAAAACAAGCTTTCAAGCAAGAGGATATTGAAAAAATTGCTGAATATATTTACGATAATGAATTGGAAAAACCGGAATGGTTTCAAAATCATTTTAATGAGCAGCACCCAAACGGTATGGGCATGGGGATGCGAAAAGGAATGTTGAGGGAAAATTAATCAAAACGTATAAATTTGTGTTTATTTTAAAACAAATGGCCTAACTTTTTGAAAAATTAGGCCATTTGTTAATTTTAATCACTTTTAAAATTATCATTAATGATGGTGATGCTGGCCACCGCAATTGCAACTACACCCAGATTTATCATGTGAAACCGGAGACATAGCTTCTAAAGTGCCGTTAATAAGTTTGTTTATGGCAGTATCAGGATCTGTTTCTTCAACTTTATAACAAACCACGTTTTGCATTGCTAATTTTTGAATGGCACCGTTGCCGATACCCCTGGTCAATAATATATCAATATCAAAAAGGGAACTGGCAGCATTGTTATTTTCCTGATGAAAAAAATGATGTAAAGTTTCTTCTGCAGATAGTTCCAATAAATTTTTATTGATGACTATATTATCAGCAATGGTATAAATTAAAAAGTTTCTGCATTTTCCAGCATGTTCAAATATTGTTTTCCTGTTTTGTGCGGTAACCGCAACGACTGTTTTCATAAGATTCCTAATTTTCAATAAATTTACGTTTAATAACGAATAAAATCTGCTACCAAAGTTACCATAAAGGGTAGGAGTAAAGGTTAATTATTAGTACTTTAAATAAAAAAACAATCAGACTTATTAACAATTTTTATATTCCTGTTAAAAATATCATCTATTTTTATTCCCCAAAAAAGTATTAATCTTTTTGGTCAAATAATGCATTTGATAATTGTTTAAATCATACAGAACAGCTCATAAACAAAGGGATTTAAGTAGAAGTATGAATTTTCTAAAACGCTATAAATCAACATTATTTCGAAAATTAATTTTAATAATATCTGCCACATTTTAAAATAATTTAAAAGTTTTTAACAAAAATATTTGGTGGATTTAATTTTTGTACATACATTTGATGTATATACAATAGTAGTATAGATAATTGTTGTCCCCCCGAAGTTGAATAAAAATGATAAAAAGGATGCGTCAAGCTTACCTGATTATACAATTGAGAATATATTGCATACAGGTAATTGGATGAATGAAAAGTTTTCAGATCATTTAAAACAATATGCATTATCTATTCAACAGTATCAAGTTTTACGTTCTTTAAGAGAATTAGGAGGAGAACCTGCAAATCTTTTGACTTTACAAGCCGAAATGGTGAGTAAAAACAGCAATACAACGCGTTTGGTTGAAAAATTAAGGTTAAAAGGTTTGATAAGCAGAATTCAAAGTGAAGAGAATAGGAGGATGGTAGAAATTCGAATCACTGAGCGTGGTTTAAATTTGCTGGCTGAAATTGACGCCGTTCATTTGGATTTTCAAAGCGGTATTGTTGAAGGCTTAACAGAAGCTGAAATTCTGACTCTTAACAAATTATTGGAAAAAATTAGGAATAAATAAATCAACCCCGAATAAAATTGGCTATTTATAAAATAATGAGTTGCACCCCCAGCGAATTAATTTGTAAAATAACCTATAATAAATAGTTAGAATTAATTATGTAGTAAGAATTAATTAAGTTAAACAGTAAGAATTAATAGTAAGAAATTAATTGATTGGTAAGAAAAAAATTAAGAACCATTAAACCCGAAATAATTTATGAAGAAGTAAATATTAACCCTTTGAGGTAGTATCACTGTAGTCACATACTTAAAAAAGCAATCCGAAAATGCTTTATACAAAGTTAGATGGTTAGTAAGAACCTTGATGCTACCTCTTTTTATATTAAAATGTTGAAATAAAAGGAATAAATAAATCAACCCCCAAACTCCAAAACCCCCAAAACATGAGTTCAATATTATTAATAGTATTAATAATTATTTCTTTGACTGTTATATTCAGTAACAGTGTGTTTCAAAGCGGATTTAAAAATCCCACACCTTTGAAGCTTTTTTTTACATTATATTTATCTGATTTTAAACAATATAACATTTTAAAATCAGATAAATTTTTATGCATCATAAAAATCAGCCGTAACATATTTATCCAAAGCCACCTTTCCCACAACGGTAAGTGGAAGATAAATTTTACGGCTGTATTTTATTAAATGCAGTTTGCCTGTTATTAGGCAAATAAATATCACTTTTTTAGCGTAACAAAAAAATAGAAATTTCATATTCTTTAATAAATTTAAAGAACTGTTTATAAAAATATTAATTGAAAATTTTTGAATTATGGTCTTAATTGAGAAAACTACTGTCAAGCGAAAAAAGTCTAAATTAGAAAGTATCTACATAAATACACTAATTCCATATTTTAAATTTAGAAACAGCAACGGAAGTTTAATAGTTCCAAAAAAGTGCTGTATTGCGTTTTAATAAAAAAACAGTTGTAATCATCCTTTAATTGTCGTCCCCACAACGGTAGTATAAAAAAGATATAGCTATTACAACTGCTTTTTGAAACTTTATTTCTTAAAAACAGCCGCGAAAATCTCGAAAAAAATTGTCGTCCCCACGAAATTTTTTTAATGCAAGCATCACGACTGTAAATTTTTTGATCCAATATTAAAAATAGGATAAAAAATTACTGAATATTTTTTTAATGTGGTAAATGTAAAATATATCATTTGTAATTCCAATTATTTTTTGGTTTAATTTTACTGTTTAATGGCTTAAATATTGATAAATTTTTATAATTTTAAATGCTTTCATCAATCATAAAAATGATAAAAAATAGTTTCTGCTTTACATTGACTGTCACCGAAGCCGACCTTGATGCCCTAAATCATGTAAATAACGTAACTTATTTACACTGGGTGCAAAATGCGGCTGAAAAACATTGGAGCCTGATTGGCAATCCCAATATTGACAATAAGTATGTTTGGGTTGTCATCAGACATGAAATCGACTATTTTTTGCCGGCAATTCTAAACGATGTAATTACGGTAAGTACTTATATTGGTGATTCTTATGGCGTAAAATCAGAGCGGTTTGTGGAAATTAAAAATGGAGATAAAATATTGGCAAAAGCCAAAACAATTTGGTGTTTGCTGGATAAAAATACGATGAAACCGGTTAAGTTTTCTCCAGAAATAATGGCGATTCTTCAATCAAAAAAAGGCATAAATTAATTTTATGGCTATAAAGGCTTGTTTTTTTCTTCAATCCACTTCGACATATATTTGGTGCTTTTTAAGGTGTGATGCACTAATAAAGATCCAATAAAGTTTTGCAATCGGTGCGCTACAAGATTTTTTTGCATGTTTTCAATTTTATTCAGCAGTTTTTTTTCGTATTTTTCTTTCGAATAACAAGAATTAACGATTTCAATGCCATTTTTTTGCGCATTTTCCCATAACTTTTCATTGGAATACAATTCAACAGCTTTTAAAGCAAATTCAGAAGGATTATCCTCAACAAAACCATTCCAGGGCAATTTATGGTGCATAGCTTCAGCGCCGATTCTTGTGGTTACGCTTGGAGTTCCAAAATTCATGGCATCGATGAGTTTTCCTTTTAAACCCGCCCCAAACTGAAGCGGCGCCAGACAAACTCGAGCGTTTGTGAAAACGTCTTCAACAGTTTCAGCCCAACCTTTTATGATAAATCCTTCTTTTTTATTGTGTAGGTGCAGTACTTTTTCCGTTGCATACGCGCCATAAATAAGCATTTCGGCTTCCGGCAATTTTTTGCGAATTAAAGGCCAAATATCCGTTTTTAAATATTGAACAGAATTCCAATTGGGCTCGTGCTTAAAATTTCCTATGGAAATAAAATGATTCCGATTTTGGAAAGTTGGATAGGTGTGAAAGGTTCCTAAATCTATCTTGTTCAATAAAAAAGGCACATAAAGCAGCAATGATTTATCAACTTTAAATGTTTTTTTCAATAATTTAATTTCATATTTTGAAATGATAAGCGTTAAATCGCAACGGTAAATACTGGCGATTTCTCGCTTTGCCATATCGCTCATTAAATCTGATAAAGAAACTGTTGTATTTTTTTGGTGGGCAACTTGTCTGGCATTTCGTAAAAAATGCAAATCCTCCGTGTCCAGAATTCTGATGGCTTCTGGGCAATTTTCAGCAATTCTCCATCCAAATTGTTCTTCTGTCAAAAATCGATCAAACAAAACAAAGTTCGGATTCATTTTCTTTATCAATGAATCAAAACGGGAATCATTAAGTAAAATATCGAATGTTTGGATTTTTAATCTTTCTAAATTAAAAGAATTAGTAGTTTTTGAAGCAGCACAAACGAAGGTAACCGTAAAACTATTTTTTTGAAACAAGGAAATCAATTGAAGCATTCGGCTTCCTGCAGCTGTTGAATTGGGCTCAGGCCAAACAAATCCAATAATTAAAAGGTTCTTCATATGATTCCAAAAGTAGTAATTTATGGATGTCTATTATGTAAAACGGACATAAAAAAAGCCTGAATCATATTTTTTAGGCTTTTTAAATTTTTAGGAATCATTTTTTATGAAATCCAACCTTCTTTACCAGCTTTTCGCGAAAGAAAAACCAACAAAATTGCAATAATAAGAACCACTATTGGCCAAATTATTTTTTCCCCTGATAATTCAATGAATTTTTGAATAAACATGTTGTAAATTAATTGAGCAATTACGGCAATCAGCGATACAATAAAAAGTATTGTTGCCCATTTTTTTCGCAATAAAAGTCCTAAACACCCAAATAAGCCCGCAAAAACTGCAGTTGCAAAAACGGCTGTTACCCAAGCCGGAAGATTGTTATAATATTCTTGTTCTCCTTCCGGAAGCGCTTTTAAAACTTCTTTGGTCATATAAGCTTGACCTAAATAGGCTGCAACGCCCATAATATTCCATAGTAATGCCGCAACGCTAATAATCCAAAAAGCACTTGTTGGTTTGATGGTTTTCTCAGTCATAATTAAATGTGTTAGTTAGTATTGATTATTTTTTAAGAATATTGAATTAAAATTAAGTAATTTATTGAATATAAGCAAATTATTAAAAACAGAAACATTAAAGGCAATTCGCTGGAAATAAAATTGATTATAAGAATTAGTTTATTTTATTGCAATCTCTTCAAATCTCAAAAAGTTGTAATCGCAATAAAATGATACTATTTTATAATTAAATGTTGTTTGTTTACAATTAATTTCTTAAAATTGTATTATAAATTTCATCATTTTGCTAAGGAATTCTCTATAATTCATTGAAACTCAAAATTAAATTAATTAAAAGTTTCCCCAGAATTAAAATGGAAAGGCTATATTTGCAAAAGTTTCAGTAAAAATTAAATAGCTCTATTTAGTTTATTCGGAGATGAGTCATTGCAAAAACTGGATAAATCATTGTGTAAATCAATCTTAAAAATTGTCATTATCCAATCTTTAGTTTCAAATTAAGATGACAACCTTAACTGTTTGGGGATAAACAGATCATAAAATAAAAATTTAACATAGTTAATTAATGGCTGGATCACAGGAAACCTTTGGTAAAAAAGAAAGAGAAAAAAAGCGTCTAAAAAAGAAGCAAGATAAACTTATTAAAAAAGAAGAGCGTAAAGCCGGTGGGCCTGAGAGCGAGTTTATTTATGTTGATGAGTTTGGACAACTTACTGATACACCAATGGATCCATCAAAAAAAATAAAAGTGGATGCTTCAAGCATTGAAATTGGCATTCCTAAAAAAGAAGACAGAGGAGAAGAAGAAGTTGCCGAAAAAGTTGGTAAAGTTTCCTTTTTCGATTCATCAAAAGGATTTGGTTTTATTATCGACAACCAGTCACAAGAAAAATATTTTGTGCACGTAAGCGGATTGTTGGAAGAAATTAAAGAAAACGATAAAGTTGGTTTTGAACTGGAACGCGGATTAAAAGGGATGAATGCCGTTCGAGTTAAGAAAGTATAAGTTGAAATAAACACATAATTTGAATAAAAGCTGCTTATTAAGCGGCTTTTTTTATGAATGTTTTTAATTGAATAACAAAAATCTTTTAATTTCAAATTTTTTACTTGTAAATAAACAATCAAATATACCTTTTTGGTAATTAATAATATATAGGTCAAAGCCTTATAAATAGCGTATCTTTGCAGCTTTCAAAAAAATAAAATTATGGCCACATTTTCAGCATTGGGGATTCGAAAAGAATATATTGAAGCATTAAAAGAACTTGGGATAAAAACACCAACAGAAATTCAGGAAAAAACGATTCCAGTATTGTTGGGTTCTAAAACCGATTTTATCGGCTTGGCACAAACTGGAACAGGTAAAACGGCTGCGTTCGGATTGCCAATATTGCATAATATTAACAGCGCTTTACCTTATACCCAAGCATTAATATTGGCGCCAACGCGCGAATTGGTGCAGCAAATAAAAAAACAGCTGTTTAAATTCACCAAATATACCGACGATAAAATTTTTGTTGAAGGAGTTTATGGCGGTGAAAAAATTGACATTCAGATGAAATCCCTTAAAAGAACCACGCATATTATTGTGGCGACTCCGGGCAGGTTATTGGATTTAATTGAAAGGGGAGAAGTTGATTTAAAGAAAATATCGACCTTGGTTTTGGATGAAGCCGATGAAATGTTGAGTATGGGTTTTAAACAGGACTTAAACAGAATTTTAAAATTCACGAGCGGTTCAAGAAATACGTGGCTTTTTTCGGCAACGATGCCCGAAGAAATTTTAAAAATCATAAAAACGTATATGGCGGCAAATACGCCAAAAATTGCCGTAAACAAAAAGGATTTGGTGAATGCGAACATTACGCACCAATACATTAAAACCGAGGTAAAAGATAAGGTCAACCTACTCATTAAAATATTGGAAAGAAGAAGTACAGATCGGGGAATTATATTTTGCAGAACAAAAGCCGGCGTACAAAATCTAACAGCGCAATTGAAAGAAGAAGGTTTTTCCGTTGAAGCTTTAGAAGGCGATATGCAACAAAAAGATCGTGATAAAGTAATGCGCGCGTTTAAAAATGGAAGTTTGCAAGTTTTAATTTCAACCGATGTTTCTGCACGGGGAATTGATGTGGACAATTTGGCGTTCATCATTCATCACCAACTTCCTGAACAATTGGAATATTACACACACAGAAGCGGCAGAACCGCAAGAGCGGGAAAAACCGGATTTTCAATTGCCCTAATTGTTCCTAACGAAGTGCAAAGAATTCACGAAATTCAGAAAGAATTGGGCATTAAATTTATTGAAATAAGCATTTAATTCTGTTTGGTTTTTTGGTTGTAAAATTCCTGTAACACAAAAAATGCTTTCTTTTTATTACCGTCGTTTGAAAGCAATCCTTTTCTGTTGTATCCGTCTTGAATACCGGGAAGCATTCTTCTCGGAGATCGAAAATCAACCAAAATCCACGGACTTAAACCGCTGATATTTGGTATTTTTTCAATCATTTTTAGGTTTTGAATGTACAAATATTCTTGGTATTCTTCTGTCCAGCGTTCATTTATTTCTCCGTGCAATCCTTGTTTTGCGCCGCCGCCAAATTCTGAAACCACCACTGGTTTATTATATTTCGATGTCCATTTTATTTTCTCGGCATCGTCCAAATTACCGCCATACCAACCTAAATATTCATTAAATGCTACAATATCAAGCTTTTCGGCTATAGGATCATCAACATAACTGTGCAGGCCTTCACTTTTGGTAAGCAAAGCGGCACTGATCAATCTGGTATCGTCCAAAGTTCTTGCTTTTGCATTCAAATTATTGATAAAAGTATTGCGCGCATCGGAAATTGGTGTTTCGTTTGCCATAGACCAAATAATCGTGGCACATCTATTTTTATCGCGGGTTATCATTTCAATCAATTGATTTTCGGCATTTTTATAGGTTTCCGGACTGGTAAAATCAACCGTCCAATACACCGGAATTTCCTCCCAAACCATTAAACCGATTTTGTCTGCCAATCGCACCATATTTTCGTTGTGCGGATAATGTGCCAGTCGCACATAATTGCAACCCAATTCTTTTGCCCAAGTGAGCAATCTCAAAGCATCGGCTTCTGAGTTGGCTCTTCCTCCTTTGGCATTTTCTTCGTGAATGGAAATCCCACGCAGGAATACGGGTTTGCCGTTCAAAACAATCTTGGAATCGTTGGTTTCTATGGTTCTGAAGCCGATGTTGTCTTTTAGGGTTTGATCTTTAAAACTGATAAGGACTTCGTATAATTTTGGTGTTTCAGGCGACCAATACTCAATTTTTTTGTTGGTAATTTCAAAAGAAACGATTCCTTCAGCATTTATTTTTCCTTTGTAATTAATTTTTAATTCCGGGATTTTTATGGTAACAAATTCGGAAGTTTTATCGAAATTATTGATTTTCACAAAGCCCGAAATGGTGTTTTTATCTCCTTTTTTAAGCTGAACAAAATAATCCTGAATAAAGGATTTTGGTTCTTCCACCAATAAAACATCTCGCGTGATTCCGCCATAATTAAACCAGTCGGTATTGATGGTTGGCACGGCTTCTTTTCTTCGGGTGTTATCAACTTTTACAACCAAAAAATTGTCTTTTTCTTTAATTATTGATGAAATTTCAAAATTAAATGGCGTGAAACCACCTTCGTGAATACCTAATTTTATTCCGTTCAGGTAAACTTCAGCTTTATAGTTAATGGCTCCAAAATAAACGAAAAGTCGCTTGTTTTCTTTTAAATCGTAGTCAAATGATTTCTTGAACCAAACTGTTCCCTCATAATAAAAAAGATTTTCTTTTTGTGAATTCCAGTCCCCGGGAATGGTCATTGTTGGAGATTTGTCAAAATCATATTCCACCAATTCCTGTTTGTTTTGGGGGTGATAATTGTTAAAAAAAGCCGATTTTTGAAAGTCTTTTTGTTGGTCGAAAGCATCAAGGTGAAAACTGTAATATCCAGTTTCATAAGGATCTATTATGTAATTCCATTTACCGTTTAAGGAGGTAGTATTTCGGTTTGGAACATTGGTAATTAATTCTTGGGAAAACCCAAAAAACGGGAAAATCAGGACTAAATAACAGATTATTTTATTCATCTTGAGATAATTTTAAATAGGATTATTGCTCTTTTATATACGGCGCCAAAATTTTTGTCCATAATTTATAGCCATCATCGGTCATGTGCAAGCCGTCTTCCAAAAACCATTTCTCGCTTGGTTTTCCGGTAAAATCAATCATAGGCGAAAATATATCCACAAAAGCGGCATTTGATTTTGTGTTTAAATACGCGTTAATCATCATATTCGCTTTTTGCATTTCTATCACTTTATTCCAACGATTTAAACTTGGCTTAATGGCAATATAATACACTTTGGCATTTGGCAATTTTGCTTTAATCATACCGTATAAAACACAAAAATCACCAAAAACAATTTCGGCCGATTTACCTTCCTGAATGTCGTTATCACCCGAATAAATCACTATTTTTTGCGGATGATATTTTAGGATAACCTGGTCAAAGTTTTCAATTAAATCTATAATTTGGGAACCCCCAAAACCCCTGTTTAAAATTTTCGGATTGTTAAAATCTTTGGCGGGATTTTTCCACATTCTGATGGAGGAACTTCCGGTAAAAAGAATGCCTTCTTGTAAAGGATTTGCTCCGTTTAATTTGTCAAATGCATCAATTTCAGTTTGCCATATTTTTTGATATTCTTGGGAAAAAGCAGTTGTCGAAATAAATAACAGCAGGATTAAAATATTTTTTTGAATTTCCATGGTTAAATTGATTAAGTCTTTTTTTAGGAATTTAAAGGTATATAATATTTAAAGTTATCTTTCAAAAATTGTATTATTTACTGTAATAAAACCCTTTTTTAAGCAAATTTTTAGGATTTCCGCCCACTTGAATTTCAAATTCACCTTCCTCAATAATCCATTTGTTTTGAATGCCGATATTTGCCAAATCTTTTGAGTTCAGCACAAAGTTCACCGATTTAGTTTCACCGGGATTTAATTCAATTTTTTCAAATCGCACCAATTTTTTGGAATCTGGGGAAACGGTGGCCACCAAATCTTTAAGATAAACTTCCACAACTTCTTTACCTTTTCTGTTTCCTGTATTTTTTACATCTATAGAAATTTTTAGTTCTTCTGAACCTTTTATGGTATTGGTGCTTATTTGCAAATTTGTATAGTTAAATGTGGTGTACGACAATCCGAAACCAAATTCAAACTGCGGATAAAATCCGTCATAGCCCCAGTTAATGTCCCTGATGTCAGCTTTTTTGTAATAATACGGCAATACATTTCCTGAATATTTAGGATAGGTATAAGGCAATTTTCCGCTCGGATTTATGTTTCCAAAAACCACATCGGAAACCGCGCGTCCGCCTTCTTCTCCAGGCAAATAAGCCATCACAATAGCATCAGCCAAGGATTCTATTTTTCTGATAATTCTTGGCCGTCCTTGCACCATCACTAAAATGATTGGTTTTTTTGCTGCGGAAAGTTTTTTGATTAATTCTTGCTGGACTTCTGGCAACTCCAATTCATTAATGTCAGAAGGTTTTTCCGATGCCGGTATTTCGCCCACACAAACTATAATATAATCGGCGTTTTTAGCCATTTCAACCGCTTTGTTTGAATTGATTTCTTCCAAATAATCGGTTCCTTCCACAAATTCAACGTTCGCATCGCCAACTTGTTCTTTTATGGCATCTAAAATGGTTAATTTACTTGGATCATTAAATTTCGTCTCTCTTCCTAAAAAAGATCGCGACCAGGCGCCATTTAAAATATTGATGGAATTTGCCGAATAACCTGTTACCAACACTTTTTTGGTTGATGAAAGCGGCAAAATATTGTTGTTGTTTTTTAAAAGCGTTATGGCTTCGCTGGCCGATTTGTAGTTGGCGTTTATATGTTCCCGGCTCGCAAATTTTGTGTAGCCTTTCGGGTTGTTGTAGGGAACTTTAAAAAGATTTAGTTCATATTTTAGGCGCAAAATTCTTGTTACAGCATCGTTTATTCTGCTCATCGGAATTTCGCCTTTTTCAACCAAATCAACAATAATGTCAACAATATCCGCATCAAAAGGATTCATAATCATATCCAATCCGGCATTTACGGCCATTTTTGTGGCTTCCCGTTTGTCTTTTGCGGAAAGATGCGCAGTGACCAAGAATTCCACATCACTAAAATCGGAAATCACGACACCTTTAAATCCGAGCTCTCCTTTTAAAATATCGTTAATATAAAAGCTGTTGATGTGACAAGGAATGCCGTTCACCGCATTTGAACTGATCATTACGCCTTTGGCGCCATTTTCTATGGCTTTTTCAAAAGGCGGCAAAAAATATTGGCGCAAACTGTTTTCCGGAATCAGCGCATTTGCGCGGTCTTTTCCGTTTTTTCCTGCACCATAACCAATAAAATGTTTCAAACAAACTGCAGTGCTTGTGGAATCTTGAAGCCCTTTTTCTTGGGAACCTTGCAAATAAGCCAAGGTCATTTCCGAAATTAAATAAGGATCTTCGCCAAAACTTTCGCCAATTCTTCCCCAAAGCGGATTTAAAGCAACATCTGCATTCGGATTAAAATTCCAAGGCAATGAAGCGGCTCTGGATTCATAGGAAGTTATTTCGGCGGAAATTTTGGTGAGTTCGGTGTTCCAAGTTGCTGCCATAGCAATTTGATGCGGAAACAATACCGAGCCATTCACATAATTGGCGCCGTGAATATTGTCGATTCCATACAAAACCGGAATTCCCAAGCGGGTTTTTTGCATAGCGGAATCCTGGATTTTTTTAATAATTTGATACCAGCCTTCTTTTTCTGCAGGATAACCGGGCGTGTTGTGAATGGAGCCAACCGCATATTTTATGATTAACTCATTGAATTTTTCAGCCTTGTAAACAGCACTGTCTCTTGCATCCCAATAATCGCCAGTCAATACTGCCGGCAAGCCAATATTCAACATTTGTCCCGCTTTTTCTTTAAGCGTCATCAATGCCAAAATGGAGTCAACTTTTGCGTCAATGGATGAAGTTTGCGTTGTATTGGCCAGTTTATTTTGACTTTTACAGCCAACAATGATTAAAAAAACAATAAGCAATATGGATAAAAATATTTTTTTCATTTGTGGACGTTTAATGATTTCAACAAAGGATATTTTAATCAACTTTAAAATTTAAGGCTTTAACATAACCTTTGTTAGGGTCATTATTTTTATAAAGGCTATTTTCCAAATATGCATTCAGCGCTTTTTGAACTTTTACAACATCCGGACGATTTTCTCGCATTTTGGCATAAGTTGAACGATCGCTATCAGCATATTTTGTAATCAAATGATAATCTTCCGGCTCCTCAAAATTCATAATTCCTTTGGTGTTGTTCATTTTTTTATACGGCCAAAAAGCCCAGCTTACTTGATGTTTGTCCAGCAAAATTCTAAAATCGTTTACCCATTCATCCGTATTTTCACCAGTTTCGCCAATATAAATCGGCACTTGATGTTTGTCTCTAAAATCGAGATATTGTTGAATGGCTTCCTGATTTACCTCAAACCAATATTTATGAAATTCATACACCACATTGTTGTCGATAATTTCTTCAAAAACATCAAAATTTCCGCTCCAATTTGAGCCGTTCAGAAAAATGGTATGATCTTTATCCACGGCTCGAATTTCTGTAATGATGCGTTTATAAAGTAAAAATAACTGATGGTTTAAATAGGGCAGTTCATCGTTAAAATAATGTGCAATTGGCTCATTTACAATATCGTAACCAATAATTACAGGTTCATTTTTATATTTTTCTGCGATTTTTACCCAAATTTTAGTCATTAAATCCTGTAAAGATTTGCTTTTAAATAGGTACGGATAACCATAACTGTCGTCTATATTGTCACCCGTTTGTCCGCCCGGAGCCGCATGCATATCCAATAAAACATACATTTTTTCTTGTCGGCACCAATCTAGCAATCGGTCAAAATATTTAAATCCGGCATTTCTTTCTCCCATATACAAATCATCCGTAAACATTTTATAATGAAATGGCAAGCGAATATGATTGCTGCCGATGCTTTTTAAATATTTAATGTCGTCGTGCGTGATGTAATTGTTCAAAAAACCTTTCCAAAAAACCTGCAAACTGTCCGGACCAACCAATTCATACAACATTTCATCAATTTTTCGGGGCGCATTTACCTGATTCATTTTAAACATATAGCCTTCAGGAACCAGCCAGTGGCCCAAATTTGTCCCTTTTAAAATGATGGAATTGCCATTTGCGTCAACCAATTGCGTTCCTTTTGTTTTTACAAAAGGCAACGTATTGGTCGTTGTTTTTTCTGATTTATTTTCTGTGATTTTACACGAACTTATTGTAAAAATAAGTGTTAATGCGATTAAAATATTTTTATAATTTTTCATATTTACTTTTGTTTAATGTCAAAATTTCTTTATGGAATCAATTTAAAAATTTCCTTCATTCAGTGAAACTAAAATCGATGAAACAGCACCAGTTCTGGAAAAAATTTGGTTGCTTATTTCTGAAGTTAACTTTAATCCGTCAATTTCAATTGATTTTTCTTCTGAATAAATCACCTGAATCGAATCCTTTTCCGCCAATTTATATACTACAGGAATTTGGCAATAGGTGAAGCAAAGCATGTTTTTTTCCAGCTTTAATTCATTTTCCTGAAAGTTCACATCAGTATAGCGAAACGATTTACTTTCTTTAAGAAATTCTTCTTTTTTCAGCAAATCAGGCTGAAATTTAACCGTTCCGTTTTTTACCAAAACACCCAATTCTCCCATTCTGGCCAAAAAATCTTCCTTAACCTGTCCGGTCATTCCGGGCTGTTGCGCGCCTTTTCCTGCAGGCGTATGCGAATAAGGATCTGTTGGAAATGCACCATAAACTTCAGGCGATTTATGAACGCCAATGCCTTCGGTTATTTCGTGGCAATGGTTTTTTAATCCTGCAATAATTTCATTTTCGGCCCCAGTTTCAATCGCATTCAGATAAGTTTCCTGGACGGCCAACGCCAATTTGGAAACCATATGCCAATAAATGGAACCAAGTCCTTCATAACCGAAAAAAGTGCCCGAACGTCCGGTGAAAGATTTGTGGTTAAAAATATTTTCAAATACGTTCAACAGCAATTCCCGGTCTTTTTCTAACAGTTTTTGATAGGAGGAAGGCAATGCCGCCAATGCCGCTTTAAGGCTGTTGGCATTGTTAAAATTTCCGTTGAAATGGCAATTTCCCAAAACATCTTTTTCAATAATTTGTGAATTTCCATTTTTCAGCAATTGTTTTATCAATTCCGATTTTTCTATGGCTTCGGAAGGAATATTGTTCTTGTCGATAAACCTTTTAAGTTGTTTGTTTGGATACAACATATAACTGTTTTGATCTTTTCGGTACAAAGCACTTTTTTTTAAACTGTTCAGTAAAGCCAATGAATCTGCCGGTGAAAGATGACCCGAACTCAAAACAGAAACTTGTCCTTCCAGCATTTCCGGCAAACAGGAAATGGAGATTTCCTGTTCGTTTTCAAGGGTCATTAAATTGTAGGCGTGGTACAAATTATCTGTGCGTTTATTGGCATTTATGGTGTGATCAATGAATTTTTTAGCCAACCAAAAAAATTGCGACAAGTCATTTTTGCTGATTGCTGATTTATGGCCTGTAAATCCTTTTTCATAAATCGTGGTTCTGTAATGGCCGCCCGCCAATCCCAATCCGTCCACCATAATTTTACGGTCTGCATCTGAAATTTTTCCGGATAAAAGGTGTTTGTTTTTTTCGAATGTTGAAACAATTTCCTTAAAAAATGCCGCCATTTCTTCTGAAATTGCAACGTTTTCAACAGAAGTGTTTTCAACAATTTCTTCGAAGAAATTTAAAAACCGCTGCAAATAGTATAGCGTTACCATAGAAACGCCGTTGCCAACCAAGGCGTTGTTTGCGTCGTTCCATTCGGGCCGTTGCGTGTTCAGCCAAATGCCGGTTTCTGGAATAAAATTAGACAGTTTCGCCAACACCGTGGCCAATAATTTTTCAGTTAAGTTGACTTTGTAAATTTCCTGGGTTTGGGCTGGGAGCAAAGCGCCATCAGCACCCAACAAAGTTTTTTTTTGATTGATTTTTTGATTCAGTTCATGGTCAAAATCAATGGTATCTTTTGGGTTTTTCAGAATTTCTGAATGACTTTTTATTTTGTAGGGAACGTTGGCATACACAAACATTTCCTGGTTAAAATAATGTGCCAATTTGTTCGGATAGTGATTTTCGGCAAATTCCAAAAACTTCAATAAATAAATGATTTGATGGTCGCCCCAATAACCAATAAACGACCAAGGATCCTCAGGTTCAATCACTTCCCAATCAAAACCGTCTTTGGTAACGCGGTACGGATTGTAGCCGTCAAAAGTGGTGGCATTCAAAAATTTGTGGATCATATTTTCAATAAATTCCGGGTAAGCGTGTGCCAAAGCTTCCCAATTCTGGAAAATATCGCGCCAGTTGCCTTCGTAATCCAAAATTTTGGATCCGTCAATTTCGCTTCTGGTATTGATGGAAAACTTGTTCCAAGGCCGACTTGGATCGCCGTGTCTTCTGCTGAATTTCAGCGGCATATATTCAAAACAAAGCCGTTTAAAATTGGCGTCTTCATTTTGTAATGCAAGTTCTTTTAAATTTTTTAATGAAAAAGTATTGGGTAATGCCGACAATACTATTTCATTGTTTTTGAAAGAATTTTTGTTTGCTTTTTCAAGATATTTGGTAAAATCGTCTTTGTCTATCGAATAGTTTTCATCAAAAATACCGCCGCGCATAATGTTAAAAAGCGTGTTTGCGTAATGCCTTGTGGTGCGAAGTTCATCATTTGTAACTTGCAATCCGTCGGAATTTCCGGCCAACTGAACCAGGTTTTTTGTGCCCAATTCAATATCAGCCAAAACTTCTTTTTCTAAATTTTCAACCGATTTTAATTTTTCTGAAATATTTACAACTGCGGCCGGACCCTGATTCACATCCGCAGCCAGCAACCAAGTTTTTTTTGCATCGGCTTCAAGCGTCAGTTCAGCACAAATAAAATAAGCGCCTTTTTCGGCCCTGATGTCAATTTCTTGTTCAATTGGCAATCCTTTTCTGAAATTATTGAGTTGCAAAGAAGACAGTAAATATTTCGGATTTTTTAAACCGATAGCCCACGCAGTGGTTGCTTTTAAGGCTTCACTGGGCTCAGCTTTGTCAACAATAATGGCGCTTAAAGCATAAATTCCCAATCCGATTTCTGCTTCCATTTCACTTTTTTTGTAAGCATCAACCAAATTGCTTTTGCTGTTTTGTAAGTCTGCCGAAAGTCCGAACGGCAATATATTTTGAATTCCATCCAAGACAGTTGCCAGAATTTTTTCCGAAGTATTGTTAATCAGCGTTGCTATTAACCTGACGGATTAATAACGGAAATTTATTATGCTGCTGCATATTTTATGTCATTATGTCTAAAATATTTCTTTACTCTTTCAGGATTTTGAACCAACATATTCATATGGTTTTCTAAATTTTCTTTTAATTTTTC
>DATCUQ010000011.1:0-21428 GCA_036567345.1 Lutibacter sp.
AAAATTAAAAGAAAATTTAGAAAACCATATGAATATGTTGGTTCAAAATCCTGAAAGAGTAAAGAAATATTTTAGACATAATGACATAAAATATGCAGCAGCATAATAAATTTCCGTTATTAATCCGTCAGGTTAATAGTAATAAGCTTAAATAGAAAAAAGTGCCGTGAGGCACTTTTTTCATACTAATCAAACTTACTAAGAATGATAACAAAGGTTACAAAACTTTGCTTCGTATAATATGTAGCAATGTTTGTGCCATAAAATGCGCCTTTTTGTTAATAAACAGTTAAAAACGGAATTTTCTTTAAGTTAAAACTTAAATTAAAAGTTAAGCGTTTAACACTTAGATGCTGAAGTAAGAATTCCAAATTTAAAGTTGAAAGCAATTAAATTTAAAAACTTTTGGCAGTTAAAAAAAAGAACTGCCATTTATTCCAAATGTCGCTGCGCTTTATAAGAAGACCTGACTAATGCGCCACTTTCGACATATTTAAATCCCATTGTCAGTCCAATTTCTTTGTATTTAATAAATTGTTCGGGCGTGATAAACTCAATCACCGGCAAGTGTTTTTTGCTGGGTTGCAAATATTGGCCAATGGTTAACACATCAACTTTGGCATTTGCCAAATCCTGCATGGTTTCCAGTACTTCTTCCTCAGTTTCGCCCAAACCAAGCATTATGCCCGATTTTGTTCTGCGCTGGCCTTGGTCTTTCATATATTTTAAAACTTCCAGACTGCGGTCATATTTTGCCTGAATTCTCACTTCTCGCGTTAAGCGTCGCACAGTTTCCAGGTTATGGGAAATAACTTCAGGAGCAACCGCTAAAATTCGGTCAATATTGGTTTTATTTCCCTGAAAATCGGGAATTAAGGTTTCAAGCGTTGTATCTGGATTCGCTCTTCTGATGGCGTTAATTGTTTCAGCCCAAATAATGGAGCCGCCATCTTTTAAATCATCTCTGTCAACTGAAGTGATCACAGCATGTTTAATTTTCATCAGTTTAATGGAGCGCGCCACTTTTTCCGGCTCTTCCCAGTCAACTGTTTCGGGTCGGCCAGTTTTTACACCACAAAATCCGCAGGATCTTGTGCAGATATTTCCCAAAATCATAAATGTTGCCGTACCTTCTGTCCAGCATTCACCCATATTTGGACAACTTCCGCTGGTGCAAATGGTGTTCAATTTATATTTATCGACTAAATTCCTTAATTCAGTATATTTTTTTCCAACCGGCAGTTTTACGCGCAACCAGGCTGGTTTTTGAATTTTATTTGGTAATGAAGTGGTTTCTTGTGTCATTTTAAATGAAAATAGATTGCAAAAATACGAAGAAATTATTAACTAATTTAAACTATAAAGATACCAAATACTGAAACCGATTAAAAACAGGATGCCAAACCAACTCAGCATTTTTAGCTGTAAAGAAGGTCGCCATTCTTCGGGAGTATGTTTGCTGGAAATTAATATATAATTGACAATGGCATAAAATGGAGCTGTTAAAAACGAAAGAATTGTGGCAGTTTTTACTAAGAAACCCATTTCTGATTTAAAGAAAATCAGGATTGAAATTGTTCCGATGGACAGAAAACTGATCCAAAACCAGTACATATTTTTATACGATTTTTGGCTTAACAATTCGAAAGCCTTTGTCATTGCTCTTGGAGATGCGTCTAAAGTTGTGATGGTAGTGCTAAACATAGTGGTAAAGGCGGCTGCGGCAATAAAAATATACATTTCCGGCCCTAAACTTTTTGTATAAAGCGTCATAAGTTGCTCAGAAAATTGAACGGCGCCATCACTAAATGTTTCACCGGAATTATACATTACAATGGCGCCTAAGGCAACAAAGAAAATACCAATGACCAATGTGCTCAAAAAACCAATGTTAAAATCGAAAATGGCCTGTTTGGTATTGAATTCGGTGGTTTTGTCTTTTTGTTTTTCCAGTGCCCAAAGCGATTGCCAAATAGAAACATCGAGTGGGGCAGGCATCCAACCTAAAAATGCGATCAGAAAACCGATTTCAACAGCTCCTTCAGGAATAATTTGAACAAAGCTGAAGGTATTTGTCGAATTAAATGCTGCAATAATTAAGGCAATAGTGGTGCTTAAAGTTAGGGTAATCACAATCAATTTCATGAGTTTATCGAGCAAACTGTAGCGACCAGTTACTAATAACGCAAAGCAAATTAGGGTAATTATGACACTCCAATAAACTGGATTTGCAGTGATTCCGAATAAATTTGCCGCCAATCCAGCAGTTACCACAGTTACTGCTGCCTGAATGGTGAACATTGTAGCCAGATTTAAGACAAAATAGGCAAGCAGAACTCCCTTTCCTAATTTTTTATATCCGTCCAATAAACTTTCACCCGTTGCGGTGGCATATCTGGGGCCGAACTGAAAAAACGGGTATTTTACGATATGAATTAAAACCAATGCCCAAATTAACCCAAAACCAAAGTCGGCACCGGCTCTGGTAGATTGCACCAAATGTGAAACACCAATTGCGGCTCCGGCAAAAAGAATGCCCGGACCTAAATTTTTAAGCCAATTCGATTTTTTTGCATTCAACTTTCAGTAGATTTTTTAATGATTTCTGCCAATAATTTTTTTGCTCTCGATAATTTTATTTTGATATTGCCAATGGGTTCGTTTAATACTTCGGCCATCTCTTTATAACTCATTTCCCTAAAATAGCGAAGATTTATGATTTCCTGATAAGGTGGTTTTAATTGCTTCAAATAATTTAGCAGTTGCGCCAAATTTTGATCGATAATTAACTGATCTTCAGCAGATGGACTTTCATCAAAAATTTTATATGCCTCAGATTCTTTTTTGTCGATTGAAATGGTTTCGGTGCGTTGTTTTCTCAAATGATCCAAAAAAATATTTTTAGAAATTGAAATCAGCCAAGTTTTAAAATTGTAACTTTCGTTATACAGGTCAATTTTATCAAATGCTTTTGAAAAAGTTTTGATGGTAATGTCTTCGGCTTCGTCTTCATCTTCAATTTTTGACAATTGAAAACGATAAACATCACTCCAATAGGTATTTAGCAATGTGTTAAAAGCTTTTTGGTCTTTTTTTCTTGCTTTAGCGATTAAGTCAACGATATCATTGTTTTTTTTTACCAATGTGCAGGTTTTGAAATCATATTTTTTATAAAGATAAACATTTGTATCAAAATTAAAAATATTTCAAAAAATGGAATAAACAGGATTAAATCTTTTTCATTTAATTTTTTTGCAGAATAACCAATTACCAAATACAAAAATAAGATTCTTGTAAAAATTAAACTTGCAACTATTTGCCAGTTATAAAGGAAACTTAAAACAATGATGCCTAAAATCCAAAATAACAATTGGGAGCTAAAAAATAGTCCCAGTAAAAATTTATGCACAGGTTTGTATAAAGAAGCCGTTGAAATATGTCTTCTTTTTTGATGAATCCAATCTTTAAAGGTAGGTTTTGGAAACGATTCAGTAAAGCTGTCTTGTGAACAAGAAATGGCGGTATTTTCTTTTGTAGCCACCTGGTTTACAAACAAATCATCATCGCCCGATTTGATATGCATATGATTTGCGAATCCGTTAACCTTGAAAAAAATCGTTTTTGTATAGGCTAAATTACGGCCAACGCCCATATATGGAATTCCAATTTTTGCATAACTGAAATATTGGATGGCAGTTAAAAGGCTTTCAAACCGAATAAGTTTATTGAGCCATGATTTTTTTATTTTTTTAAAGGCGCCGTATCCAAGAACAATTTGATGTTCACTGCTGAAATTATTGGCCATTTCGGTTATCCAGCTTTCTGAAACAGGAATGCAATCAGCATCCGTGAACAATAAATGTTCGTGAGAAGCAGCTTTTATGCCTAAAGTAAGCGCATATTTTTTACTTCCCCAAAATTGTTCATTTATGGCAACATCCACAATTTTTATGGAAATTGGGGAATCCTTTTTAAACTTCTCCATCACCTTTAATGTTTGGTCGCGTGAACGATCATTAATTAAAACCAGTTCGAAGTTTTTGTAATTTTGTGTTAAGAAATGCGGAAGAATTTCAGTTAAATTTTTCGCCTCATTTTTTGCGCAAATAATAACTGAAACAGGTAAATTGAAGTTATTTTCGGTGGATTTTTTTTTGGAAAAAGAAAAAGAACCAAAAAGGAAAATGTAATAAATAAACTGAATACAAAAAATTACTGTAAAAGCAATAAATAGATATTCGAGCATTTCTTATTTGTTTTCTTTGTTTTCACATTGATCAGGCAATCTTCCGCAGTATCCGCAGGCTTCACCTGTTTTATTTAAATGGGGATTTTGACTTGCACAAGTTCCTGCAAATTTTCCATCTTTTTTAGCCCAAATTTTAATGGCGATACCAGCAACACCTATTGCTAAAAGGCCTATTGTAATAAGAATTAGTTTCATCAAAGTATATTAAGTTGCAAAGATACAGATTTATCAGCGATGAAGAAATAATCAATTATATATTTTTTTATTATACATATCACAATTAAAATCATTAATAAATGCATTGTACATGAATAAAATACCAAAATTTAATGATAATTCTTTTTTTTAAAGGAAAATATTATTATATTGGCAATCAATTAATATTTAATTTTTTTTAAAATTTATCGTTTAATAACCATCTAAAAACTTTAAGAATTATAAAAATTAATTTGAATTAATAAATATTAGTTGGCTTTTTTAACAAAAAGACTCGTCCATTTATTAATAGACGAGTCTTTAATTTTTATAAATTAGGCTTTATTTTTTCACCAATTCTTCCTGAACATTGTTTGGCACCAATTCAAAATTTGAAAATTTAGTGCTAAAACTTCCACGGCCTTGGGTTATTGAACGCAAAGTTGTTGAGTATTTATACATCTCAGCCAAAGGTGTTTTGGCTTTAATGGTTTGATATTTACCCTCACTGTCCATTCCAAGAATTACGGATCTGCGCGACTGTAAATCGGTCATTACGTTACCCATTAATTCTTCGGGAACTTTTACGGAAATTTCATGAATTGGTTCAAGCAATTTAGGTTTGGCATTTAAAAAGGCTTCTTTAAAAGCATGTGCCCCTGCAATTTTAAATGAAATGTCATTTGAATCAACGGGATGCATTCTGCCGTCGAAAAGCATCACCCGAACATCTCTTGCGTAGGAACCGGTTAAAGGACCTTCTTCCATCACTTCTAAAATTCCTTTTAAAACAGAAGGCAAATAGCGCGCATCAATTACACCGCCAACAATACAGTTGTAGAATATTAATTTTCCGCCCCAATCTAGGTTAACTTCTTCTTTTCCTCTTACGTTAAATCCTTCGGGTTCTGGCATTCCTTCAAACCAAGGTTCAATTTTAATGTGGACTTCCCCAAACTGCCCTGAACCTCCTGATTGTTTTTTATGTTTATAACTTGTTGTTGCAGAACGCTGTATGGTTTCCCGATACGCAATTCTTGGTTGTTCAAAAACTGCTTTTATGCCATACGTGTTTTGTAAAATCCAGTCAATTGTGGCCAAATGCAATTCCCCTTGACAAGATAAAATGAGTTGTTTTAACTCCGATGAATACTTAACACTAACGGTTGGATCTTGGCTATGAATTTTTTTAAGCGCTTCATTTAGTTTTTCATCATCATTTTTATCAAAAGCCCTTACCGCTTTGGTAATTCTTGCTTCGGGATAAACAATTGGTTTTATGGTAATATTTGAACCTTTTGTTCGCAGTGTGTCATTTGTTTCCGTAAACTTTAATTTTAAAGTGGCTCCAATATCACCGGCACTTAATTTTTCAACCAGTTCCCTGTTTTTGCCATCCATAATATAAAGCTGGTTTACGATTTCAATTTCACCGTTTCTGGAATTTTCCAACTTGTCATTTTGCTTAATTTCTCCTGATTTTACTTTGAAGAAACTAATTTGTCCCAAGTTGGGTTCATATACAGTTTTAAAAACAAACAGCGCTGTTGGTGCATTGGGTTTGCATTCAACTGTGGTGCCTTCAACGCTTTGTTCTGGTTTTAAATCGGCTGCAGAAGGCGCAACATTGTCAATAAATCCCATCAAACGGCCAGTTCCCATATCATTTAAAGCCGAAATGCAAAATACAGGGAACAACTCATGGTTGAGCATTCCCTTCTTAATTCCTTCCCTCATTTCATCTTCATTAAGTGTGCCTTTATCAAAATAAAGTTCCATCAAATTTTCATCGTTTTCAGCAGCTTTTTCAATCAATTCATTTTGAAGCTCGGTTGCATGTTCAATTTGGTCTTTTGGAATTTCCAATTTTTCAGGTTTTCCTCCTTGAGGTCCAAATTTGTACATTTTCATTTTAAGCACATCAATAATGCATTGGGTGCCATCAACAACAAGCGGATATTGGATTTTAACCACATTTTTACCCACCAATTCAACGATGCTTTTATAGCTTTCGTCAAAATCAGCGCTGGGATGATCAATTTGATTGATTACAAATAAGGTTGGGTGTGAAAATCGGTCAATATATTCCCAAATTATTTCTGTTCCGACTTCAACGCCATATTGTGCGTTTATCACCATCACAACAGAGTCGGTCACATGCATTGTAGAGGCAATTTCACCTATATAATCATCTAATCCGGGAGTGTCAATAATATTTATTTTGTAGTTGCGCCATTCGGTATGCAGGGGTGTGGCAAAAACGGAAGTTTCTCTTTCATGTTCTATCGCGTGGTAGTCGGAAATGGTGTTTTTATTTTCAACACTACCACGGCGGCTGACTAATCCGGCTTCAAAGAGCATGGTTTCGGCCAATGTTGTTTTACCACTTTTATGGGCACCAACAAAAGCTACATTTTTAATGTGTTTATCATCGTATATTTTCATAATTCAATGGTTTTTATAAAAAGTTTTATAAAAGTACAAACTTTTTAATATAATAGTATGACGAATGTTAGGGTTTTTTAAAGTGTTTTATTTTGAAATTGAGGTTGAAATATTCTTTTAAGATTTTGGGCAACCTATTTTACAGTTCAGCCTAAATAAAAGACAATTCAGAAAGTAAAAGTTTTTCAATTCCATAAAACTTGGCAAATTTGATCTATAAAACAAGATTAACCATAAAATTAAAAAAGTATGCAACAAGTAATTTTAGCGATTGCCTTATTGATTTTATAAAATTTATTTTTAAATGCTTCATTTTCTTTTTGTTATAATAAAATAAATTAAGTAAATTTGCACTCCTTTTAACGAGAGCAGATTTTAAAAGGGATGAGAAAAAAAATAATGTAAACCAACTCTTTGCGTTATTATCGTATAAAAATCTGGATAACAATAAGATACAAATAATTATCATCAGCAAATATGTCTGAAGAAACAAAAAATACTGAAGAGCAAAATGATGCTCCTGAAGTAAACCAAACAGCGGCGCAAGCCCAAACAGAAACTCCTGAAGAAGTAGTTGAAACAGTTGAAGCTTCAAAGGCTGAAGAAGAAACTATTGAAGAAGTAGTTGAAACAGTTGAAGCTCCAAAAGCTGAAAAAGAGACTGAAGAAGCAGCAGTTGAAGCAGTTAAAGCTCCTAAAGCCCCGAAAGCTGAAAAAGCAACTAAAGAGGAAGCAGATGAAACAGTTGAAGCTCCAAAAGCCAAAAAAGTAAATCCGGAAGAATTTTTAGCGAATTTTGACTGGCACATGTACGAAGAAGGTATTGAAGCTATTGATGCAGAAAACCTAAAATCTTTTGAAGCAGCTTTAGAAGTTACCTTAGGAATTGTAAGTGAACGTGAAGTAATTGAAGGTATTGTTGTAAGAAAAACAGACCGTGAAGCAATTATTGACATCAATGCAAAATCTGAAGGTGTTATTTCATTGAACGAATTTCGTTACAACCCAAATTTAGCCGTTGGAGACAAGGTTGAGGTTTTGGTTGACAGAAGAGAAGACAATACCGGCCAATTGGTGTTATCTCACAAAAAAGCAAGAGTTATTAAAGCTTGGGATCGTGTTAACAATGCACACGAAACTGGCGAAGTGGTTAACGGTTTCGTTAAATGCAGAACTCGTGGCGGTATGATTGTAGATGTTTTCGGAATTGAAGCATTCTTGCCAGGTTCTCAAATTGATGTTAAACCAATTAGAGATTACGATCAATACGTTGAAAAAACAATGGAATTCAAAGTGGTGAAAATTAACCATGAATTTAAAAACGTTGTGGTTTCGCATAAAGCACTTATTGAAGCAGATATTGAAGTTCAAAAGAAAGAAATTATTGGTAAATTAGAAAAAGGCCAAGTATTGGAAGGTGTTGTTAAAAACATTACTTCTTATGGCGTTTTTGTTGATTTAGGTGGTGTTGACGGATTAATTCACATTACAGATTTATCTTGGTCAAGAATCAATCACCCAAGTGAAGTGGTTGAATTAGATCAGGTTTTAAATGTGGTGATTCTTGATTTTGATGATGAAAAAACCAGAATTCAATTAGGATTAAAACAATTAAACAAACATCCTTGGGAAGCTTTAGACCCTAATATTAAAGTAGGAGACACCATTAAAGGTAAAGTAGTTGTACTTGCTGATTACGGTGCGTTTATTGAAGTTTCTAAAGGTGTTGAAGGATTGATTCACGTATCTGAAATGTCTTGGTCAACCCATTTACGTTCAGCTCAGGATTTCGTGTCCGTAGGTGACGAAGTGGAAGCGCAAGTATTGACTTTAGACAGAGACGAAAGAAAAATGTCTTTGGGAATTAAACAATTGCATCCAGATCCTTGGACCAATATTGCAGAAAAATACCCAGTGGGTTCAGTGCACACCGGTACGGTGCGTAACTACACAAACTTTGGTGTTTTTGTTGAATTGGAAGAAGGTATTGACGGTTTGGTTTATATTTCAGATCTTTCTTGGACCAAAAAAATTAAACATCCATCAGATTTTGTTTCTGTAGGCGATAAATTGGAAGTTCAAGTATTGGAATTGGATGTTGAGGGACGTAAATTAAATTTAGGCCACAAACAAACCAATGAAAATCCTTGGGATGCTCATGAAGAGAAATTTGCAATCGATTCAATTCACGAAGGAACTGTAAAAGATAAAAGCGATAAAGGATTGATAGTTTCATTGGAAGACGGTGTTGAAGCATTTGTTCCAAGTCGTTTTATCTTAAAAGAAGATGGTTCTAAATTGGCTAAAGGAGATGTTGCCCAATTCAAAGTGATTGAGTTCAACAAAGAATTTAGACGTATTGTAGCTTCACATACCTCAATTTTTAAAGCACAAGAAGAGAAAAATGTAAAAGCAGCACAACAAAAAAGCGTTGACACTGCCGAAAAAACAACTCTTGGCGATATAGGCGGTGATCTTGCCGCATTGAAGAAAAAAATGGAAGGAAACTAATTCCTATTTCATTTTAAAATAAAAAAAAGGCTGCATCAAATTTGATGCAGCCTTTTTTATTACAACCATAAAAATTATCTTTGTTGCACTAAATTTAATCTATGTCATTAATAAAATCAATATCAGGAATACGCGGCACAATCGGTGGCCAAGTAAATACAAATTTAACGCCAATTGATACCGTAAAATTTGCCGCGGCTTATGGTATGTGGCTTAAAAATCATACAAACAAGAAAGAACTTACCGTAATTTTGGGGAGAGATGCCCGAATATCGGGAAAAATGGTGAGCAGTTTGGTGGGAAATACCTTAGTCGGTTTGGGAATTAACGTAACCGACATCGGCTTGTCAACTACGCCAACTGTCGAATTGGCCGTGATGCTTGATGCCGCTGATGGCGGAATTATTATCACAGCAAGCCACAATCCAAAACAATGGAACGCCCTAAAATTGTTGAACCATAAAGGAGAATTTTTAAGTGCATTGGATGGGGAAGAAGTGTTGGGAATTGCAGAAAATGACGGCTATATTTTTGCAGAAGTAGATGATTTGGGCAAATACAGAAAGAAAGCAAATTATATCAGCAAACATATCCAGGAAGTGTTGAATTTAAAATTGGTGGATGTTGAAGCCATAAAAAAAGCCAATTTTAAAGTGGTGCTGGATGCCGTGAATTCAACCGGCGGCATTGCAATTCCGCCTTTATTGGAAAAACTGGGTGTTCAATGTGTTGAATTGTATTGTGAACCAAACGGAGAATTTCCCCACAATCCGGAACCTTTAAAAGAGCATTTAACCGATATATCAGCATTGGTGGTTAAAGAAAAAGCAGATTTAGGCATCGTGGTTGATCCTGATGTTGACAGGCTGGCGATTATTTGTGAAGACGGCTCTATGTTTGGCGAAGAATATACCCTAGTTGCCTGTGCAGATTATGTGTTGGGCAAAACCAAAGGAAATACGGTTTCTAATTTGTCATCGTCAAGAGCTTTAAGAGATGTAACCTTAAAACACGGCGGCAGTTATCAGGCAAGTGCGGTTGGGGAAGTCAATGTGGTGGAATTAATGAAAGCAACCAATGCCATAATCGGCGGTGAAGGAAATGGCGGCATTATTTATCCGGAGTCGCATTATGGACGTGATTCCTTGGTTGGCATTGCGTTATTTCTGTCGCATTTGGCAAATTCAAAAGTGTCATGCAAACAATTACGGGACAGTTATCCGGCTTATTTTATGAGTAAAAATAAAATTGAGTTGACGCCAAAAATTAATGTTGATGCTATTTTAAGCACTATTGCCACAAACTATAAAAATGAGGATGTGATAACGGTTGACGGCGTTAAAATTAATTTTGAAACCGAATGGGTGCATTTAAGAAAATCGAATACAGAACCAATTATCAGGATTTATACAGAAAGCACTTCACAACAAAGTGCCGATGATTTGGCAAACCGATTTATTGCTGAAATTAGCCAGTTAGTTAGTTAATTAGTAGATTAAAGAAATGAGAAAAGAAACTACATTGAAAAAGTTTGAAGCCAGAAGTTCAAGCCAAGTAACCGAGCGGAGTCGAATTAAAATATTAAAGAATTTTGTACCCTGACCGTGATTGCTGACCTTAGCCAAAGTAAAGTAGAAGGGCAACAATTACTTGTAAGGTTTTATAATTTTTTTGCTCTAATGGCTTATATGCCTAAAATAATTCATATTAAAAAATAAAATTTATTATCTAATTTAATTTAATCAAACTATGTTAAAAAAAATAGTTTCAGTAACACTATTGCTGATAAGTACCCTTATGTTTTCTCAAGAAACCACAAACGCTCCAGATATTCTTCAAAATAAATCAGGTCATAATAAAGGGAAATTTTTCGCTTATTGGGGTTGGAATAGAGCCAATTACTCAAAATCTGATATTACCTTTAAAGGAGACGATTATCATTTTACATTGCACAATGTAGCGGCAAAAGACAAACCAAAGCCTTTTGGAATCTATTACTTCAAACCAGATGAAATTACCATACCGCAGACTAATTTTAGGCTTGGTTATTTTTTCCATGAAAATTATAATATTTCGATTGGTTTAGACCACATGAAATATGTGATGCGAAACAACAAAACAGTAAAAATTGACGGAAACATCAATGTTGGCGGCGAATTTGATGGCGTTTACAACAATGATGATATTTTGTTGACTGAAGATTTTTTGCTCTTTGAACATACCGATGGATTAAATTACGTGAATGTTGAAGTCAGTCGATTTGATGCGCTTGATAAATTGTTGAAATTTAAAATAAAGGGAATAGACATTAATTTAACAGAAGGGATTGGAGCGGGAATATTATACCCGAAAACCAATACCACTTTGTTGGGCAAAGAACGTTATGATGAGTTTCATGTTTCTGGTTATGGAGTGTCGGCACACGCCGGGTTAAACATAGGGTTTTTAAAACACTTCTTTATTCAGTCAAATATTAAGGTTGGATATATCAATATGCAAGACATAAGAACCACAAAAGATTCATCGGATTCCGCATCTCAGCATTTTACTTTTTTTGAAAATATGTATGTTTTTGGCGCGAAATTTAATGTGTTTAATTAGTTGATTAGCCAATAAATGAATAATTAAAAAAGTCCGAAGAAGGAAGCTAAAATTTAGGTCTCCAATGGAACAGTTACACGCTTAAACGATTCAACGCTTCAACAAATCCGGTGCTTTGTCTTTGTGCTTGAAGCGTTTATGTGTCCAGAAATAGTATTCTGGATGTTGATGAATTTGGTTTTCTGTTTTTTCAAGATATAAGTTGGTCAATTCGTGTTCCGGATGTTTTGAGGCGTCATTTGTGATAAGGCTAAAAGTGCATTCGTAAAAACCGCGTTTTACTTTTTCAATTTTGGCAAAAACAATATTTAAGCCATATTTTTTTGCCAACATTTCCGCACCTGTGTGAATAGGAACTTTTACCCCCAAAAACTCGCTCCAATAATAAGTTTTAGACAGTTGGGGAGACTGATCGCTCAAAAGTCCGTAAATAGCCTGGATATTTTGTTTGTGGTTTATGTCAATTTCATGAATAATTTTTGAGGTTGGTTTTAATTGTACGCCAAATCTTTGTCTTGAATTTAATATTTTTCTGTTAAAATATTTATTGTTAATTTTTGTGAAGGCTGCATATCCTTTATATTCTATAAATTGAGTCAACCCAATAATCCATTCCCAATTTGCATAATGGCCAAATACCAAAATAATGCTTTTTCCGTCTTTATGCAGTTCATTCAGCAAGTCTATATTTTTATAAATATATCTTTTATTTAATTCTTCTTTTGAAATGGTAAAAGATTTTATCATTTCAATAAAAACATCAATTAAATGGCGATAAAATTTTTTACTGAGACTAATAATTTCCTCATAAGATTTTTCAGGGAAAGCCAGTATTAAATTGTTGAAAACCACCTTTTTTCGGTAACCAATTACATAATACACCAATAAATAAAGAACATCGGAAACGCCATATAAAATGCGAAATGGCAATATGGAAATGATCCAAATTAACGGATAAACCAATATGTAAACTAAAAAATTCACCATAAGTGTGCAAATATCGCATTAAATTTTGAAATATTTATTTATTGGCGCCTAAACAAAGAAAAGGGTTCGGCAATTTTTTATACTTTCGCTGTTTAAAATTTAAAAGAATGAATATTGATTTTGTATTGTTAATATTAATTGCCGCCAATGTGATGTTTTCCATTAAAGGATTTAGTGACAACCTGTTTTTTGATAAATATAAATTCCAGATTGGATCAGTAATAAGAGGTGAAAAAATCAGGATGCTTTCATCGGCATTTTTACATGTGGATTATCTGCACCTGTTTTTAAATATGTATGTTTTATATATTTTTTCCCCTGTAATTATACTTAATCTGGGCGTTATAAAGTTTTTGATATTGTATTTTGGCAGTTTGCTTGCAGGAAGTATTTTAACGCTCAGTTACCATAAAAAGGAATTGTATTATACGGCTGTGGGCGCATCAGGAGCCGTTGCGGGCATTATTTATGCAGGTATTTTATTAAACCCCGATATGAAATTGATTATGTTTCCGCTGCCTATTCCTATTCCGGGATATATTTTTGGGTTAGGTTATTTGGTTTATTCCATTTACGGAATGAAAAATAAAGTGGGCAATATTGGGCATGCCGCGCATTTGGGAGGATCTGTTGGCGGTTATGCGTTGATGTTGTTGGTGTATCCCGAAGTGTTTTCCCAAAGCACTTCAACAGTTATTTTATTGGGAATTCCAATTGTGCTTTTGTTACTGTTCGGAAAAAGATTTTTATGAAAAAAAGCCAAACGAAAGTTTGGCTTTTTTTGAGCGAGAGACCGGGCTCGAACCGGCGACAGTCAGCTTGGAAGGCTGAAGCTCTACCAACTGAGCTACTCTCGCAAATGCTTGGCAAATATACAATCCTTTTAGACTTTTACAAACGTTTTTCAAGAATTTTTAAACTTTTTTATGTAGTGGAAACCCTTTTTTTCATAACCTTCATTTTCGTAAAATCGGTGCGATTTCTCATTCTCAATATAGGTATTTAATTCAGAGGCTTCATAACCAATACTTTGTGCGTAATCGTAAATCCATTCAAATAATTTTTTCCCCAAACCTTTATTTCTGTGATTTTCGCCAATCACCACGTGGTCAGGTTCAACCGTTTTTCCGCAGTAATGACGTGTCAAAAACCAAAGTCCGCTAATGCCAACCAATTCATCATCCAAAAACACCCCAACACAATCATAATGTTGTGTAATCATCTCCAACAAGCGTTCTTTTAAGATATTTTCATCTGTATTTGTGTTCAATTCCCTTAACAGCGGCAAAATGATGAATATATTTTCTTTCTCAATTAATTTAATTTCAAGATGTTCCATATTAATAGTAAATTAGCCTCGTTTATGTCAATAGTAGGAAAATAAATTCAGAAACAGCATTGTTTTCGACATAATGTTACTATTCCATAAATTAAAATATATAGCTAAAGCAATGATACAAATTAAAGAAATTTCAGCCCAAGAAACTTTTCCGGTACGGTTAGAGGTTTTACGCAAAAACATTCCGCTGCCTTATGAATTTAATGGCGATTTTGATAAAGAGACTTTTCATTTAGGCGCTTTTAAAAACGAGAATCTCATAGCAGTTTCCAGTTATATGAAAGCCGGCCACAAAAACTTTGAGGGGAATCAATACCAATTGAGAGGGATGGCCACTTTAACGGAATATCAGGGTTTTGGCGCCGGAAAATTAATGCTGCAAAAAGCAGTTCAAATTTTAAAAGAAAAAAATACAACTATTTTGTGGTGCAATGCCCGTATTGCGGCAGTTGAATTTTATAAAAAACAAGGTTTTCAAACTATTGGCGAAAAATTTGAGATTTCCCCGGTGGGGGAACATTATGTGATGTTTGAAGAAATAAAATAATAAAACACGCCTATTAACGTCATTCAATAGGCTTTTATTGTATTTTATATCATATATAGAACCATTCTATTTTTTCTATCGAAAAAATTAGTTTAGATTTGTTTATTATAATTTGTTAAAAATCAATTGCTAGACTACAAATTAAATATTTTTTTCATAATGCCCAATTAAAAAATAAATGAAAAATAGATTTATAATTTTATTTTATTTGGGGTTTTCTTCGCTTATAATGGCTCAGGAAACCGTTGAAATAAATAAATTGAAAAAGGAACTTCAAAAAGAATTGGTTGATACATCAAAAGTATCCATTCATTTAAAAATTGCAAAATTATATTTGAAAAGCAATACAGATTCTGCTTTTGTTAATTTATCCAAAGCTTTGGTTATTGCAAAAAAAGTTGGCGATCAATCTAAAATTGCCCAAACGCTTAATAGGTTTGGATATTATTATGAAGAAATCGTTAATTATAAAGATGCCATAAAAAGCTACAACGAAGCTTTTTTGATCTATGAAAAACTGAAAGATAAAAAGAGGATGGCCAGGATATACAATTCTCTGGGCATTAATTATTCAGAATTATATTCGGAAGACAAAGCCATTGAATATTATTTAAAATCGTTGAACCTAAACAAGGAAATTTCAAATGAAGATGGTGTTGCATCAAATTATACCAACATTGGCAATCTGTATTATCAGGAAGAAAATTACGGATTGGCTGAAAAATATTTTAGAGATGCATTGCTAATTTATGAAAAGCTTAAAAACAAGTATGGAATTTCAAGTTCCTACACAAATATTGCGAATGCTTTGGCCGACAACGGAAAAGTTGAAGAAGGATTGGATTATTATAAAAAATCTATCGCTATTGAAGAGGAATTGGGCGATAAATATGGGATTGCCATCAATTATAACAATATTGGAGATTGCTATATCAACCTAAAGCAATATACCGAGGCAAGGGAATATCTTGACAAAGCGATGAAAATAGCCGATAGTTTGGTTGAAAGAAATTTGCAGTCCATTGTGCTTTTAAATATTTCTGATGTTGAAAATAAGCGAAAAAAGTTTCAGAATGCGATATATGCCGCTAGAGAAAGTTATGCAATTGCTGATTTAATAGGCAATTTAGATTATAAGTCGGAAAATTTATTGCAGGCTTCAATTGCCTATGAAGGTTTGGGCGATAATGTTTTGGCATTAATACGTTTAAAGGAATATACCGCCATTAAGGACAGCTTGTTGAAAATGGACAGGTTAAAAAAGATTAAATTATTCAATACCTTAAACGAATTAGAAAAATCGCAATACACCATTTCCGATTTATCAAAAACAAGTGAAGAGGCACAATCAAATTACGAAAAAGAAAAAAAATACACCCATTTTTTAATTATTGCAATCGTCATTTTTGCTTTTTTGCTAATTTTATTGATTCAACAAAACGCCTCCAAGAAAAAGGCTTTTAATTTGCTCGAGTTTAAAAATTATCAGGTGCATAAAATGAAGGATGAAATTGACGGACAAAGCGATAAATTAAAACTGGTGAATAGCACTAAAGATAAATTTTTCTCCATAATTGCCCACGATTTAAAAAATCCGTTCAACTCAATAGCTGGTTTTACCGACCTGATGATTGAAAATAATGAAATATATGATGCCGGAAAACGATTGAGATTTTTAAAGATAATTAAGGGTTCAACAGCAAAAGTTTCCAGTTTGCTCGATAACCTGCTGATATGGGCCAGTTCCCAATCGGGTAATTTAAAATTTAATCCAAAAAACATAAATTTGGCGCAACAAGTAACAGGTGTGATTTCATTTTTGGAAATTCAGGCCATCAATAAAGATATCTCAATTTTAAATAAGGTGGAGAAAAATATTTTTGTGAAGGCCGACCAGAATATGTTGGACACCATTCTTAGAAATCTCATTTCTAATGCCATAAAATTTACCGAGCCAAAAGGAGAAATTCAAATTTATTCATCCTTGAAAAATGATTTTGCTGAAATTACCGTAAAAGACAACGGTGTTGGGATGACCGAAGCAGAAATTGCGGCCATTTTCAGCGTTAATGAAATAAGTTCCAGTTTGGGCACTTCAAATGAACAAGGCTCGGGATTGGGGTTGATTTTATGCAAAGATTTTGTGGAAAGCCACGGCGGTAAAATTTGGGTGGAAAGCACCGTAAATGAAGGCAGTGAATTTAAGTTTACCTTGCCAATTTGGAAGGACTGACCTTATATAATAAGTATAAATTAGGGTGAAAAACCATGCAATTTGCATGGTTTTTCGCTTAAATCGATTTTAAACTGGTTTTTTATTTTTAGAGCCATTTTAATTGTATATAATTATAAAGTTATTGCCTTAAAATGTCCAATAATTGCTGTTTATGCGATTAAATGGGTAATGTGTTAAGAAATAATAAATTAACACCTTAAACATTGAAATTTTAAATTTTTTTTGTTAAATTTAGGTAATTTATTTTACTGCTGCGCTCATTAAAAATTTCATAAATGTTACATCAAAGTTATATGATGACTAATGTTAGTTTATTAACTTATTAAACTTAAAAATTATGAAAAATTTTAAAATTATCTTTTACCTTCTGTTAACGGCAGGTATTATTGCAAGTTGCGAAAATGAAACAGAAATTTTACCTGAAAATGCTGAATTGGACAATCAAAAAATTGAAGCAACGGGCACAAGTTCCTACAAATCAGTTCTTGAAATATTTGAATCGGGCGTTGATTTAAAAAGTTATTTAAGTTCATTAAATGACATGAAAAAAATGGAGATTGCACAAACAGCATACCAGCTTGATGATTTTGTGCCAACCGATCTTGAATTCTTTTACTCTGCAGATGATTTTCCTTGCTCAAATTTACCAACAGAGGATTTTGAAGAAGGGAATATTGGCGCATCACCTGACTTTATTGATGAAAATACTGATACAGGGATGTTTTCTCCTGGTGATATTTTATCTGGTGTTAGTATTCATACAATGAATAACTACGGAAGTGTTGTTGATAATTTTTACTTAACCGATCCTACGGGCACCTCATCAAAAGTTTTATTTGTTAATTACTTTGTAGACTATATGATTATTGATTTCACAGCTGATAATGTTAGGGATGCCAATATGGATGTATTTAGCATTTGGGGAGAAAGTGAAATTACCATTGAGATATTTGGAAGTTCAGGATTCCTTGGAACAACGGTTGTTTACGGCACCAATTCAGGTACTTATTGGGGCGTGAAATCAAATGAGCCAATTACAAGAATTACATTACATTCTTTGTCTAATCAAGCCGAGGGGATTGACAACTTGTCTTTTGGAACTTGCGATGATTTTGACGGCGACGGCGTATTGAATGAAGATGACGCGCACCCAAACTCTGATATGAGCGAATATATAAATATTGGCGGTTGCAATCCGAATGTTAAAAATGTATTGGTTAAAAACGGCAGCACTATGATGGACCAAATTACTGATTTAATTGCGCAAATTAATTCAGAATACAACGGCCAAAATTACAAGACGCTACACAGCAAATTTATGACGAAGCTGGCTCAAATAACCTATAATTGGAGAACCGCCAAGTTGATCACCACCACACAAAGAACTAAAATCTCAAGTTGTGCATGGACTGCAAGTATTCCTTATGATATAAGACCAGATTAATAACAATTAAGAAGTTTTAAAACGATTTTGTTAAAAAAAACAGGCAATCTGCCTGTTTTTTCGCTTTAAAGTTTTTTATTGGCTATTATAATGTTAAAAATTTCATTTTGCCTGATTTTGTTTTTGAAATGATTTTTAATTGTTTGAACTAGCCAAATTATTGCTTAAAATGGGTCAATAATGACTGTTTATGCAATTAAATGGGTAATGCGTTAAGAAGCAGGAAATTGATGATTAAAAAATCTATGATTTGGCCATTTTTTGTTTAAATTTATACAATGTATTTTTTTACTTCTACACTTTTTTAAAAATTTCATTAAGATTAAACATTGTAAGTCATGAATATTATGACTTGTTTATTAACTTTAATCTTTATAATTATGAAAAATTTAAAACACCTTGCTTACTTGTTTTTAGTCTTGCTATTTATAACAAGTTGTGAAAAAGAAACAGAAGTTGTTTTTCCGCAAAATGACTTGATTGAACAAAATGCCACAATTAATAAAAATATACATTCTCTTTTTAATAAAGATGATAATGAGGTACTTGTAGATGAAGTACCGGCAGGTAGTTTAAGCGAATGGACTGTGAATGATAGCGGATTAAACCCAGTTTTTACTTACGTTGAAATAGAGTCTCCTTTAGATGGCAGCACCGCAATTAAAACAAGTGTTGTTGGGAATACAATTTCTTGGTGCTCAACTCAAAATATTGAAAAAACGTACAACATAAGTGGAAATACAAATGAAACAAAACTAAAAGCTTATTTAGAATTTACGTCAAATATGACCTATTATAATTTTCCGTATGTTTTAGTTTATATTTATGATGAATTTAATAATCAAGTAGGGGCGCAAGTGTTCTACGGCCAAGGTGTGATAATTGGGTTGTTTGAATATTATGCCAGTGTTTCCCCGGAAAGTTATACAGAGCTTGATACTGCTAAAGGCGATGCCATATTAGATCTTTCTACAATGGGAGAGGATATAGCGTTTTCTTCTGTAAAAATTGTTTTATCTAATTATACTTGTGAAGGAGAAAATTCAATTGTATTTGATCACTTAAGAGTTATAAATCAAACTGTGATGGAAGATTATGATGGGGACTTAATTGCTGATAATGAAGACAATTGCCCCGAAACTGCAAATGGTGATCAGGCTGATTTTGATAATGATGGTATGGGAGATGTGTGTGATATAGATATTGATAATGACGGTGTTTTAAACGAAAACGACTCGCACCCATATTCTGATATGAGCGAAAAAATTAATATTGGCGATTGCAATCCGAATGTTAAAAATGTATTGGTTAAAAACGGCAGCACTATGATGGACCAAATTAATGATTTAATTGCGCAAATGAATTCAGAATACAACGGCCAAAATTACAAGACGCTACACAGCAAATTTATGACGAAGCTGGCTCAAATTACTTATAATTGGAGAACCGCCAAGTTGATCACCACCACACAAAGAACTAAAATCTCAAGTTGCGCCTGGGGAGCCAATATTCCTTATTATTTTAACGTTTAAGTAGTTTTACAACTATTTAATTAAAAAAAAACAGGCAATTTGCCTGTTTTTTTGTTTTGTGCTTTCAATTATATAAAACTAAAAGCTTTAACTACTATCAATTTCCATTCTATAAGCGAGTTGGGCAATAAAATTTTTCAAAAGGTTTTTAAATAAATATTTTTATTAACAAAAAATATAATATCTTCGTTTAGTCTTTTGTTTAAATGGACTCATTAAAAATTGCGAAATAAATTAAGCAAAAGCAAAAAAATCAAACTAATCAATTTACTAAAATTTACAAAAAATGATGAAACATTTAAAAATGAGTATGTACCTGCTGGTTATAGCAGCTATTTTTACCAGTTGTGAAAAGGAAACAACTGCACTGCCTGAAAATCCTGAAATGAATGTGCAAGGAACTGCTCCGTTTGGACAACCAGCACCAAATTCTATTAGTGAGATTATTAAATCCGGAATTGATATGGAAACGTATTTTAATTCGAGGCCAAAATCAGAAAACACAAGCGCCAGACCAACTTATTCACAAATACCAAATTCTAATTTACAATTTTTTTACAGCCCTGAAGCTTTGTCTTGCAATAATTTGCCAACTGAAGATTTTGAAAATGCAAATTATAATGATTCTTTCCCTAATTATTTAAGTGAAAACAGCAATAATTCAGTTTTTTCTCCCGGAGATATTCTTCCTGGAATCTCTTTTGAATTGACAAGAAATTATGACTATTATGATCCGGAATATGATTTTGATTTTGATTGGTCTATAAATAATTATGGATTTTATAATTGGACGGAACCATATTGGGGAGCGCAAAATGCACTTATGTCAAATTATGAATTTACCGATTTAACCATCAATTTTTCTGGAAACAATGTCACCAATGTAAGTATGGATATTTATAATTGGAATTATTCGAACGAAATTATTGAAATTTATGATTTATCGGGCAATCTTATTGGGACTGATGTTGTCTTTGTTCCTGTTTCAGCAACATTTTGGGCAGTTCAATCTTTAGCGCCAATTTCTAAAATTGTTATAAAGTCAGAATACTGGTACGGTTATGAAGGCGTTGACAATGTTTCTTTTGGCGCTTGCAATGATTTTGATGGCGACGGTGTTTTAAACGCAAATGATGCCCACCCAAACTCTGATATGAGCGAATATATAAATATTGGCGGTTGCAATCCAAATGTCAAAAATAAAATGGTTAAAAACGGTTCAACAATGATGGACCAAATTACTGATTTAATCGCTCAAATTAATTCAGAATACAACGGCCAAAATTACAAAACGCTTCACAATAAATTTATGACGAAGCTGGCTCAAATAACCTATAATTGG